>CAYMTJ010000006.1:59485-68548 GCA_964393345.1 uncultured Anaerolineaceae bacterium | reverse complement strand
TCAAGAACCCCACGTACACCGGGATCACGTACGAGTTCTGGCGGTCCTGTGACGCCGTCGGCGATGAGCGGAGCTACGTGATGCTGGGCACGCCGAACTGTGGCAAGGGTGAGCCGAGCCAGACCGGTCACGTCGGCCACGCGGTCCCCGGCGCCCGGTTCCGCGATGTCCAGGTCGGCGTCGGCAAGTGGTGATCGGGATGCCGCGATGGCCGATGATCACGCCCTCGCCGGGGGCGTCCCGGCGATGAACCACGACCGCGCCGCCGACGCCCTTGCGATCGCCGAGGCGGCCCTCGCCCACGCCCTGCGCGCCGGCGCCACCGAAGCCGAGGCGCTCGTCATGACCGACGAGGCGGCCCTGACCCGGTTCGCGAACAGCCAGATCCACCAGAACGTCGCGGAGACGAACGCCACGGTGAACCTGCGGTTCGTGGTGGGACGGCGGGTCGGCGTGGCGTCGTCGGGCCGGGTCGACGACGACGGCCTGCGCCGGCTCGCCGATCACGCGGCGGCGATCGCCGGTGTCGTCGAGGAGATGGAGGACTGGAGCGGCCTCCCCGGACCGACGACCGCGACGCCCATCGCCTCGGCGTTCAGTGAGGCGACGGCATCGATCACGCCCGAGCGCCGCGCCGAAGGCGTCCGCGAGGTGATCGCCGCCGCCGACGCAGCCGGCGTGACGGCCTACGGCTCGTTCTCCACCGGGACGGAGACGGTCGCGGTCGCGAATTCCCAAGGCGCGCGCCAGAGCGGCACCCGGACCGTCGCCCAGCTCCTCACGGTCAGCATGGGACCCGCCGGCGGGACCGGGTACGCGGAATCCGCCGCGGTCGACGCGACCGCGATCGATGCGGCGGCCATCGGGCGAGAGGCCGCCGCGAAGGCCCAGGCGACCGCCGATGCGGCCGCGCTCGACGCCGGCGACTATCCGGTCGTCCTCGAGGAGTACGCCGTCGTCGACGTCATGGACATGCTGGGCTATCTCGGGTTCTCGGCACTCGCCGTCCAGGAGGGACGGAGTTTCGTGGAGCCCGGCAAGCGGATCGGGTCGGACCTGGTGACGGTGACCGACGACGGCAGCGACCCGGCCGGCCTCCCGCTCTGGTTCGACTACGAGGGCGTCGCGAAGCAGCGCGTCCCGCTCATCACGAACGGCCTGTGCCAGGGCGTGGTCTACGACAGCCAGACGGCGGCCCACGACGGCGTGGCGTCCACCGGGCACGGGCTGCCGGCCCCGAACCCCTATGGGCCGTTTCCGCTCAACATGGTCATGGCGCCCGGTGATCGCACGCGCGAGGAACTCATCGCCGGCCTGGATCGCGGACTGCTGGTCACGCGGTTCCACTACACGAACCCGGTCCACCCGAAGCTCGCGATCGTGACCGGCATGACGCGGGATGGGACGTTCCTCGTGGAAGGCGGCCGGATCGTGGCGCCCGTCCGGAACCTGCGGTTCACCCAGAACTACCTCGACGCGCTGGCCGGGGTCAGCGCGGTCGCCTCGGATCGTCGGACCCTGAAGGGCTTCCTCGGGGGCGTCGTCGTCCCCGCGGTCCGGATCGATGGCTGGACGTTCACCGGCACGACGGAGCATTAGCCCTGTCGCTGATCGGTGGCGGGGTCGTCGTCATCGGAGTCGTCCCTGCGCTGGCCTGGTTCGCGTGGCGTGCCCACGACGACCGACTCGGCTGGCGATGGCTCGCCGTGCGCGCGGCGGTCATCGTCTACGCCGGGATCATCGCCGGCCTGGCGTTCTTCCCCTTCCCGCTGCCGCCCTGGGACCCCGTCGCCGCGGTCGTGCAGCCGTGGATCCTGCCCATCCCGCTCCAGACGATCACGCTCGCCATCCAGCGTGGCTGGCCAAGCCCGGAGATGACCTACCTGATCGGCAACGTCGTCGCCTTCACGCCGATCGGCGTCCTCCTCCCGCTCCTGCGACCGGGCGCAAGCTCGTGGCGGCGCGCCCTCGCGACCGGTCTGGCCGTGTCGCTCGCGATCGAGTCGGCACAGATCGGTCTGTCGATCGTCATCGGGTTCCCGTATCGCCAGTTCGATGTCGACGACCTGCTCCTCAACACGCTCGGGGCGGCGCTCGGATATGGTTTCGCGAGGTTGACGCATTCCACCACATCAGCGTAGTATTCCACCATGGCGCTCAACATCAAGAACGACGAGACCGTTCGGCTCGCCAAGCGCCTGGCGGAGGTGACCGGCGAGTCCCTGACCACCGCTGTGACCGAGGCGCTCAGGGAGCGCCTTGCCCGCGTGGACGCAGACTTTCGAGTCAGCGACGTCCTGGAACTCGCTCGTCAGATCCGCCAGCGGCTACCGCCCGGCTACCTTGACCAGGACTTCGACGAGCTGCTCTATGACGAGAACGGACTGCCGAAGTGATCGTCGACACGTCCGTCCTGGTGGCGATCCTGCGCGGCGAGCCCGATGCTGCGACCTACGTCGAGGCCATCCGCTCGACGCACCCGCGACGGATCTCAGCCGCGAGCTACATCGAACTCGGCATCGTCATCGATGCGCAGGGGGACCCGATCGCGAGCCGCGGCGTCGACGAGCTCCTGTCGAGCATGTCGATCAGCATCGAAGCTGTCAGCGAGGGGCAGGCTCGCATCGCCAGATCAGCCCACCGGGACTTCGGTCGTGGACGCGGCCATCGGGCGCAGCTGAACTTCGGGGACTGCTTCGCCTATGCCCTGGCCACGGAGCTGGGTGAGCCGCTGCTCTTCAAGGGCGACGACTTCGCTCACACGGACATCCCGTTCATCGGTCGACCCTCGGAGCGGCGGCGGCTCAGCGAGGTCATCGCGACGTACGGCACCAACCCCGCGTAGACCCGGCTCGTCGGGTACGCTCGACGCCATGCCCACCCTGCCGCGCTTCGATGTCGACGCCCTGCGCACGGAGTTCCCTGCCCTCGCACGCGGGCGAGATGGCCGGCCGGACGCCTTCCTCGATGGTCCCGGCGGCACCCAGGTGCCGCAGCGGGTGATCGACGCCGTCGCGGACTACTACGCGACGATGAATGCGAACGCGGGTGGCGCCTTCGTGACGTCGGAGCGCTCGGACGCGATGACCGCCGAGGCGCATGCCGCCGTCGCCGACTTCCTCGGGGCGGGCGATCCCGACGAGATCAAGTTCGGCTACAACATGTCGACGCTGACGCTCCACATCGGCCGGAGTATCGGCGCGACGCTGCGACCCGGCGACGAGATCGTGGTCACGACGCTCGATCACGAAGCCAACGTCAGCACGTGGGAGGCGATGGCCGCCGACCGCGGCGTGACCGTCCGCAAGGTCGACGTCAACCTGGACGACCTGACGCTGGACCTCGAGGATCTCGAGTCCAAGCTCTCCGAGCGGACGAGGCTCGTCGCCGTCGGCTACGCGAGCAACGCCGTCGGGACGATCAACCCGGTCGCGGAGATCGTGGCCCGCGCGCACGAGGTCGGCGCGCTCAGCTACGTCGACGCGGTCGCCTTCGCGCCACACGGCCCCATCGACGTGCGTGCGCTCGACACGGACTTCCTCGTGTGCAGCGCCTACAAGTGGTTCGGTCCGCACCTCGGCGCGCTGTACGGCAAGGCCGAGGTCCTCGATCGCCTCCCCGCGTTCAAGGTTCGCCCGGCACACGACCGGTTCGAGACCGGCACGCCCGCCTTCGAATCGATCGCGGGCGCCCTCGCGGCGACCGACTACCTGCGCGACGTCGGCCGAGCCTACGGCGATGTGGGCGCCGCACCCGGCGCGGCGGACGCGAGCGAACGGCGGCGCGAGCTCGTCGCCGGGATGGTCGCGATCCAGGGGTACGAGCGCGCCCTCGTGACGCGGCTCATCGACGGACTCGAGGCCATCGACGGGATCCGCCTGTTCGGGATCACAGACCGGGCCCGGTTCGCGGAACGCGTCCCGACGGTCTCGATCGAGATCGCCGGCGTCCATCCCCGCGACGCGGCGGAGCGCCTCGGGCGGGCCGGGATCTATGTCTGGGACGGCGACTTCTACGCCACCGGTCTGATCGAGCGGCTGGGCCGCGCCGATGCCGGCGGCGTGCTGCGCATCGGCCTCGTCCACTACAACACCGAGGCCGAGGTGGACCGCGTCGTCGCGGCCATCGACGCCATCGTGGCCGATCGCTGACCGATCGGTGAAGGGCGCTGCCTTGCGTCCGTTTCCCCCGACAGCCATCATCGACGAACGCCGGGCGATCGTCCCGGGTCGAACGACGGGGTTGCCACCCATGAACCTGCCCATCCCAGGCCGCGCGATCGCTGGCCTGTTGCTGCCCTTCGCCCTGGTCATCGCCGCCTGTGGTGGAGGTACCTCGACCGCGACGCCGCCCGGCGGCGTGACGTCCGTCGCGCCGTCCGTCGATCCCGGCGAGTCCGTCGATCCCGGCGAGTCCGTCGATCCCGGCGAGTCCGTCGATCCGAACGTACCGCTGCCGTCCTTCGACCTCGGCGCGCTGACGGCGGGTCTGCCGGGCGTCGATTCGTACCGGACCGAGTATCGGACCGGCGACACGCTGACGTACTCCAGTGTCGTGGTCACGACCCCGCCCCTGTCGAAGTCGATCACCACCTACGACGATGACGGCTCGGTGGACCAGCGGTTCATCCTGGTCGGCGAAGACGGCTGGCAGGCCGAAGGGGAGGACGGGGACTTCGAGGCGATCCCGGCGGGGCTCGCCCCCACGCTGCTGATGGCCTTCGACCCGACCCTGATGCTGGCCGGCTACGCCAGCGCGGACCTCGGCACCATGTCCGCCGATCAGGGCACCGAGGACAAGAACGGCGTCCAGGCCCGGCACGTCCGGATGGATGGGACCACCGCCCTGGGTTTCGGGGGCGCCTTCCCGCCCGGGTCCGCGATCGACATCTGGATCGCCGAGGCCGGCTACATCGTCGCCTGGGAGATGACCGGGTTCCCGAACGAGCAGAACATCTCCATCCAGGTGACGAACGTCAACGATCCGTCGAACGTGGTCGAAGCGCCGTAACCATCCCGTGACGGCATGGGCGCCACGCTGCGCCCATGCCGCATCGAACCGCTGACCGCCGACGAGCCGCGTCGTTCCTGGCCGTCGCGCTGCTGGTCCTCGCGTGCACCCCCGCCACGGCGTCCATCCGGCCATCGTCGTCGGGCCTCGGGTCCCCGACCGCGGCGCCGGAGCGGCGCCCGGTCATCGTCGACACGGACCTGGATCACAGCGACATCGCCGCGCTGCTCGTCCTCCTTCGCGACCCCGCGCTCGATGTCCGGGCCATCACGATCGCCGGCACCGGGCTGGTCCATTGCGCCGGTGGCCGGACCGTCCTGCGCTACCTGCTCGAGCAGATGGGCGCGGCCGACATGCCATCGGGCTGCGGTCGGCAGCACGGCGGGCCGGACGCCCGGCCATTCCCCGATGACTGGCGGAGCGTCGCCGACGCCGGGTATGGCCTGCCGTTGACGCCTCGAGTCGAGCCGGCGACCCCACCCGGCGCCGTCGAGGTGATGCTGGCGGCGATCGCCGACAGCCCGGCGCCACCCCTCCTCGTGACGCTGGGGCCGCTCACGAACGTCGAGGACGCGCTGGCCGCCGACCCGTCGATGGTCGAGCGCGTATCCGGCGTCCACGCGATGCTCGCGACCATCGACGCTCCGGGCAACGTGTACGTCGACGGCCACACCGGGGCCGATCCACTGGAATGGAACGCGTTCGCCGATCCGTCCTCGGTGACCGCCGTCCTGGCCACGGATCTCCCGATCGTCCTGATCCCGCTCGACGCGACGGGCGACGTGCCGATCCCGACCGACCTGGCGGACCGCCTCGCGAGCGATCATGTCGGCGCCGGCGCCGACCTGCTGTACGAGCTGCTCATCCGCCATCCGGCCCGGCTGCGCGCCGACGAGGGCCAGCAACTCTGGGATGAGCTGGCCGCCCTCGCGGTGACGAGACCGGACCTCGTGACCTGGCAGGACGCGACGGTCGCCGTCGGCGAGGACGGCCGGATCCGTCGCGATGCCGGCGGGCGTCCCGTTCGGTTCGCGGACGGGGCGGATCGGGTCGCCGTGGAGGATGCGCTCCTGGTCGCCCTTCGCCGGGGCGCGGCGCGCCCGACGCCCTTCGCGATCGCCGGGGAGCTGACGGTCACCTGGGATGGCAGCCGCTGCACGATGACCGGCGAGGCCCCCGGTCCCGGGCTGTACCAGATCCGATTCTCGACGGGCGTGACCGAGCCCGCGGGAACCACGATCCTCGCGCTCGAGGCACCCCACACGTGGGCGGACGTGGAGCGGTTCCTGGCGGACCTCGACGTCGAGACGTCCGAGCAGCCGGCGTGGGTCCGGATCGCCGGGAGCGTCGGCGGTGACGGGTCGAGCAGCGGGGTCCTGACCTTCACCGCCGCGTTCGAGGCCGGCACGACCTACGGAGCCACGTGCCTGGAGGGTGCGTGGCCGGACGTGCGGTTCACCCTCGCGTCGCCGTTCACCGTCGGCTGAGCCGTCGGTCCGTCGGGCGGCGGCGCGATGGCCGGGCCGCTCAGGACGCCGACAGCATCCAGATCCCGGGATCGGGATCCGCGGGATCGCCGCCCACTTCGGCGAACGCCGCGACCGCGCGCCGGAGGTGCGCCATGGCCTCGTCCTCCCGCCCGGCGCTGTGGAGGAGATCCGCGAGATGGTCCTCGACCGCGGCCTCGAGGTGCCGGTCGCCGATCCTCCGGCAGACCGCGAGCGCGGCCTCGCCGTGGACGACGGCCGCGTCGACGTCACCCAGCGCCGCCCGGGCCATCGCGAGACCGGCGAGGGCGGCGATGGACGACGTCGGGTCGGGATCCTCGGCGGCGACCGTCGCCGCCTCGGTCAGCTCACGCTCGGCCTGCGATGCGTCGCCGGCATCGAGCGCGGCGAGGCCGCGCATCCGATGCGCGGCGCCGATGGCGAGCCGGTCACCGGCCCGCGTCGCGAGCTCCTGCGCCTGCGCCGCCGCCCGGACGGCGCCCTCGGGATCGCGTGATCGCCGCCGAACGACCGCCCGATCCACGGCGATCCTCGCCAGCAGCCGATCCTCGGGTGTCGGGATGCCGACCGACGCGGCGGTCAGATGGTGGTCCGCGGCCGCCAGATCGCCTCGACGGATGTGCGCCCGGGCGAGCGCCCACTCGAGCGATGACAGCTCGGACGGATCGGCCAGCGCGGCCGCCGATTCGAGCGACGCGATCGCGCCGGCGTAGTCGCCCAGCCGCGTGCGGAGCCGCCCGAGCGAGGCGTGCAGGCGTGCGGCCTCCGGGTGCCCGAGGGCCATGGCGGTCTCGCCGTAGTCGATCGCCTCCCGATTGGCGAAGATCTCCGCCGCGCGATCGCTCGCGAGGGCATACGCGTCCGCGGCCGCTTCGTCGCGACCGGCCAGGCGCTCGTGCGCCGCGATCCGGACCAGCCGGCCCAGGTCCGCTCGGCCATGTCCGGCGAGGTCCAGGCGGAGCGCATCGGCCACGCGGCGATGGAGGAGTCGCCGGCGGGCGAGGCTGGTCGAGCCGAGCGCGATGTCGCGCAGCGCGCCATGGGCGAAGTCGAAGCCACCGGGACCTTCCCGGATCAGCCCGCGTCGGACCGCCTCGTCGAGGGCATCGACGGCCTCGTCCTCGCTCCGACCGCTCGCGTGACGGACCGTGCCGAGGTCGAACGATCGCCCGATGACCGCGGCCGCGGCCAGCACCTGGCCGGTCGTCTCGCGAACGGCGTCCAGCCTCCGGCGGAGGACGGCTTCCACCCCGGTCGGCATCGCGTCGCGTGGTCGACCCGGGTCGGCGAGCACCTCGGCGAGGTACAGCGGCAACCCCTCCGACGCCTCGAACAGTCGATCCACGGCATCCTCGTCGACCGTCGACGCGGATGACGCGACCAGGTTCGCGACATCGTTCGCGGTCAGCCGATCGAGGTGGATGGTCGCCACCGAGGGGCCGGTGGACAGGCGGTCCGCGAACGCCCGTGCGTCGCCGTCGAGGTCCTCGGCGCGCCACGCCAGCAGCAGGAGCGTCCGCCCGGCGTCGAGACGGCGCTGGAGGTAGGCGAGCGCCTCCAGGCTGGCGCCGTCGAGCCATTGCACGTCGTCGATCCACAGGACGCCGGGACGGGCGCCGGCGGCAAGCTGGACGAGCCCATCGGCGATGTCACGGACGAGACGCCCGTGCGCCCCGGGTCCGTCGCTCGCGGACGGCGCGGCCGAGCCCGGCGGGCGTGGGTCGACCGCCGGCGCCAGGAGCCCCAACCCGGTTCGGACCCTCGGATCGAGCTGGCCCAGGCGCGACGACGGCTCGGGCTGGGCGACCGCGTCGCGCAGTAGTTCGGCGATGGGCGCATACGCGATCGCCCCTTCCGCCGGGTGCCCGGCCGCGGACAGGACGGTCCCACCGGCCGACCGCACCAAGGCCGCGAACGCGGCCCCGAGACGCGTCTTGCCGATCCCCGCCTCACCGGTGATGACCACCGTCCGGCCGCCCCCGGAGGACGCGGCATAGGCCTCGCGCAGGGAGCGGATGGCGGCATCGCGTCCCACCATCGGCAGGACCTGCGACCGGACGTCGCCCGCGGCCACGGCCGTCGCGGGGGTCGCGGGGGTCGCGGGGCTCGCGGCGACCACCGTGGTCGCGGGAGGCCGTGACCGAGCGTCGGCGACCGCACCACCGGCCGTCGCGGCCGCCGCAGGGACCTCGTCGCGGATGGCCTCGTAGCGAGCCGTCGTCGAGGCGAGGGGGCTGACCCCGAGTTCGCGATCGAGGATCCCCACGCACAGTCGGTATTGCCGAAGCGCCGCGCCCCTCGCCCCCGACGCGGCCAGCAGCTCCATCAGCCTGACGTGTCCCGCCTCATCGAGCGGGTCGAGGTCCAGCCGCCGGCTGGCCGCGTCGATCGCCGCCTCGACATCACCGTCGGCCTCGGCGGCAGCCGCCAGGCGATCGAGGACCGTGAGGACCGCTCGCTCGGTCGAGGCACTTCGGGCGGCACGCCAGTCGTCGAATTCCGGGCTGTCGCGCAGGCTGAAGCCGGCGAGGAACGTCCCGCGGGC
>CAYMTJ010000006.1:36252-59385 GCA_964393345.1 uncultured Anaerolineaceae bacterium | reverse complement strand
CGTAACGGTACAGAGTCGGCCCACCATGCCGTAACGTTCCGGTGACGCCAGGCTCGGAGGATGCGCTCCATGACGACCGACCTGTCCCGACGACCGGCGATCCGGATCTCGTGGCGGACGGTCGCGCTCGTCGCCGCGAGCGCCGCGGCGGCCATCGTCGACCTCGTCGCCGTCGCGTACCTCCTTCGATCGGGTGACGACACGTTCATCATCCCGACGGTCGGCGGACCCATCTTCGTGATGATCGGATCGCTGATCCTGCATCGGCGCCCCGGGCACGGGATCGGCCGACTGATGCTGTTCATCGGGGCCACGCTGGTCAGCACCCTGGGTGCGACGCTGATCCTGGGCGCGGTGGACCCGTTCGGGTTCCGGTGGCGACCCATCGCGGCGGTCGTCGGCGCGGCCACCGGCATCGCCAACAACGTGGCGATCCTCGTAGGGAGTGTCGTGCTCGTCGTCTGGTTCCCAGACGGGCGACGAACCTCCCGCCTTGGCGCATTGGTCGAGCTGATGGTCGTCACCTTCATCACGCTCACGGTCCTCGACCAGTTCGCGGGGGGACTGGGGCCGTGGATCTCCAACATCGCCTTCGGCATGCTCATCGCGACGTACGCGGTCGCCTTCGTGGACCTGTTGCGACGCTATCGCCGCTCGGACAGCGTCCGCCGGACGCAGATCCGGTGGGTCCTGGCTGGGGCCGGGATGACGTGCGTCTTCATCGGGCTGATGCTCGCGTTCGGCGACCGATACGACTTCCTGTGGGGCGTCTGGATCATGTCGACCCTGCTCCCGGCGGCCGCGATCGGGATCGCGATCACGCGCTACCACCTGTACGACATCGACCGGATCATCAGCCGGTCCGTCAGCTATGGCCTCGTCACGGTGCTGCTGTTCGGGCTGTTCTGGGTCGTCAACCTCACGCTGGTGCAGGCCGTGACGCCCGTGACCGGCGGTGGGGCCTTCGCGGTCGCGGGGTCGACGCTCGTGGTCGCCGCGCTCTTCAACCCGCTGCGCACGCGTGTCCAGGCGATCGTCGACCGCCGGTTCCACCGCGCGCACTACGATGCCGAGCGACTCGTCGCCGGATTCGCCGGGCACCTGCGCGATGAGCTGGACCTGGCGGCGGTGCGGGCCGCTGTCCTGGCCACCGTCGACGGCAGCGTCGAACCCAGGAGCGTCAAGCTCTGGCTGCGCGAGCGATGACGCGTCAGATGAGGGCGGATCCGATCGCCAGGAGCGTCGCGCTTGGCGTGGCGGGGCTTGGCGTCGTGGCCACGATCGCTCGCCTCGGTCAGGCCGACGCGTTGGTGGCCCAGGCGGTCCTCTATCTCCTCATCACCTGGACGTACCTCGTCGCCGGACTCGTGCTTCGGGAGCGTCGTCCGGCACACCCGATCGGCCCGCTCCTCCTGACCTTCGGGGTCGCGATCGGCCTGTTCCTGGCGGGCGACGCGTTCGTCCGCGGCGCCGGCCCGAGCCGCGAGGCCGACATCGTGGCCGGCCTCGTGAACCTCGTCGACGGCCCGATGTTCGCGTTGATCGCGATGCTCTTCCTGGTCTTCCCGACCGGGCAGCCACCTTCGCCTCGTTGGCGCGTCCTGATCCTCGCGGACCTCATCCTGGCCGCGACGGTCGCCGTCGCGGCCGCGACCCGCACCGGGCCCATCCCGTACTACCCGGCGATCGAGAACCCGTTCGGTGTGGCCGGCTTCCCCGGGACCGAGATCTGGGCCCCGGCCTACCTGCTCCTCGTCGGGTCCGTCGGGCTGGGGGCCTTCACGCTGGTGGGGCGCTGGCGGCGGGGCGACGTGGTCGAGCGAGCCCAGCTCAAGTGGGCGGCCCTCGCCGCCACGCTGATCGCACTGACGATGGGGGCCTACGCGACGCTAGTCGGCCCGGGTCGATTCGACGACCTGGCCGACATCACCACGGGCCTCGCGTTCGGCTTCTTCCCGGTCGCGGTGGGGATCGCGATCCTGCGCTACCGCCTGTTCGAGATCGACCGGATCATCAGCCGGACCATCGCCTACGTGGTCGTGAGCGCGATGCTGGTGGCGTCATACGCCGGGGTCATCCTCCTGCTCCAGGGCCCCCTCGGCTCGATGACCGGCGGCGAGACGATCCCGGTCGCGATCTCGACCCTGGTGGTCGCCGCGCTCTTCCAGCCGCTGCGGCACCGCGTCCAGTCGGTGGTCGATCGACGGTTCGACCGGGCGCGTTTCGATTCCGAGCGGGCGGCCGCCGCCTTCGCCGAGCGCCTCCGCGCCGAGGTCGACATCGATGCGGTGACCGACGATCTTCGGACGACCGTCGAACGGACGCTCCGGCCGACCCACCAGACGCTGTGGCTCCGGCGAGCGGTCGCATGACGACTCGGCGCTGGATCATCAGGATCCTCGCCGTGTCGTCGCTGGCGGCGATCGCGACGGTCCTCGTCATCGATGCCGTCGTCGGCTGGCCGATCGGGCCGATCCGCGCCCTGTATGGGGCGATCGCCGGCGTCTGCGTGGCGGTCGGCTGGCTGATCGCGGAACGCCGGCCGGCGAACACCGTGGGGCTCCTGCTGCTGGTGTTCGGCGCGGCGTTCGCCTGGTACCTGCCCGCGGACCTCTATCTGGCACAGCCGGGTCGGCCGGTCGCGGGGGCGTTCGCGGCGCTGTTCGTGACCACCCTCGATGCGCCGATGTTCATCGTCCTCGCGATGATCCTGATCCTGTTCCCCGACGGCGCCTTCCCCGGACCGCGCTGGCGCGCGACCGTGCCGGCGGCCAGCATCGGGATCGCGCTCGCCGGGGTGGGCTACATGCTCGACGGTAACCCCCTGCCCATCTATCCCGCGTACACGAGCCCGTTCGGGATCGGCGGGTTCTCCGGCGAGGGCCTGGTCTACGCCGCCTATGTGATCATGATGGTCCTGCTCGTGCTCGCCGCGGTCGGACTCGCGGTTCGGTGGCGGCGCGGCGATCCGGTCCTGCGGGCGCAGATCAAGTGGATCCTGGCCGCGACCGCGTTCCTGCTCGTCGCGGAGATCGTCAATGTCGTGACGTTCCGCGCGGGGGATCCCTATGCGCTGACGACCACCCTGGCGAGCGTCTCGATCGCGCTCATCCCCCTGGCCATCGGTGTGGCGGTCCTGCGCTATCGGCTGTACGCGATCGACCGGATCGTGAGCCGGGGCATCGCCTACGCCATCGTCACGGCGATCCTCGGCGCCACGTTCGTGGGGATCGTCCTCGCCCTGCAGGCCGTGCTGGCCCCGTTCACGCAGGAGCAGACGATCGCGGTGGCGGCGTCGACACTCGCGGTGTTCGCGCTGTTCCAGCCGCTGCGGCGGCGAGTCCAGGCTGCGGTCGACCGCCGGTTCGATCGAACCCGCTACGACGCCGACCTGACCGTCCGCTCGTTCGCCGCGCGTTTGCGTGGCGACCTGGATCTGGGCACCGTCAACGCCGAGATCGTGGGCACGGCCTCGTCAGCGGTGCGGCCGACCAGCGCCGGGATCTGGCTGCGGGGCATGCCGAAGTGACGCGCCGGGCGATCCGTCTCGTGGCCGTGGCGTCGATCCTGCTCTACGTCGGGCTCGTGGTCGTCGACACCGTGCGTGGCTGGCCACTGGGACCGTACTCCGTGGTCGCCGTCCTCCTGAACATGAGCATCGCCATGGTGTACCTCGGCATCGGGTGGCTCATCTCCGAGCGGCGGGCGGGCAACCCGATCGGCCCGATGCTCTTCGGGATCGGCGTGCTGTACGCCTGGGCCGGGCCGGTCGATCTGTACCTGTCGCTCCCCGATGTGGCGCGGATCCACGAGAACGTGCTCGATCGGCTCCAGGCGCCTGATCGGTTTGCGACCACCGAAGCCCTGGGTTCGGCTGCCGTGATGTTCCTCGCGATCATCGAGTTCCCGATCATCACCTTGAGCCTGACGGCGCTGATCCTGTTTCCCGACGGTCGATCGCCCAGGCGGTGGCGATGGGTGGTCCCAGGTGCGGCCCTGCTGCTCATCATCGGCGTCGTCGGGGTCACCTTCGAGGCACGGCCCCTCCTCGGGGCATACCCCTCGTTCGCGAGTCCCCTGGGAATCGACGGTTTCCCCGGGGCCAGGATCGCGTCGTTCTCCCGTCAGGCGATCGCGACCCTCCAACTCGTCGTCGTCTTCGTGCTGATCGGTCGATGGCGACAGGGCGATCTGGCAACCCGAGCACAGGTCAAGTGGGTGGCCGTGGCCGTGATCGCCCTCGCCGCGGCACAACTCCTCAATCTGATCAACGAGGGCCGCCCGTACGACTGGCAGACCGTCCTGATGGGGCTGGCGGTCAACGTCGCCTTCATGGGTGTCGCGTTCGCCATCGGCATCGCGATCCTGCGCTACCGGCTGTACGCGATCGACCGGATCGTCAGCCGGGGTATCGCCTACGGCGCGGTCACCGCCATCCTTGGCGCGGTGTTCGTCGCCGCCGCGCTGACGCTCGGGACCGCCCTGGGAACCCAGGGGGACAGCGAGACCATCCAGATCGCCGGGGCGACGCTGCTCGTCTCAGCCCTGTTCGGCCGCGTTCGAGCTCGCGTCCAGGCGGTCGTCGACCGGCGCTTCGACCGGTTCCACTTCGACGCGACTCGGACCATCGACGCGCTCACCGCGCGGCTTCGCGACGATGTGGATCTCGCGAGCCTCGAGTCTGACGTCCTGAGCGTCGTCCAGGAGACGTTCCACCCGGATCGAACCACGGTGTGGTTGCGCCGGCCGTCAGCGTCACGGGCCGCGGCTCCCGTAACGATTTCCGGACGCCGCGTCGCGACGATGGCTCCACGATGACCGATATCACCCGTCCGCTCCGCCGCCTGCTGGGTCGCGACACCACGCGCCCGGCGACCGACGCGCTGCCCCACGACCTGCCCGCGCCCGCGCCGATCGCGGACGACCCGTCGATCGCCGTCGACATCCCGGAGTCGGATCCGCTCCTCGCGCTCCTGGCCGGTGCCAGCGGGCCGGTGGATGTCGGTGGGCTGGAACTCGACTCCCCGGCGGTCCGCGCGCTCCGGGAGGCCGGCGTCGCGCTCGTGGTCCCGCTCGTCTCGCAGGGGGAGCTCATCGGGACGCTGAACCTCGGTCCGCGGCTGTCCGAGCAGGACTACTCGACGGACGATCGGCGCCTGCTCAGCACGCTCGCGGCCCAGGCGGCGCCGGCGATCCGGGTGGCCCAGCTGGTTCGGGAACAGGCCCATGAAGCGGCCGAACGCGAGCGCCTCGAGCAGGAGATGCGGGTCGCGACGCTCATCCAGCAGCAGTTCCTGCCGCGGGAACTCCCGAACCTGGCGCAGTGGCAGATCGCCGCCTACTACGGTCCGGCCCGCGCGGTGGGCGGGGACTTCTACGACTTCATCGAGATGCCGGGCGGCCGGATCGGGATCGCCGTGGGTGACGTCACGGACAAGGGCGTGCCAGCCGCGCTCGTGATGGCCCGCACGCACTCGGTGCTCCGGGCCGAGGCCAGCCGGTCGGATTCGCCGGCCGTGATCCTGGCCCGTGCCAACGACCTGCTGGTCCCCGAGATGCCGGCCCGCATGTTCGTCACGTGCCTGTTCGCCGTCCTGGAGCCGGCCACGGGGCGCATCGTCCTCGCGAACGCTGGGCACAACCTGCCGTACGTCCGCACGGACGAGGGCGTCATCGAGCTGCGGGCAACGGGGATGCCCCTCGGGCTCATGCCGGACTACCGCTACGACGAGGTCGAGGGCGTCATCGCCCCGGGCAGCAGCGTCCTGCTGTACTCGGACGGCCTGGTGGAGGCACACGACCGCGACCAGCAGATGTACGGCTTCCCGCGTCTGCGCGATGCCCTCACCGTGGACGACGCCGGCAGCGAGCTGCTTGACCGGCTGCTCGAGACCCTGCGCCAGTTCACCGGTCCCGACTGGGAGCAGGAGGACGACATCACGCTGGTGACGCTGCGACGGGCGTCGGGCGTCTCGGACGACGCGGACGGGGACGGGGACGCGGCCTCCCCGGCGATGACCGCGTTCAGCATCCCGGGCGAGGAGGGCAACGAACGACTCGCGATGGATCGCGTGGCCGCTGCCGTGGAGGGCATCGGCCTGCCGCCGGCGCGCCTCGAGCGGCTCAAGACAGCCGTTTCGGAGGCCGCGATGAACGCGATCGAGTACGGCAGCCAGGGCCGTCCCGACGTCCCGGTGGACGTGGTGCTGGAGGTCACCCCGGCCGCCGTCGTCGTCCGCATCACGGACCGGGCCCTGTCCGGCTTCGTCCCCGACGATGCCGAAGCGCCGGACCTGGACGCGAAGCTCGCCGGCCTCCAGAAGCCGCGCGGTTGGGGGCTGTTCCTGATCAAGAGCATGGTGGATTCGATGGACGTGACCAACGACGGGGCCACCCAGACGGTGACCCTGACCATGGCACGCGAGGAGCCTTCCGATGGATGACCGCAGCTTCGGCGCGGAGATCGAGGAGATCCCGGACGAGGTCCGGGTCCGACTCAGCGGCGACCTCAACGGGCGCGCGGACGAAGCGCTCGCGAGCGCGTACGAGCACGTCTCGAAGCTCGGCACGCGCCGGGTCCGCCTCGACTTCGAGCGCGTCGGGTACATCAACAGCACCGGCATCGCGCTCGTGGTCCGGCTGCTCGCCGAGGCCCGCCGGGACGGGCGGACGATCCGGGCGTACGGGCTCAGCGACCACTATCGCGAGATCTTCCGGATCACGCGCCTGTCGGACTTCATGGAGATCATCGAAGGAGACGCCGCATGACTGCCACCGCGATCAGCCTCGACCGCACCGGTCCGGCCGCGATCCTCCGCATCGAGGGCGACATCACGTCGGCGAGTGAGGGCGACCTCACGGCGGCCTACAACCAGGCCATCGACGGCGGCGCCGGGGCGGTGATCCTGGACTTCAGCCGCCTCGAGTACATGAACAGCGGTGGAATCGGCCTCCTCGTGACGCTGCTCGTCCGCGCGCAGCGCGGTGGCGCGGCGCTGCTGGCGACCGGTCTGTCGGAGCACTACCGGCAGATCTTCCTGCTCACCCGCCTCGACGAGGCCATCGCGATCCACGACGACGAAGCGACGGCCGTCGCGGCCGCCGGCGCCTGAGATCGGACGGCGACCGAACCGAACTGCTGAGGGACGATCCGATGACGAACCAGACACCACGCGACGCTTCCAACTGGGCCAAGCCGGTCGACCGGCTGTCGGCGAGCGGGGTCGTCGGCGCAAAGGTCGACTCGGTCTCGGGCAAGCGGGTCTCCGGGCCACTCCAGGGGTTCGGCCAGCTGTGGCAGAAGACGTTCCGCGTCCGGCTCGAGGGCTCGAACCTCGGTCCGCGCGAGCTCGTCGCCACCTGGAAGGCGAACTTCCCCACCTTCTGGCCCGGCGGCGCGCGCTTCTATGCCCCGTTGGCGGGCATCGAGCCGGGCGAAGTCGCACTGCTCGACATCCCGCCGGTGCCCGGCTCGCCGGTCAAGCTCAGCACCGGGGTCGTGGTCCTCTACGCCGACGACGAGTCCTTCACGTTCATGACGCCCGAAGGCCATACCCTGTCGGCGTGGATCACCTTCTCCGCGAGCCGCGATGGCGACGTCACGGTCGCCCAGGCCCAGGCGCTGGAGCGGACATCGGACCCGTTCGACGAACTGGCCTACATGCTCGGCGCGAACAAGCTCAACGACCGCTTCTGGCAGCAGACGCTCCAGAACCTCGCGACGCACGTCGGCGTGGATGGGGCGATGGTCGAGACGCAGATCGTCTGCATCGACAAGCGCCGCCAGTGGCGCCAGGCACGCAACATCCGCAACAGCGCGACGCTTCGAACGGCTCGCCACACGCTGACTGCGCCCGTCCGCTGGCTCACGCGGCGCGGTTGAGCCCGGCCCGCCGCTGGGCAGACAGCCGCTGGGCGGCGCGTTCGTGAGCGGACGCCGGACATGAGCGCGGCCGACCTCGACGCGATCGTCGTCGGTGCCGGGCCCAACGGCCTGGCCGCGGCGATCACCCTGGCACGGGCCGGACGCTCGGTCCGGGTCTACGAGGCCAACGCCGAGGTCGGCGGCGGGATCCGGACCGCGGAGCTGACGCTCCCCGGGTTCCGCCACGATCCGTGCGCCACGATCGTGCCGCTCGCGATGGCCTCGCCGTTCTTCCGGACGGTGGACCTCGCAAGCCGCGGCGTCGAGTTCGTCCAGCCCGATGCGCCGTTCGCGCACCCGCTCGACGGTGGCCTCGCGGCCGTCCTGGAGCGATCGCTCGACGCGACGGCGGCCGGCCTCGGCGGCGACGACGGCGCGGCCTGGGCCCGGCTGTTCGGTCCGTTCGTCCGGCACGCCGACGACCTCGGGCAGGAGCTGCTGCAGCCCGTGGTCCACGTGCCTCGGCACCCCGTCCTGCTCGCGCGGTTCGGGCTCCCCGCACTCCGCTCCGCGGAGGGCCTGGCGCGCTCGAGGTTCCGCGGCGCCGCGGCCCGGGCCCTGTTCGCCGGGGTCGCGGCGCATGCCATGCTCCGGCTCGATCGCCCGTTGAGTGCCTCGTTCGGCCTCGTGCTCGCGACGTTCGCGCATTCGGCCGGCTGGCCGATGGTCCGCGGCGGGGTCTCGGCCATCGCCGAGGGGCTGGCCGCCGAGCTGACCTCGCTCGGGGGCGAGATCGTGACGGATCACCGCGTGGCGTCGCTGGCGTCACTCCCAGCGGCGCGGGCGGTCCTGCTGGACGTGACGCCACGGCAACTGCTGGTCATCGGGCGTGACCAGCTCGGGACGGTGGCGCGGCTCCGGGCCGAGCGGTTCCGCTACGGCGCTGGCGTCTTCAAGGTGGACTGGGCCCTCGATGGACCGGTCCCGTGGTCCGCCGAGGGGCCGCGCCGCGCGGCGACGGTCCATCTCGGCGGGACCATCGACGAGGTCGCCGCGTCCGAGGCCGCGGTGGCGGCAGGACGGCATCCCGAGCGGCCATACGTGCTGTTCGTCCAGTACGCCTCGTGGGATCCCGAACGCGCCCCGGCGGGTAAGGCGACCGCCTGGGCGTACTGCCACGTGCCGGCGGGCTCGGACGTGGACATGACCGAGCGGATCGAAGCGCAGGTCGAGCGGTTCGCGCCCGGATTCGGTGACCGGATCCTCGCTCGCCGCACCCACGGACCGGCCGAGATGGAGGCCGACGACGCGAACTACGTCGGCGGCGACATCAACGGCGGGATCCAGGACATCCGCCAGCTGATCTTCCGGCCATGGCCCACGCTCGATCCGTACCGCGTCGGCGGCGGGCTGTACCTGTGCTCGTCATCGACCCCCCCGGGCGGGGGCGTCCACGGGATGAGCGGGATGCTCGCGGCCCGCTCCGCGTTGCGCCACGAGCTGCGCTGACGTCGCTGCGCTGACCTCCACGGCGACGGCGGTCGCCGCTCGCCGGGCCCTGCGGTCCTCCCCTGCCCCCTACCGCCAGCCGCTGCGTGCGGCGTCCGGATAGAGGCGGACCCGTCGGTAGGGCTCGCGTCCGCGCGAGCGGGACACCAGGTTGGCGCGCTCGGCCATCTGGTGCTGGAGTCGCCGGATGTAGGCGTTCTGCGGCGCCAGCTCCACGGCCTCGGACAGCGAGAGCACCATCCCGATGGCGTCCTCGGTCTCGCGCAGCGCGGCCTCCCGCGGGTCGATCTCCAGCGAGAAGATCGAGGTCAGGCTCGACTGCATCTGCGGCACGGTGTTGCTCTTGAGGACGTAGATCGGCAGGGCCCGCTCCTCCGCTTCGCGCAGCAGCGGCGTCTTCTGCTTGTACTCGTTCTTGAGCGTCATGACCACATCGGCCTCGTCGACGTCCCGGGCGATCACCACGGGGAGCTGCAGGTCGCGGACGGCCTGCTCGAGGCGCTTGCGACTCACCCCCTGGGGCAGGACGCGCACGGTGGGCAGCGGCGAGCCGCCCGGCACGAGCACGGTCTCGCCGTTCGGGCCCTCCTCGGCGCCGATGGGCCGGTCGTCGAGGTCGTCCGCCCCCACCTCGTCGAGATCGTCGGCGTTGACCGGACCGGTGCCGTCATCGGCCTTGAGCGCGTTGAGCGCCCTCGCGGCCTGGTCGCGCCACGCCCGCTGTCGTTCGAGTTCCCGCGCCTCGCGGGCCCGGGTCTCGGCCGCGCTGGTCCCGGTCGCGCGCTCGAGCGGCCCGCGATCGGCGATCTCGCCGGCGATGAACGGGGCATCCGCCCCCGCGAGCGGCCCCGACGCGAACGATTCACCCGGCATCACGCCGGCCCGATGACCCTCCGATGGGCCGCGCGGCGCGGGCTCCCGACCGGACCCGCCGCGCGTCTGCCGCCAGCCGCCCGTCGCGCCGGGGCGGTATCCGGGCCGGAAGCCGGCCCCGCCGCGATCGACCTCGCGAAATCCACCCGACCGGTACGCGCTCTCGCCGCGCCAGCCGGGTTCCATCCGCCACGGCGTGCCGCTGCCGACGAGACCGGCGAACCGCTCCGCGCCGAGCTGCTCGCGGGGCGACGGTCGCGGCCGACCCTGCGAGCGGTGGACCCCTTCCTCGTCGCGCCAGCGCAGTTCAGGTGCCACCGGGTCGCCGCGCAGCATCGCGTCCACCGTCTCGGCGACATCGGAGTGGACCACGACCCGCTCGCGGTCCTGGATCTCCACGATGACGTCGAACGTCGGCGGCGCCTTGCGCTCGAGCACGCTCTTCTGGGTGCGCCGCCGGCGTGCCTCCTCGTCGCCGAGGGTGACGCTCTGGATGCCCCCGATGAGGTCCGACAGCGTCGGGTTGAGCATCAGGTTATCGAGGTTGTTGCCGTGCGCTGTGCCGATCAGCATCACGCCGCGCTCGGCGATCGTCCGGGCGGCCTGTGCCTCGAGCTCGGTGCCGATCTCGTCGATGACGATGACCTGCGGCATGTGGTTCTCGACCGCCTCGATCATCACCTCGTGCTGGAGCGACGGGATGCGGACCTGCATCCGGCGCGCCTTGCCGATCGCCGGGTGCGGGATGTCGCCGTCACCGGCGATCTCGTTGGACGTATCCACGACCACCACGCGCTTGCCGAGATCGTCGGCGAGCACGCGGGCCGCCTCGCGCAGCATCGTGGTCTTGCCGATCCCTGGCCGGCCCATGATCAGGATGGACTTCTCGGTCTCGACGAAGTCGTTGATGATCTCGATCGTGCCGTAGACCGCGCGTCCGATGCGACACGTCAGGCCCACGACCTTCCCCGCGCGATTGCGGATCGCGCTGATCCGATGGAGCGTCCGCTCGATCCCCGCGCGATTGTCCTCGCCGAAATCGCCGATGTGCTCCACGACGAAGTCGATGTCCGAATCGTCGATCTCGCGCTCGAGGAGAGTGACCTCGGCGTTCGGGAAGCGCGCTTCCGGACGGCGGCCGAGGTCCATGACGACTTCGATCAGCGCGGACCGGTCGGGCAGCGCATGCACGGCATCGACGATCTCCGGCGGCAGCGCCACCAGGAGCGCGTCGAGATCATCCATGGTTTCGATCTGGCGGTCGTCGGTCGGCACGGACGCCTCCACTACGCGGGCTTCAACGGACGCCGGCCGGCACGAGGGCCGGCTCGGCGACACGGACGAGCGTCTCCTTCATCAGCAGGGTCACGCTGGCGATCGAATCGAAGCCGGCTTCTTCGAGCCGACGATCGATCGGTGACTCGTAGGTTCGCACGGGAGCGATGACACCGTGATGTAGGTGCCGGGCCACGTCCTTGCCGGTGCGTGCCGCGATGATCCCCAGCCCGAAGCTGATGAGCGCGCTGACGTCCGTGCCCGGGCTCGCGATCACCTTGATGTAGTGCGGCTGGTCCTCCTTGGCGACGCCGACCTGGATGAACCCGCACAGTTCGGTGCCGTCGTGACCGCCCCCTGGGGCCGCCTGCACGAACCCCTCGACGTCGGCGAAGCGCAGGATCGGGGCCAGGCTCGAACGCGGCACCCGCCAGTGCGTGCCCTGCCGCTCCCAGTCCGGAAGCCGGATCGCCTCCAGGCGGGCGACCGGCTGTGGCGTCGCCGCCGCGTACAGGCGGGACAGCGCCAGGGCATCGAGCGCGACCGCGGGCCGGATCCCGGCGGCGACGGCGCGCTTGGCCGACCACTCGGTCGGGAGCGGGCGATCGCCGGGCCTGGCCAGGATCCGCTCCTCGCCATAGCGCACGAAGCCGGCCTGCATGAGCAGTTCCACGTTGCCGTCTCGATCCGCACAGGCCACATGGAAGCGGGCGGCGCCGCGCTTGCCGCCATCGCGGAGCAGCTGCTGGACGAGGCGGTACCGGATGTCGCCGGCGTCGCCCATCCCGACGGCGTCGAGCTCGACGATCGTCCACTCGTCGCGGACGCTCTCGCGCTCCACGCGGGCCAGTCCGGCGATCCGGCCGTCGTGCTCGTAGACGTACATGAGATCGTTCGGTCGGAACGCGCCGAGCGGCAACCGGAACAGGCTGAAGACGCCGATCGGCGGACCCGACAGCGGCAGGCCGAGCGAGCGGGCCTCGGCGACCTCGGACTGGCAGAGCCGCGACAGCTCCCCGAGCGCGGCGAGGTCCGTGAGCCGCGCCGGCCGGACCTTGCCGGTGGGGCGTGCCGCTCTCGCGCCGGTCATGCCGGCCGCGACCGGGCGCGACGCGTGGGATGCGGGCGACGGCCCGCGCCTTCGCCCGGATCGTCATGCTCGCTGGCCATCGTGGCCACCAGCCGATGGAACCGCGTCTCCCCGGCGAGCTCGGGGTGGAACGACGTCGCGATGATGTTGCGCTCGCGGACGGCCACGATCCGGCCGTCCTCGAGCCGGGCCAGGATGTCCACGCCGGGGCCGGTCCGCTCGATGATCGGCGCTCGGATGAAGACCGCGTGGACCGGCCTGTCGCCGAGGACCGGGACGGGAAGCTCGGCCTCGAAGGAGTCCAGCTGTCGGCCGAAGGCGTTGCGCTCCACGGTCACGTCCAGGAGCGGCAGGATCGGCGGTTCCCCGCCCGCGATCTCGTCGGCGAGGACGATCATCCCGGCACACGTCCCGAAGATCGGCGCGCCGGTCTCCGCGAGCGCCATGATCGGCTCGCGCAGGCCCCAACGCTCGATGAGCTGGCGCATCGTCGTGCTTTCGCCGCCCGGCAGGATGAGCCCGCTCACCCCGTCAAGGTCGGCCGGCTCGCGCACGCGAACCCCGTCCACGCCGATCGATCGAAGCGTGTCGAGGTGCTCGCGAAAGGCTCCCTGTAGAGCCAGGACTCCGATCTTCATCGCATGGACACCCTCACCGAGGAACCGGTCCCCGCGCTCCGAGGGTCGAGGCGGAGCCCCGCGACGCCCTCGGCCCGAGGCCTTACCAGCCGCGGACGGCGAGCCGTTCCTGCTCCGGGATCTCCTCGAGGGCGATGCCGCGCATCGGGGCTCCGAGGCCCTTCGAGACTTCGGCGATCTTCTTGGGGTCATCGAAGAACGTCGTAGCCTGGACGATGGCGTTGGCCATGCGTGCCGGCTCTTCGCTCTTGAAGATGCCCGAGCCCACGAAGACGCCCTCGGCGCCCAGCTGCATCACCAGGGCCGCGTCGGCCGGCGTGCTGATCCCGCCCGCGACGAAATTGACCACGGGCAGTTTCCCGTCCCGTGCCACGCCCTTGACCAGCTCGTACGGCGCCCCGAGGTCCTTGGCCGCGACGAAGAGTTCGTCCTCGCGCATCCCCTGGAGCCGGCGGATCTCAGCGAGCACGTCGCGCAGCTGGCGAACCGCCTCCACGATGTTCCCGGTCCCGGCCTCGCCCTTGGTCCGCATCATCGCGGCGCCTTCGTTGATCCGGCGCAGCGCCTCGCCGAGGTTCCGGCAGCCGCACACGAACGGGACCTTGAAGGCGTGCTTGTCGATGTGGTTGCTCTCGTCGGCCGGGGTCAGGACCTCGGACTCGTCGATGTAGTCGACCCCGAGCGCCTCGAGCACCTGCGCCTCGACGAAGTGGCCGATGCGCGCCTTGGCCATGACCGGGATCGACACCGCGTCCATGATCCCCTCGATCATCGAGGGGTCGGACATGCGCGCGACACCGCCGGCCTTGCGGATGTCGGCCGGCACGCGCTCGAGCGCCATGACGGCGACGGCGCCGGCATCCTCGGCGACCTTGGCCTGATCGGGGGTGACGACGTCCATGATGACGCCGCCCTTGAGCATCTGGGCGAGCCCCGTCTTCGTTGCCCAGGTGGACGTTTCGACGGTCATGATCGGATGGGTCCTTCGGTCTGTTGCGTCAGGTTCGCCGGCTGGGTCTGCCCCGGGGTCATCGCCCGTTCGGGCCCGCCGAGCCCCTCGCGCGTCCGGATTATGGCACGAGCCCGCGCGAAGTCCCACCCCTTGGTCCAGTCGACTGGTCCATCACGAACTCCTCCAGGGACGCGCCCTCACCTGGACCCTCGGCCGGCCGCGACCACCTGGCCGTCCTCGACCGGCCACGACCACCTGGCCGTCCTCGACCGGCCCCTCACCCGGCCGTCCTCGGCCGGCCACTCACCTGGACCCTCGGCCGGCCACCCTCACCCGGCCACCCTCACCCGGCCACCCTCAACCGGCCACCCTCAACCGGCCACCCTCACCCGGCCACCCTCACCCGTATTGAGGGTTCCAGCACGAACTCCTCGTCCTCGGACCCTTGACCGGCATCCTGGGTGCGCGCCCACGCACGCTCATCCGGGAAACCTCACTGGTATTGAGGCCGCCGGGCGCAGGCCTTGTGGGCGCTAGCGTGCGACGGTCTTGATGACCCCGGACATGAGTTTCGTCGCGCGGCGCGCGGCGGTCGGCGAGAGCCGGGAAAGGGCCTCGACGAGCTCGATCACGTCATCGTCCGGGAGACCGCTCAGCAGGTCGAAGAGGCGAAGGATCGTCGAATCGGGGACGCGTCCGATGAGCTGCAGGCCGCGCTCGAGCTCGCGCGGTTCGAGCTGGGGAACGAGCCCCACGGCCCGGTCGAACAGGTTGACGAACACGAGGAAGGAGGCCAGCCAGTCGCGAAGCGCCGCGATCTCGCGATCGTCGGGGTTGGCGCGGGCGACCGCGGCGGCCTCCGCGGCCTTGGCCTCGAGCACGGCGATGATCGGGTCGCCCTCGCGGATCTTGCGTTCGGCCACCACACGACCGAACCACTTCCAGTGGTCGCTGACGGCGAGGAAGGCGACACCGGCCGGCCCGCGACGCCCGACCCGGCGCGGTTCCGAAACGCGCTCCACGATGCCCCAGGACTCGGCTTCGGCCAGGGCCAGGCTCGCCGCGCGGTGCGAGAGCCCGAGCGCCTCGCGGACCTCGCGCTCCGTGAGGGGCTCCTGGCGAGCCATCAGGTAGGCCTGGACGCGCGCGATCGCCGGGGTCACGCCCCAGGCGCCACCCATCGCCCCCCACGCCTCGGCGAGATCGAGGCGGATCGCCTCGGCGGTCGTCGAAGCGCGGCGCCGGCCGTTGGAGCCGTCGGTGTCGCGGCCCGGCTCGACCGTCGGGCGCGCGGACGCACCGCCGCCGATAACTTGCGCCTTGACAGTAGCGTGTTTATCACTCATAACTTGCTATACCAGAGTAGCACGAGGACAGGGCGATGATGACCACCCACTCCGCACCCGTGGCCGCCGATGTGCGCCTCCTCGGCGTGGTGGTGGCGGCGTTCATCTGTGCGTTCGTCATCATCGGCGGAGCGGTGGTCGACCCGCCCGGTGGCTGGGTCGTCGGCATGATCGGCCTGCCCACGACCCTCGTATTGTCATGGGGCTTCGCCCCGGAGCTCATCGCGACGTCGCGCCGGCAGGCCGTGGCGATCGGCCTGTGGTTCGGCGCCAAGACCATCCTGCTGACCGACGCGTTGATCGTCGGCATCGGCATCGTGCCCGCGGCCATCGCGGGGTTGCCATGGGTCGTCACCGATCACCATCCACTGTCGTGGCCGATCTTCCTGATCGCCGGACTCGTGGCCCTCGTGGTCCTGGCGGCGGTCGTCTTCGCGATCGGGGCGGCGATCGTGGGCATCCCGGTCTCATTCGTCGTGCTGCCCGCGGCCCTGGTCTGGGCGTTCCTGCTTCGCGCATTCCTTCGCGTTTGCCCGATCCGTCGCCTCGAGCCCGAGCCGACCGGGTCGTGAGGATCGCGATCACCGGCGGCACCGTGTTCGGCGCGACGACCTGCGTTGGTGCACGCGATGACGAAGATCACATGCGATCGCTGCAAGGTCGCCTAGCCAGGCGGTCGCGCTCCTCGCGCCACGCCGCGAGATGTTCGATCGCCAGGAGGTCTTTCGGCCGACCCGCGGCCCGCTTCATGCCGATGACATCCTCGAGGTCGGGCCCTGCACGTCAAACCACGCGCAAAGCCCCGAAGTGATCGGTCAGGCGGCCCGTGCCGGTTCGTCGAAGGCGAGGTCCGCGCTCGGTTCGTCGCGGCTTCCGAGATACGTCGTGAGGCCTTCGTCGAGCGGTGTCAGTCGACGCGGCAGCGCGTCGAGGAGCGGGCCGTTGTCGACGGTCGCCGGCTGGTTGATGAAGTCCACGGCGTCGGGTGTCAGCGGCGGCACCGGCAGGAGCCTGAGGGGCCAGGCACCGAGCTTGATGAGCGGGGCTGGTCCCGGCACGATCGGCCGGCGATGACCGTCGATGGCGATCGCCCGCGCGATGATCTCGCGCATCGGCAGGGTCTCGGGTCCGCCGATCTCGAAGACCCGGTCGATCGCCGCGTCGCTTCGGAGCGAATCGGCGGCGAGCCCGGCGACGTCGTCGATGAACACCGGGGCCAGGAGCTGTCGTCCGAGATTCGTCATCGGGACGACCGGCAACGACCGGGCGAACCCGATGAACCGATTCAGCGACACGTCACCGGGCCCGTAGATCCAGGTCGGTCGGATGATCGTCGCGGGGATCCCTGACTGGCGAACGGCCTCCTCGGCGCGCCACTTCGCTCGGAACCAGTGCCGGTCCGCGGTCTCGCCCGCCCCGGCACCGGACACGTACACGAGCCGTCCGACGCCCGCGGCCATCGCTTCGGTGGTCAGGTGCTCCGTCCCGCCCGCGTCGACGTCCATGAAGGTCTGTCCGCGGCGCGGGTTCTCCATCGGCGAGTTGCGGAACGCGAGGGCGACGACCAGCGCATCCGAACCCTCGAGGACCCCGACGAGGCTGGCCGGGTCGCGCACGTCGGCTTGCCGGATCTCGATGTCGTCCGGCAGCGATCCGCGACCTGACTCCCCGCGCGACGACAGGACGATGACGCGCTCGCCGCGCCGACGCAGCTCGCGAGCGATGGCGCCGCCGACGAACCCCGTGCCGCCGGCGACCACGACCGTCCGAGGATCGACCCGGGTGACGGCCGGCTCGAAGATGCTCTCGATGGCCCTGGCACGGTATCGGAAGACCCGCTCCAGGGCCGCTCTGACGACCAGGCGCTGGAGGATCTCGCCGATGGGTCCGAAGGGCACCTCGTAGTCGATGCGGTCGTCGATCCTGGTCCCACCGTCGACCGGGGTCAGGACGTGCGTGTGCTCCCAGTAGCGGTAGGGCCCGCGCAGCTGGACATCGCGGAAGCGGAACGGCGGGAAGAGTCCTTCGATCCGCGTCCGCCATGGCAGCCGGATGCCGAGGAGGGGTCGCACGGTGTAGTCGATGAGCTCTCCCTCGGTCATCTCGGGTCGATCGGTACGCATCTCGAACGCCATCGACGGCGGCGTGAGGCGGCCGAGGTTCTCGGGTCGCGAGAAGAAGTCCCATGCCCGGTCGACATCGACCGGGACCACCTGGCTGGCGGTGAGCGTGTGGATCCCCATGTCCGAGGTTGCCTCCCGATGTCACCCGGCGCCGTGCCGGACCAATCTGTCCAATGTTTGTCTAGACTCTACGCGCACGAGCGCTCGCGTGTCAAGCGTTTCGTCCGTGGTACCATAAACAAACAATGAACACGCGGTGGCACAGTGGGGACGTGGCGACCATCCGGGAGGAGGTCGGGCGATGAGCGGCGAAGGACCGATCGTGGTGTGGTTCCGACGGGATCTCCGACTCGGGGACCATCCGGCACTCACCGCGGCCGTCGCCTCCGGCCGTCCGGTCGTGCCATTGTTCGTCTGGGATCCGGTCCTGCTCGACCCAGGGCGGACCGGACCGCGGCGACGCCAGCGACTCAAGGCCGCGATCGCCGCACTTGACCGTGATCTGCGCGCGCGCGGCGGCCGCCTGATCGTCCGGACGGGGCCCCCGGACGATGCCGTGGTCGCGGTCGCCCGCGACGTGGGCGCGGCGGGCGTGCACGCGACGCGTGACTACACCCCGTTCGCGGTGGCCCGAGATCGCCGGGTCGGGACGGTCGTGGACCTGCGTCTGTTCGGGGGGACGTTGGCGGTCGAACCGGAGGCCACCGGCGACGTTCGGGTGTTCACGCCCTTCTACCGGCGCTGGCTGGCCCAGGTGATGGACGGCCCGGCGCCGGCGCCGCAGCGCATCGATGTGCCGGATGGGATCCCGACCGCGTCCGTCCCGGAGGTCGACCCCGACGGGGAGCGTGAAGCGCTCGCACGCCTGGCCCGGTTCGCCCATGCCGCGGCATCGACCTACGCCGTCGACCGGGATCGGCTCGATAGGGACGGGACGAGCCGGCTGGGCGCCGATCTGCATCTTGGAACCGTGTCACCCCTCCAGGTCATGGCGGCCGTCCCCGATGCGTCGTTTCGCCGCCAGCTCGCTTGGCGGGACTGGGCGAGTCACGTCCTGTGGTTCCGACCGACGGCGCGCCGAGACGCCTGGCGGCAGGACCTCCGTGATCTGACCTGGCGCGACGATCCCGGTGCGCTGCGAGCCTGGAAGGACGGACGGACCGGCTATCCGGTCGTCGACGCGGCCATGCGTCAGCTCACGGCCGAGGGATGGATCCACAACCGCGCCCGGATGATCGTCGCGAGCTTCCTGACGAAGGATCTCCTGGTCGACTGGCGGCTCGGCGAGGCGCACTTCCAGCGCGAGCTGGTCGACGCGGACGTCGCCAACAACGCGCTCGGCTGGCAGTGGACGGCTGGCGTCGGCACCGATGCGGCGCCCTTCTTCCGGGTCTTCAGCCCGGTCCGCCAGGGCGAACGCTTCGATCCGTCGGGGACGTGGGTGCGCCGCTGGGTCCCCGAGGTCGCCGCCGTGCCAGATCGGTTCGTCCATCGGCCGTGGGACTCGCCGATGGGGCCGCCAGCCGATTACCCGGCACCGATCGTGGACCATTCGGTCGCGCGTGCCCGGGCGTTGGCGTGGTTCCGTGAGCGCCCCCGGGAGCCGCAGGCCGACGCGTCGTCGTAGACCCCGGGCCCGGGGATCAGGGGACCGGCAGCGGCAGGTACGGCGCAAGGGCCGCCGCGACGGCGCCGAACAGGGGTGAGGCGTAGTCGACCTCGGTCTCGCAGGAGGCGATCCGCACGACCCCGTTCGGGGTCCCGAACTCGAAGATGAACTCCTGGCCATCGAAGGCGATCGGGCACTCCCCGGTGAACGGGCGGCTCTTCACGAGATCGAAGTTCGTCGTCCCGATGGCCGCATCGAGGGCGGTCACCTGCGCCGCCGAGAGCGTGCCGAGCGTGTCGAGTGGCTCGTCCGCGGCATGGACGGTCCCGTCGCGCTCGATCACGACGATCCCGCCGCACGGACCGCCGGCGCACTCGCCGCCGCGGGATTCCACGGTCATCAGCGGACCGGCGGCGGCCGGACCGGGCGTCGCACCCGTCCCGGTGGGCGATCCGCTGGGCGACGCGCCACTCGACGAACACGCGGCCACGACGGCGGCGAGGACGAGGAGGGCGACCCTGGGGGCGACGACGAAGATCTGGGGGCGTCTGATGGTCTGCATGGCCGGGTGACGGGCGAACCCCGGGATGGGTTCCCGATCCGGGCCACTCCGGCACGCCGCCCGCGCGTGACCGGACGGACTATCCTCGCGGCGATGGCCATCCTGCGGAGCCGCCTCGATCCGGCCGGGCCGGAAACGCGTGCCAACCACGACGCGATGGCCGCGCTCGTCGCGGACCTGCGGGAACGCCAGGACGCGGTGGCCGGACGCGGTGCCGGTGGCGACGACCGCGCCATCGAACGCCACCGGGAGCGCGGCAAGCTCCCGGTCCGCGAGCGCATCGAGCGACTGATCGACCCGGGTTCGGCCTTCCTCGAGCTCAGCCCGCTCGCGGCCACGGGCCTCTACGACGACGAGGCACCGGGCGCGGGGATCGTCACCGGGATCGGCCGGGTGGAGGGCACGACCTGCGTCATCGTCGCCAACGACGCGACGGTCAAGGGCGGCACGTACTACCCCATGACCGTGAAGAAGCACCTGCGCGCGCAGGAGATCGCGCTCGAGAATCGGTTGCCGTGCCTCTACCTCGTCGACTCGGGCGGCGCCTTCCTGCCGCTCCAGGCCGAGGTCTTCCCCGATCGCGACCACTTCGGGCGGATCTTCTACAACCAGGCGCGGATGTCCGCCGGCGGGATCCCGCAGGTCGCGCTGGTCATGGGCTCGTGCACCGCGGGCGGGGCGTATGTCCCGGCGATGAGCGACGAGACCGTCATCGTGAAAGGCACCGGCACGATCTTCCTCGGCGGCCCGCCGCTGGTGAAGGCGGCCACCGGTGAGGACGTGACGCCCGAGGACCTCGGCGGGTCTGACGTGCATACGCGACTCTCGGGGGTCGCGGACCACGAGGCGCTCGACGACGATCACGCGCTCGCCCTGGGCCGCTCGATCGTCGCCAACCTCCATCGACGAGCGCCGGCGCTGCCGTGGGAGCGCGCCGCGCCCGAGGCCCCGGCGGTCGATCCTTCGGGGCTGTACGGCGCGGTCTCGGCCGACCCTCGGCGTCCCGTCCCGGTGCGCGAGATCGTCGCGCGACTCGTCGACGGATCGCGCTTCCACGAGTTCAAGCCGCGCTACGGCGAGACGCTGGTCACCGGATTCGCCCACATCGAGGGCTACCCGGTGGCGATCCTGGCCAACGACGGGATCCTCTTCAGCCAGTCTGCCCTCAAGGGGACGCACTTCATCGAGCTGGCGTGCCAGCGCCGGATCCCGCTCGTCTTCCTCCAGAACATCACCGGGTTCATGGTCGGACGCGAGTACGAGGAGGCCGGCATCGCGAAGGACGGCGCGAAGCTGGTCACCGCGGTCGCATCGGCGGAGGTGCCCAAGTTCACCGTGCTGATCGGTGGGTCGTTCGGGGCCGGGAACTACGCGATGGCCGGTCGGGCGTACCAGCCGCGGTTCCTGTGGTCCTGGCCGAACGCGCGCATCTCGGTCATGGGCGGGTCGCAGGCGGCCCGCGTCCTGTCGACGGTCCGTGGCGGGTTCGCCGACGAGACGGAGCGCGACGCCTTCGAGGCCCCGATCCTCGAGACGTACGAGCGCGAGGGCTCCCCGTACTTCGCGACGGCCCGCCTGTGGGACGACGGGGTGATCGACCCGCTCGACACGCGGCGCATCCTGGCGCTGGGGCTTGAGGCGGCGCTCCACGCGCCGATCCCCGAGACCCGCTTCGGGGTGTTTCGGATGTGATGCGTGCGGTCGTCCTGCCGGTCCTGGCGATGCTCGTCCTCGGGTGTGGGGCCCTGGTCCGGATCCAGCCCGGGTCGGCACCGACACCGTGCGCCGATGTGTTCCCGGCCGCCCGCTGCGATCTGATCATCGATGCGGTCGCGTGGAGCATCGATGTCGAACGCGACGAGATCGTGCGCATCGAGATCCTGCCCGAGCCGACACCGCAGGTCGGCGCCGATGGGATCATCCTCACGACCCGGTCGGGCGGGCCGCTACTGATCGTGGCCGCGACCCTGGCGGACGACACGACGCGGACGGTCACGATGTGCGGCGGGGTGGCGACCGAGCCCGTGTGCTTGGACCAGCCGCGGTTGCGCGCCACGTCGATCACGGCTGACGGGTACCGAGACGTCCCCTGCTGCGACGCGACGGCCGGCCCGACGGCGGATCCGGGCGCGATCGCCGCGTCCAGGCCGTTGCGCGTCGACCGCGTGGACATCCCGATCGATCACCCCGGGGCGCACGAGGTGCGGATCGGCACGGGGTCGCTCCCGAACGGGATCCTGACCGACGCCTCCTTCGCGCTCACCGAGGCTTGGCCGGCCGACGTGGTGATCCTGTCGGGATGGGTGTTCCTCGACGTCCGATCCCTCGAACCCGACGGCGAGCCATTCGACAACTACTACCTTCACGACTGGCGCCCCGGTGTCGAACGATTCGAGGCGGTCCTCGTGTTCGATGTCACCCGCTTCACGCCGGGGGCCGTCCTGACCATCGAGGGCGTCGTCGTCCGGTAGCATCGCGGCATGCCAGCCGTCCGCCGTCTGTCGATCGCCCCCGTGCGAAGCCTCGGGCTCCAGCATCCCGAGGAGGTCGTCGTCACCGAACGAGGGGTCGCCGAGGACCGGCGGTTCTTCGTGATCGATGCCGCGAACCGGCTCGTCGATCAGCTCACGGCCGCGCGGATGGTGCAGGTCGGATCCTGGACCGATCCCGAGGCGACGGTCCTGCGGCTGACCTTCCCCGATGGCCGGGTGGTGGAGGGCGAGGTCGAGCTCGGCGAGCACGTCGAGACGCCGATCCACGGTCGGACCGGCGTGGGGCACATCGTGAGCGGCGACTGGGGCGCGGCCCTGGGCGAGTTCCTCGGCCGCGAGGTGCGGATCGTGCGGTGCGACCGCCCCGGTGGCACGCGCAGCGGCAACCCGACCAGCATCATCTCGGACGGCTCGCTCCGCCAGCTCGCCATGCACGCCGATGTGCCGGACGTCGACGGGCGCCGGTTCCGCATGTTGATCGAACTCGAGGGGGCTGACGCGCATGAGGAGGACACGTGGATCGGCCGCGACGTGTCGATCGGTGGCGCGACGCTGCGGATCACGCTGCAGGACGCCCGGTGCGCGATGACGACCCATGATCCGGACACGGGCGAGACCGACCTCGACACGTTGCGGACCCTGATCGCCTACCGCGGGCTGCGCGACGGCAAGTACGCCGACTTCGGCGTCCTCGGCGATGTGGTCACCCCCGGGCCGATCCGGCTCGGCGACGAGGTTCGCGTCCTGGGGGCGTGACCCGCGACGACGGGTGCGCGGGACCGCGTCCGAGCCGTGCGGGC
>CAYMTJ010000006.1:26068-36152 GCA_964393345.1 uncultured Anaerolineaceae bacterium | reverse complement strand
GCGTGGATCGCGCGGACCCCGCGCGAAGAACCTGCCAGATGGCGGCGCCGCGCGACATCTGACCGCAAACCCGTGACGACTGCTCACCTGAGTGCCATGTGCCGGTTTCTGGGCCTGGCCTCAGCTCGCCGTGCGGGGCGCCTCGCGCCGGCCACGCCACGCGACTACCGCCGGCGCACCAGCCACAACCAGGCGGCGCACCCCAGCGCGACGATCGGCGAGATCCGCACCGCGACCGTCACGCCGTCCCGCAGTACGCGACCGGCCACGTCGCCCGCGACATCGTGGTCCATCAGCAGCCCGATCACGATCCAGACCGCGAACATCGATGACGCCACCGAGAACAGCGGGGCCCCGACCCCGAGCGCGACGCCCGCGATGGCCGCCGACCCACGAGACCCGAGGGCCGCCGGGGTCAAGCCCGCACCGAGGAGCGCCAGCCCCGGCAGGCTCATCAGTGCCACAAGGACGCCGGCCCGCTGCGGCGCACCGACGCCCTCGGGTGGGAACAGCCACACCGCGACGGCCACGATCGACCCGAAGATCAGGGCCGCCAACAGCGCACCGCGTCGCGCGGCACGGATCGTGACCAGCCGCTGTCCGGTGGGATCGGGCTCCCAGCGCGGATCGCTCGGTGCGTGCATCGGCTCGAGGCTAGCAGCCGCCCCCCGATCGCCCAGCCCTGACGAGTGGGTCAATCACGCCGCGGTAACGGTCCCATGCGCCATCGAACCCCAAGGATGACGTCGTCGATCGAGCCGCCCTGATCGGGACGGTCCGCCGCCAGATGGACGGTCGCCCGCGGCGCATCGGGCCCGGCACGCCGCCGCCATCGAACGACCTGCCGACCGACGTCGGCGTCACGTGCCCCGCCACCGGCCAGGGAGGGTCGCGCCCGGAGGCCGACGGCCCGAAGGTTGGCCTGGAGCGCGCGGTTGACGTCATCGACGACGAGCTCGAGGACGGTCAGGCGCACGCCGGCCTCGCCCCGGGATGCCCGGTCCTCGGGCGTCCACTCGGCACCGGTCGGGTCGTGCTCGATGAGGAACGGGGGAAGCTCCGGCCCGAGGGTGGGCGGAGCCGATAGCCGCCACCGGACGACGCCCCCGTCGGGTCGCCGGCGCTCGCCCGCCACGGGCTCGGCGATCGTGGAACCGCCGGCTCGGAGTCGTCCGACATCGGCGTCGAGGTCGTCGCTCGCGATCGCCCAGGTCGCCAGCCCGCCGCCGGACTGCAGGGCTCGAAGCGTCGGCGCACCGACCCAGGATGCCGCCGCAAGGTCAGGGTCGAACACCCCGATCAGTTCGAGATAGGTGTCACCGAGCCAGATGAGCCGGTTGAAGGTCCCGAGCCGCTCGTGCCGACCGCCTCCACCAGGCGCGAGCCCGAGGCGATCGCCCAGCTCGGACGCGGCCGCGTCCGGGTCGGCGACCGCGATGACGAGGTGGTCGATGCCGGTCAGCATGGCGCTAGGATGACGGCGTGAGTCCAGCGCTGCGGGTCGAGCGAACCGGGCCGGGCGACGCGGTCGCCCGCGTGACCCTGTCCCGACCGGATGTCCACAACGCGTTCGACGCCGGGCTGATCGCCGAGCTTCGCGCCGCCTTCGCCGGCCTGGCTCGCGAGGACCCCGTCGCGTTGCGGGCGGTGGTCCTCGCCGGCGATGGCCCGTCCTTCTGCTCCGGGGCGGACCTCGCGTGGATGCGCGCGGCGGCGTCGCTGACCGTCGAGGCGAACGAGCAGGACGCGATGGCGATGGCGGATCTCCTCGAGGCGATCGACACCTGTCCGGCGCCGGTGGTGACGCGGGTCCACGGCGCGGCGCTCGGCGGCGGGATGGGGTTGTGCGCGGTGTCGGACGTGGTCATCGCCGAGAGCGGCACCCGGTTCGGGTTCACCGAGACGAGGGTCGGGATCCTCCCGGCGGTCATCGCACCGTTCGTCATCGCGAAGATCGGCGAGAGCCACGCGCGGGCACTCTTCCCGGGTGGCCGGCGCATCGATGCCATCCGCGCGCAGCGGATCGGGCTGGTGCACGAGGTCGTCGAGGGCGAAGCGGCACTCGATGCCGCCGTCGAGGCGGCCGTCGGCGATCTGCTCGCGGCTGGACCGACGGCGGCGCGTGCCGCCAAGGCGATCGTCCGCGAAGTCCGTGGGCTCGGGCACGGATCGTCGAAGTGGCACACGGCGCGGGTCATCGCCCGACAGCGCGTCACCGAAGAGGCCCGCGAAGGCTTCGCCGCATTCGACGAGCACCGCCGTCCCGCCTGGGAGCCGGATCCCGAGTCCTGATGGCGATGATCATCGCCCGACTCCGGTCGCCTGCGACGCGGGCCCTTCGGGACGCCGGCCCACCGAATCGACAGGTCATCGTTGCGGCCGCGGTCGGCCTGCTCGTCGACCTGGCACTGTGGCTGCTCGGTCCGTTGCGCGGGCTGCCGTGGCCCGTGCTCGCCATCGCTCCGGCCGCCATGACGATGATCGTGGCCATCGCGGATCGGGACGGCTGGATCGTCCGCCGGGCGATGATGGATATCGCGGTCCAGCAACGAGCACGGTGGTCGCCGGGTGGCTTCCCTGCCAGTCCTGCCGCCGCCGAAGCCTGGCTCGAGCATCCCGCCAACATGGGCGCGTCCGCCTTGCAGCGCGCCAGCGTGTTGATCGCCGCCGGTCGCCACGACGAGGCCAGCACGTTGATCGAGGCGATGGCGCCCGAGAACCTGGCCCAGCAGGCCTCCGCGCTGCGGATCGGGGCGTTCCTGCGCGGGCGGACAAGTGGCTCGATCGACGTCGCGGCCACCCGCGCGGCCATCGACCGGCTGCGTCTCGAGCCGAGCGAGCGCCGCTACCAGGTGTCGTCGCTGGCCTGGTCACAGGTCTGGATCGATGTCGAGCGGGGTCGACCCTGGCGCGCCGCGTTCGCCGACGCGGTCCGCGATCTCGGGCCGTTCCGGGTCCCAGCGAGGATGGGGCTGCTCATCGGTCTACAGCAGCTGGCCGCCCCGTTCGCCATCGTGCTCGCGACCGCGATCGTGGCGGCCTTCTACCGGCCGTGAGCGGGACCAAGCGCGTCATCGGCGGTATCGAGTGCCTGACCGAGTCGTCGGCCTGATCGTCGCCACAACTAATGCAGTCGACGGGCATACGCCGAGGCACTGGCCCGCAGCGCCCGAGATGGTGCATAGCACCGGAGACCGGACAGGCCGGTTGCCGCGCGGCCGGTCAGATGCGACACTCGCGACAGGCATGTCGGACGAACTAGCTCCGAGTGAAGTCGCACGGCGGCTTGGGACGTCGACGCGGACGGTCCAGCGGTGGATCGAACGCGGCTCGTTGCCGGCGCGCCGTGTCGGTGGTCGCTGGCGTGTCGCGAATGACGCGTTCGTCGCGTTCGAGTCAGCGCAACGGCATGGGTCGGCGGTTGGGGATGCATCGCTGCCGCGGGGCTCGATGGGGCCGCGAGGCTCGACGGCGCCGTCTGACCAGATCCGCACGCTGTTCATCGCGAACCGTGGCGAGATCGCGATCCGGGTCGCGCGCACCGCTGATCGACTGGGGATCCGCGCGATCGCCCCGGCGACGGACGGACCGGACGCCCTCGACCTTCTCGACGCGACGGCGGTGGTCGCGGCCGCAAGAGACGCGGGTGCGGACGCACTGCACCCGGGATTCGGGTTCCTCGCCGAGCGTGCCGATTTCGCGGAGCGCGTGATCGAAGCCGGGATCCTCTGGGTCGGGCCGCCGCCCGACGCGATCCGGGCGATGGGCGACAAGTCCGCCGCCCGACGGTTGGCGGCGGCGCTGGGGGTGCCGGTGCTCCCCGGCTACGACGACGCGGACCAGTCGGATGCCGCGCTCGGTGCCGCTGCCGCGCGGATCGGCTTCCCCGTCCTGGTCAAGCCGTCCGCGGGCGGCGGCGGCAAGGGGATGCGAGTGGTTCGGGGGCCCGAGTCGCTCGACGCGGCGCTCGCGTCCGCTCGTCGCGAGGCCCGGGCCGCGTTCGGCGACGAGCGGCTCATCCTCGAGCGGTTCGTGGAGGGCGGGCGCCACATCGAGATCCAGGTCCTCTTCGACGCCGCGGGGAACGGCGTCCACCTCGGGGAACGCGACTGCTCTCTCCAGCGGCGCCACCAGAAGGTCCTCGAGGAGACGCCGTCCCCCGCCGTCGCGCCGGCCCTTCGCGATCGCCTGGGCGCGGCCGCGCTGACCCTCGCGCGTGCGGTCGGCTACGTGAACGCCGGCACGTGCGAGTTCCTCGTCGACGACCGCGGGGAGCCCGCGTTCCTCGAGATGAACACGAGGCTCCAGGTGGAGCACCCCGTCACGGAGCTGGTCACGGGTCGAGACCTCGTCGCTGATCAGCTGCGCATCGCCGCCGGCGAGCCCCTCGGGTTTGAGCAGGTCGACGTGCACGCGGACGGCCATGCGATCGAGGTCCGCCTGTACGCGGAGGACGCGGAGGCCGGATTCCTCCCGGCCACCGGTCGAATCGAAGCGCTCCGCTGGCCGACCGGCGACGGGATCCGCGTCGATGCCGGGGTGGCCGTCGGCGACTCGGTCGGCAGCCGATTCGACCCGATGCTGGCCAAGATCGTGGCCCATGGCGCCACCCGGCTCGAGGCGCTGGCGCGCCTGACCGCGGCGCTCGACCGGACCGTGGTCCTGGGGGTCGTCACGAACCTGCGGTTCCTTCGCTGGCTCGTCCGCCAGCAGGTGGTGCGAGACGGGGAGGCCCGGACGAACACCCTCGAGCGGATCTGGCCTCCGGAGGACTGGGCGGCTCGAGCGGTCGTGCCGTGGGCGGCGTGGGCGACCGCCGCGGCACGGCTTGCGCGCGACGACGATCCGTGGTCGGGCGGCTGGCGGCTCAACGGCGTCCCACGCGTCCGCATCGAATCCGACGGGGTCGTCCGATCCGTGCCGATCGACCGTTCCGTGCCCCAGCTCTCGTCCGCCATCGCCGTCGCCGACGGCGTCGTTCACGTCGATCTCGTGGGGCGCAGCGTCGCGTTCCGCCTCGCCCCGGCCCCGGACGTGGACCGCGCAGCCCGTGCCGCGACCACGACCCGTGGCGGCGGGTCCATCGATGTCGTGGCGCCGATGCCCGGCTCGGTGCTGGCCGTCCATGCCGTCGCGGGCGAGGTCGTGGCGGCCGGCGATCCCGTCGTGACGATCGAGGCGATGAAGATGGAACATCTCGTGGTCGCGGCCGCGGATGGACGGATCGGCGAGATCACGGTCGCGGCCGCGGACCAGGTGACCCGTGGTCAACGCCTCGCGACGATCGAGCCGTCAACGTAGACTTCCCGCGATGGCACACCACGAGACCAAGCTCCCCGACACCCGCGAGGCGCTGCTCGCGCTCCATGCCGAGACCCGCCGGCGGCGCAACGCCGCGGCGCACGGCAGCGAGGAGCACAAGGCGGCGATCGAACTGATCGGGCGGATCGAGATCGAGGTCGCCCGGATCGAGCGGGCGATGGACCCGCCCCGCGTCTAGGGCGGACCCGACGTGAGCGACCGCGTCCGGATCTTCGAGGTCGGGCCGCGGGACGGGCTCCAGAACGAATCGACCCCGGTCCCCACCGCGACCAAGCGCCGGTTCATCGAGCTCCTCGCCGATGCCGGCCTCCGCGAGATCGAGGCCACGTCCTTCGTGTCGCCCAAGACGATCCCGCAGCTCGCCGATGCCGATGACCTGCTGGCCGGGCTCGATCGTCGCGAGGGCGTCCGGTACCCGGTCCTCGTCCCCAACGAGCGCGGCCTGGCCCGGGCCGAAGCCGCCGGGGCCGACGCCATCGCGGTCTTCACCGCGGCGACCGATGCCTTCACCACGGCCAACATCGGCATGACGATCGAGGCGTCGCTGGCCGCCTTCGAACCCGTCCTCGCGCGCGCGGGCGATCTCGGCTGGTGGCGGCGAGGGTACGTGTCGGCCGCGTTCGGGTGCCCGTACACGGGCCGTGTCGAACCCGACGAGGCCGTGCGCGTGGCCCAGCGACTGCTGGCCCTCGGCGTCGACGAGATCTGCTACGGCGACACGATCGGCGTCGGCGTCCCGGGGCAGGTCGCGGCCCTGACCGGGCTGTCCGTGGAGGCCGGCATCCCGCTGGAGCGCATCGCCTTCCACTTCCACGACACCCGCGGCACGGCGCTCGCCAACGTCGCGGCCGGCCTCGACGCGGGCGTTCGCTGCTTCGATTCGTCGACGGGCGGGACCGGCGGCTGCCCCTATGCGCCGGGCGCGGCCGGGAACCTGGCGACCGAGGACCTGGTGTACTTCCTCGACGCGTCGGGCTGGGCGTCGGGCGTGTCGCTCGATGGCGTCCTCGTCGCGGCGCGGTTCATCGCGTCGGCGCTGGGCCGGCCGCTGGCGACCAAGGTCGGCCAGGCCGGCGGCTGGCATCCGGAGCCGGCCAGGGGCGGCTGACCGGCCCGAACCGTGCGGCGCGGCGTGCGGCGCGGTTCCTGCTATCGTCCGCCCCGATGGACGGTGTCGTACTGGTACTGAATCAGAATTACGAACCGCTCAACGTCTGCAACCTGCCGCGGGCCTTCCGGCTCGTGTTCGGCGACAAGGCCGAAGTGATCGAATACGACCACCAGGTGATCCGGACGCCGCGGACCGAGTACCGCGCGCCCTCCGTGATCCGGCTCCAGCACCTCATCCGGCGACCGCGACCGCGCGTCAAGCTCAGCCGTCGCGAGATCTTCGCCCGCGACCGCCACACGTGCCAGTACTGCGGCCGGCAGGCGCACGACATGACGCTCGACCACGTAGTGCCCCGTCATCGCGGCGGGAACCACACGTGGGAGAACCTCGTGACGGCGTGCAAGGCGTGCAATCACCGGAAGGGCGGCAAGACCCTCGACGAGGCCCGGCTTCGGCTGCTGCGCCCGCCGTTCGAACCGCGCAACGACGTGTTCTCGCTGTTCACGTCGTACCTCGCCGACGAGAAGAACGAGGCATGGCGCGGGTACCTGTTCCTGGGTCGAAACTGACCGGCACGTCGCCCGACGCGATCATCGCGGCGGCCGTCCCTGCGGCCGTGATCGAGGTGCTGCGGACCCTGTGGTCGAACGGGCATGCCGGGTACGTCGTGGGCGGCTCACTGCGGGACACGCTCCTGGGCCTGACCGCCCACGACTGGGATCTGGCGTCGGACGCGCACCCGGATCGTGTCCTGGAGCTCGTGCCGGATGCCGTCTACGAAAACCAGTTCGGCACGGTCGCCGTCCGGCGCGGCGCGGACGTGTTCGAGATCACGACCTTCCGGTCCGAGCACGACTACGCCGACTTTCGGCGGCCGCACCGCGTGGAATTCGGCGACACGATCGAGCTGGACCTCGCCCGCCGCGACCTGACCTGCAACGCCATCGCCTGGGGTTCGGTGGGGGCGCCGGCCAGCGGAACGGCCGCGGCGTCGCTCGCTGACGCGCCCGCTCCGGCGCTCGTCGATCCGTTCGGCGGCGTCGACGACACGATGGCGCACGTCCTGCGCGCGGTCGGCGATCCGCGGCAGCGCTTCGAGGAGGACGCGCTCCGGATGGTCCGCACAGTTCGGCTGGCGGCCGTGCTCGAGTTCGATGTCGATCCGGCCACGCTGGCCGGCATCCGGGAGCGCGCCGACCTGGTTCGACACCTGTCCGGTGAACGGATCGCGGCCGAACTCGACAAGCTGCTGGCCGCACGCCGGCCCTCGATCGGACTGCGGCTGCTCGCCGACACGGGCCTGCTCGCGGGCATCTCCCCGGACCTCGCGGCCCAGCGCGGGATCCCGCAGAACAAGGTGGACGGCGAGGACCTCTGGGATCACACCATGCGGAGCGTCGACGCGGCACCGGCGATCCGGCCGATCGTCCGACTGGCGGCGCTCGTCCACGACATCGGCAAGCCGGCCACCTTCGCCGACGATCACTTCATCGGCCACGACGCGGTGGGCGCCGACCTGGCCGGGGCGTTCCTCGAGCGCCTTCGAACGCCGCGTGCGTCGCGGGAACGCGTGGTCCATCTTGTCCGGAACCACATGTTCAGCTACGAGGTCCACTGGTCGGCAGCCGCGGTGCGGCGGTTCATCGCCAAGATCGGCCGGGAGGCGATCGACGAGCTCTTCGAACTGCGCGAGGCGGACAACATCGGGTCCGGGCTGCCGGGGAACGCGGGCCGGCTCGACGAACTGCGCGGCCGGGTGGATGAGGCCCTGCACGAGGGCGTGGCGTTCGGACGGGAGGACCTCGCCATCGACGGGAACGATCTGATGACCGAGTTCGGGGTGGCGCAAGGCCCGCGACTCGGGCGCGTGCTGGAGGCGCTGCTGGATCGCGTCCAGGACGACCCGGCACTCAACGACCGAGCGAGCCTCCTGCTGCTGGCGCGCGGGATGCTGGGGGAGGAACCGTGATCGAGCTGCTGCTCCAGGCGGAACGGGCGCTCGAGATGGGACGCATCGACGCCGCCGAGACCCTGTATCGGCAGGTCGCCGAGGCCGATCCCCGCAATTCCATCGCGGTCGTGGGGCTGGCGCGCGTCACGCTGGAGCGCGGCGACGACCTCGGGGCGTACCTCACGGCGCGCCGAGCGCTGTCGATCGATCCCGAGAACGCCGCCGCGTCACGGATGGTCCAGCGCCTCGAGGAGGTGATGCGCTACCGCGGGGATCCGGTGCCGGACGTCCCGGATGAGCCGGACCTGCCGGAGGACGCCGGACCGGAGATGCCGGTCGAGCCCGCGACGACCGCCGAACCGGACGTGGCCTCGCCGACGGCGTCCGAGCCCGTCATCACCCGGGCCGCGAGCCCACGACTCGACGAGACGCTCACCCCGGTTCCAGCACCACCTCGCCGCCGATCCCTCATCGCCCGCATCGTCGCCCGCATCCTCGGGCGCCGCTGACGGTACCCCCCTACGTGGGCTCGATGTCGTTCGAGACGCCCGAGCCGCCCCGCGCCAGGTCATGCCCGCGCTATGGTTCGCGGCATGACGAAGATCCTCGTGACCGGCGGCGCCGGGTATGTCGGCTCCGTGTCGGCCGCGGCGTTCATCGCGGCGGGGCATGACGTGGTCGTCGTCGATGACCTCACGACGGGGCATCGTGGGGCGGTCCCTCCCGCCGCGACGCTCTATCACGGGAGCTACACCGACGTCGACGCCATGACGCACCTCCTTCGCCAGGAGGGCGTCGAGGCCATCCTCCACTGCGCCGCGCGCTCGCTCGTGGGCGAATCGATCGCCCATCCGGCTCGCTACTTCCGGGAGAACGTGGCCGGGGGGATCGCCCTCCTCGAGGCGGCGCGGACGGCCGGCGTCGGGCGGTTCGTCTTCTCGTCGACCGCGTCGGTCTACGGCATGCCGGAGACGAACCCGATCACCGAGGACGCCCCGCTCGACCCGATCAACCCGTACGGGGAGACGAAGCGTGCCCTCGAGGGCGTGCTCACCTGGTATGCCCGCGCCTATGGCCTGCGGGCGGTGAGCCTGCGCTACTTCAACGTGGCCGGCGCGACGGACCGGCTTGGCGAGGTCCACGAACCGGAGAGCCACCTCATCCCGAACGTGCTCGCCGCCGCCGAGGGTCGTCAGCCCCTGACCGTGTTCGGCGACGACTACCCCACCCCCGACGGGACCTGCATCCGCGACTACATCCACGTCGCCGACCTGGCGGACGCGCACCTTCGAGCCCTCGAGGCGACGGCGCCCGGCGATCCGCGGACCGACGACTACCTGGCCTGCAACCTCGGATCCGGCGGCGGGTTCTCGGTCCGTGCGGTCATCGCGGCCGCGGAACGGGCGGCCGGCCACGCGATCCCGTTCGCGATCGGCCCGCGTCGTGAGGGCGATCCCCCCGTGCTGGTGGCCTCCGCCGAGCGCGCCGGTGCCGTCCTTGGCTGGACGCCGGCGACGTCGACCCTCGACGCGATGGTCGGCTCCGCCTGGGCGTGGCGGCAGCGTCATCCGGACGGCTATCCCCGATAGACCCAGGTCGCGCGGAGCGGGGGCGCGGAGCGGGGGCGCCGAGCGGGCGGCGCGGTGGGCGCGGAGCGGGGGCGCCGAGCGGGCGGCGCGGTGGGCGCGGAGCGGGGGCGC
>CAYMTJ010000006.1:0-25968 GCA_964393345.1 uncultured Anaerolineaceae bacterium | reverse complement strand
GGGCGCGGAGCGGGGGCGCCGAGCGGGCGGCGCGGTGGGCGCGGAGCGGGGGCGCTCGCGGGTTATGCACCCGATCAGAACGATCTGACCGTCGCCAGAGGCTTCTTATGTCGTCGCCCGTGACACGGGCGTGGGCGATCGGCCGTGGTCCGTGTCGGGCGCAGGCGCACAGGGCACGCGCACACAACGCACAGGCACACGAATCGGCGGGCCAACACGGCGCGGCCGCCCGAAATGGATTCCCGTCTGACGGGCGACGTCATAAGGGACGACCGGCGGAGGACGAACCATCAGCGCGCGGTGCATCAACGGGTCGACGAGGACCGGGTCGACAGTGACCAGGGTGACCGGCGCGACGATGCGCCGGTTCGACAGTGACGGGGTTGATTGGCTCGAGGCCGGCCGGTTCGATGATGGCCGGGCTGGGTTAGGGCCGCGGTTCGATCGGGGCGTTGGCCGGTGTCAGGCGGTCCGGCGGGGCGACGACGGCCACGCCGCCGTCCGGGCCGGCGCCTTCGCCACTCCCCGGCCAGTCGTCGCGGACCGGCCAGATCAGCCAGAGGCCGATCACCATCGTGACCAGCAGGCTCAGGACGGCGATCTGGTAGGCGCCGTCGCCGAGCGTATCGAGCAGCAACAGGATGATCAGCCCATACAGCAGCTGGCCGACGACCTGCGAGCCCTTGCCCACGAGTCCGTAGAGTCCGAAGAACTCCCCGACGCGCTCCGGCGGGGTGAGGCGCAGCATCAGCACGCGATCGGCCACCGTCACGCCACCGAGCCCGCTCCCGAGGACGGCCCCGGCGACCAGGAACGGGACGAGCCCGTCGGCCCCGAACCCCAGGGACACCCCGCCCAGCACCAGCCCGCCGGCCCACGACCAGAGCACCCAGATCAGCGTGCGCTTCGGGCCGTAGCGGTCGCACAGCCAGCCCCAGGCGAAGCTCATCGCGATCGCCACGAACGTCAGGGACAGCAGGATCACGTTCGCGGTCGCATCCGAGACACCGAGCACGGCGGTGGTCACGATGCTCATCACGACGATCACCGTGTTGACCGCATCGGAGTAGAAGAACCGGCCCAGCAGGAACCGGCGAAGGCCCGGGACCTCGCCGGCGTGGGCGATGGACCGGCGCAGCTGCCCGAACGCATCGACGATCTCGGCGGCGGTCATCCGCCCGGACCCGGGCGGGCGCCCCGGTGCCTCGCGGACCACGAGGAACATCGGCACCGAGAAGACGAGGAACAGCAGGGCCGCCAGCCGGAACCGGTCGGCCACCGGGACATCGAGCAGGAAGATGGCGAGGCCCACGAACACCGTTCCGCAGTAGCCGATCGCGGTCCCGATCCCGGACAGCTTGCCGCGCGTCTCGGGGAAGGACACCGTCTTGAGCGTCGCGTCGTAGTAGATGAGGGCCGCCTGGTAGGCGAAGTTCGCGACGATGAACAGGACCAGCCCGACCACGGCCGGGACTTCGGCGACGAAGAACGTGGTCCCGATGCAGAGCAGCGTGAAGAACAGCAGGTACGGCATCCGCCGGCCGCCGCGATCCGAGATCGCCCCGAGGATCGGCGACACGATCGCGTTCAGCCCGACGCTGACCACCACGGCGATCGACAGCGCCACGTTCCCGTCGCGCTCCCCGAACTGCTCCGGTTTGACGAAGTACAACCCGATCGCGCCCGACACCACCGCGAAGCTGAAGATGGTGTTCGCGAAGTCGTACAGGGACCACGCGACCGGGACCGCCACCCGACCGCTGGGCGTCAGTCCGCCGAGTCCGCGACGACGAGGGGCGTGGGCCACCGCGCGATGATAGTGGTCTACGATGGGCGTCATGAGCGCCATCGGGACCAGCGATCCGCTCGCCACCGTGCGGGATCTGCGCCCGCAGGCGTACGGGCTCGCCCGGGTCGATCGCGTGCTCGACCCCGTCATCGAGCCGCTGTGGTCCGGGCTCCGGGTGCTCGCCGCGATCGACGGCGCGGGGGGCGGGGGCGGTGGCGACGGCGATGTGGCCGTGTTGCTCGTCGACGACGGGGAACCGGTCGCCGGCATGGGCGAGATCGAGTCGGCGTTGGCCGGGGCGATCCGGGCCGACAGCGCCATCATCGATGGCATCCTGATCAAGACCGCCCAGTACGACGAGTTCGCCGCGGATCTGGCCGGTGACATCGCCCCGCGTTCGGGCCGGATGCTCACCGAATCGCTCATCGGGCGGCGCCGGAACGTTCGCCAGGAACTCGCCGACATGGATCGCCGCGAGCGCCTGGCGCGGACGTTCGGACCCGACGAGGAGGTCGCCTTCGTCGCCCTGGACCTGTTGCTGGTCGACGGGGAGTGGCTGGTCGACGTCCCGTTGCTCGAGCGCAAGCGCCACCTCGAGGCGGTCCTCGACGAGCCGCCGCTGGTGCGCCAGGGAACGTTCGTCCGGCCACCGTTCCAGGGCTGGGTCGGCTCGTGGCGAGCGCAGGGATTCGCGGGCCTCGTGTTCAAGGCGGCGAACGGCCGGTACGTCCCCGGAGGCGTCAAGGACGACTGGGTCACGACCCCGATGCCCCGGCGCTGATCGGACGACGGTGGTACGGTGGCGGCGTGCCCCAAGACGTGCTCACGCCGGCCATCCGCGATGAGATCGCCCGGCTCGGCAAGGCCGACATCATGGTCGGCATCCCCAGTTTCAAGAACGCGGCGACCATCGGATACGTGGTTCGCGCGGCCCAGGCTGGGCTGGTCCAGTACTTCCCGGATCTCCGCCCGGTCGTCGTCAACTCCGACGCTGGCTCGCCCGATGGCACGGCCCGCGTCGTCGTCGAGACCGAGCCCCCCGATTACGTCGAGCAGATCCTCCTCGTCCGCCCCTCGCACCGGCTCCAACGCGTCAGCCTGACCTACCCCGAGATCGATGGCAGCGGCGGCAAGGGGGCCGCGCTCCGGACCATCTTCGAGATGGCGGCGGCGCTCGAGGTGCAGGCGCTCGTCGTCGTCGATTCCGACCTGCGTTCGATCGTGCCCGAGTGGATCGAACTCCTCGCCGGGCCGATCCTCAAGGGCGGCTACGACTTCGTGGCCCCACTCTACGCACGCTACAAGTTCGACGGCACCATCACCAACACCGTCACGTACCCGCTCACGCGCGCGCTCTACGGGAACCGCATCCGCCAGCCGATCGGCGGCGACTTCGGGGTGTCGGGCGACCTCGTGCGCCACTATCTCGACCTCGACGACTGGACCCCCGACATCAGCAAGTTCGGCATCGACATCTGGATGACGACCTCGGCGCTGGCCGCCGGGTTCGCGGTCTGCCAGACGCGGCTCGGGGCGAAGATCCACGATCCGAAGGACCCGGGGTCCGACCTCGGGCCGATGTTCCGCCAGGTCGTCGGGACGATCCTGCGCCTCGCGGACCGCTACGCCGACAAGTGGCTCCCGATCAAGGGCAGCCACGACGTGCCGGCCTACGGGTTCGAGCGGGTCATCGAACCGCCACCGCTGGAGGTCAACACCCTGCGGCTGCTCGGGGAGTTCCACGCCGGGTCCCTGACGCTCACCGACACCTGGCGGCACATGCTCGCACCGGCCACGGTCGAGACCGTGCTGGAGCTCGCGGCCGAGGCCGGGGTCCTTTCCGACGCGGCACGGAACAAGCTCGGCCTCGGCGGCGACGTGGCGTCGACCACGGCCACCACCCTCGAGATGGCCGAGGCGGTCAGCACGTTCCACTTCCCCGACGACCTGTGGGCCCACGTCATCTACGACCTGGTCGTGGCCGCGCGCGCCGCGTCCGCGCCCGGTGCCACGGGACCCGGTCTCGAGACGCTCGTCGCGGCCTTGGTGCCGATCTACTTCGGGCGCGTCGGCTCGTTCGTGATCGAGAACCGATCGATCCCCACGGACGCCGCCGAGGAGCGCGTCGAGCGCCAGGCCCGCGCGTTCGAGCTGCTCAAGCCCTATCTCATCGAGCGCTGGAACGCGGCTCAGGCCGAAATGGCCGCGACGGCCGCCACGGCCGACTCGACCGCATGACCCGCCGGAGCCCCAGCCCGTGAGCGCGACCAAGATGCCGCTCCCCGCGCGCGTCCTCATCCCGGTCGCCAACCCCATGACCGCCGAGGAGCTGGTGCGGCTGGGGGCCGCGATCCTGGCGCCGCGGAACGGGGAGATCGCCGCCCTCGGGATCGTGGAAGTCCCGGAGGGGATGCCGCTGTCCGAGGGCGCCACCCGCGCCCGGCACGCCCGCCGGCTCCTGCAGCGCGTCCTCGACTACGCCCCGGACGGCACGGCCATCCATCCCATCGTGCGGATCGGCCGGCACGCGGCAGAAGGCATCATCGAAGCCGCCGCAGAACAGGAATCGGACCTGATCATCTTCGGCTGGGGTGGTCGGACGGCGGGCGCGCGCGGCTCCGCGGCCCGGGCCGACAAGGCATCGAGGACCGCCGGCGCGGGCACGTCCGGCGCGGCCGCCCTGTCGAACGCCGCCGCCGACAACGGTGGGGCGCGCGACATCTCGGTCTCCGGGCTCTCGCCGACCATCGACGAGGTCGTCCGCGACGCTCCCTGCGACATCGCGGTCGTCAAGCAGCGCGGCGCCAAGGCCATCAAGCGCATCCTCGTGCCGGTCAGAGGCGGCCCGCACGCGGAGCTGGCCATCCGCTACGCGGATGCCCTCGCGCAGTACCACGACGCCACCGTCGTCGTGCTGCACCTCGTGCCGCCGGGGATCACGCTCGCGGTCCGCGCCCAGGCCGAACGGGCGCTCGCGGCATTCATCAAGCAGCACCTCCACGGCCGCGGCGAAGCGCTCCTGCGCGAGGCCCCGAACGTCCGCAACGCGATCCTGCGCGAAGCCGAGAAGGCGGATCTCGTGGTCATGGGCGCCTCGGCGCAGGCAAGCGGCGCCGACGGTGAGACGCATCCCTTCGGGGCCCTCCCCGAGGCGATCGCCGCGCGCGCGAAGTCCTCGGTGATGGTGGTCCGCACGCGCGAGACCCTCGAGCGGCAGACCTTCGACCAACTCGCCGCGCGCGCGGAGACGCTGGCCGCGGCCGACCGCGCCGCCGAAGAGGTGCGCGCGATCCCGGTCCGCGTCGAGCGCTGGTTCGGCGAGTCCAACTTCCACCACGCGGAGTTCGCCGACCTGCGTCGGCTCGTCACCCTCAAGGAGAAGCAGAAGCTCACGATCAGCCTCGTCCTCCCGACCCTCAACGAGGAGGAGACCATCGGCCCCATCGTCCGGCGCGCGATGCGCGAGATGATGGGCCGCGTCCCCCTGCTCGACGAGATCCTGGTCATCGACTCGGTCTCCACGGACCGCACCCGAGAAGTCGCGGAATCCGAAGGCGCCCGGGTCGTGCAGCACCCGGACGTGCTGTCGCGCTACGGGTCGTTCCAGGGCAAGGGGGAGGCGCTCTGGAAGAGCCTGTTCGAGACCAGCGGCGACATCGTGATCTGGGCCGACACGGACGTCCGGAACTGGCACCCGCGGATGGTCTACGGGACGTTGGGCCCGCTGCTCCACGAGCCGAGACTCCAGTACGTCAAGGGCTACTACCAGCGGCCGATCGTCGAGGGCGGCGTCCTCAAGGAGGGCGGCGGCGGACGCGTCACCGAACTGGTCGCGCGGCCCCTGATCAACCTCTTCTATCCGGAACTCTCGGGCATGATCCAGCCACTCTCCGGGGAATACGCCGGCCGACGGTCGCTGCTGGAGACGATGCCGTTCTTCACCGGGTATGCCGTCGAGATCGGACACCTGATCGATGCCACCGAGCGCGTCGGGATCGAGGGGCTGGGGCAGGTGGACCTGGAGCGGCGGGTGCATCGCAACCAGGAGCTCGAAGGCCTGTCGCGGATGTCGTTCACGATCCTGCAGGCGGTCATGAAGCGGCTTGAGGAGCGGCGCAAGGCACGCCTCTTCGCCGAGATGGGTTCGACGATGAAGCTGCCCAGGTCCGGTCGCGGGCGGCTGTCGCTGGAGGTGATCGAGCTCGCCGATCAGGAGCGCCCGCCGATGATCCGCATCCCCGAGTACCTCGAACGGCGGCGGGTCGTCGAGTGAGCCTGGCGACCGCGCCGGGCCGGGCGGCGTCTGACCCCGTGGCGCCGGGCCGGGCGGCGTCTGACCCCGTGGCGCCGGGCCGGGCGGCGTCTGACCCCGTGAACGTCGAGCGGACGGGCTATGCACCTTTTGCTGCTGGTGCGCACGCGCCGCCAGAGGCCGCTTACATCGTCGCCCGTCAGGCGGGAGTCGGCCGGCGCGGCGACGCTTGGCCCGCCGCCATTCGCGATTCCCGTGGTGCGGGAGACGACATAAGGCGCTCGCCCTCGCTCGCGCCGGGCCGCCAAAGGGTGCATACGCTCTGATGTCCGGACCCGTCACGGTCCTGGTCGCGCCGGACTCCTTCAAGGGGTCGCTGTCATCGGTGGAGGTCGCGCGCGCCCTCGCGGCCGGCTGGGGCCGGGCCCGACCGGACGACACGATCCTGCTCTCCCCGCTCGGCGACGGCGGTCAGGGCACCATCGACGCGATCGCGGCGGCCGGCGGCTGGACATGGCGGACCGCCGAGGTACGCGACCCGCTCCGCCGCCCCATCCCGGCGCGCTGGCTCATCTCCGCGGACGGGACGCGCGCGATCATCGAGATGGCGGAGGCCTCGGGCCTGAGCCTCCTTCGCCCCGACGAGCGCGACCCGATGGCCGCGACCAGCGTCGGGACCGGCGAGCTGATGGGTGTCGCCATCGACGAAGGCGTCCGGCACATCACGCTCGCGATCGGCGGTTCCGCGACCACGGACGGCGGCCGTGGCCTGCTGGATGGGCTGGTGACGAACGCGCGAACCGGAGCGGCCCGCCGCCTCGACACCACCGACGTCGAGGTCGCCTGCGACGTCTCGAACCCGCTCCTCGGACCGGACGGCGCCGCCGCCATCTATGGCCCCCAGAAGGGCGCGACACCGGAGCAGGTCCAGACACTCGACGAGCGCAACGCGGCCTGGGCCGACGAGCTCGAGGCGCGCGAAGGCCGCCAGGAACGGCTCACGCCCGGCGCCGGGGCGGCCGGTGGTGTCGGGTTCGCGCTGCTCGCGATCCAGGCGCACTTCCGCTCGTTCGCGCTGCGCCCGGGCGTCGACCTGGTCATGGAAGCCACGGACTTCGAGGCCAAGCTGGCGCGCGCGGATCTCGTGATCACCGGGGAGGGCCGGATCGATGCCCAGACCGGCTTCGGCAAGACCGCGCTCGGTGTCGCCCAGCGGGCGCATGCCGCCGGCGTGCCGTGCATCGCGGTCGGTGGCGGCGTGGAGCCCGACGGCATCGATGCCCTCTCGACCGTCGGGGCGATCGCCGTCCCCGTGTCGGAGCGACCCCAGACCGTGGAGGAGGCGATGGCCGCGGGCCCGGCCCCGCTCGAACGCTGCGGCGAACGCCTGGCCAGCCTCATCGGGATATTGACTAAGTCCTAGACTAAGTCCACCATCCGGCCATGAGCACCGTCGTCAACATCCACGAGGCCAAGACCCACTTGTCCCGACTACTGAAACGCGTCGAAGGCGGCGAGGAGATCGTCATCGCCCGCTCCGGCAAACCGGTCGCGCGGTTGACGGCGGTGCGAGCGCGCCCGGCGAATCGAGTGCCCGGGATGGACAAGGGCAAGGTCATCATCCATCCGACCTTCGACGACCCACTTCCGGAATTCGATCCCGACTACATGCATCCGGAGGATCCGATGCGCGAGTTCGTGAAGAAGTGAAGGTGCTCATCGATACCCACGCGTTTCTGTGGTGGGTCCTCGATGCTGCGCGCCTGTCCGATGAGTGCCGCCTGATCCTTGGCGACACCGACAACATCGTGCTGGTAAGCGCCGTCAGTGGATACGAACTCGCGTACAAGGCGGAGCGCGGAGGTTTGACGCTCCCCGAGCCAGCGCAGTCGTATGTCACGAGCCGGCTCGATGCGAATCGCTTCGACCCGCTCGCCGTCGAGATGTCCCACGCTCTTCGCGCCGCGGTGTTGCCGCCCATCCATCGCGATCCCTTCGACCGCATGCTCATCGCGCAGGCGCAGGTCGAGGGCATCCCGCTCCTCACCGCGGACCCCGCGATCACCCGCTATGACGTCGAGACGATCTGGTGATGCCGGCGCCCGGCGATCGGGCTTCGGCGGCCGCGCGACCGAAGAAGAAGCCCCGTCCGAAGAAGCGCAGGTTCTCCGACCCCGCGCGCACGTACGCGAAACGCCTCGAGCGCTATCGGCCGGGCCTCGTGACCTTCGCCCTGGACCAGCTCGCCGGCCTGTATGGCCGGCCGGTCTGGGAGCGTCGACTGGACCCCACGAGCGAACTCATCCTCACGATCCTCACCCAGAACAGCGCCGACACGAACGCCGAGGTCGCGTTCCAGTTCCTGCGCGAGGCCTATCCGTCCGGCCTGGAGCAGAAGGTCCACGTCCCGGGCCTGGGCTGGGGTGGCGTCGGCCTGCCGCCGGGGGCGCCGCCGGACTGGGCAGCGGTCGAGTCCGCCCCGATCCAGGAACTCACCAACGTCATCCGCCCGGGCGGGCTCGCCAACCAGAAGGCGCCGCGACTCCAGGCCACGCTCCGCCGGATCCGCGAGGAACGCGGCGACTACTCGCTCGAGTTCCTCGGGGAGATGCCCGCGCTCGACGCGCGCGCCTGGCTGACCACGATCGACGGCATCGGCAAGAAGACCGCGTCCGTCCTGCTCCTGTTCTCGTTCGGCATGCCGCTCATGCCGGTCGACCGGCACGTGGAGCGGGTCGGCCACCGCGTGGGCCTCATCCCGAAGAAGACGACCGCGGACGATGCCCACGACCTCTACCTGGCGATGCTCCAGCCGGACCAGATGTACGAGGCCCACGTCAACCTGATCCACCACGGGCGGGCCGTCTGTCACGCCCAGCGGCCCGAGCACGAGCGCTGCCCACTCATCGACCGGTGCCGGTTCGTCGACCCGAAGGCGCCCTGACCCGACTGGTGCGTCCAGCCACCACTTCGCCCGAGGCGAGCGTGGCCGCCGCCGTTTCTGCAAGGTGACGGGAAAGGTGGACATGCGGTACTAATGGGCCTATGAGCCCAGGACTTCCGACCCCCCTGCGCCGCCGCCGCGGACCTCGCACGAAGGGCCAGACGCTGGTCGAATTCGCCCTCGTCTTCCCCACCTTCATCGTGATCCTGTTCGCGGTCATCGAGTTCGCCTTCGTCCTCAACGCGATGCTCGGCGTCAGTTTCGCCTCGCGCGAGGCGGCCCTCACCGCCGCCGAGGCCGGCAACAACGCCGATGCGGACTGCGCGATCCTGCGCAAGATCGACGAGAGCATCACGGCGCCGGCGGATCGATCGAAGATCACCTCGGTCGAGATCTACCTCTCGCAGGCGAACGGCCTGCCGGTGCAGCCCGAGAGGAAGATCGTCTATGTGCGTGGCGGCTCGCTGTCCTGCCCGCTCTCGGACGGCACGCCGAACTTCCTGTCGTGGTCGTACAGCTTCGGCGCCTACACGTACAACACGCGCTGCAACATCCTCGCCGGATGCGGCACGAAGACCGTGGACACGATCGGCGTCGAGATCAACTACACCTACGGCTGGAAGACGCCGCTGCCGAACCTCCTGCCGATGTCCGGGCCGGGCTACAACTTCCACATCGGGAACGCGATGCGGATGGAGCCGGTCCTGTGACGCGCCGATCGCTGCTCCCGGGGCCGCGTCGGGCCGGCCAGAGCATGGTCGAGTACGCGATCACGGTCCCCGTCTTCCTGCTGGTGCTCCTGGGCATGCTCGAGTTCGGGTTCGCGTTCTCCCACCACATGACGATGGAGTACGCGACCCGCGAAGGCGCCCGGACCGGTGCCGCCCTCGCCAACGGATCGCCGCCCTTCGCGTGCACGGACCCGGATCCGGACAACGTCATCGACAACCAGATCATCGCGGCCGTCCAGCGCGTCCTGACCGGCGCCGGCTCCCAGGTCGATATCGGTGAGGTCCAGAACATCCGGATCTACAAGTCGACCGCGGCCGGCCAGGAGCAGGGCAACAACTACAACCTCTGGGTGCCGGGCGACGGTCCGCAGGTGGACGGGATCGAACTGCTCTTCCGAAAGGATCCCGCGCAGCAGAACTGGCCGTGCACCGTGGCGAATCGATCCAACTCCGCTCCGGCCGGCGTCGGGTCATACCCGGACTCCATCGGCGTATCCATCTCGTACCGCTACCAGTTCGTCACACCACTCGCCTCATTCATCGGCATCGTCGGGCCGCCCGAGCTGCCGATGACCGACCGGACCGTCATGTCCCTCAATCCCACCCCACAGTGAGATCGACGATCGACCGATGAAGACCAACGACGCGCGCCAGACGCGACCCCGCGGCCAGATCCTCGTGATCTTCGCCGGGGCCGTCTTCATGCTGATGATGCTCACCGCCCTGGTGGTGGACGTCTCCTGGTACTGGGTCAACTCGCTGCGAATCCAGCGCGCGGCGGACGCGGCCGCCCTCGCCGGCGCCGTCCTGCTGCCGTCGGATCGACCGAACGCCTACGACCGCGCGATCAAGGAAGCCACCAAGAACGGCTACACGCGCACGACCGACACCAGCGGCAACTGCGTGATCTGCGTCACGCCACTGACCGTCAACGCCACCCCGCGGCGACTGTCGGTGACGATCACCGCGCCCGTCGGCATGTTCTTCATGCGCGTCGCCGGCATCACGTCGATCCCCGCCACGCGCGTCGGGCGGGCCGAGTTCACGCTGCCAGTCCCGATGGGCAGCCCGGAGAACTACTACGGCGTCTTCGGCCTGACCCGTGGCCTGACCACGACATCCACGAGCACGCAGACGGTGCAGACCGTCTCGTTCCCTCAGCGCGAGACCGATTGGGAGAACGCGGCCCTCGCCACGCCGACGAGCTCGTCCACGGGCTGGCAGTCGAGCCTCGGGTCGACGACGAACACGAACCTGGTCAACGCGATCAACTCGGACAACAGTTCGTACGCCTACACCGCCGTCCAGAACCGCCAGCAGCAGTGGGGCAACTTCGGCTTCCAGTTTCCGCTCCAGAACAGCGGCGGCGTGGCTGAGACGTTCAACGCCGTCGAGGGGATCGAAGTCTTCCTCGGCGACGTGACCAGGACAGCCGGTTTCGGCTGCACGAGCGGCAACGGGGTCCGTGTGCGCGTCGATCTGTCGTGGAACGGCGGCACCTCGTGGTCCGGCTTCGACGAGACCGGCACCATCAGCAGCAGCGGCACTGACAACGAGACGCTCGGCGACAACAACAGTCTCAATCCGTGGTCCGGTCATACCTGGGCCCAGGCGGACTTCAGCGATGCCAACTTCCGGGTGCGCTGGACGGCCATCAAGCCCAACGGCTGCGGTGCGGAGATCCGGGTCGACGAGATGGAAGTCCGCATCTACTACGAGGTCCGTCGCGTCACGACGACGCAGCAGACCGTGACGACCACGAACCCCGTGACGGACGAGAACCTGCGCGGCCCGGGATCGGATTGCCTGAACGCTGTCGCGAACTGCAAGCGGGCCGATGGCGCCAACCTCAACCCTCGCGGCTTCTGGGGCACGCTGCTGACGCAGGGTGCGGAGAACATCAACGGCGACGCGTATCAGCCCTACTACGACAACCGGACCTCACCGGTCAGTCCGGCCTGCTCGTCATCGTCGGCGGCCAACCGCGCGTGCTACGACCCGATCAGCTACTACAACTACGCCATCGAGATGCCGCCCAACTCCACCGGCGGGTCCGTCTACATCTACGACCCCGTGTTCTGCGAGGTCGAGAATGACAAGGGCACCGGCGACCGCTGGTTCGGCGGGACCGATCCGGTCAGCACGTTCTACGAGGTCTACAACACGCGGAACACGCTCTACGAAGAGACCGACGACATCCTGCTCGCGACCTCGGGCAACCTCTTCCGCAACATCGAGGGCTCGGACACCACGATGGGTGGCACGACGAGCAGCGGTGCCGACGAGTGCCGCTACGAGACCGACGACACCTACGGCGACGGTCGGGACTACCACAACCGATGGTGGCTGCTCTACTCCGGGCTGACCGGCGGACCGACGGGCACCATCTACCGTGTCCACACGACCTCGACCGACCCCAGCAGCGCCACGGCGCAGCGCAACACGAACGGCGAGAACAGCTTCGCGATCTACGCCAGCGCCGCGGGCGGAACGCCGCGGGTCTACGGCCTCGGCGCGATGCAGGCCTACACGCCGCTGAAGGCTTCGAGCTCGGGCGGACCGCAGGCCTCGGAGTTCTACCTGGCCCAGCTCGAAGCCGTGCATAAGGGCAAGACCGTCGAGATCCGGCTGTGGGACCCGGGTGATACCACCCCGCTGACGGCCTCGATCCAGATCCTCATCCCGACGAGCTCCGGCTGGACGGCCACACCGGTCACCTACAGCGCGGTGCTCGGGACGAACAACAGCGATCGGGCCGACGGTGGATTCGGGAAGCCGAACTGCACCACGAACTCGCGGACGACGCCATCGAGCGCGGGCATCGTGACCTGGCAGAGCGGTGGCAGCAGCACGGGCCGGTTCAATGGCTGCTGGCTGACGATCCTCGCCCAGATCCCGAGCAACTACAACGCCGAGCAAGAGGGCTGGTGGAAGATCCGGTACACGATGACCGGGACCGGCACCTCGAACGACGTCACGACCTGGCAGGTCTCCATCCGCGGCAACCCGGTCCACCTCGTCACGCCGTAGCCTCGGCGACCGATATCGGGGCACCCGCCCCGCCCGAAACACGCCAGTACGAACCCTGGGGACGACCACCGGTCGTCCCCAGCGTCGTTTCGGTGGGCCATACTCCGCGCATGCTGACCAGCCCCACGCGGCCGCGGATCCTGCTGGTCGACGACGACCCGGGCCTCCTCGATGCGCTCGCCGAGCTGCTCCGCAACGACGGGTTCCTCGTGACCACGGCACGGAACGGGGATGAGGCCCTCCGCCGGCTCGATGCCGGCTGGCCGGACCTGCTGATCATCGACCTGCTCATGCCGCGCGTCGATGGCTGGGCGCTCGCGCGCGAGGTCAAGGCCCGCGCGGACCTGCCGATCATCGTCCTCTCGGCGATCGACGCCGGCGACAACAAGGCCGATCTCCTCGACGAGTTCGCCGAGGACTACATCACCAAGCCCTACCACTACGCCGAGGTCCGGGCACGGATCCAGCGCGTCCTTCGACGCGTCGGGGAGCGGGTCCCGCGCCAGGGCATCCGCGTCGGGCCGAACCTGACGCTGGAGCTCCATCGCCGCCAGGCCATCGTCGCGGGCGAGCCCGTCGCGCTGACTCCCACCGAATCGCGGCTGCTCTTCGCCCTTGCCGCGAACCTCGACCGCACCGTGACCACGGACACGCTCCTCGCCCGTGGCTGGGCCGAGACCGACGACGCCGAACCGTCGTACGTGTGGGTGACGATGCGCCGCCTCCGCCAGAAGCTGGAAGTGGATGCGAACAACCCGCGCCACCTGACGACGGTCCGCGGCGTCGGCTATCGCCTGGTCAGCGACGACGCCCGCGGCACGACCGCCGCGCCGGCGTCCGCGTCCGAGGTGTCCTCCGCCACCGAGTCCGCGTCCGAATGAACGAGGGCCGTCCACCCGCCGACGGCGGTTCGCCGGGCCGACTGTCCTTCCAGACGCGGATCACGCTCGCGGTCCTGTGCGCGGCGATCATCCCGCTCGGTGCCTTCGGGATCCTGCTCATCCTGGGCGGCGCGCTCGACCCGCAGGTCGGCAGCCGGCTCCTGCTGTTCACGGTCGCCGTGACGGTCGTCGTCGCGATCCTCGTCGGCTATGCGATCGGCATGGATCTCACCGCCCCGTTGCGCGGGATCGCGGCCGCGGTCCGACGGGTCGGCGATGGCGATCTCACCCAGCCGATCCGGGTCCGCGGCTCGGACGTGCTGGCTCAGCTCGCGGAGAGCCACAATCGGCTCGCCGCCGACGTGGACCGGCGCAACCAGCAGCTGGGCCGGATGCTCTACGCGATCGAGGCCACGTCGCCCGGCGAAGTCATCGACCGGTTGCTCGACCGGGCCGCCCACGACGCGGAGCAGGCGTTCGGGCTCATCTCGGCCACGGTGCGCCTGGTGGACCCACGGACCGTGCCGGTCGAGGAGCGCATCCCCGGTGATCCCCTGCCTGTCCGCGCCGAGGTCCGCGCCGGCGACCAGACCCTGGGCCTCCTGACCGGCTACCTCCAGGCGACCCGGAGCTGGGAACGGGCAGACCAGAACCTGCTCCAGCTGTACGCGGGCCACCTCGGGGCCACGCTGCGGAGCGCCCAGTTGTTCGCCCAGGTCGAGGAGCAGAACGCCCAGCTGCGAAGCCTCGGCGACGCCAAGGACGACTTCCTTCGCGGCGTCAGCCACAACCTCCAGACGCCGCTGGCGCGGATCCGGGCCAACGCCGAGGGCCTCGCAGCACCCGGCACGCCGGTCACGGAGTCCGATCCGCGGCTGACGGTCATCTCGGAGCAGGCCGACCGGCTGTCGCGGATGGTCGCCCAGCTGCTGCTCGTGAGCCGGCTGGAGTCCCAGCCGCTTCGACCGCAGGCCGACGTCACCGCCGTCGCGACGCACGTCCGCAAGGCCTGGGAGGCGCTGGCCGTCCCGGATCGGGATCTCGTCCTCGAGGACGCGGCACCCGGCTGGCTGGCGGTCGCCGACGCCGACCAGCTCGACCAGGTCCTGTGGGCCCTTCTCGACAACGCGGTCCGCTACGGCCGCGGCGCGGTGACCGTGACCGTCGGCGCGGACGGCGCGGAGCGTCGTGTCTGGATCACGATCGCCGACGGCGGGCCCGGGATCGGCGAGGCCGATCGCGTCACACTCTTCGAGCGGTTCGTCCGCGGTTCGGCGGGGCGGGCCGCCGGGGACGGCAGCGGCCTCGGCCTGTACGTGTCCCGCGCGCTCATGCGCGGGATGGGCGGGGACCTCGTGCTCGATCCACCGGTGGAGGGTCAGGGCGCGGTGTTCCGGCTGACACTCCCCGGGGAGCTGGTGCTCGAACCGTAGCGGCGGCGTCGGCGGGGAGCATATTGAGATTAGGTCTCGACAAGCAACGCGATCCGCCGTACACTGCCCGCCATGGGAACCGCCGAATCGATCATCGCGGCACTCGAGCGTGCCGGCCATCGCGTGACCGAGCCACGTCGAGCCCTGGCGGCGCTCATCGCGACCCATGACGGGCACTTCACGACGACGTGGCTGGTCAACGAGAGCCGCCGACGTCGCCTCGGGGTCGGCCGGGCCACCGTGTTCCGCACCGTGGAAGCCCTGGAGCACCTGGGGCGGGTGGAACGGATCGACCTTCCGACGGGCGAGCACGCCTATGTGACGTGCGAACCCGCCCACCACCACCATGTCGTCTGCTCGCGATGCGGGCGCACGAGTGAGATCGACGACGCCGGGATCCGGACCGTCGCTCGCGAAGTCGCTCGCCAGACCGGTTTCCGGGTCGACGAGCACCGCCTCGAACTCTTCGGGTTGTGCCCCTCCTGCCTCGCCACCCTTCCCGGCCCCACCAGCGTCTCCGCGTAGACGCGCCCCACCCCGACAAGGAGATCCGCGTGGAAGCCTCGCGTCCGATCAGGAGACTTGGTCTCAATAGCCGTCCGGGGCCCGGCGCCCGCCCCCGGCCGATGCGTGCGTTCCTCGGCGCGCTCATCAGCGCGTCGCTGGTCGCGGCCTGCGGCGCCAGCGGGGCCAGCGACGCCAGCTCCCCGCCATCGGCGAGTCTTCGCGTCGTCGCGACGACGACCGTCCTGGCCGACATCGTCGAGGGCGTCGGTGGCGATGCCGTGGACGTCCGGTCGATCATCCCGGCCGGCGTCGGCCCGGAGGACTACGAACCCAAGCCGGACGATGCCCGGGCCCTCGACGGTGCCGCCCTCATCGTGTCCAACGGCGTCGGGCTCGACGACTTCCTCGACCGCCTCCTCGATGCCGACGGCGGGAACGGCGCCCCACGCCTCGTGCTCGGGGACACGATCCCGACGATCTCGGTCGACGGCGAGCCGAACCCGCACTTCTGGCTGGATCCGACCCTCGTCATCGACCACTACCTGCCGGCGATCGAAGCGAGCCTCGCGCAGGTGGATCCGTCCAACGCTGGCCTGTACGCCACGAATGCCTCGGCGTATGCGCGCCAGATCGCCGAGCTGGACCTCGAGCTCCAGGCCGACGTGAGCACGATCCCGGAGGCGAACCGCAAGCTCGTCACGTTCCACGACGCCTTCCCGTACTTCGCGGCGCACTTCGGCTTCGAGGTGGTGGGCGTGATCCTCCAGAACCCCGGGCAAGAGCCATCGGCCGGCGAGCTCGCGAGGCTCATCGACACCGTCAAGGCGGCGGGTGTCCGGGCCATCTTCAGCGAGTCCCAGTTCAGCCCGGCCGTCGCCGAGACGCTGGCTGCCGAGGCCGGAGTCACGCAGGTCGTCACGACCCTGTATAACGATGCTCTCGGGCCCCCGCCCGCCGACACCTACCTGGGGCTGATGCGCTGGAACATGGACGCCATCACGGCGGCGCTGCGATAGTCACGACCGCGGTCCGGCTCCGCCAGGTCAGCGTCGCCTATGGCGCCCGACTCGCGCTCGACGGGGTGGACCTCGACGTCGCGGCCGGGTCGCTGCTGGCGATCATCGGCCCGAACGGGGCCGGCAAGAGCACCCTGCTCCGGGTCCTGGCCGGGTTGGTCCCGGTGCAGCGCGGCGAGGTCGAAGTCCTCGGCGCCGCGGCCGGTCGGACCGGCCATCGCGTCGCGTACGTGCCGCAGGCCGAGACCGTGGACTGGGAGTTCCCGGTGACCGTCGGCGAGGTGGTCATGATGGGCCGCTATCCCCGGATCGGGATCGGTCGTTCCCCGTCGGCGGTGGATCGTGCCGCGGTCGCGCAGGCGCTCGACGCCGTCGCGATGGGCGCTCACCGCGACACGCAGATCGGGTCGCTCTCGGGGGGCCAGCGTCGCCGCGCGTTCCTGGCTCGCGCCCTCGCCGCGGAACCGGACCTCTTCCTGCTCGACGAACCGGTGACCGGCGTGGACGCCACCACGCAGGAGGACCTGATGGACATCCTCGAAGCGGAGGCGCGGGCAGGCAAGACCGTGGTCGCGACGACCCACGATCTCGCGTGTGCGGCACACCGCTTCCAGGATGCGGTCCTGATCAACGGCCGGATCGTCGCCCAGGGACCGGCCAAGACCCTCGTGCTCGACCCGGACCTGCTGGCGGAGACCTACGGCGGTCACGTCCTGGTGATGCCCGACAGCACGGGTGGCACGCTCGTCCTCGACGACGCCCATCACCATGCCGGCGACACGGACGAGACCCACGCGCACGGGCCGGAGCGGCGATGATCGACGTCCTGCTCGACCCGCTCGCGTACGGCTTCATCCAGCGCGGCCTGATCGCCGCCGTGATCGTCGGCATCGTCTGCGCGGTCATGGGCGCGTACGTCGTCCTCAAGGGACTCGCGTTCATCGGCGACGCGGTGAGCCACGCCGCGTTCCCGGGACTGGTCGTGGCCTACCTGGTGGGCCTGCCCCTGTACCTGGGCGGCGCCGTGGCGGCGATCGCCACGGCCCTCGCGATCGGGGCGGTGTCACGACGGGGCCATCTGCGCTTCGACACCGCGGTGGGCGTGCTGTTCGCGGGGATGTTCGCGTTCGGCGTGCTGCTCTTCAGCACGATCGACGGGTACGTCGCCGACCTGTTCGGCTACCTCCTCGGCGACATCCTCGGCATCAGCTTCATCGACCTCATCCAGGTGGCGGTCCTCGGCGCGATCGTGCTGGTCATCGTCTTCGTCCTGCGCAAGGAGTTCCTGTTCGCCACCTTCGACCCGAGCGGGGCCGCGGCGGCCGGACTCCCGGTCGCGCGCCTCGAGTACCTGCTGCTCGGGTTGCTCGGGGTCACGATCGTCGTGAGCATCCAGGCGGTCGGCATCATCCTGGTGGTGGCGATGCTGGTCACCCCGGCCGCGACCGCGCAGCTGCTCGTCGCGCGCTTCGACCGCCTGATGATCGTGGGCGTCGCGGTCGCGGTGATCTCGACCTTCATCGGGTTGTACCTGAGCTTCTACCTGAACGTGGCGTCCGGCGCCGCGATCGTGCTGGTCGAGACCGTGGCGTTCGGGATCGCCCTGCTGATCTCGCCTCGGTCCGGCGTGATCCGGGGGCGTCGAGCGGTCGAGGCGGTCGATCGTCCGTCGTAGGCCGACCGGCTAGGCCACGTCCCAGCCGGGGGCGGGGCGCCCGCGCGAGGTCCGGCCGCGATCGAGCAGCAGGACGGTGATGGCCGTGGTGACCGGCACGGCGGCGACGATCCCGATGCTGCCGACGAGGGCGCGGACCACCTCGACGGCCACGCCTTCCGCCGACGCGATGAGCAGCGCGTCCTGGCGACCGGCGACGAACAGGACCAGGAGGGGCAGCGAGGCTCCCGCGTACGCCAGCACCAGGGTGTTGACGGTCGCCGCGATGTGCGACCGCCCCACGTTCATCGCCCGCCCGGCGACCTGCCACCGGCTGGCCGAGGGGTCGGCGTCGCGCAGCTCGTTGACCACGGACGCCTGGGTGATCGTGACGTCGTCGAGGATCCCGAGCGCCCCGAAGATGATCGCGGCGAGGATCAGCCCGCCGAGGTCGATGTCGACGATCCCGATCGCCTGGAGGTACGTGGCGTCCTCCGACCCACGGAGCGCGGTGAACCGGGCGAGGGAATCGAAGGCGACCGCGAGCAGCGCCGTGCATGCGAGGGCGACGAACGTGCCCATCGCGGCCGCGAACGTGTGGACCCGAACCCCTTCGGTGAGCAGGAACGTGGTGACGGTCACGCCGGTCGCGGCGACGACGGCGACCCACACCGGATCCCACCCGCCCAGGATCAGCGGCACCACGATCCGGAGGATGACCGCGAGGGTCAGGGCGAGGGCGAGGAGCGAGCGCACGCCGCGCCATCCGCCCACGATGGTCACCGCCGCCGCGAAGACGCCGAGCAACAGTCCGAGGACGGGGGCGCGATACAGGTCGGAGACGGCGATGAACGTCGAATCGGGCTCCAGCGAGGCGCTGACGACCACCTCGTCGCCGATGTCGTAGCGCGGGATCGCCTGCTGGCCGGACGGCCCCTGCAGATAGCCGTCGATCTGCTCGCCACGCTGGTCGCCGTCGAGCACGCGGATCCGGACATCCGGGGCGGTCACGTCGCTGCCGGTGAGGAACTCGACGATTCGGCCGCGCAGCAACTCGACGGGGGGCGGCGTCGTCGGCGGCGGCGCGAGATCCGGCAGCAGCCACCCGATGGCGACGACCAGCAGGGTCCCGAGGAACAGCGCCGGCGCGTTGCGGCGGAGCCCGGCGAACACCACGGGATCACCGTCGGGCGACGATGGACCCGCGTCCGGGGCGAAGACTGGCGCGGACGGCGGCTCGATGAGGACCTCCCAGGACCGCGGGGGACGGCTGGATCGGGCCTATCCTCGCATGTCGCGGCACCGAGGAGGACGGATCAGCGGCGCGGTCTGGGCGTGCGGGTGGGGCGCGGCGTCGGCGTGGGATCCGGTGTCGGCGCGGCCGTCGGGACCGGGGTCGGCGCTGGTGTCGGGGCAGGAGTCGGGGCCGGTGTCGGAGCGGGAGTCGCGGTCGGGATCGGGGTGCTCGATGCGCCGGCGGTCGGCGCCGGCGTCGGCGCGGCGACCGGCGTGGCGGTCGGGGGCGGTGGCGTGGCGGTCCCGGGCGTGCTCGGTGCGGCACTCGAGAGCTGCTGACCGATCTCGTTGAACGTGCCGGTGACGGCGGTGGAGATCATGGTTCCGCCGGCGATCGCCAGCACGCTGATCCCGGACAACGTGATCGCGTATTCGACGAGTGTCTGACCGGCGCGGCGGGCGACTCGGTCCCAAGATAGGTGTCGCATGACACGTATTCTGCGAATGGTGGGACGGTGCCGGAACCCCGACGATGGTCCCGGGGCTTGAGGTGACCTGGGAGCCATCGGCTGGCCGCGGTCGGGGGCGCCGGCGCGACGGCTGGGGCGACCCGGATCGACCCGTGTCGACACGCGCAGGAGGGGGCTTGCGCACGGCGGCGGTGTCAACGTAAGATGCCTTGCATGAAGACCACAAGGCACCTTGTCATCGTCGGTTCGGCCATCCTGCTGGTCCTGGTGGCCGTCGGGTGTGCCGGAGCAGCCAGCAGCAGCCCGGCCGCGTCGTCCGCGCCGCCGGTGGACGTCCTCGCCGAGGTCGACGCGACCGCGGCGGGCGTCGACGACGCCGTCGCCGCCTACGAGGCCGGCGATGCGGACGACGCCCTCGAACTGGCCACCGCAGCGTATCTTGAGCACTTCGAGCTGGTGGAAGGCCCGCTCGAGGCCGTCGATGAGGAGCTCACCGAATTGCTCGAGGACAAGATCCGCGAGGACATGCGCGCGCTGATCAGCGCCGGCGCGGCAGCCACCGAGGTGCGCGCGCTCGGGACCGAGATCCTCGAACTCCTCGACCAGGCCAAGACCAAGCTCGAGTGACGGTCCGCCTCGGCATCGACGTCGGGGGGACGTTCACCAAGGCGGCAGCGGTCGATGCCACGAGCGGCGCCGTGCTGGCACGGGTCGTGGTCCCCACGACGCACGGCGCCGGGAAAGGGATCGCCGAGGGGGTCGTCGACGTCCTGCGCCAGGCCACGGCTCTGGTGGAGCGTGACGCGATCGGCCCCATCGCGATGGTGGGGCACTCCACGACCCTGGCCGTCAATGCCTTGCTCGAAGGGGACCTGCCACGGGTCGGGTTGATCGGCATCGGCCGCCGCCCGGACCTGGGTCCCGCCCGGAAGCGGACCGAGGTCGGCCGGCTCGAGCTCTCCCCGGGCCGCTTCCTCGAACCGGTCTTCCGATTCGTCGACGGGACCGCGGGCATCACCGCGGACGAGGCCCTGGCGATCGTCGATGACCTCGTCGCGGACGGCGTGGACAGCCTCGCCGTCAGCGAGGCCTTCGCCATCGACGATCCGCGCGGCGAGATCGCGATCCTGCGAGCCGCGGCCGCGCGCGGCCTCCCCGCCTGCGCCGGGCACGAGCTCACCGGCATCCTCGGGCTGGAGCTGCGGACCGTGTCGGCGCTGGTCAATGCCGCGATCCTGCCGAGGGCCGCGGCCACGGCCCGGGTGGTCGCCGAGGGTCTCAGCGCGGCCGGGCTCCAGGCACCGCTCGTGGTCCTCCGCGGTGATGGCGGCGCCACCGACCTCGCCGGCTTCGCGGCCCTGCCCCTGCGGTCCCTGTTCTCCGGACCGGCCGCGTCCGTCGCGGGGGTCCTCCACCATGCCGCGCTCCGCGACGGGATCATGCTCGAGGTCGGCGGCACCTCCACGAACATCGCGCTCATCCGGGGCCGGCGACCCAGCCTGGCGTACGTGCGGGTCGGTCGGTACGCCACCGCGCTCCGCGCCCTCGATGTCTGGGTCGCCGGTGTCGCCGGTGGCAGCCTCGCCCGAGTCAAGGGTCGCAAGATCGCCGCGGTCGGGCCCCGAAGCGCTCACATCGCGGGCCTGCGCTATGCCTCCTTCGCGGATCCGGCCGAGCTCGCCGAGGCGACCGCGACGCTCATCGCGCCACGGGACGGCGACGCCGCCGATCACCTCGTGGTGGACGCGGCCGGTGGCCGGTTCGCGCTCACCGTCACCTGCGCGGCGAATGCGCTCGGGGAGGTGGCACCCGACGACTACGCGGCCGGGAACGCCGCTTCCGCTCGGCTCGCCTATGCCGCAGCCGCCCGCATGCTGGGCGCGAAGCCACAGGACGTCGAGCGCCACGCGACCGACCTGGCGCGTCAGCACCTCCGCCTCGCCGTCGATGAGCTGGCCCGCCCGCTCATGGCGGCGGTGAAGGCCTCCGGCGCGGACCTCAAGACCCTCGAGATCGTGGGCGTGGGCGGCGGGTCCGGCGCCCTCGTCCCGGCCCTGGCGGCAGCGCTCCGTCGTCCCGGGTCGATCGCCGAGCACGCCGAGATCCTGTCGTCCATCGGGGCCGCCATGAGCCTGATCCAGGCGGTCGAAGAGCGCAGCGCGACCGACAGCAGCCCCGAGCGGCTGCGCGAGGTCATCGAGGATGCCGAGGCCGCCGCCATCGCCGCCGGCGCCGCTCCGGCCACGGTCGAGACGACCACCGAATACGACCGCGACCTGCAGGTGGTGCGCGCCATCGCGACGGGCGCGCTCCCGCTCGAAGCCGGCCTGGCCCGCGACGAGCTCGACGATGACGAGCTGGCCGCCAACGCCGCGACCGACCTGCGGATCCCCGCCGATGCCGTCGTATCGATCGGCTCGACGTCGCACTACCGCGCGTTCGCCGCGCCCGTCGCGACCGGCGGCCGGGACCGCTTCGGCCGGGGCGCGCCGAGCGACGGCCCCCGACCCTGGGTGCTCCTCGACCGCCGCGGCGCCGTCGCCCACCGCGGTGTCGCGCGCTCGGTGCTGCACGCCCAGGGCCGATCGTCGGGCGCGCGCGCCGAGGCGCCTTATCTCGACGCCCGTGTCACGGGAATCGATGGCGATCGTGGCGCGGGCGAGCTCGATGAGGCGGCGGCCACACCCGTCGGTGTCGGCGCGGCGCCCGCCGATGCCGCCGGCTCGCGCGATTCCCGTGTGATGGGCGACGACATAAGCACACGCCCAGGGACGCCCGCCGTCGGGGCGACGCACGAATCGGGTGCGCTCGCGCATGAATCGGTCGCCTCCGCCACGGCAGACGTCGACAGCCGCGCCATCATCGCGGCGATCCGGGCCGCGGAGCGCCACGTCGGGCCGACCAGTGTCGCGCCGCCGGTGGTGATCGTGCGCGGGCGGCACGTGATCGATTGCTCGCCGCTGACCGGCATCGATGCCGTGGTACGAGCGGTGGATGCCGAACGCTCGACCGGGGACCCCATCATGGTGGTCATCGAAACCGCTGGAGCTCGCTGACCGATGGCCATCTATCGCTCGAACACCGACCGGACCACCTTGATCGTCGGCATCGTCGCGGTCGTCGCCGGGTTGGTCCTCGGCCTCGCCGTCGGGCGTGCCACGGCGCCGGACCTCGGCGCGCAGCTGGCGGCCGTCCGCTCGAGCGCGTCGCCGATCGCGGCGTCGCTGGAGGTCGTTCGGTCCGAGTATCCCGAGCTGGTGTCCGGCGGCCCCGACACCGGCGGCGCCACGGGGTCGCTCGCCCGGGCGCGCGAGACGTTCGACTCGATCCGGGCGTCCCTCGAGATGCTCGATCCGGATGCCACCGCGGTCGCCGCCGCGGCGCTCGAGGCCCTCGAAGCCGGCGTCGCGGCCAAGGCGCCGGCCGACGACATCAACGGGCGCATCGACGCCTTCGCCGCCGCCCTGGACGCCGCGCTGGGGATCGCCGCCGGCGGCTGACCGGCCCTGACCGGTCGCCGGCACGAAGCGTTGCGCCAAGGCACCGCGGCGCCCGGTTCTTCATCGATTCCTCATCGGCTCCGGGGGTGCCCGGGGTAAGGTAGGCCCACGTCCTGACATCGGAGGAGCCTGCGCGTGACGGAACGAGAGCGACAGCTACGGCGGTCGGATCGACTGCGGCTCGGCCTGATCCTGGCCCTGTGCCTGGCGGTCGCCCTGCCCGTCGTCGTGGCGATGGCCGCGTCGCCGGATCCGGGGGCGAGTGCCCCGGTCGCGCCGGCCGCCAGCACCGCTCCGGACGCGAGTGCCAAGCCGGATGCCAGCGGCAAGCCGGACAAGGCGTCCCGCTGGGCGGATCGGCTCCGGGAGCTCGGCAAGGGCTTCGGGGGCAAGGGCTTCGGGGGCAAGGGCTTCGGCGACCGGGGTCTCGGAGGCTGGGGCAAGGGCTCGGGCTTCGGGTTCGGCCGTGGGGCCATCACGATCACCGCGATCAGCGGCTCGAACGTGTCGCTCAAGACCGACGACGGCTGGACCCGCACGATCGCCGTCACCGCGGATACCAGGATCACCAAGGCGGGCGTGGCCGCGACGTTGGCGGACCTGTCGGTCGGCGACACGATCCGCTTCGCGCAGAAGCGCAACGAGGATGGGACGTACGCGATCACCGCGATCGTCGTCCCCGCGGACAAGGCTGGCGGCGAAGTGACCGCGATCGATGGCGACACGATCACCGTCAAGGGCCGCGGTGACGCGACGTGGACCATCACGGTGAGTGGCGCGACCACGTTCCGCCTCGGGTCCGAGGCCGCCGCGAAGGCCGACGTCAAGGTGGGCTCGAAGATCCTGGCCCAGGGCGAACTCGACGGGACCACGCTCCAGGCCCTCACCGTCCACATCCAGCTCACGGTCGTCGGCGGCGAGGTGACGAAGGTCACCGCGGACGCGATCACCGTGACGACCCGCGACGGCTCGTCGGTCGTGATCCACCTCTCCGCGACGACGGAGATCTGGACCCTTGGCAAGGCCAAGGGCACGGCCGCGGACATCAAGGTGGGCGACAAGGTCATCGCCGCGGGGGTCGCGCGGGCGAACGGCTCGATCGATGCCCAGAAGGTGGGCGCCGGCAAGCTGCGCGGGCTCAAGGCGCCCAAGGCGAGCGCCGCGCCCGACGCCTGAACGAGGTCGGGTGACTCGGCCCGCCCCTGGACTTAGGACGGCGACGGCGACGCGGACGCCGATGGAGCCGCCGACGAGGTCGGCAGCGGCGACGATGATGGGACGGCCGACGGCACCGCCGATGACGGCGCGACCGTCCAGCCCGGCGTCGACGAAGGGTTGGTGCAGGCCGCCGCACCCAGCACGGTCATGAGGACGGCGGCCGTCGCGCCGACCAGGCGCAACTGATCACGACGAGGCCCGCTGCCCGGTGGGCGCTTGCGCCGCGTGGCCACGACCGAACCGGCTGCCCGCGATCGACGGTGGATCACCGGCGCTCGTCCGTTCGCTTGTCGGTGTCCTTGTCCTTGCTCGCGAAGTCCTCGAGCTGCTCCTCGGTCATCCCGGTCCGGGTCTTCTTCCCCTCGCGCTTGCGCTCGAGTTCGGCGCCCATGAACCGCCGCTGCTTCTCGCTCCTGGCAGGCATCTCGGCCCTCCGTTGCTGGTCTTCGGACAACGGGGAGCATCCGCCCGGCACCGTGCCACGGTCGTGAGCGGGTCGTCGGTGGGGCTTGCAGGTCCGTGACAGCCGGACCGGCCGGGGCTAGTGGTCGCTCAGCTCGTCGTGCGTGAAGTCGCCGTGGCCGATCTCCGACGCCGCGATCATGTGCGTCCGGTTGACCAGGACGAACCCGAAGTGGCTGATCACGCGCCGATCGGCGAGCGAGCGGGCGGTCACCTCGGTCACCGGCACGAAGCGCGGTTCGCTCGCATCGACGAAGCCGGCGATATCGGTGCCGCCGTAGACCTTCACGTAGCCGGTGACGCTGTGACCCGGGGTGAAGAGCACGAACTGCCGGTCGGGTCGATCGAGCGTGGCGCCACCCCCGAGCGCCCCGGGTCGACCCCAGGCGTCGGCGCCACCGGGGGCCGCCGTCCCGAGGCCGGCCCAGACGTCGGGCTCCTCGTCGATGGGCGTCGGCGACGCCGCCGGGAGCGGACGACGGATCGCGCCACCCGATGGATCGGCCACGGAGTCCGGATCTGCCTGCGCGATGAAGCTGATCTCGTCCTGGTCCACCATCAGCTCTTCGAGCACCATGCTCGTGGGATCGCCGTTCCGGCGGAGCAGCCGGGCATCATGGACGCGGACGTAGCCGCTCCCGGAATTGATGTAGTCGGACAGGCGGTTGAACCGCCCGAGGGAGATGATCCCGTTCAGCCGCAGGTGCGTGCCGACGAGCTCGATCGCCTCGAGCTTGCCGCTCCGGTGCTCGCTGTCGGCGGGGGCCTGGTAGCTGTCGTCCCATGTCATGGCTGGGAGAGTAGCAAAACCACGTCCCGTGCCGACATGGGACCGTCGTACTCGG
>CAYMTJ010000005.1:65615-72044 GCA_964393345.1 uncultured Anaerolineaceae bacterium | reverse complement strand
GATGGGGACGCGACGCATGACGACCGCCCGCGACCGACCGCCCGAGGAGGCGTCCGAGGACACCTCGTTCGCGCGCGGCCTCCGGTTGCTCCTCGCCGTCGCCGATCGCGGCGACGTGCGCGCCGACGAGCTCAGCGCCGGTCTCGACATGCCGGTCTCGACTGTCTACCGCTACCTTCGGACCCTCGCGGACTTCGGGTTCGTGGATCGGCATGGCGGCACGTATCGTCTCGGGCCGAAGCTACTGATCGGCAGCGGGACCAACGTCAGCGCCGAGCGCCTCATCCGGCACGCCGACCCGGCCCTGCGCATGCTTGCCGAGGAGACCGGCGAGACCGCCGTGGTCGTCCGTCGGATCGGTCTCGCGTCGGTCTGCCTGCACCAGATCGAGAGCGACCACTCGCTTCGCGTGACGATGGAACCGGGGTCCATGTCTCCGCTCTACGCCGGCGCGCCCGGCCGGGTGCTGCTCGCGTTCGCGCCGTCCGAGGTGCTCGACGAGGTCCTCGCCCAGGAGCTCCGTCGCATCACCCCGGACACGCCGACAGAACCCGAGTTACGCGAATCGCTGGGTTCGATCGTCATGACCGGGTTCGCCTCGAGCGTCGGCGAGCTCATCGCCGGATCGGTCGCCATCGCCGCACCCGTCTTTCGCGAGGACGGGATCGTGGGCGCCATGGCCCTGATCGGCCCGGCGTTCCGCTGTGACGACGCCTGGCTCGCGCGGGCGCGCCGTTCCCTCCTGGAGGCGGCCCGCACGGTCACCGCCGAACTGGCCGAGGACGCCTCGATCTGACGCTGACCGGCGCCACCGGTACTTCCTTCTCGCTATCTGGCTGACTCTCGTCTCATAGCGTGACAATCGCGGATGCGATGGAGTACCGTGCATCGCGATGAGCCACCGACCGAGCGCGTGCTTCGATCGACTGGTCCCGGTCTCGGACCGGTATGCCGCGCTGCCCGTCGCCGAGGCCTTCACGTGGGACGCCTGCCTGGGCGAGGTCGAACCCGGTGCGTGGTACATGGTCGCGTTCCGGTCGGTCCACCGTCACGACGCGGACGAGGCTCGCCTGACCGCGTACGACGACTGGGCGCACGCCGAGGCGATGGCCGCCCCGGGGTTCGTCCACTACTTCAAGGGCCCGACGGCATCGGACGGGACCTGCATGTCGTTCTGTCTCTGGGACAGTCGTGACGACGCCCGTGCGGCCGCCGGTCGACCGCGCCATGTCGAGGCTGCCGCGATCGTCCACGAGATGTACGAGCGCTACCAGCTCGAGTTCCACCGCGTCCGCCGGACCGAGTCGGGCTTCACGTTCGAGGACTACGACCGGCCGGTGGTCGAACCGGAGCCGACGGCGATCGAACTGCAGCCGGGTCTCGCCCCCGCCTGAGACGGAGCGTCCGTCGGCACCCGCCGGAGGGTCCTGCGACGGGGCGGGACGTCGGCCCCTGCTATCGTGCCGCCGTGGATGCCGACGTCCTGACACCACCGAGCGCGACCCGCGCGACGGCCCCATCGCTCCGCGCCGACTGGCTCGGGCGGATCGACTACCGCGATGGGCACGCCCTGCAGCGCCAGCTGGTCGCCGACCGCGCCGACGGGCTGATCGGCGACCGACTGCTGCTCCTCGAACATCCGCCCGTGCTCACGCTCGGTCGCCACAGCGATCCGGGTCACATCCTCGTCACGCCGCAGGACCTCGATCGGCGGGGGATCGCCGTCGAACGGGTCGAGCGCGGCGGGGAGGTGACCTACCACGGACCCGGCCAGCTCGTGGCCTATCCCATCATCGCCCTGGGTGAGCGCCGGCTGCTCCTTCGACCGCTCGTCCGCGCCCTCGAGACGGCGCTCAGTGCGACGTGCGCCGCCCATGGCGTCGACGCCGGCCGCCGCGAGAGCCATCCCGGCTGCTGGTGCGATCCCGACGGGCCCGCACCGCGCAAGATCGGGGCGTTGGGCCTGCGGGTGGAGCGCGGCGTGTCGTTCCATGGGATCGCCCTGAACGTCACCGTCGACCTGGCGGACTTCGACCTGATCGACGCGTGCGGCATGCCGGGCGTGACCTCGACGTCGATCGCGCGCGAGAGCGGCGAGGGCGATGTCGCACCGTCGACCGCGTCCGTCGAACGCGCCGGATGGATCTTCGCCCAGGCGTTCGCGGACGCCATCGACGCCCCGCTCGACGCGCGTCGGTAGGCCGCGCCGATGGCCGCCGGCCTGTTCGAACTGCGCAAGGACCCGATCACCGGCTGGTGGGTAGCCACGGTCGTCGATCGCGCCTTCCACCGGGACCGGTTCGCGCGGGCCGCCGAACAGGTGGACGACCGGATGTTCGGCTGTGCCAACTGCACGACCCCCGACGGCGACGGCGTCCGCGTGCGGATGCTCAAGGACTTCGCATTCCACGTGGTCGGGACCGGTGACGAGGCCCGCGAACTGGATCGCGGGCTGGGCCAGGTCGCGCTGGACCAGGCGCGCTCCACGGGTAGCTGGCGGACGATCGTGGCGCCGCCGAAGGAGCATCGCGCCCTCCATGCCGCCGGGTCGTCCACCATCGAGGCGATGCTCGGCCAGGCCCGGGATGCCCTCGCGTCGGCCCGGACGACCGGTCAGACCGACTACCTCACCGTCGTCCAGAACTGGGGCGCGCAAGCCGGCGCCCGCACCAACCATCTGTGTCTCGACCTGTACGACCTGCCGCAGATCCCGCATCGGATCGCGGAGGAGCTGGGTGGCGCCGCCCGGTTCGTGATCCGCGAGGGGGAGTGCCCGTTCTGCCGGCTCGTCCGCGACGAGGTCCGGCGTCCCGAGCGCCTCGTGTGGGAGGACTCGGCCAGCGTCGCCTTCGCGCCGTACGCCTCTCGATCGCCGTTCGAGATCTGGATCGTGCCGCGCCGTCACGAGGCGGACTTCGGGCGCATGGGCCCCACCGACATCTCGGCCTCGGCCGAGGCGCTCCGCCAGGTCCTCGGCCGGCTGGCCACCAGCCTGGACGGGCCGCCGTACAACCTCGTGCTGCACACGGCGCCGCTCAAGGAACAGGTGGATGCCACCTACCACTGGCACTGGGAGATCCACCCGCGCCTGCGCGAGATCGCCGGCCTGGAGCTGGGAACCGGGCTGCCGGTCAATCCCGTCTCCCCGGAGGACGCGGTGGAGGAGCTCCTTGGCCGCGCCGACGCGCAGGGAGGTGCGACGGGTTGAACGGCTGCGTGCCGGGCACCCGCCGGCGTCACACGGGGGAGTGGCCCATCGTCATTGGCCGTGCGAGCGTGCGACGCCCATGTCGCCCGTTCCCCCTACCTATCCGCTCGGAGCCGCCGTGGCCATCGCCCAGACCCTCGCGGATCCTCTCGACGACCGCGGTCGTCGAGCCGGCCGGCCCTTCGCCCCATCCCCGGTGCGTCGCGTGACCGGGACGTGGGATCGTGACGAGGCCGGCGTCTTCATCGAGGCGCTGTTCGCGAAGCACCAGGGCGAGATCTACGCCTACCTGTTCCGCATGATGCGCGACCCCGAGGTCGCCGCGGACATGACCCAGGACGCGTTCATCAAGGCGTACAAGAACTACGAGACGCTCGAGAAGCCGGAGAACGCCCGCGCCTGGCTGTACCAGATCGCGCACCGGGTGGCCCTGGACGAGATCCGTCGGCGGAAGATCATCCGATTCTTCCCATGGACCGGAGAATCGCGCGGGGCCGCGCCGTCGGCGGAGCATCTCGTGATGGAGGCGCGCCTCTCGGGCGACATGCAGCGGGCGCTCGAACGCATCCCCGAACGCCAGCGCGCCGCCCTGTTGCTCGCCGAGCTGCACGACCTGACCGGTCTGGAGCTCGCGGCGGCCCTCGGCGTGAGTCACGTCGCCGCGCGGGCGCTCCTGACGCGGGCGCGCGAGAGCCTTCGTCAAGCCCTCGCCGCCGAGCGTGCGCTCGAGGCCGAGGCCGAGGCCCTGCATGCCGGCTCCCCGGACGGACCGCGATGAGCCCCTTCCGACGGGTCGGGCGCCGGCCCGATCACTGGTCATCGCCGCACGAGCGAGCCCGATCGCACGCGGCGGAGCGGATCGACGGGGACCTCGACCCGCTCGAGGCCCGCTGGCTCGACACGCATCTCGCCGAATGTTCCGACTGTCGCGCCGTCGCGGCCGCCTACGAGGCCGATCGCGTCACACTGCGATCCCTCCGCGATGTCCGCCTGGACCCGCCGCGCGACCTCTGGGCACGGACCGCCGCCGGGATCGAGCGCGAGGCGACGAGCGGACGCGCCGGTCGGTTCGGCCGTCGGGTCGCGCCCCGCGGCGACCGCATGCCGCTCGGGGCGATGTCCGGGCTCGCGGTCGCGATCGTCGTGGTCGGCGCCTCGCTCCTTTCCGGCCGGTCGGCGCAGCCACCCGTCGCGAGCGCGACCGACGCCGGGTCACCGATCGCCGTCGCCAGCGCGACGGCTCCGGTCGTGCCGTCCCCGGGCGGTCCCACGCTGGCTCCCGCGGCCACGCCGATGGCCGTCGCGGCGATGAAGGTCCGGTGGGTGACGTCGGGCTCGGATGGCAGCGTCACGATCAATGCCGCACCCATCGACCATGTCTGTCCGGTCGACGATCAGCCGAGCTGCGCCGCCCTCGACGATCAGGAGGCCCGCAAGCTCACGCTCAAGAACCGACCGAAGTCGGTGGTCGGTTCGCCGGACGACAGCCAGGCGGTGGTGGTCGCGAGCGACGGCTCGGGACAGGACGAGGTCATCGTCCTCGTCCTCCCGACCGAGGCGCCCACGCCGACACCCACGGAGAGCGCCTCCTCGACAGAGACCACGAATCCGCTCGACACACCGACTCCCACGCCGAGCGAGACCGGGACCGAGACGCCGGACGCATCCGACGGACCGGAGCCGAGCGACGAGCCGCCGGCTTCGCTCGAGCCCGATCCATCACCCACGATCAGCCCCGAGCCCTCGGTGGCGCTGGAGCTGGCCATCGCGAGTGGCGTGACCGTCGTCGGGGACTCGGCCGCGTTCTCCCCGGACGGATCCTGGTTCGCGTTCACCGCCCGACCCGCCGACGGATCGGCCGGTCCGGACGTCTACGTCTGGCACGTGGGCGATCCCTTGGCGACGCAGCTGACCAGCGACGGGTCGACCGTGTTCGCCTCGTGGGACGGCGCGGATCTCATCGTCAGCCGACCCGGCGAGGGCGGCGAGGGCGACGAGTTCGCGGGGACGAGCGTCCGTCTGGACCCCGTCACCGGAGCGACGACCAGCGAGACCATCGACGCGTGGCGACCCGTCATCGACCCGACCCGGCAGTTCGCCGTCGCATGGCACGGGACCGTCCGGGTCGACGAGAGCACCCTCGAACCGCGACCCGCCGTCGGCGTCCTGACCCTGACCGGATGGTCGGCTGACGGCGCCGGACCGGACGGCGCGCCGATCGACCTCAGCGCGGCGTCGACGGCGCACGTCGACGTCCGCTGGGATCCGACCGGGGCGTGGTTCGCGGTCTGGACCGGCGGCGCGGACGACCCCACGATCGGCCGGCTGTCGCTCTTCCATCTCGACCCGCTGACCGGCGCCTTCGACCGGCCGAGCGGCGCGCCCACGGACGTCCCCGCGATGGCCGGGTTCTCGATCGACGAGGGGCGCCTGGCCTGGGTGACACCCGAGGGTCAGGACGCCGAGGGAAGCCGCGTCCAGGTGGTTGCCTGGTCGGGCGCCGAGGTCGGAGCCGTGGAGACCGTCCCGGGCGAGAGCGTGATCGTCGTTCGCTGAGCCGGCCCGGGCCACCGTGCGCGGAGGGCCTGCGCGCCGTCGCCATCCGGCGTAGATTCCTCTCTCCCGATGCGACCCAGCACATTGGTCGTGGGGTCGGCGCTCATCGCCGTCCTCACCCTGGGCGCCCTTCCCGGACTCGCCGGTTCACGGTCCCCGCGGCCCATCGAACCCGTCCCGGTCGGTGCGTTCCAGACGCTCCCCGACACCGCGTCCCGCGACGATCCGGCCATCGCTGTCGGCGGATTGGACGCGGCCTTCGAGGGCGCGGGCGCCGTCGGGGCGGATCACGTCTTCATCGAACCCGGTGACGACACGAGGGCCGCGCCGAAGAAGCGCCGCGGCGTCGATCAGCCGGACGGCTCGGCCGGTTCGATCCGCAAGCCGGAGCTGTACACGATCCGGGGCACGGCGACCTTCTACGAGGCCGGGTACACCGCGATGCGTCTCCCGCGCGGGACCATCGTGATCATCTGCGGCGACGGGGGCTGCATCGAGCGGGTGGTCAACGACTACGGGCCGCAGACCGAGAGCCGCATCGTCGACCTGTACAAGCCGGACTTCTTCAAGATCTGCGGCTGCCCATCCTGGTCCGGCACGACCCAGGTCAAGGTGTACGTCTACTAGAGGTGCGCCCGCCGAGGCCACGCTGAGCCGAAGGCCGG
>CAYMTJ010000005.1:56232-65515 GCA_964393345.1 uncultured Anaerolineaceae bacterium | reverse complement strand
GCCGGTGGCCGGTGCTCCGTTACGTGGCGCGGAGGCCGTTCCTTCCCGAGGCCGGCTCCGTAACGTGGGACGGAACCTGGTGACGTCAACGCCATGCCCGTGCGCACGATTGCCGCCCCGCGGCAATCACGACGTCGTTCGTCCGTGGCACGGCACGAGCCGTCCATCCACCGGCCCCAGCCGTCACCACGTTCCGTGGCACGACACGAGCTGGGTTCCAACGGCCCCAGCCGTGACCACGTTCCGTGGCACGGCACGAGCCGGGTTCCACCAGATCGAGCTGGGGTCCGGCGCCCGGTCGCGCCGAGCCGAGGGGCCGCACGGCAACGCCGAGCCGGTAGGCCGGCTCCGTAACGTGGGACGGAACTGGTGACGTCAACGCCATGCCCGTGCGCACGATTGCCGCCCCGCGGCAATCACGACGTCGTTCGTCCGTGGCACGGCACGAGCCGTCCATCCACCGGCCCCAGCCGTCACCACATTCCGTGGCTCGGTACAGACCGGCCATCGACCGGCCATCCTCGGCCCCAGCCGTCACCACGTTCCGTGGCACGGTACAGACCGGCGATCCGGCGCCCGGGCACGGTCCAACGTACCTGGTGCGGGCCGGAGCCTGAACCCACGCCCTGCCGCCGGCCGGGCGCGGTATCCTTGGGTCGTCCCTTCGTCGCGGCTCCGTGAGGCCGCCGGTGAGGCCCAGTGAGGCCGGGAAGGAGCGATGAGCGGCCGTCAGATCATGACCGCGGACGAGATCCGTCGCGCGACGGTGCGCCTGTCCCACGAGATCGTGGAGAAGCAGGCTGGCACCGATGGCCTGCTGCTCATCGGCATCCAGCGCCGCGGCGTCCCGCTGGCCCGCCGGATCGCGGAGGCCATCGCCGAGAACGAGGGCGCGCAGGTCCCCGTCGGCGCGCTCGACATCACCTTCTATCGAGACGACCTGTCGCTCGTCGCGCAGCAGCCCGTGGTCAAGGGCACGGAGCTCCCCGAGGGCATCGACGGGCGGACCGTGGTCCTCGTCGACGACGTCCTCTACACCGGGCGGACGATCCGGGCCGCGATGGACGCCCTCGTGGACTTCGGGCGCCCGCAGGCCATCCGGCTCGCGGTCCTCGTCGATCGCGGTCATCGCGAGCTCCCGATCCGCGCCGACCACGTCGGCAAGAACGTCCCGACGTCGCGCGAGGAACTGGTCAAGGTCCATCTCACGGAAACGGACGGGGAGGACGTGGTCGAGATCGAGCGGATGCCGACGGCGGTCTCGGCTCGCGCGGGCGAGCCGGTCGGGTGAGCCTGGTGGTCGACGCGGACGCCGTTCCGGTCGTCCCGTCGGTCGACGTCGACCCCGAGAGCCAGCCCGTCGGCTGGCACCATCGTCACCTCCTCGACGTCGATGGGCTGTCCGCCGCCGATCTCGACCTGGTCATGCGCACGACCGACGCCATGCGCGAGGTCCTCGCCCGGCCGATCGCCAAGGTGCCGGCCCTGCGCGGCCGCCAGGTCACGATCCTCTTCTACGAGTCGTCGACCCGCACGCGCGTCAGCTTCGAGGTCGCCGCGAAGAACCTGTCGGCCGATGTCGTCAACATCGCGGCCGCGTCGTCGTCCGTCACGAAGGGCGAGTCGCTGGTCGACACGATCCGGACCGTCGAGGCGCTCGGCGCGCACATGCTGGTGATGCGCCACCACGTCTCGGGAGCGCCGTATCTCGCGGCCGAGGTGTTCGGGGGGTCCGTGCTCAACGGCGGCGACGGCTGGCACGCCCACCCGACCCAGGCCCTGCTGGACCTGTACACGATGCGCTCGCATCTGGGCGACGCATCGCTGCGCGGGCGCAAGGTCGTGATCCTCGGCGACGTCCTGCATTCGCGGGTGGCCCGGTCGAACATCTGGACGCTGACCGCGGCCGGCGCTGACCTGTGGCTGTGCGGACCGGCGACGCTGCTGCGAGGGTTCGAAGCGTGGGCTGGCAGGGGGGCGGCGGCCGGTCGCCGGTTCAACGTGACGACGTCCGTCGACGAGGCCCTGCGGGACGCGGATGTCGTGATGGCGCTGCGGATCCAGCGTGAGAGGATGGCATCGGGGCTGCTGCCATCGATGCGCGAGTACGCGGCACGGTACGGATTGACCGCCGAGCGCCTGCGGGGCGCGAAGCCCGGGGCCCTGGTCATGCACCCGGGACCCATGAACGAGGGCGTCGAGATCGCCGCCGACGTCGCCGCCGGGGCGCAATCGGTCATCACGGACCAGGTGACGAACGGCGTCGCGGTGCGGATGGCGCTGCTCTACCTGCTGGCCGGCGCCGGAGCCGGGGCACGCTCCGGGGCCTCCAAGGCCAGCGCGCGGTGACCGACCTCGAGATCAGTCGTGCGTGGCTGGTGGACCCGGCCACGCACCGCGAGGGTCCGGGTGAGATCGTCGTCCGGGACGGGATCCTCGAGGCGGTGACATGGCTGACCGGCGCTGACGCCGACGGGATCGATGCGAACGGCGTCGTCGTGGCCCCCGGGTTCATCGACCTGCATGTACACCTGCGCGAACCGGGCAACGAGGACGCCGAGACCGTCGCGACCGGGCTGGCCGCGGCCGCGCACGGTGGCTTCACCACGATCTGTGCCATGCCCAACACCACCCCCGCGCTCGATGAGCCGAGCGTGCTCGCCAGGATCAGGGCGGCTGGCATCGGGTCCGGCTCCCCGGTGGAATTGCTGGCCCACGGCGCCGTCACCACAGGCCGGGCAGGGGAGACGCTGGCCGCAATCGGCGAGCTGGCGGACGCTGGCGTCGCGGGGTTCAGCGACGATGGTTCGCCCGTGCGCTCCGCGACGATCCTTCGGTCCGCGCTGGAGTATGCCGGGGCGCTGGGTCTGCCGATCGTCGAGCATCCGGAAGATCCGTCGCTGACGGCCGGCGCCGAGGCGAACGACGGGGTCGTCGCCACGATCCTCGGCTTGCGCGGCTGGCCAGTGGCGGCCGAGTCCGGCGCCGTCGCCCGTGCCATCGCGATCCTCGCCGATGTGGTCGCCGACGTGCCGACCGCGCGTCTGCATCTGACGCACGTCTCCACGGCGGCGTCGCTGGCCGTCGTTCGGGATGCCAAGGCTCGTGGCCTGCCGGTGACATGCGACGTCACGCCGCACCACCTGACGCTCACGGATGAGTGGGTCGCGGGTGCGCGCCGCTGGGCGTGGGAGGCGGTCGATGGGACGGGTCACGCGCGTGATCCCTGGGCCGACGACGCTCGAGTCGCTGGTCCCTACGACACGTCCACTCGCGTGAACCCGCCGCTCCGCCGCGCCGAGGACGCGATGGCCTGTCTCGCCGCACTACGCGACGGCACCGCCGATGCGATCGCGACCGACCATGCGCCGCACGCGGAAGTGGATAAGGCGATCGAATTCGGGCTGGCGTCGAACGGGATCAGCGGCATCGAGACCGCCCTGGGGCTGGTGCTGGCGGCGGTCGATGCCGGGCAGATCTCGCTTCTTCGCGCCGTCGAGGCGCTGACGACCGGCCCAGCCGGGATCCTGGGGGAGCGCTCGCGTCGATCGGGCACCGTCGGCCTCGTCGAGGGTGCGGCGGCGGACCTCGTCGTCTTCGATCGATCGGACCCCTGGACCGTGACCGCCGACGCGCTCCTGTCCCGCGGCAAGAACTCACCGCTCCTGGGCCGCGACCTCCCGGGCCGCGTGCTCCTGACGATCGCGAACGGCCAGGTCGCCTACGAGGCCACCGACGCCTGACCGTGTGATCGGCTGGGGGCGCGAGGTTCAGTCGCCGGGTTCCGTGATGATGACCGTTCCGGTGGCGCCATCGAGCGTCAGCCAGCGGATCGTTCGGGCGGGGCTGTCCGTGCCACTGGGAGCGAGCACGCGCAGGAACCAGAGCTGCTCGACCGGCGCGGTCGCCGTTTCGGCGGCCACGACATCGGCGGCTGCCGGGTCGATGCCGGCGAGGTCGTCGACGGCGAGCAGGGCCTGGCTGAGCACCACGGTCGGCCCCGCGAGCCCGCGCAGCGCCGCCCGTCGAGCGACGTCGGCGTCGAGGGTGCCCGCCGTTGCCGGGACGAACGTCACGACGGGATCGGGTGGATAGTCGCCGGCGACCCACGTGACCCGCTCGACGACGAAGGACTCCCCGCAGTGCCGGCCGTTCGACGTGCAGGCCGGCACGCGCGGGTCCCCGAACCGACCGACCACCACGACCGGGATCGGCACGACCGTGCCGGCTCGCCGTCCGCCGCCGAACATCGGGACGGCCTCGCGATCGAGGTGCTCGCGGTCGACGCCGGGCGGGATGTGCGCGTGGAGATGCGCGCCGTTCGGTCCGATGCGGCGCATGGCGCCGTCCTGCCAGGCGAAGGCGGGCGACGGGTCACTGCCGAGGATGACGTGCTTCCAGCACAGGGCGTCGGGGAGGACGCGCCCATCGGCGGTCAGCGGTGCCCGGGCGCAGCCGTCGTCGTAGCGGATCGTGAGCCACGCCCGGATCGCCACGATCGCCGCGGGGTCGCGATCCATGGGGTCGACCGCCAGCGCCTCGGCGACCGTCGAGACGGGAAGGTCGTAGACCCGGGTCGGGAAGGCGATCGCCGCGGTCGGATCGGCGCTCGCCGACGGCGTCGAGGAGCTGGGAGCGCTCGGTCCGGGGTCGGCGTCATCGGCGGTCACGGCGAGCACGTCGGACGTGGGGTCGGGCTGCGGCCGGTTGCCGGCGAGGGCCACGGCGACCACGACCCCGAGCAGGATGAACGGCCCCAGGATCGGGATCCACGAACGAGCATGACCGGTCCGGCGTGGGGTGATCGGTCGGGTCTCGATGAGCACCAGCCCACCTCAGTTCGGTGACGCGTCCCGGCAGAGCGTACCGCGGGTGTGCTCCCTCGAAGTGCGGGAGCCGCGCCGTCGGATCGCCGGCGCACCGTGGGCCGCGCTCCGCTACGCTCGGGTCCATGGCGACCCCCACGCTGAATCAGGACTTCGAGCGGCGCTCGTTCTGGCAGGCGTCGATGGACCCGCTGCCGGATCGCTCCGGCCGGCGCCTGCCGGACTCGGCCGAGGTCGTCGTCATCGGTGGCGGGTATGCCGGGATCAACGCCGCGCGCGAACTGGCGCACCGCGGGACGGCGGTCACCTTGCTGGAGGCGCACACGCTGGGATGGGGGGCCTCGACGCGGAACGGCGGGATCGTGCATGCCGGGTACAAGTGGAGCCCACCGCAGCTGCTGCGCCGCTACGGCCAGGCCACCGGATCGGCGCTCTATCGCGACACCCTCGATTCGTACGAGCTCGTCAAGCGGCTCATCGCGGACGAGTCGATCGAGTGCGACTTCCGCGAGCGCGGTCAGCTGGAGCTCGCCTATGCGCCATCGCACCTGTCGCACCTGGAGCACGCTCGCGACGCCCTGGCGACGGTCGGCGTCGCATCGACGCTGGTCCCGAAGGAGCGCATCCGCGAGGAGATCGGCTCCGACGCGTATCACGGGGCGCTGGTCGTCGAGTCGAGCGGCCTGATCCACCCGGGTCGGTACTTCGCGGGGTTGGCGGCTGCGGCCGATCGTGCCGGCGCCGACCTGCACGAGGGCGTCCGCGCCCGGACGATCCGGCGACAGGGCGACGGTCGGTTCATCGTGGAGACCGAGCGCGGTGCCATCGCGGCACGGGACGTGTTCGTGGCGACCAACGGCTACACGGACGGCGCCGCGCCGTCGCTTCGGCGCCGGGTCATCCCGATCGGGAGCTACATCATCGCCAGTGAACCACTCCCCGAGGACCTGGCACGGGAGCTCTCGCCCAAGGGCCGCAGTTTCTTCGACACGAAGAACTTCCTGTATTACTGGCACGTGTCGGCGGACCGCCGGATGGCATTCGGCGGCCGCGCGTCGTTCCTGCCGACGTCGATCGAACGGACGGCCGCGATCCTGCACAAGGGCTTGCTCGAGGTCCACCCGCAACTGGCCGACACCAGGATCGAGTACGCGTGGGGCGGCAACGTCGGCTTCACGTTCGATCGCATGCCGCACGTCGGGCGCACGAAGGACGGGGTCACCTACGCCCTGGGCTGCTGCGGGACGGGCGTGGCGCTGATGACCTACCTCGGCACGCGGGTCGGCGAGTGGTTGTCCGGTGGGGAGCCCCCGGCGTTGGCGACGCTGCCCTTCCCGCTGGTCCCCGCCCCATACGAGGGCCGGCCGTGGTTCCTGCCGTTCGTCGGTGAGTGGTACCGCCTCAAGGATCGTCTGGCGGCGCGGTCGCGCGACTGACGCGCCCGTTCCGCTGACACCTCACTCGGATGGCGCCACTCAGGCGAGGCGTCGGAGGGTGTCGAGGAGGCCGTCGATGTCGTCTTCGGTGGACAGGTAGTTGACGATCCCGGCACGGAGATAGGTCGCGCCACGGAGTCGCGTCGTCGTCAGCCAGCCGTCGCCCGACACCTCGAGCGCGCGCTGGAGTCGATCCTGGTGCGCGTCGAGCTCGCCGGGCGGGAGCGCCAGGGCCGCTGACCGACCGCCCGGCAAGTGCCGAAAGCACACCACGGACAGGGGCGGGTCGGCCGGCAGCGCCTCGAAGTCGTCGGCCTCGCGGCAGCGGCGCGCCAGATGCGCCGCCAGGTCGTCGTTGGCTTCGATGAGCCGCCCGAACCCTTCGGTCCCCAGGTGTTGCCACGACATCCAGAGCTTGAGCGCGCGCCATCGCCTGGTGCCCTCGAAGCTCAACTTGTAGAAGTTGAGCTGGTCGCCGTGGTCGTCGTGCTCGCCGTCGTCAGCCGCGCCCCGCGCCGACCCGCCGTCACGATCGCCCTCCCGCGGGGTCCCCGACGCCGACTCGCCGCCGCGGTAGTACTCGGGCGAGCGGCCACCGAACGTCTCGACGAGATGCGACCGCCGCCGGACGAGCAGCCCACCGATGTCGTAGGCCTGGAAGAACCACTTGTGCGGATCGACCGTGACCGAGTCGGCGCGATGGAGGTCCGGCACGCGATCGCGGTCGCGCCGCGACAGTCTCGCGCCGCCGCCGTAGGCCGCGTCGACATGCAGCCAGAGCCCGTGCGCCTCGGCAAGGTCGGCCAGTTCGCCGATGGCATCGACCGACCCCGTGTTCGTCGAGCCCGCGACGGCCGCGATGGCGAACGGCGTCAGCCCAGCGGCCCGGTCGCGTTCGATGGCAGCCGCGACCGGGGCCCCGCGAAGCCGGAAGTCGGCGTCGGAGGGCACGATGACCAGCGTTTCCCCCGGGAATCCCAGCAGGTCCAGCGCCCGCGCGACCGAGAAGTGCGTCTGGTCGCTCGCGTAGACCCGGGCGCCCTCGAGACCCCGCCCGCGAGGCGGTCCGGACAGGCCCTTGAGGCGCCCGAGTCGCTGGTCGCGCGCGATGGTCAGGCCCATGAAGTTGGCCATGACCCCGCCGGACGTCAGCAGCCCGAAGGAGGACCGCTCGAAGCCGACGAGATCGCACAGCCAGCGCACGACCTCCTCCTCGACGAACGCGGCGACCGGGCCGGCGTGCCAGACATCGACGCCCTGATTCGTGACCTGGGCCAGGAGTTCGCCGGCGATCGACATCGGGAGCGGCGGTGGCGTGAAGTAGCCGAACTGGCGGGGATGCTGCGAGTTCATCTGCCCATCCGCGAGACGGGTCCGGAAGGCGTCGAGGACGTCGGCGGCGGGGGCTGGCGTGGCGGGGGCGGGGCCAGCCTCGCCACGCTCCCCGAAGAACCGCGCGCGGATCTCGTCGTGGGTGGAAGCATCACCCATGGCCCGGAACGCGGCCTGCTCGTAGAGGAAGTCGAGAGCCGTCCGCCACGTCTCGGCGCCCAGCCGCCGAAGGGCATCGCGCGAGGCGGTCTCGTCGCGATAGCCGATCAGTTCGGGCTCCGGATGCCAGTCGAAGCGCGCCAGGTAGGCGTCGATGTCGGGTGGGGCGGTCGGGTGCGCGGGCGGCGCGCCGGAGGGTCGGTCGTCCATCGACTCGATGGTAGCGTCTCGAGCTCGGCGCTCGACCCCGGGCGACACCGGCGACACGGCGGACGCCTCGCGCCGTACGCTGCGGCCATGCACGACCTCGGTCCCGATCACGATCCCGTCGGCCGCGCCTGGCTCGTCGACCATCTCGCGGACATCGCTGTCCCGTACGAGCTGTTCGCGTGCGATCCGGCCCTCGCCGACACCGCCGCCTTCTGCGAGGCGTATGGATTCGCGCCGGAGACGGCCGCGAACACGATCGTCGTCGTGGGCAAGAGCGATCCGCCGGTCTATGCCGCGTGCGTGACGCTGGCACCCTACCGGCTGGACGTGAACCGCGTCATCCGTGACCGGCTCGGGACCCGCAAGGCATCGTTCGCCCCCGCCGAGGAGGCGGCTGCGCTGACGGGGATGCAGATCGGGGGCGTGACCGTGTTCGGGCTGCCGCCGGGATTGCCGCTGTGGGTCGACGCTCGCGTGATGGATCAGGACCGGGTCGTCCTCGGTGGTGGGTCGCGGTCCTGGAAGGTCATCGCGTCGCCGGACATCCTGCGGGCGTTGCCGGACATGGAGGTCGTGGACGGCCTCGCCACGGAACCCCGTCCGGCGGCATAGTCCCCGGTCCCGTATCGTTCCGCCTCGTGACCGACGACCCGACCCCGCCACGACCACCCCGCCCCGCCGGACCGGTCCAGTACAAGGGCGACGACCTCGCGGCCGAGCGCGGACCGGGGTTGGGCTGCTTCCGCTTCCAGGTGATCGTCCTGGCCGTGTTCCTCGTCCTGACGCCACTCAGTGTCGGGTGGGGCTGGCCGATCGCCGTGAGCGCCGTGCTCCTCTTCACCGTCATCCTGCTGCTCTTGACCACGGGTCAGACGGTGATCTTCCTGCTGCGGCTCGTCGCCGCGGATCGACGCGGCCGCCGCCGTCCGCTGGGGAGTGCCACCAGGACCGTGGGTGAACTCGAGGACGCGAGCGGCGAGGACCGGGACGGCGGTGCGGCGCGACCGCAGACCGAGGAACCCGGACCGGACGACGAGTCCGCCAGATCACCGTCTGGTGACCGTTAGGCGCGGTTCGACCGCGTTCAACGGTCCAGCGACGGCCATCGGACGGCCATGCGAGCGGGGGACCTCGGCGACGCCGCACGAATCGTCCGGTCCGCGGGGAACTGCGGCCGTCCACGGGCCCGGGAGCGACCGCCGCATCGCCTAACGGTCATGTGGTGAGGATCTGGCGGGGTCACCCTGAAGGCATGGCACACGTCGCACGCGTGGCACACGTCGCACGCGTGGCACACGTCGCACGCGTGGCGCGGATCCG
>CAYMTJ010000005.1:50245-56132 GCA_964393345.1 uncultured Anaerolineaceae bacterium | reverse complement strand
CACGTCGCACGCGTGGCGCGGATCCGGGGAGCCGCTCGTCGTCGTGGGGGCACGTCGCGCGGATCCGGGGGAGGACCGGTCAACCCCCGGACCCGCCGCCCGGTGAAGGCCCCGTGCGACAATAGCGGCCGGGACGGCGCGGCTGGCCCGGTCCATCGATCACGGAGGGTCCCACGACGTGCCGGTGCTCGCGACCTACTTCTCGGTCCGTCGCGGTCGTGACCCCTTCTTCAAGTTCTTCATGCGCACGATCTTCCCCAAGCAGGTCAAGGACTACGAGGAGAAGTTCGGGATCCGCTTCGTCGGCTGGTACAACGTCGCCCACGGTTGGGACTTCGACAACGTGATCCTCCTCGACCTCCCCGATTACGCCACGCTCGACAAGCTCGAAAAGGATGAAGGCACCCGCGCGCTCGGTCACCGGGCCGGCGAGTGGATCTTCGAACGCCATCACTCGATGTTCCTGCGCGAGCGGATGGGACCCGATCTCGAGTACCACCCGTAGACTCCCCGGACAGCACGGAGGCGACCCACATGGATGGCCACAACGACCTGCTCGGGGAGATCGCGGCGGACGCGGCGCTCGAACGATCGGACTTCATCGTCCAGTCGACCGAACAGTTCCGCAAGTTCCTCGACCACCACAAGGACCGGATCGCGGCCCTCGGCGGCCTGACGCTCATCGATGACGAGCCGGACTACCTTTCCATCGCCCAGGACCTGACGTTCCGCAGCCGCAGCCGGTACCAGGACGAAGTCACCGGTGAGTGGGTGAGCGAGACCGAGGTGCTCGAGAGCGCGTCCGAGGTCGTCGAGCTCTACAACCCCGCCGACATCTACGCCGCATTCGCCGACGCCGCTCGTGCCGCAGCCGGGCTCGATGGGCAGCCGACGGCCGAAGCCGAAGTCCTCGAGACCGCCGGCATCTCGCTCGACGAGACCGTGCCCGTCGGCGAGGATCCGTATGCCGCGGCAGCCGACTCGTGGGCCGCCGGGCAGGGCCTGCCGCTCGACGCCGACGACGACGAGGCCGCCGCCCATCGCCTCTACGATCTCGCCCTCGAATTCCAGGAGCGCAGCCAGCAGAGCGAGGCCAGGATCCTCGAGGAGTTCGAGGCCTCGGCGAGTGGTCTGAGCACGGTCCTCGGCGAGCTGATCGTGGTCGACGACGACGACGAGCGCCTGTCGTTGAGCGCGACGGGTCAGTTCCGGGCGGAGGTCATTCCCGAGGACTCGACCGGCGAGTGGCGGACGCTGACCAACCCGGACGAGCTCGTGGAGTTCTACGATCCGACGGATGTCTTCGGCGACCTGGCCGACTCGATCGCCGAGGCCTACCCGTCCGTGGCTCCGGAGCTGGCCGGCACCTCCGACGGCGAGTCCGACGCTGCCGCGGCGGAGGACGAGCCGACCGCGTGAGCATGCGCCTCAGCTCGGCGGAACTCGTCGACAGTCGCGAGATCCTGCCGGGCCAGTGGCTGCAGTCGTTCCACGCGCCGGCCCTCGCGACGGGTTCACGGGCGGGCCAGTTCGTCCACATCCGCACCGGCGACGACTCCGGCATGGTCCTGCGCCGGCCGTTCTCGCTCAATACCGTCGACGCGGCCACCGGGATCATCACGATCCACTTCCGGGTCATCGGCCGCGGGACGGCATGGTTCACCAGGCTCCGACCCGGTGACGCCGTGGACCTGCTCGGTCCGCTCGGGCGACCGTTCGAGGTGGATCCACGGAGCACGCACCTCCTCCTCATCGCGGGCGGTCTCGGGATGGCCGGGGTCCGGATGCTCGCCGACGAGGCGATCCGGGACGGCCGCCAGGTGACCCTGCTGTTCGGGGCGGCCAGCTCGCGCGAGGTCTATCCGTCCAGCCTGCTCCCCGATGAGGTCGAGTACGTCGTGGCCACCGACGACGGCTCCATGGGCCACCGTGGGTTCGTCACCGAACTCGTGCCCGCCTACGAGGCGTGGGCCGACCAGGCGTTCGCGTGCGGGCCCGCGGCGATGCTCGCCGCGCTGTCGCGCCAGGCGGCCGGCCGTCGCCAGCGGCTGGGCGTCGCCAGGCTCGGTCGCAAGCGTGGCGGCGGCAAGGCCGATCCCATCGGCTCGCCGGCCGCGCGCCGCAAGGCGTTCCTCCAGGTGTCGATGGAGCAGAACATGGGCTGCGCCGTGGGGGCGTGCCTTGGGTGCGTCGTGATGAGCGTGACCGGGACCCCGCAGCGCGTCTGTCGCGAGGGCCCGGTCTTCGCCTCCGACGAGCTCGTGTGGGACGACGCGTGGTCGTGACGCGTCAGGCGGACGGTCGCGAGGGTGACGCCGACCTCGGCATCGATCTCCGTGTCGATCTGGGCCGCGGGCTGATCCTCCCGAACCCGATCCTGGTGGCCTCGGGGACCTTCGGCTACGGGATCGAGTACGGCGACGTGGTCGACGTGGACCGGCTCGGCGGCATCTGCTGCAAGGGCACGACCCTGCGGGCACGGATCGGCAATCCGACACCGCGCGTCACCGAGACGCCGGGCGGGATGCTCAACTCGATCGGGCTCCAGAACCCGGGCGTGGATGCGGTCGTGGAGAAGTACTCCCCGACGTGGGTCGGCTGGAAGACGCCCGTCATCGTCAACGTCGCGGGCGAATCCGTGGAGGACTACGTCGAGGTCACCCGACGACTCGATGGCGTCCCGGGCGTGGCGGGGATCGAGCTGAACATCAGCTGCCCCAACGTCGGCAGGGGCGGCCTTCAGTTCGCGATCGACGCCGGGGCGGCGGGCGAGGTGACGGCGGCCGTCCGCCGCGCGACGGACCTGGCGCTGCTTGTCAAACTGTCGCCCAACGTCGCGGACATCCGGCCGATCGCGCGGGCCATCGCCGACGCCGGCGCCGACGCCCTGACGGCCATCAACACCTTGTCCGGGATCGCCGTGGCGCCCGGGCGCGGCCGGCCGCTCCTCGGCAACATCTACGGCGGGCTCAGTGGCCCGGCCGTCAAGCCCGTGGCCCTGCGGATCGTGTACGAGGCGGCGCAGGCCGTGAAGATCCCGGTCGTCGCGATCGGCGGCGTCACGGAGCTCGCGGACGTCCTGGACTTCTTCGCGGTGGGGGCCGTCGCGGTCCAGGTGGGCACGGCGATCTTCGCCGACCCGACGCTCCCCGTCCGCCTGGTGGACGAACTCGAAGCCGAATGCCACCGCCGCGGCGTCGCGAGCCACCTGGACCTGGTGGGCAGCGCGCTCCCCACGCGACCCGCGGCCCCATCCTCGAAAGGCGTCGAGTACCGACCGTAGGGCTTGACATGCACATGGTATGGTATGTGCATGTTCAGCGAGCGCACCCAGGTCCTGCTCTCTCCGGCGCAGGTCGAGAAGCTCAAGCGGATCGCGGCACGGGACGGCCGATCGGTCGGGGCCGTGATCCGTGATGCCGTGGACACCTATGTCGACCCAGGCACCGACTCCCGGCGTCGTGCGTTCGAACGGATGCTCACCATGAATGCCCCGGTCGACGACTGGGAGGTCATGAAGGCGCAGATCATGAAGAGCCAACTCGGCGACTGGTGACCGTCTTCGTCGACACCGCGATCATCATGTACGCTGCCGGCGGCGAGCACGGCCTCCGTCAACCTTGCGTCGACATCCTGGACCGCGTGACCGCTGGTGACCTTGACGCCGTCACGTCTATCGAGGTCGTCCAAGAGCTCGTCCATCGGTACCTGAGCATCCGACGACCCGACACCGCCGCGAGCGTAGCAACGCAGGCCATGGACATGTTCGCGCCGGTGCTTCCCATCACACATGCGATCATGCGTCGCGTCCCGGACCTGGCCGCGAGATACCCGACGCTCCAAGCCCGCGACCTCGTGCATGCCGCCACGTGCATCCACGAAGGCATCAGCGAGATCGTCAGCCCGGACACCGGCTTCGATGTGGTCCACGAACTTCGGCGACTGGACCCGGGTACCTTCGCCGCGACCCTCGCCTAGACTGGTCGGGTGACCACCATCAGGCCCACCATCGATGCCGTCGCGCATGCCGTCGTCGCGGCGCGGACCGAAGCGTTGTTCCGCGCCTCGGGCGCGTTCCGCGACGGGCACTTCCTGCTCAAGAGCGGGCGCCATGGCGACGCGTACGTCGAGAAGTTCGCGGTCCTCTCCGACCCGGCCGCGACCAGCGAGCTGTGCGGGTACTGGGCCGCGACGCACCGCCACGAGGAAGGCCAGCCGAGCGTGGACCTGGTCGCCGGCCCGACCACCGGCGGCGTGATCCTCGCCTTCGAGACGGGGCGCCAGCTCGGCGTCCGCGCGATCTTCGCCGAAGAGGTCCGCGGCCCGGATGGCGCGACCCATCGTGAGTTCCGCCGCGGCTTCCGGATCGAGCCGGGTGAGCGCGTCCTGCTCGTCGACGACATCCTGACGACCGGCGGCTCGCTGCTCGCGATGATCCCGGCGATCGAGGCGATGGGGGGCGAGATCGTGGAGTGCGCCGTGCTCGTCGACCGCGGGGGCGGCCGCAACGGCCTGACCTCGCCCACCACCGGGCGCTCGTACCCGCTCCGTTCGCTGTGGCGACTCGACCTGTCGACGTACGAACCCGGCGCCGAGACCTGTCCGCGCTGCGCCGATGGGACGCCCGTGTACGCGCCTGGGAGCACGGGCGCCGGAGCCTAGGCCATGGATCCGCGGACCCGGCGCGTCTTCGTGATCGTGATCGTGGCCGTACTCGTCCTGACCGGTGGCGCGGCCCTCGTCCTCGGGGGGCCCGGACCTCACCAGCCACCAGGCGCTGAATCCGCCGTCGGCGTCATCGTCGAGGTCAACGCCACGAGCCTGAGTGACGTCTGTTGCTTCAAGCTCCGAACTGCGGACGGCGCGGTGCTCGACTTCGAGCTTGCGCCCGGAGCGATGGGACCGAACTTCCCGCCGGGCCACCTCGTTGAACACCAGGCCACGGCGCAGCCGGTGCGGGTCTGGTACCGCGGCGGCATCGACTCGCGCCTGGCCTTCCTGGTCGAGGACGCGCCCTAGCTTCCGGGCGCGATCTCGTCGATCACCGCGTCCAGCTCCGCTTCGGTCGCGAGCAGGGCATACGATCCGCGCACGATCCCGTCGCCGTCCACCGCGAAGATCCACGGTTCGCTGAGAAGCCCATAGGCCTCGGTGGCGTCCACCGGCCGGAGCTGCCCGTTGGCGTCGGTGACCGGCTGGAGCTGACCGTCGACCTCCCGGAGCTCGTAGGGCTCGACGTTGATGAAGGTGACGTCCGGATGCGCCGCGGCGACCGGCTTGATGAGGTCCAGCGTGGGGCCGCACTGCTGGGTCTGGCAGAACTTCGGCGTGGCGAAGACCAGGATGAACGGCTTCCCCGCGGCGAGTGCCTCGTCGACGGACGTCGTGTAGAACTCCAGTTCCGGATCTTCGTCTGTGGAGACGCGCGACACGTCACCACCGACATCCGCGAGCGTCGGCGTCTTCACGACCGGCGCGGGCTCGCCGACGGCGACCGTCGGCCCGTCGTCGTGGACGTCGAAGCCGATCCGGATCGTCTGCTGCGGCGACCCGGGGGCCTCCGTGACGAACTCGGCGCCCCAGGTCCCGGCCTCCGTCAGGGTCGCGTTCGCGATGTAGATGCCGCGGTCGCCCTCGATCGCCCAAGCGAACGTGGCCTCGACCGTCGTGACCGGCGCGTCGAGTGAGCGCCCCAGGTCGTAGAAGGTGACCGTCGCGGTGCGATCGGGTGCCCCGATGGGACGGTTGTCGGCGTCGATGAACGTGAACACGAACCGCACATCACCGCAGACCGCGAAGCTGGTGATGATGACCGGGATGACCGTCAGCGGCGTCGGCGGGGCCGTCCAGCCGGTGTTCGCGGTGGGAGCCGGTGCGGTGGGACAGG
>CAYMTJ010000005.1:24779-50145 GCA_964393345.1 uncultured Anaerolineaceae bacterium | reverse complement strand
GGTGACACGCCCTCAGGGTACCGGCCCCGGCTGGGAGACGCCGTTCGCGCGATAGAATGGCAGGACATGTCCCCCTATCGGCGCCTGGCGCTGGCCACGCTCCTGACCACGCTCGTCCTCGTGACGATCGGGGTCATCGTGCGCGCCACCGATTCCGGTCTCGGCTGTCCGGACTGGCCACTCTGCTACGGCCAGATCATCCCGCCGTGGGGCGACGGGAAGGCGTGGATCGAGTGGATCCACCGCGACGTCGCGGTCATCGTCGGGTTCGAGGTCCTGGGCCTCGCGATCCTGGCCGTCCGCGACCATCGGCACCAGCCGTCCATCCTGTGGCCGACCGTCGGGGCGGTCGCGCTCGTGGGGTTCCAGGCGTGGCTCGGCCGCGAGACCGTCCGGCTCGGGAACTCGGGCGAGTCGGTGACCGCGCACCTGGCGGCCGCGATGCTCCTCGTGGGTCTGATCGTCTATCTCGCGGTCCGCTCAGGCTATCCGGCGCGGATCGCCGGACGCGGCGGGAGCCAGCGGTTCACCCTCCTCGCGTCGTTCGGAGCGGTCACCACCTTCGCCCTGCTGCTGTTCGGGTCGCAGGTGACCGCCGGTGGGATCGATTCAGCGCTGGTCTTCCCGGACTGGCCATTGATGGGCGGGACGCTCGTTCCGCCACTCACCGAGCTCACTTCGGCACACGTCCTCCACCGCTGGGTCGCCGCCATCGTCGCGGTCATCGTCGTCGCCGTCGCGCTCGTCGCGAGACGGACCCAGCGCGAGCGCCCGGTCATCATTCGACTCGCGTCCATCGCCGCGGGCCTATTCCTGGTCCAGATCGTCATCGGCGGGCTCCAGATCGTCACGCGGCTGGAGGCGTGGACCCAGACGCTCCATCTCGCGCTCGGGGCCACGATCTGGGCGGTCACGGCCGCGCTGGCGGTCACCAGCTACTACGAGGCGCGAGCCGGGGCCGGGGCGACGGCCGGGACCGGGGCGGCGACGGATCGGGAGGCTGGTCCCCGGACGCGTGCCGACAGCCTCCGAGCCTACATCGCGCTGACCAAGCCGAGGATCATCGAGCTGCTGCTCGTCACCACCGTCCCGGCCATGGTCCTCGCGACGCGCGAGGTGCCGGGCATCGCGTGGACCGACTGGGGCGCCCTGGTGTTCTGGACGCTCATCGGCGGCACGCTCGCGGCCGGCAGCGCGAATGCCATCAACTGCTATCTCGATCGCGACATCGACCTGCTCATGGCGCGGACACGGCGACGGCCGCTGCCGGCGCATGACGTCGAGCCGGAGCGGGCGGTCGTCTTCGGGGTCGTCCTCGGGGTGATCTCGTTCGCGCTGATGGCGTTCACGGTCAACCTGCTGGCCGCGTTCCTGACGCTCCTCGCGATCGCCTTCTACGTCGTCGTCTACACGATGCTGCTCAAGCGGACGACCACGCAGAACATCGTCATCGGTGGTGCGGCAGGCGCGCTCCCCCCGGTCATCGGCTGGGTCGCGGTCACCGGCAGCATCGGGATCCCGGCCCTGCTGCTGTTCGCGCTCGTCTTCTACTGGACCCCGCCGCACTTCTGGGCGCTGTCGCTGCGGATCCGCAAGGACTACGCGGCGGCCGGCGTGCCGATGCTCCCCGTGGTCAAGGGCATCCCCGAGACGACCCGCCAGATCGCGCTCTACGCGATCCTGATGGTCGCGATCTCGCTGATCCTGTGGTCGGTGGCGCGGATGGGGCTGATCTACCTCGGGGCGGCGGTCATCCTCGGGGCGATCTTCCTCTGGCAGGCCTACCGCCTGTGGCGCCGGGGCGCCTCGGAGGAGGCGTCGACCGCCGGCGCGATCGCGCTCTACAAGTACTCGATCAGCTACCTCTCGCTGCTGTTCCTCGCGGTGGCGGTGGACACCGTGGTAGTGATCCCGCTTTAGGCGCGGGGGCCAGCGAGGTCCGCGAGCATCGGGCCGTCGGTCAGTGGACCGCCGAGGAGGTCCGCGATGAGCGCCGCGGGTTCGCGTTCCGCCCCGAAGCGGAGGAGCCGCGCCGAGACATCGGCGTACCAGCCGGGATCGCCCGCGGACCAGTCGCCGCGGCGGCCGCGGATCGCCGACCGCACCGCCGCCGCCGTGATCGCCGACAGGACGTAGTTGGCGAGGTATCCCGGCCCGTCGATGAGCTGTCCACGGACCGCCCACCACGACCACTCCGGGTGCGGCTCGATCCCGAGCTCGTCGGCGACGATGGCCGACCACACGTCGTTCGGGCGTCGACCCGGCGAGCGGTGGAGCTCGATCTCGAACAGCGACCAGCAGGCCTCGAGCAGCGCGCTGCCGTAGCGGTCCAGAGAGGCCGCGCTCGGCTCGACCGATGCGCCGAGGTGGTGCGCCTGGAACGCCGGTTCGCTCACGTCGAACCCGAGGACGTCCGCCACGGCTTCGAAGAACGCCGCGAAGGACTCCGGCGTGTAGCGGAACGCCGGACGCGCATCGATCGCGGCCATGTGCAGGGCGTGGCCACTCTCGTGGACCAACTCGGCGAGGTTGCCCAGACCACCTTCACGGTACGTCGCGAAGACCCACGGACCGTCCTCGCCATACGTCGTGAACGCGACAGGGATCTCCGGGCGATCCGGACGCGGGACGATGTCATAGCCGATGCGGAGCGTGTCGGGGTCGGCGCCGAGCGAGCGCAGGTGCGCATCGTTGATCTCGCGCAGGCGGTCAAACCGGACGAGCGGGCCGAGTCGCCGCTCGGCCTCGCCCACGAGGAAGCGGTAGTCCCACGGTTCGATCCGACGATCGTGGCCGGCCACGTCGGCGAGGCGCCGTCGGCCCGCGGCCAGGAGGCGATGGAGCATCGGCTCGAAGTCGCCAGGCGCGATGCCGAGGACGGCGGCATTCGCTTCGATGACGGAGCCATGGCGCGCCCAGCGCGCGGCGGACGATGTGACCAGCCGACGATACGGGCTGGCGTCGTCCCCGTCGCCGTCGACCGATCGCCAGACCGGGGCCATCGCCTCGAACGTCCGCCGTCGCGAGGCGGGGTCCGGATCCGTGGCGAGCCGCGCGAAGGCCGTCAGGCGATCGACGGTCTCCCCCGCGACATCGATCGCCGCGGCGGCCTCGCCGTAGGCGTCATAGGTCGCACGTCGAAGCGCGGCGATCTCGTCGGACTCGCGGTCGTCGGTTTCGCCTCGGTCGGCGTCAGAGGCGAGGCCGGACACGGGTTCGAGGTCGTCGAAGAAGGGAAGCGACGCCCGGATGTTGTCAAGGGCGCGGCGCTCGGCCGCTGTCCAGGAAGCCATGTCGACCGCCACGAGCGCCCGGTCGAACGCTCGCCGACGGGTCGCGTAGTCGTTCGGGTGGATCCGCACCCCCCGATGCGTGGCGACCAGGCGGCGCTCGAACGAGCGGCCGAGCTTGGCCCACGCGGTCTCGAGTCGCTGGAACGGTGTCACGGCTCCGACGATACCCGGAACCCCACTGGTATTGTCGTTTCGACGACAGATCCCTCGTGGACCACCGACCAGGGTGCAGGCTGGGCGCGCCTCAACGCTCATCTGTGACGAAAACGACACTGGTATTGGGGAGGATGCCGCTGGTGCCACTACCGGGGGGAGGGATGGCCTCGTCGACCCGGCTGGCTGACTCGGGCGATACCCGGATCCCGGCGCGGCCTGTCATCATCGGGGCGCATGGAGATCCAATTCCTCGGTGGCGCGACCACCGTCACCGGGTCGCAGTTCCTGCTCGTCACGGAGCAGGCCCGGGTCCTCATCGACTGCGGCATGTTCCAGGGCAGCCCCAACGAATCGATCCGTAACCGGATCCCGTTCGCGTTCGAGCCGGCCGATCTCGATGCCGTCCTGCTGACCCACGCCCATCTCGATCACTGCGGGCTGCTGCCGATCCTGGTCAAGTCCGGGTTCAAAGGGCGGATCCACGCGACGCCCGGGACGATCGAGCTGGCGTCACTCGTCCTGCTGGACTCGGGCAAGCTCCACGAGGAGTTCGCCAAGCGCGAGGCCCGCTGGGAGAAGCGGAACCCCGACAAGGCCGAGGCCGACGACCGCAACGAAGCCGATCTGTACGCCGCGGCCCTCCGACTCGCCGAGGAGGGCGACAACGGCCAGCACGTCCCGACGACCGTCGAGCCGGACCGGGATCCCCGGGCGCCGGACAGCTGGCCGCGCGACCCGGAGGCCGACCTTCGGGCGCAGCCGCCCGCCATCGACATCGACCTCGACGCACCCCTGTACACAGCACGGGATGCCGAACGGGCACTGGCGTCGTTCAAGCCGCTCGAGTACGACCGTGAGATCGAGGTGGCGCCGGGGGTCCATGCCACGTTCGTCGACGCCGGCCACATCCTCGGATCGGCGATCATCCGGGTCCGCGCGGCAGACTCGCCCGGCGGGGACGAGCGGATCATCGTCTTCTCCGGCGATCTCGGCCGGCCCGGCACGCCGATCCTGCGCGATCCCACCCCGCTCGACGCCGCGGACTACGTCCTCGTCGAGTCCACGTACGGTGGCCGCGAACACGAGCCGGAGGGCGAGGCGATCCGCCTGCTCGCCGAGACGGTCCGACTCGTGGACGACGCGGATGGCGTCCTGCTGGTCCCGTCATTCGCGATCGGTCGCACGCAGGAAGTCGTGTGGGCCCTGGACCGGCTCATCGAGCGCGGCGAGATCCCGCTCCTGCCGCTCTATCTCGATTCGCCGATGGCGGCGAAGGCCTCCGACATCTACCGGCGATATCCGGACTACTACGACGAGGAGACCGCGGAGCTGCTTCGCTCCGGCGAGTCCCCGCTCGACTATCCCAACCAGACCATCACCAACAACGTGAAGGAGTCGCAGGCGATCGAGCACGCCAGGCGGCCGTACATGATCGTGGCCTCGAACGGGATGCTCACCGGTGGGCGTGTCGTGAGTCACCTGCGCAACCTCATCGGGGATCCGAGCGCGACGATCCTGTTCGTCGGGTACCAGGGCGAGGGGACGCTCGGCGCCCACCTCCAGGCCGGCGCGAAGACCGTGAAGCTGGACGGCCAGGTCCGCCAGGTCCGCTGCCGGACGCGATCGATCAGCGGCTTCTCGGCGCACGCGGATGAGTCGGAACTCCTCGAGTGGCTGGCGCGCTTCGCCGCGGGACGACGACCCGGCGACGCGGGCTATCCGCGACGCGTGTTCCTGGTCCACGGAGACCCGGAGGCCCAGGTGGCGCTGGAACCCAAGGTCCGGGCGTTGGGCTTCGCGACGCACGTCCCGAACTGGCACGAGCGAGTGGCCCTCGACTGAGGGCGGCGCCACGCCCCGGCCCGGAAACCGGGACCTCCTCGCCGTCGTATCCCGGGTGAACCCCTTCGCCAACCTTGGAGGAACCCCGGATGCGGATCCAGTACCGAGTCATCGCCCTGGCGGCTGCCATGGTCGTCGTCCTCGCCGCGTGTTCGAGCGGCGGCGCCTCGTCGGCCCCGTCATCGGCGCCGTCGGCCGCCCCGTCGTCGGCGCCCGCGACGATCGCCCTGGGCGAGTCGAGCCTCGGCCAGATCATCGTGGATGCCAGTGGGAAGTCGCTCTATCTCTTCACCCCGGACAGCGCGGGCGAGCCCACCTGCTACGACGACTGCGCCTCGACGTGGCCGCCGCTCCTCGTGACCGGCGATGCCGTCGCCGGCGAGGGTCTCGACGCGAGCAAGATCTCGACGGTCGAGCGGACCGACGGCACGAAGCAGGTCAAGTACGGCGCCTGGCCGCTGTACTACTTCGCCGCGGATGCCGCGGCCGGTGAGACCAAGGGCCAGGGCCTCGGCGAGAAGTGGTACGTGGTGAGCGCGGCAGGCGACGCGATCAAGTAGCCGCTCCCCCGCCTGTCGTCCGTCGGCTGGCGGTGCCCCCGGGCTCGGGCGCCGTCAGCCGATCCACTCCTCCCAGCGCTCGCCGCGGGGCTTGCCCATGGCGCGCAGGTAGACGTCGGCCTTCGAGCAGAAGATCAGGATGGCCTCGCGGTAGGTATTGAACTGGGCGTGGATGGGCATCGAGAACCCGTCGCCACGATCGATCCGGCCGGTCCTGAACTCGTCTTCCGGGATCGACTCGACGACCGCCTCGAGCTCGGCATCGAGTGCCGCGTACCACGCGAGCAGCCGCTTCGCGCTGTGCTCGAGCCCCGGGTCGACGTTCCTGCGGTCCCAGGTCAGACGCCGGCTCCGGAATGAGTCGAGATACGCCTGCTCGGTGTCGCCGATGTCCCGGCAGAGGTCGCCCAGCGGCGGATTGCCCGGCAGCTCGAAGCCGAGATCCTCGTCGGACAGTGACGAGAGCAGCTCGGTCCGAAGCTCCGTCGTGAGACGGAAGAGCTGGAGCTCCCAGGGCTGCACGTGCTCGCCCTGCTCCTTGGCTACGCCCGCGTCCCGGCCTTCGCGCGGTCCTTGAGGATCTGGCCGGCCGCCAGCTTGCCCGGGGCGCCGCTGACACAGCCACCCGGATGCGTGCCGGATCCGCACTGGTAGTAGCCGTCGATCGGCGTCCGGTACTGGCTCCAGCCCGGTGCCGGGCGGAAGAAGAACATCTGCGGGGCAAGGAACTCGCCCGCGAAGATGTTGCCCTCACTCAGGCCCACGGTCCGTTCGATGTGCAGCGGCGTCACGACCTCGCGCTGGAGCACGAGATCCGAGAACCCGGGGAAGAACCCTTCGATGGTCCGCTGGACCGTATCGCCGAGGTTCTCCTTCTCCGTGTCCCAGTCGCTCTCGCGCAGCTTGTACGGCGTGTACTGGATGAAGCACGACATGACGTGCTTGCCCGGTGGGGCCATGTCCGCATCGATCGTGGACTGGATGGCCATGTCGATGTAGGGGTTTGTGCTGTACCAGCCGTACTTGGCCTCGTCGTACGCCCGCTCGAGATAGTCCATCGACGGGGCGAGGTTCGTGAAGCCACGGAACTGGTCGCCGCGATCGCCGAGCGGCGGGTACTTGGGCAGGCCGTCGAGCGCGAAGTTGACCTTCGACGACGTGCCCTGGAACCGGAAGCGCTGGATGTTCTCGACGAGGTCGTCGGGCAGCTCGCGCGGGTTGACGAGCTCCAGGAACGTGCGCCGAGGGTCGAGGGCGCTCACGACGGTGTCGGCGTAGTACTCCGTCCCGTCCGTGAGCGCCACGCCGGTCGCCCGACCGTCCTTCGTGATCACCGAGTCGACCGGGGACTCGAGGATGATCTCGGCGCCGAAAGCCTCGGCGGCGCGCTTGAGGACCTGCGTGAAGCCGCCGTTCCCCTTCTTGTGGAAGGCCCAGGCACCGAACTCGCCGTCGTGCTCCCCGAGCGAGTGGAAGAGCAGCACGAGCCCCGAACCCTGCGAGCGTGGCCCGACCTTCGACCCGATGATCCCTGACGACGCGAGATAGGCCTTGAGGAGATCCGATTCGAAGTAGTCGTCGAGGAAGTCCGCCGCGCTGCCGGTCAGGAGCCGGACCGCGTTGTGGAGGACACGCTTGTCGAGTCGCTTGAAGCGCGACCCGAGCGCCGCGAGCTTGATCAGCTCCTCGGGGTCGTCGCTGAAGATGTCCGGCGGGACCATGTCGAAGAGCGGCTTGATGGCCTGGCAGACCATCTCCATGTCGTGGCTGTACTGGTCGTACGCGTCGACATCGTGCTTCGAGTGGCGCGCGATCTCCTTCTGGTTCTGCCCGTGGTCCTGGGTGAAGAGCATGTAGTCGCCCTGGCCATCGGGCGCGAACGTGCCCGACATCAGCAGCGGCATGAACCCGTGCTTGACGAGGTCGAGCTCCTGGATGATCTGCGGCCGGATGAGGCTCAGGGCATAGGAGAACGTCGTGAACCAGAAGCCGGGGCGCAGCTCCTCGGTGATCGCCGCGCCGCCGACGAGGTGTCGACGCTCGATGATCAACGTCTTGAGCCCCGCCTTGGCGAGGTAGGCGCCGTTGACCAGCCCGTTGTGTCCGCCGCCGATGACGATGGCGTCGTAGGTCCGATCCGAGCGCGACGTGCTCTTGTTCGACTTCGTGGAGGCGGCCTTCGCCGGGGCCGCGGGCTTGGCGCTCCCGGCGGCCGGCTTCGTCGCCGTCGCGGTCGACTTGGTCGACTTGGTCGACTTGGTCGACTTGGGTTTGGGGGCAGTCATCGTCATGTCAGGCCGTCTTTCGCTCTGGGTTGTAGAGCGGCAACCGGGCGACGTGCGCGGCGACCTGCTCGTAGTGGTGGTCCACGGTGAACTCGAGTTTCACCTTGGTGCCCAGCTTGGCCAGGTCCGGACGGACCCGCGCGATCGCGATGTGGCGTTGGAGCATCGGCGAGTACATGAAGCTCGTCGCATAGCCGACGCGCTCGTAATCATCGTCGTAGAGCATCCAGTCCTCCACGATCGGCGTGTGGTCCTTGGGCGGGATCAGGCCGGCCTCGCTGTAGACCCGATCGTAGTCCTCGAAGTCCACGACCAGCCCGCGCATCGCCCAGCGCGATGTCTTGTCGGCGATCTCGCGCTCGAGGGCACGCCGGCCCACGAACGCCCGGTCATCCGACGCGAGATCCTTGAACATCCAGTTCCAGCCGAGCTCGATCGGCGTCGAGCGGTGGGCGTCGTTCCAGGCGAAGCGGCTCGAGTCGAAGTCGGCGTCGAGGAGCAGCAGGCCGGCCTCGATGCGGAGCATGTAGAGCGCGGCGAGCCCGAACGGCAGGACGCCGTGGCCCTCCATGCTCTCCCACAGCGTGTCCCACACGTGGAGGGCGTCGGGGGTGTCGATCCAGACCTCGTACCCGAGGTCGCCGCTGTAGCCGGTCCGGCTCACGGTCACCGCGGCCCCGCCGATCTCCCCGGTCGCCACCCCGAAGTAGGGGATCTTCTCCATCTGCGGGACGAGCCGGGCGAGGAGTGCGCGGGACCGCGGACCCTGGAGCGCGAGCGTGCCGATGTCGGCGCTGACCTCCTCGATCGTGACGGCCATCCGGCCGATCCGGTCCGCGAACCAGGCGAAGTTCGGCTCGGCCGAGGTCAGCAGGTACTCATCCTTGCGCGGGTGGAGGATCACGCCGTCCTCCACGACGTACCCGCGGTCGTCCAGCCAGCAGGTGTACTGGGCGTTGCCCGGGGCGCACGTCCGGATGTCGCGGGCGAGGATGCCGGCGAGGAACGCCTGCGAGTCCTTGCCGGTGATCCGGTACTTGTAGAGCGGGCTCGAGTCGAACAGGCCCGCGGCGTTGCGGACCGCGAAGTACTCGAACTTGTCCGACATCTGGTAGCGATCGGCCGCGAGGTGGCCGGACCAGTGACTCCACAGGTGCGTCTCGTTGAGCGCCGACGTGCGCTCGTGGAACGGGGTCGTCCGGATCATGCCGTGCTGGCCCTCTTGCTTCCTGTCGTCCCGGTACGTGCCGTGGTCCCGGTACGTACCATCGTCTCGGCCCGAGCCGCTGTTTCGGTACGGTGCCTTGGCCCGTGGCCCGAGCCGTCGTCCCGGCACGAGCCGCTGCTTCGGCACGATAGCCCCTGTTGGACGACTGCGCAATATCGTCCTACCCTGCGCGTCGTGGGTCGCATGCCGCCGGATCAGCGCCGCCAGGCCATCGTCGATGCCGCCCTGCGCGTGGCCGTCGGCAAGGGTCTCGCATCGACGACCGTCCGCGATGTGGCGACCGTGATGGGCACCTCGAGCGGGCTGATCCACCACTACTTCGACTCGATGGACGACGTCCTTGCGGCGGCCTTCGAACAGGTCGCCGTCCAGGACCTGCGACTCTCGGAGCGCGCGATGGGGGAGGCGACCGACGCCCTCGAGGCGATGCGGACCTTCTTTCGCACGTATACCCCGGCGGACAAGGACTGGGCGTTCCAGCTGTGGCTCGACGCCTGGGCCGAGGCGGCGCGACGGCCAGCGATCCAGTCGACGTCCCGTCGGCTCAACCTCGAGTGGCAGGCGCTGCTCGAGCGGACGATCCGTAGCGGTGCCGAGGGTGGGCGATTCCGCTGCACCGACCCGGCCGCGGCCGCGTGGCGGATCCTGTCACTGCTCGACGGGCTGGCGCTCCAGGTCGTCGCGCACGGGACGACCATCTCGCGCGAGGACGTCATCCGCTGGGCGTCGGGCGTGGCCGAAGTGGAGCTGGGGCTGTCCGAGGGCACGCTGGCGGTCTGAGCGCGGCTCGATCTGGCGGGCTGGGTAGGGCGGGCGGCTCGCGAGCTGGCTTGCGGCGTACCCCCGGGGCCGCGCCCGTTCCTCGGATTCCGGCGATCTGCACTCAGGCGAGCACTGGTCCGAAGATCCGGGCCAGATGCTCCTCTCGGCGCCCATCTGGCAGGGGAGGGCGGGCAGGCTGCTCGCGTTTCGTGCTCAGACCGTGGCATCGTCGGCCGTCGTCGGTGTCCGGCTCGTGACCAGTGCTCGGGTGAGTGGCATCTGGCAGGAATGGCGGCCGGGGCCGCACCAGGGCCCGCCGGGGCCGCACCCGGGCCGCACCGGGGCCGCACCCGGGCCGCACCCGGGCCCCGTCGGGCCCGCCCGGGGCCACGCCGGGCCCCTGCCCCCAGCGGCCAACGGCCCGGGTGCCTCGCGATCGGTCCTGGCCGGCTCGTCTGGTGGAACGCGAGAGGCAATTGAACCCCATTGGCCGACCATCCCCGGCACCCAGTCAGGAGGCTTCCGCGATGTCCAGCCCTACGACCCTGCCCGCCACCACCGACTCATCCACGCTCTACTTCGGGCCGTGGTATCGCCGCTCCCCGTTCTTCGAGAAGACGCTGGCGGCCGGGTGCAGCGCGTACGACATCTACAACCACATGTACCTGCCGGGCTACTACGGGGACCCGGTCGAGGAGTACTGGGCGCTCCTCAACGACGTCACGGTCTGGGATGTGTCGGTCGAGCGGATCGTCGAGATCACCGGGTCGGACGCGTCCGCGTTCACGAACAGCCTCACGAGCCGGGACCTGACCAAGTGCGCCGTCGGCCAGGGCAAGTACATGCTGGTCACCGCCGACGACGGCGGCATCATCAATGATCCGGTCCTCCTCCGGATCGAGGAGAACCGCTGGTGGATGGCCCTCGCGGACTCCGATGCCGGCCTGTGGGCGCGCGGCGTCGCGGTCCACAGCGGAATGGACGTCACGGTCCGCGAGCCGGAGGTCTACCCGATCCAGGTGCAGGGGCCCAAGTCGCGCGACACGATGCGGACGATCTTCGGGCCGGCCATCGACGAGATCAAGTACTACTGGACGCTCACGACCGAGGTCGACGGGATCCCCGTCGTCATCAGCCGCACCGGGTGGACCGGCGAGATCGGCTACGAGATCTACCTTCGCGACCCGTCGCGCGGCGGGGACCTGTGGGACCGGGTCATGGAGGCCGGCAAGCCGCACAAGATCCGGCCGATCGCGCCGTGCGAGGCGCGCCGCATCGAAGCCGGCATCTTCAACTACGGATCCGACATCACGATCAAGGACACGCCCTTCCACGTCATGGGTCTCGAGCGGCTGGTGGAGCCGCAGGACGCCGACTACATCGGCAAGGCGGCGCTCGAGGAGCTCTGGGTCAAGGGCGTCGATCGCAAGCTCGTCGGCATCGAGGTCGCGGGCGACCCGCTCCCGTTCGAGCTGTCCCGCAAGTGCGATGCGCTGCATCGGGGTGAGGCGGTCGGGACGGTCACGGACCTGATCTGGTCGCCGAGGCTCAAGAAGAACATCGGGTTCGTCTGGCTGCCGATCGGACTATCGGGGCCGGGGACGCCGCTCGAGATCGTCGCGCCCGATGGCGGCCGGTGGGCGGCCACCTCGGCGACGATCCCGTTCGTGGACCCGAAGAAGGCGATCCCGCTGGGCTGATCCCGACGCCGGCGGTCCGCGGCCCCGAAGCACCCGGCGGCGGACCGCCAGGGCGGGTCAGGCGGCGGGCGACCCCACCCGCGACCAGGCTTCCGGCATCAACAGGTCCAGATCCAGGCTGTCGACCGTCCGCTCCCTGGCGGGCCGCCCGAGCAGATACCCCTGGCCGGCCGCGATGCCGAGCTCTCGGATGACCGCGAGCTGGTCGCCCGTCTCCACACCCTCGGCGACGATCTTGGCGTGCCACCGCTCGGCGAGCTCCTGGAGCGCGCGAAGGACGCCGTGCGATGGATCGTGCATGACGCCGCCCTGGACCAGTGACAGGTCGATCTTCACGATGTCGAACTGGATCTCCGAGAGCAGCCGCAGTCCGGCATTCCCGGCGCCGACGTCATCCGCCGCCAGTCGCATCCCGGCCTTGCGGCACGCGGCGGCGTTGATGCGCAGCCGCTCCAGGTCCTGGATCTCCTCGCGCTCCGTGACCTCGACGACCAGCTGCTCCGGACCGATCCCGCGGCGCTCGAACAGCGACGTCACTTCGGCCGGTCGGAAGAGGTCGGACTCCAGGGTCCGCGGCGAGAGGTTGACGCTCAGATAGCGGCCCGGCTCCAGGCTCGTGATCCCGCCGGCGACGACCTCGAGGCACGCCATGTCGAGTTCCACCGTCCGGTCGGCTCGGACCGCGGCCGCGAACAGCGTCGAGGCGTTGGTGAAGGGGGCGCCGTCGCTCAGGCGGATCAGCCCCTCGTACCCGATCGGCTCGCCGGTGACCAGCGAGAAGATGGGCTGGTAGACCGGTCGAAGGGCACGCTCCGCCAGGACCGTCCCGATCGCCGCTGACAGGTCTTCCACGGACCGGTCGTCTGGTGCGACACCGTGCCGCCCGGGGTCGTACACGACGGCGTTCGTGCGGCCGTGGCGCTTGCACCAGTAGAGCGCCGCATCGGCGTGTCGGTACAGCAGGTCCCCCTGCGTGCTGGGCGTCGGGAATGCCGACACCCCGATCGACAGCGAGAACGGGTCCGCGGCACCCGAGTAGTTGTTGCTCAGGGCGCTCGCCAGCATCCGGCGGGCCACGGTCAGTCCGGTCTCGACGTCGGCGTTCGGGAGCAGGAGGGCGAATTCATCGCCGCCGACCCGGAACGCGCGATCGCCACGCCGGATCGCACTGCGCGCGATCTGGCCGACCGCCGCGAGCAACTGGTCACCGTCGGCATGCCCCTTGTTGTCGTTGACCTTCTTGAGATCGTCAACGTCGACGAGGATCAGCGCCAGGCTCGCCTCGTTCCGTCCCGCGTGATCCAGCTGGCGGCGGAGCTCCTCCTGGAAGGACCGGTGGTTGCCGAGCCCGGTCAGCGCGTCGAGGCGTGAGTCTTCTCGAGCCTGTCCGTACAGCTCCGCCAGCTCGTCGCGCTCGTCGTCGAGGCGGTGGATCTCGCGCAGGAGTGGCGCCGTCAGCCGGGCCATCACGATCGGGATGGCCACGGCGGACGCCGCGAGGAAGGCGAGGGCCAGGGTCCGGTCCGGGCCGCCCGGCCAGAACCCCTCGATCGCGGCGACGGCCATGAGCATGACGAACTGGATCGACAGGACCTTGAGCGTGCCCCGTCGGATCGCGCTCGAGGGCCGGTCGCCCGATTCGTTGGCGTTGATGAGGTTCGCCTTAGCCACGGGCGAATGCGCCATGAGATCCCACGAAGTGGTGATACGACACACCGGTCCGTGCTCGCATCGCGACCAAAGTACCGACCGCCCCCTCCAACCGTTCCAAGGACGCGAGCGCACGAGGGGGCTACGGTCGAGCTCGTCATCCGTTGGAGACTGCTTTGATCGCACGCCAGGCACGGGGGTCCGCAAGCGTCGCGGGGGCACTCGCCCTCGTCCTGACGCTGTTCGGCACGCTCCCGTGGTTCGCTGCCCCGGTACTGGCCGTCAGCTGCCCCGACAACGGGAGCCTGACCAACGCGACGATCTCGCCGTCGTCGGGGACCCCGAGCACGGATTTCACGTTCTCGGTCACCTACCAGGACAACTTCGGCGAGACGCCGGACTGGATCCGGGTCGAGTTCAGCAACGGGGTGACTCGCAGTCTCAACTACGTCTCGGGTGACCTCACCACCGGGGCCGTGTACGCCCGGACGCGACAGTTCGCGATCGGGACCTATAGCGCGACGTTCCGCGTCCAGCCCGGCACGCAGCCGGGATCCCCGGGCAACTGCTTCCTCGACGGCGGATCGTTCACCGTCGGCCCGGCCGCGACGCCGACCCCGACCCCGACGCCGACCCCGACGCCGACCCCGACGCCCACCCCGACCCCGGCGCCGACCCCGACCCCGACCGCCAAGCCGACGCCCAAGCCGACCCCGAAACCGACGCCCAAGCCGACCGCGAAGCCCACGGCCAGGCCCACCGCCAAGCCGACGGCCGAACCGACCCCGAAGCCGGCCGCGGTCACGCCGACGGCCGAGCCGACCGCGGAGCCGACCCCAGCCCCCACGCCGAGCCCTTCAACGGCGCCGACCTCCACGCCGAGCCCGACACCGAGCGCGGACGTCCTCGCCTTCGCGATCCGCGACCCGCAGGCACCGCAGGTCGGACCGCCGATCGTCCCGGCGATCGTCGATCCCGGCGATGGTGGCGGCAGCGGGAGCGAGCCCGGCGCGATCGAACTGGCCTTCGACCTTCGTGGCGGCCCGGCCCCGAACCCGGTGGCCGCCTGGCTGATGGCGACCGTCTTCGGGCTCCTGCTATTCCTGTTCATGACGCGCCGATCCGAGGCCAAGGACCGCGACACCATCGGCGCGATGGCGATGGCCAGCGCATTCCACGGCGTCATGCACGGACCGGCGCCCGACCCGTCCGTGGTCGCGAGTGCGTCGGCTGCGGCGACGGCGATCCGCGGTCGCCGCACGTTCTCGAAGGCGCCGAAGGCGGCCAAGCCCGCCAAGCCGCCCAAGGCCCCCAAGCCGCCCAAGGCCCCCAAAGCCCAGCGCGCCGCGGTCGCCCCCGAGGCGACGATCGATCCGGCCGCGACCACATCACCGGCCGCGACCACATCACCGACGACGGCCGGCCCGCCGGTCACGCATGTCCGGCGAACCACCACGAGCCAGGCGCGATCGCGCCGTGACCGACGCGACCACCCGACGATCGAGCTGGTCGATGCGACGGCCGACGACGCGCCGCTCGCGGCGGTCGCCGAGGCGCGTGCCGCATTCCTCGCGGCGGCCCAGGCGCGTGCCGCCGACGGCCCGCTCCGGTTCACGTCGCTGCCCACCCCCGATGTGGAGCGCCTCACGATCAATTACCGGCAGGTGCGCGTCTCCGACGAGCCCTACATCGGCGATTCGCGGGAGCTCGGGCGACTCGACCGCGGTGACGAAGTCGAGGTCATCGGGTCGTACGAGGGCTATCTCCAGGTCCGGGCACCGGATGGCCTGACCGGCTGGATCCCGCGCCAGGCGATCGTCTAGCCGCGGGTCCGCGCCGCGATGCGCGAGAGCGCGCCGGCCCAATCCGGGTCGTAGCGCTTCCCCGGCGCATCGAGGTCGAGGGTCATCGGTGCGTGGTCCGACGGGACCGGCGGCCCCTTGCGGGCCTGGCGGTCGATCTCGGCATCGACGATGCGTACCGCGACCGGTGGCGCGGCCAGGAAGTGGTCGATCCGCATCCCGAAGTTCTTGTGGAACATCCCGGCCCGGTAGTCCCACCACGTGAACCGCCGCGGCTCGTCGTGTCGCTGCCGATAGCCGTCCACCAGCCCCGCGTCGAGGAGGGCCCGGAAGGCGGCCCGCTCCGGCTCGGAGACATGGGTGCCGCCGTGCGCGGCGTTGGCATCCCAGACATCGTCGTCGGTCGGGGCCACGTTGAGGTCCCCGCCGACCAGTAGCGCCCCGCCGGTCCTGCCGGACCCGGCGGCGAGGTCGTCGCGGATCCAGCGCGCCAGCCGCTCGAACCAGGCCAGCTTCCCGACGTAGAAGGGCGACCCGACGACGCGGCCGTTGGGGGCGTACAGGCTCGCGACCCGGATCCCCGCGACCGTCGCCGCGATCATGCGGGCCTCGTCGAACGGATCGAAGTCGTCCTCGCTCGCGTCCGCGGCGAGGCCGCCGGGTCCGGAATCGCGGACCGGTCCGTCCCCGAAATTGGTGACCACGTCCGTGACGGTCAGCCCGTCACGTGCCGCGATCGCGACGCCGTTCCAGCGGCCCTCGCCGTGGTGGACCAGCTGGTAGCCGGCCATCGCGAACGCCATCACGGGTGCGTCGCCGTCGGTGAGCTTGGTCTCCTGGAGCAACAGGATGTCGGGCTCGGCCCGCACGAGCCACAGCTCCACCGCCTCCTGGCGGGCCTTGAGCGAGTTGACGTTCCAGGTCGCGACGCGCATCCGAGCTCAGTACCGGCGACCGCGCTGGCGCTCCAGGTCGAACGTGGCCGTGTCGGCCACGGCCATGACCGCCATCGTGCCCGCCTGGACCGGATCGGACACCACCAGATCCACGTGCTCGGTGATCGAGCCCACCATGTTGAGCGCGATGATCGGGATCCCGACGGCCCGCAGTTCCTCGGCCGCGACGCTGATGTCGCCGCCCATGATCGAGCCGGCGAGGACGAGCAGGCGGGCGCGCGGCAGGTCGGCCACCGCGCGCACGGCGGCCGCGATGTTCGGCTCCCCGACGAGCGGGATGGTGTCGACGCTGATCCGCTCGCCGCGCAGGTTGTGCCGATCGGCCTCGCTGACGGCGCCGAGGGCGACCTGGGCGACCTGCGCCCCACCACCGACCACGATGATCCGCTTGCCGAAGATGCTGCCGAGCGCGCGCGTCAGGTGGACGGCGTGGACGTCCTCGAGCCGTTCGAGGGCCGCGGCCAGATCCGTCTCGGACACGCCCTCCACCTCGAGGTCGATCTCGACCATCGGCGGTTCGGCGTCGATGTGGCGGACGGTCGCCAGCGTCCGGATCCGGCCGCCGAGATCGGACGCGATCGCGGTGATCGCGGTCAGCGCCTCGGCGCGGTCGACCACATCGAACCGGATGGCGGCCGTCTCGGCCGCCCGTCGCCGGGCCATCGCCCGTCAGGCCAGCGAGCCGCGCCCGGCCGCACCGGGTCGGAGGTCGGCGATGGAGAGCCCCTCGGGTTCGATGCCGCCCGTCGGGTCGTGGTCATCGAAGGCGAGCTCGAGGCTGGCGAATGCCTCGCGGGTGGCGGCGGGATCCGAGGTCGTGAGCATCAGGGCGCCATCGGTGTCCTCGGCCACGCCCACGATCCCGGTGATGTTCACGCCGCGTTCCGCGAGCGCGGACGCGACACGGGCGAGCGATCCCGGCCGATCGTCGAGCTTGACCGTGAACCAGACCGTCACTGCACGCCTCCTGTCCAGCGGATGGTACCCGGTCATCACGCTACGCTTCGGGCATGACCTCACGACCGCGACGCTCGGGACGCTGACGTTGCCGGCGCCGCTCTCCCGCACGCCGACGAAGAAGATGCCCGACATCCAGGTGTTCGGCCGCGACGATTCGTCTCCGACGCGAGCCGCCCTGCGGTTCTTTCGCGAGCGGCGCGTGGCGGTCCATTACGTGGACCTGCGCAAGCGACCGATGGCACCGACGGAGCTGCGCCGCTTCGTCGATCGGCTCGGGGCCGCGGCCGTGATCGACGAGGCCTCGAAGCCCTACCGCGACGCCGGCCTGGCCTATCTCCGCCTCGACGACGCGGGCATCGTGGCCCGGGTCAGTGCGGATGCGCGGCTGCTGCGGCTGCCGCTCGTGCGTCACGCCAACGAGGTGACCGCCGGCTCCGCGGAAGCCACCTGGACGGCCTGGCTCAGGCGGTCGGGGGACGGATGAACCGCCAGGTGCCCACCAGGATGCCGACCACGAGCATGGCCAGACCCGCGACCGTCCACGCGCCGTCACCCACCATGAAGCTGGAACCCTGCAGCAGGCCTGTGCCCTGGCCGATCCAGACGAGTCCCACCAGGATGAGCGCGGCCGCCACGAACCATCGTGATCGCATCGATACCTCCGCGATGGCATCCTAGCCGCCATGGATCCCCAGCATCGGCGTGCCGGTCGGGTGCGCGTCACCCCCGAGGCCGCGGAGCGCATGGGCGTCGGTGCCGGCACGACCGAGGACGAACGCCTCCTCGTCGCCCGACCGACGCCGGCATTCCTCGACACGGACCCGTGGCGCGCCCTCCGGATCCTCTCCGAGTTCGTCGAGGGCTTCGATGCCATGGCGGCCGTCGGACCGGCGGTCACTGTCTTCGGTTCCGCGCGGACGCGGCCGGAGGATCCCCTGTACGAGCTCGGCCGGACCGTCGGCCGCAGGCTGGCCGAAGCCGGCTACGCGGTCATCACCGGGGGCGGGCCGGGCACCATGGAGGCGGCCAATCGCGGGTGCCAGGAGGGCGGCGGCTTGTCCGTCGGCTGCAACATCGAGCTGCCGCACGAGCAGGGTCTCAACCCGTACGTCGACCTCGGGGTCGAGTTCCGCTACTTCTTCGCGCGCAAGACGATGTTCGTCAAGTACGCCGAGGCCTTCGTCATCCTGCCGGGCGGCTTCGGGACGATGGACGAGCTGTTCGAGGCCCTCACCCTGATCCAGACCGAGAAGGTCCGGCACTTCCCGGTCGTGCTGATGGGACGGAGCTACTGGTCCGGGCTGCTGGACTGGATCTCGAACACGCTCCTGGCCGCGGGCACCGTGTCGGAGCGGGACATGGGTCTGCTCCAGGTCACCGACGATCCCGACGAGGTCGTCCGCATCATCTCGGCCCATCCGCGCCATGGGGATGCCCGCGACACGCCGCATGGCCCGGCGGCCCGGGCCTGAGGCTGGCTAGAAGGGCAGGATCGCCCCGAGGTCGGGCAGGATCGCGTCGAGCGAGAGCACGAACACCAGCCCGATCGCGAGGCTGAAGACGCCGGCCACCGCACCGACGGCGACGTAGATCCGCTCGCGGGTCTGACTGGCCACGAACCCGACCGAGCTGAACAGCACGATCGCGAAGTTGGACAGGACGAGGCCCAGGACGAAGGCGCCGAGCATCGGGACGCCGAGGCCCGCGCTGGCGGCGCCGCCGACGGCCGCGATGAGCAGGACCTGCGTCCCCGTCTCGGCCCCGACGCCGTGGATCATCCCGACGCCGAACGCCGTCCGCGTGCCGTACGAGCTCATCTCGAGCGGCTCGACGTGTTCGTGGCCGTGGAGGCGAGCCTGGAGGCGTCGCCACCCGTAACGGACACCGTCGAACACCAGCATCCACCGGCTGCGCAGGTGGAACGCCTCACCGGCCCTCGCGTAGCGGTAGACGGAGTACAGGACCCACAGCCCGAGGGCGACGAGCGTGAACCCGACGACGCGTCCCATGATCGGGTCCAGCCACTCCGGGAGGAGCGCCCCGAACGCCAGGGCGGCCAGCCCGAGGGCGACGACGACGACGGCGTGCCCGAGCGCGTACAGGGTCCCGAGCCGGATCGCCTCGCGCTGCTCCTCGTGGAGGCGGGGACGGGCGCCACCGCGGATGGCCGGTGCGAGCGTGGCCGATCCCGGGCCGGCGTCGTGGGCCCGCAGCTCGGGCGCCCCGCCATGGCCGTGGTGGTGGCCCGGGATCTGGACATGCTGCGCGCCGTGGGCGGCCTCGGCCGCTCGGGCCGCGGCCGTCGTGCTCGTGATGTCGGTGATCGCGGCGATGTGGTCCCAATCGATGCCGTGGCGCAGGCCAAGGGCGAACCCGGTGGCCAGGACACCGATCCCTGCCACGTTCGCCGAGAGCGCTCCCACGACATCCAGCACGCTGTCCTCCATCGGCCCGACGCGACGTCGGCGGTCACTATCGCACATCCTTGCAATAGCGACCATGCGCGTCGAAGCGACCGTCACCGGGACATACGTCCGGACCGGCCATCCGGATGACCGCGCTCAGACGGGCGGGAGGATGATCTCGATCATGCCGTCGACGATTCGCAGCGGGTAGTAGCGGAATCGGCGCACGCGGGTCAGTCGACGCGCTTCCGCCTTCTTGCCCGGGGGATCGACCTTGGCCTCATGGCCGCCCGGTGACCAGGTCGGGTGATACCGCCCGTCCGGATCGAGGCCGCCCGTCGTGGGCATCTGGACGGGCTCGCCGGACGCCAGGTCGAACCGACCCTCGTGGAGCGGGCAGGCCACGACGCAACCGTCCAACTCGCCGATCGAGAGCGGGGCACTCATGTGCGGACATCGATCCTCGGTCGCGACGATGCCGCTCGTGGTGTGGGCGAGGAGGATGTCGAGTTCGCCGCGCGAGACGCGCCGAAGCGCTCCCGCCGGCAGCTCGGCCAGTGGCAGGACGGCCTCGAACGGCTGGCCGCTGATCCCGACAGCGACGAGATGGGGCGGGAACGGGGCGGCGATCGTGGTCACGCTCGCATCCTACCGCCGGAGCGCCGACGACCCTGACGGCATGGCCTCAAGGGTCCCATCCGTTCGGTGCGGAAGGGTGGCGTCAGTCGGCGGTAAGCGGCGGCGCGCTCGGCGCCGTCCCCGCCTCCGGGGTGCTGGGTGCGGCTGCGCCGTGCTCGCGTCGAAGGGGCAGCTCGCGCATGAAGAGCGCGGCGATCACCGCGACCACGCCCGTCACGACACCGATCCAGAAGGTCTGCGCGATCGCGAGGCTCATGGCATTGAAGAAGGCCTGGTCGAACTGCGGCACGAACGGGGCGAGGAGCGGCTGGAACGTCGCCGGTACCTGGTCCACGACGACCTGTCCGAAGCTCTGCCCGACGCCGGTGAGGTCGTTGAGATCGATGCTCCCGCCGCCGGTCTGGGCGAACGCGGCTTCGGCCTGGGCGCGGAACTGCTCCGGGACCTGGGCGAGGATCTGTCCCTTGATGGGCTCGAGCTGGGCGGGCAGCTCGGTCCCGAGGGCGGTGCCGAACTGGGTCCCGGCGATCGCCAGCCCCACGGACCCGCCGATCTGCCGGAAGAACGTCAGGTTGCTGGTGGCGACGCCGAGCTTGGCGAACGGCACCGCGTTCTGGACCACGATCGTGAACACCGAGAAGCTCGGGCCGATGCCCAGACCCGCGATGAACATCCACAGGAACAGGACCGGGTACTCGGTGTCGGCGCGGAGGTTGGTCATCAGGCCGATCCCGACCACGATCGCGACCAGACCGGAGATGACGAGCGCCTTGTACTTGCCCGTCCGCGAGACGAGGGCGCCGGCGATGATCGAGCTGCCGATCAGGCCGATCAGCATCGGGAAGATCAGGTAGCCGGACGCCGTCGCCGACTCTCCCCGGACCACCTGGAACCAGCGCGGCAGGAAGATGATCGCCCCGAAGAACCCGAAGCTGACCATGAACGTGGCGACGATCGACGAGACGTAGGTCCGGTTGCGCCACAGGTCGAGCGGCACGATCGGCTCCTTCGCCCGCGACTCCACCCACACGAAGACGGCGCTCAGCAGCAGCCCGATCGCGATGAACCCCCCGACGGTGGGTTCGACCCAGTCATTGGGGATCCGGACCCCGTCGACGATGTGCACGCCGGACTTGTTCGTGAGGCCCACGAGCAGGAAGCCGATCGCGACGGTGAAGAGGAGCGCGCCGAGGAAGTCCAGGTCGCGGCTGGCGCCGACGCGCTTGATCGTCGGCAGGAGGCGCCAGATGACGACGAGACTGACGATCCCGATCGGGAGGTTGACGAAGAAGATCCAGTGCCATCCGACGGTGTCGGTCAGGAACCCGCCGAGCCCCGGTCCGATCAGGAACGAGACCCCGAAGACGGCGCCGAAGAGGCCCTGGTACTTGCCCCGCTCTGCGGGCGTGAACAGGTCGCCGATGACCGCGAGGGCGATCGGGAAGAGCGCGCCGGCGCCGAGGCCCTGGATCCCGCGGAACAGGATCAGCTGGGTCATGTCCTGGCTCAGGCCGGACAGCACGGAACCGAGCAGGAACAGGCTGATCCCGATCATCAGCATCGGGCGGCGGCCGTACAGGTCCGAGAGCTTGCCGTAGAAGGGCACCGTGATGGTGCTGGTCAGCAGGTAGATCGTGACGACCCACGTGTACAGGTCGTTGCCACCGAGGGAGGTGACGATCTTCGGGAGCGCGGTCCCGACGATGGTCTGGTCGAGGGCGACCAGGAACAGGCCGAGCAGGACGGCGCCGAGGATCTCCAGCTTCTCGCGCTGGCTGAGCCCCAGTGCCGGGTCGTCGGCGAGCGACGGGGTGGGGTCTCCGAACTCGGCCGGGATGGATTCCATGAGTGGTCAGGGCCTCCGCGTGAGCGCTGGTTGGGATCGGTCGCTGGCGCGCATCGTGGATGCCGCTCGTGGCGTCGTCGTGGACAGTGGATGGCGATCGGTGACCGGCGCGGTGGTCGCCTCGATCGCCGCGCGCATCGCCGAGGTGGCCTCGGCGACACCGCTGAGCTGCTCGGGCCGCAGCCTGGCGAGGACGCGGCGCAGCAGGTCGTCGGTCATCGCGTCGTGTTCGTCGAGGAGTCGCCGACCGGCCTCGGCCATCCGGACGATCACGACGCGACGGTCCTCGGGCACGCGGATGCGCTCGATGTAGCCACGTTCCTCGAGTCGGTCGACGAGACCTGTCGCGTTCGACAGTGAGACGTTGAGGACATCCGCCAGGCCGCTCATCGTCATCTCGCCGGAGCGATGGAGCGTGTACAGGATGTTGAGTTGCGCCATGCTGACGCCGAGACGCAGGAGTCGTTCGCTGGCCGCGCACTTGAGGGCGATCATCGTCGCGCGGAAGTCCGCGATGATGACGCCGGTCAAGCCGGTCGTGTCGATACTTCGTGTCACGTCGACTATCCTAGTGACCCGAACCATCATGTCAACCCGAATGAACGAGACCGAGGGACCGACATGACCGCGACCCCGACCGAGACGCCGGAGGAGTGATGCGCTTCGTCCTGATGATCGAACCCCAGCAGGGGCTGACCTACGGCCAGCAGGTGGCGATCGCCAAGCGCGCCGAAGCGAACGGCTTCGAGGCGCTCTTCCGCTCGGACCACTACGCCAGTTTCCCGGGTGTGGCCGGCATGCCGACGACGGACGCATGGACGGTCCTGGCCGGTCTCGCGCGCGAGACGGACCGCATCGGGTTGGGCGCGCTGGTGTCGCCCGTCACGTTCCGACATCCCGGGGCCTTCGCCAAGGTCGTCACGACCGTCGATGAGATGAGCGGCGGGCGGATCGAGGTCGGTGTCGGCGCGGGATGGAACGATCTCGAGCACGCCCAGCTCGGCCTCGCATTCCCGCCGATCGGCGAGCGCGTCGACCGGCTCGAGGACCAGCTGGCGATCCTGCACGGGCTGTGGGGCGAGCCCGACGGCTGGTCCTACGTCGGGCGCACGGTCACCGTCAGCGACGCGCTGTTCTATCCCAAGCCGGTCGCTGTGCCGGGACGACCGGTCGGGGCCAACGGGCACGCCCGGCCCCGGATCCTCGTCGGCGGGCGCGGGGCGCCTCGCAGCCTACGATTGGCGGCGCGCTACGCCGACGAGTTCAATCTCTCCTCGGCGAGTCCGGACAAGGTGGTCGAGACGTCGGCGGCCCTCGACGCGGCGTGCGCGGCGATCGGCCGCGATCCGGGCAGCATCGCCCGGTCCGCCATGGTGGGCACGCTCGTCGGTGCCACCGCCGATGACGTGGCCGCGCGCGAGGCCGCGTTGCTGACGGCGTTCGGGGACGACCAGGAGGACGGGGAGGGCTGGATCGAGGAGCGGCGGCAACGCTGGATCGTCGGCACGCCCGAGGTCGCGCGGGACAAGGTTCGGGCCTTCGCCGCGGCCGGCGTGGAGCGGCTGATGCTCCAGGACTTCATCCCCTGGGATCTCGACCACATCGACGCGATGGGCGAGGCGCTCGTCGGGCAGGTCTGAGCGATCAGCCCGCGGCGTCGGCCGCGGCCACGTAGCGAGGGTCGTCCCGCCGGATCGGGTCCGGATCGGTCCCGCGAGCGCGCGCGAGCCGCTCCGTGAGCAGCTGCAGCGGGGCCGCCGTCCCCACGAGGGCCGCCAGCGACGCCGGCAGCCAGGGCGCCTCGCTCACCAGCAGCCGGCCAGCCGGGGTGAGGTCTCCGTCGATCGCGTCGGCAGCTTCGGTGGCGAGGATCGCGGCCGAGCGGATGCCCAGGACCTTGGCGGCGCGCAGGACGTCGATGGTCCGCGCGAGCCGCTCCGCGCGCCGGTGGCGATCGGCGACGATCGCGACGAGGGCGGTCTCGGGCCCGGTCGCGGGGAGGTGGCCGTGGAGGAACGTCTCGAGATCCCGGAACGCCGATGGAAGCCATGACGCCTCCTCGACCTTCAGGACGAGCTCGCGGCCAGCCGGTCGATCCGCCCCGGAGGCGACGACGATGAGTCGCGCGGCGTCGGCGAACCGTCCGGCGATGCGCTCGGCGCCCAGCGTGTCTTCCTGGCCGTCGCGCAGGATCCGGGCGACATCGTCGGCATCGATCGACCGCCGGTCGAGATGGGCCCCGGTCGCGGCGGCCGCGAACAGGGGTGACGTGTACCCGACGACGTGGCACCAGCCCTGATCCAGCTCCTCGGTGGTCACGACGATGTCGGCAAGGGCGGCGCCGGGCGAACGATCGGACACGGTGATCAGCGCGGTCCGTGCTCCCGCCTCGCGCGCGGCCGCCAGCGCAGCGTTCGTGGCCGGGGTGCCGCCCTCGTGGGAGACACCGATCACGAGACCGCTCGACGGCGGGTCCAGCGACAATTCAAAGGCCTGCGCGGCGATGGGTCCCGCCCCTGGCAGTGCGGCCACGCGCCACGCGTCGCGCAGGATCTCCACCGCACCGAGGGCGGCATGCTCCGACGTCCCGCATCCCGTGACGATCACGGGCGAGCCGGCCCGGGCGGCCTGGGCGACGGCCGCCGCGAGGCGGGCCGCCCCGGAACCGGCCGTGGCCTGCGCGGTCAGGATGCGGCGGGCGAGCGCCGGTTGCACCTGGATCATCTCGGTCATGTGGTACGGCGGCCCGGATCGCTGGCTGGGCGTATCGGTGGACGCCCACGGATCGGGTGGACCGGGGAGGGGAGCGTCCGGGTCGAAGGCGTCAGGACCGTCGGTGTTGCGCATCGGTCGAGGATAGGCCCGCCGGAGGGGGGCCGACCCGCCGGCCCACGCTTCGCGACGCGTCGGCCGGCTGGCGGTGGTCGTGCCGTGGCGGTGGTCGTGCCGTGGGGCGGTACGTGGCGACACCTCGACCCGTCCAGTCACCGTCCTGTACCGTGCCGCGTCCCGGCGCGTCAGAAACGGCCGCACCACGGCACGCGCGGGTGGATGGACCGGCGGACCTGTCGCGTGCGACCGTGGTACGTCACGAGTCCGGGTCCACCCTGCCCGGTCCGGGTCCACCCTGCCCGGTCCGGGTCCACCCTGCCCGGTCCGGGTCCACCCTGCCCGGTCCACCCGTCCGCGTCCCCGTGCCTGGTCCGCGCCCTCGGCCCGGTCCGCGTCACCTACCCGGTCCGCGTCCACCTACCCGGTCCGCGTCCACCTACCCGGTCCGCG
>CAYMTJ010000005.1:1722-24679 GCA_964393345.1 uncultured Anaerolineaceae bacterium | reverse complement strand
CACCTACCCGGTCCGCGTCCACCTACCCGGTCCGCGTCCACCTACCCGGTCCGCGCCACCTGCCCCATCCGCATCACCTACCCGCGGATCGTTCGCCTGAGCCGGCCCATCCTCGACAACGGCGCGTACCGGAACCAGGCACGCCCCACGAGGAGGTCGACCGGGACCGGGCCGTAGCGCCGCGAGTCGATGGGCGCGCCGAAGCCGGCGGCCTCGGTCTCGGCGGCCGTCGCGTCCGCGAGGAGCCAGGCCTCGTCTTCGGCCAGCTCGAGAAAGCCGTCCTCGAACGGGACGCGGTCGCCCGGGCCCGCCGCGACGCGCTTGATCGCGAGCGCACCGCCGTCGGGTTCGGTGAAGACCACGATCGACCCGCGGCGTGGCCAGCGGGTCGGGGTCGGGTCGACGAGCAGCCAGTCGCCCGCGGCCAGGGCCGGCGTCATGCTGGCCTCGGCGACGGCGACGCGCCACGGGCCGCGAAGGCGCTGGCGGAGGTCCGCCGCTCTCCGGGGTCCGCCCGCCGGGCGCCGCGGTCCGCCCGCCGAGCGCGCCGCTCCGTCGATGGCCCGGTGGCCCGCTACTTCTTGGTCGACCAGAAGATCTCGCTGAACTCCTTGACCGCGGCCTCGAGCTGGGCGGCGGCGGCGGCGTCGACGCTCTGCTTGTTCTTGCCCGCGAGCTTGAGCAGCTTCCAGACCTTGTCGTGGAGGTCGGGGTGCGCCTCGAGGTGCTCCGGCTTGAAGTAGTCGGACCAGATGATCTGGACCTCGCGCTTGACCTTCTCCGCGTGGTCTTCCTTGACCCGGACGCAGCGGTTGAACTTGTTGCGCGCTTCGGTGTCGTTGCCGTCGAGGCCGTCGATCAGCTCGACCATCCGGGCGACCGTGCGGGCGGCGACCTCCGCTTCGTGCGGGTCATAGATGCCGCACGGGATGTCGCAATGGGCGTGGACCGTGGTGCTGGGGGCGAACCAGCGGGTGAGTCGAGACATGGGCGCTCCTTCGGGGCTTGGACCGGCCTTGACCGTATCGCGACACGGGCTCCATCGAAGTGTCCGAGGCCCGACATGACGTGTCAAACGTGGGTCGTGTCCGTGCGCTGGCGACGGGGCCGGGTATCATCGCGACGATGACCGACCGTGCGACGCCCGGCGACGGATCCCCGGCCTGCCCGTTCATCGCCTTCGAGGATGAACGCGACGAGCGCTCGGCCAGCCCGGACCACCGGCACCGGTGCTTCGCGGAGGTCCGACCGGCCCCGCGAGCGGTCGCGCACCAGGAGGCGTACTGCTTGTCGAGCGCCTTCCCCGTCTGCCCCACGTTCCAGGACTGGGCACGTCGGGAGGCCGCCAAGGCCAAGTCGCCAGGTCGCCCCGCGAGTTCGTCGAAGTCGCCACGAGCCGCCGCCGTGATCCCGCCCGAAGCCGACGCAGCCGACGAGGTCGGGCCCGACGAGCCGGCGTTGGTCGAGGCGACCCATCCGATGCCGGACGACAGCGATGACGACCTTTGGTCGAGACCGCCCGCCGACGACGTGGAGCCGGTGATCCATCGGAACCCACCGCGTGACTGGGCGGCGCCGCCGCCGTGGGCTAGCGGGGCGGCGATCACCGGCGTCGGTCGCGACGATGCGCCGTCGGCGGGATCGTCGGAACGACGACCCGGCGCGGGATTGGCCGGCAGCGCGGCCGATCGACTGGCCAGCGGGTATCCGGTCGAGGAGCCGGCCGAAGCGCCCGCATCCCCGCCGTCGGACGATCTCGCCGTCCTCGTCGCGGCACCCCGGCGGGCGGCGAGCCAGCCCCCTCCCGCGGCGCCGATCAAGCGGCCGCCCTCGGGGCGCTACCCGACGACGAGCGCCGCCGGCCGGCGGCCGAGCGTGAGCGCCACCCGGGAGCATCCGCCGGGGCCGGACCATGACGGGCCGTCGTGGGAGCGGGCACGACGCTACGAGGCGTACCCCACGATCAAGACGCGCGCGGGACTGCCGGGCATCCCGCGACTGGGGATCTGGGCTGGGGCCCTGGTGGTCGCCGCGCTCGCGCTGTTCTTCCTGCCGGGCCTGTTCGAGGGTGACCCCGCCAGCGGACCAGGCGCGAGCCCGACTCCGAGCGCGAGTCCATCCGAAGCCACGCCCGTGCCGACCGAGACCCCGGTCCCGTCCCCGACCCCCGAGGTCTACGTCATCAAGAAGGGCGACACGCTCAGCAAGATCGCCAAGAAGTTCGGCGTGACCGTCGACGACATCCTCGAGGCGAACAAGGACACGATCAAGGATCCGAACAAGATCAGGGTCGGCGACGAGATCATCATCCCGGTCGCGCCACCCGATGAGATCGTCGATCCGTCGGCGGAGAACCCCGAGGCCAGTCCGACGCCGTAGCCCGGCTCTGCGCCGAAGGCTAGCGAGGCGCGATGTTGATCGCGGTGATCTTCCCGGCCTCGACGCGGAATGTCGCGTCGATGTGCTGGGTCGGGGCCCCTGGGCGCACCACGAGCAGGTCCGCCTCGTAGGTGTTGCCCGTGTCGCGGATCTCGCCGGGGATCATCCGCAGACCCGAATCGCCGCGCAGGAACCAGCCGCCGACCCGCTCGACGCCGCGCAGCATCTGGACGCTGTCACCGACATGCACCCGCATCTCGGTCATCTCGTCCATCAGCGCCACCGCGCCCTCGCGATCGCCGCCGTTGAGCTTCTCGAAGAAGTCTTCCATCGTCTCGACAGCACCCATGGGCGGAGTGTACCGTCGGCCGCCCATGGACGCCGACGCCGCCGCCAGGACGACGATCGCCGACGCGTGGCCGCTGTTCGCCGTGCGGATCCGGAGCGCGCACCTGGTCCTGCGACTGCCGACCGACGACGAGATCCCGAGCCTGATCGAGCTCGCGCGGGCGGGGATCCACCCCGCCGACGAGATGCCGTTCGGGGTGGCATGGACACGAGCCTCGAGCCCGGACTTCGAACGTGGGTTCGTCCAGCATCACTGGGGGGCGCGAGCGACCTGGCGCCCCGACGACTGGGCGCTGCATCTCGCGGTGTGGCTCGATGGCCATCCGATCGGCGCGCAGTCGCTGCTCGCGAGCACCTTTGGCGCCCATCGGACGGTCAAGACCGGGTCCTGGCTCGGACGAGCGTTCCAGCGTCGCGGGTTCGGGAAGGAGATGCGCGCGGCGGTGCTCGCCCTGGCGTTCGATGGGCTTGGGGCCCGGATCGCCGAGACCGAGGCCTTCCTCGACAACGCTGCGTCGAACGGTGTCTCGCGGTCGCTCGGCTACGAGCCCGACGGTCGCGGGTCCCTGGCGCCCGAGGGTGTGGCGCGGGAGACGCAGCGGTTCGCCATGACCGAGGAGCGGTGGCGCTCGCGGCCGCGACCGCCGGTGTCGATCGAGGGTCTCGACGCCTGCCGGGAGATGTTCGGCACCTGAGGGGCGAGCGACGGACGGCGAGCATGGGTCCGTCCCCCGGGAATCCCTGCCAGATGTTCGCCAGGTGAGCACTGGTCACGACGGCCTCGAGCCTGACGGGGCTGCATGAGCGTGGGGACATCCGCGAAAGGTGTCAGACGGACTCGCTTGGGATCATCTGGCGACGGACCCGTGACGAGTGCTCACGTGAGGTACACCTGTCAGGATCGGGCGCCTCGTGCGACTGCCGGGCGGCTCGCGGGCGGGCGTCTCGTGCGACTGCCGGGCGGCTCGCGGGCGGGCGCCTCGTGCGACTGCCGGGCGGCTCGCGGGCGGGCGGGCGCCTCGTGCGACTGGCGGGCTGGCATCCACCGCCCCGCGGACCCGCCACCGCCCCACGGACCCCGCCACCGGTACCCCCGCCCGTAGCCGCTCCCCTTAGAAGCCGCCGCCGGCGCCGCCGCCACCGCCACCGGATGACCCGCCCGAGAATCCGCCGCCGCCACTCCCCGACGACGACGGCGAGTTCCCGATCGTCCCGAGCGCCGACATCATCCCGCCGACGTCCGGGACACCGGAATCGGAGAACAGGCTGCCACCGCTGCCGGCGATCTCCGCCGTGCTGAATTGGGCGCCGCTCGAGGTCGTGTACCAGGCCGGGAAGTACGTCGACGTTGCAGCCCGGCCGTCCTTGAGATCCTCGATGCTCCGGCCGAGCACCGCTTCGATGTCCTCTTGGAGCCCGAGCGCCGTCCCCCACACGACGGCCTGATCGGGCGTCTCGAGCCACGTGAGCCCGGCGGCGGCCGCGCCATCGACGACCTGCTGCATCGATCGCGCCTGGGCCATCGTCATCTGGAGGGTCCGTCGGTACGCGGCGAGCATCGCCCGGATCATCGAACCGTCCTTCGTGACCGCGGGCATGGCCTGGGCGAACCCGACCATCGCGATCCCTCCGGCCAGCGTCGCTCCGCCGATCGCGGTCAACCCGGAGATGGGCACGTTGAAGCCGATGAACAGGCCGGCGATCCCACCGATCACGGCGAGCCAGCCACGGCCGCTGTAGCGCGAGATGACCGTGGACGGGGCCTCCGCGTACCAGCCCTGCTTGACGACGTGCCTTTCGAGCGCCTTGTCGAACGAGGCGACCGATGCCCCGAACTTGGGCAGCTCGTCGGGCGTGACGTAGTGGTCGGCACCGGACCCGAGCGACCGCAGTTTCGTCAGCACGATCGCCTCGGCCGGGCCCGTCGGACGCCGGTCGTTGCGCGCCCGTTGCGCTTCGATGGTGTCGTCACCACGGGCCGGCTGGACGTCGATCCCCACCTTGTGGGAGAAGAACCCCTTCTCCTCGCGGAAGGAGAGGTGACCGCGACTGGCGAGGTCGAGGATCGCGGTGGTCAGCGCGCGCCGCGAGGTCTCGCCATCCATGACCATCGCGCCCGAGGCGGCGGTCAGATCCGGCGGTGGCGCGGGCATCAGGACGGAGTCATCGTCGTGATAGACCGGGTCGCGACCGGCCCGGCGCCAGCGCACGAACGCCGACACGACGAGCCCGATGAACGCGAGCGGCGCCCCGATGAGTCCGAGGACGGCGTTGATCTGGCGCGCCGTCTGGAGTTGCGCCGCGTGTTCGGGTGTCGCGGCCGCGTCGACCTTGCGCAGCGCGATGAGCAACGCCTCGTCGAAGTCCGCCACGCGAAGTTCGGGCAGCATGTCGTTCTCGAAGATCGCCTGGCGCTCGCTGTTGTCGAGGTAGGTGGACTCGAACCCAGGGGCGGCATAGAGCTGGACCTGGCCGTGCTCCAGCGACGGATCGAGGTCGAAGAAGATGACCATCCCGTCGTTGAACCCGGCCCGACCGATGCCCCACTGGTCGATGAGCGCCCGCGCGCGGCGCTCGGTCTCGGACGTCTCGACGCCGTAGTAGCCGGTCTCCTGCGTGTAGACCACGACCTCGGCACCGGTGCGGGTCTCGATCCCGTCGATGATCGACTCCGCCTCGCCGATCGTCGCCGATGTGAAGATGCCCGCGAAGTCGTAGACCGCGCGGTCGTTCTCCGGTTCCGGGAACGGTGGACCGGGCGACGCGGCGAGGACGACGGGCCCAGCGAGCAGGACGCCCGCGGCCGCGATGAGCGAGATCCGGGAGAGACGGCGCATGACCCGAGCATAGCCCGCGCCCGTCGACGCCGCGCGCGATGGTATTCGGCCGACCCGTGCAGGCGGCAAGGCCTCGGGCCACGCCAGCGCTGACGAGGCCTCGACCGGAGCCCGCGCCGAAGGCTACGGACCGCGTCGACGGCCCAGGGTCAGGTGTCCATCCCGATGGAGCAGGACCTGGGGCGGGCGCGGCCGCCCGTTGTAGGCGGACCCGAGCGACGCCGCGTACGCCCCGGCATCGGCGATCGCCACGAGGTCGCCGCGCCGGAGGGGCGGGAGGTCATGGGTGCCGAGGCTGTCGGTCGACTCGCACACGGGGCCCTCCACCCGCGTCGGAACCGGGGCGCCGCGCCTCGCCGTGAGCGCCGAGATCGGGTGCCGGGCGCCGTACAGGGCCGGGCGGATGAGCTCGGTCATCCCGGCGTCGAGGATGACCTGCGGCCCGGCGCGATCGCGAACATGAAGGACGCGCGCGAGCAGCCAGCCGGCTCGGGCGACCAGCGCGCGCCCAGGTTCGATGGCGAGCCGCGTCGGGCGCCGGTCCGCCGGGATCGCGTCCAGGAGCGCGGGCAGCTCGCGGCCGAACCGCTCCGGCGTCGGCGACGGTTCACCGATCGGGCGGACCGGGAACCCGCCACCGAGATCGAGGGTGTCGAAGGTGTCGATCGAGCCCCGCCACAGGGCGGTCAGCGCAAGAGCGCGGCGGACCCCCTCCCGCCAGGCATCGACGGCGCCCAGTTGCGATCCGACGTGGAGGTGAATCCCCCGCGGTCGCAACGCGCCGTCCGGCCCGCCGCCGGCCTCGATCGCCGCGCCGATCTCGGTCTCGGTCATGCCGAACTTGGAGCCACCCGCCCCGACAGCGAGCCCCGCGAGGGTCTCCGGGGTGACGTCGGGGTTGAGCCGGTACAGGACGTCGATCGTGACGCCCGCGCGACGGGCGAGCCGCGCCAGGGCGGCCGCTTCGTCTGCGGACTCGATCGCCACCCAGCGCAGTGGGTCGCCCACGACGGCCGCATGGACCGCGGCGCGCAGGTCGGCCGGTGTCTTGCCGATCCCCTCGAGCGAGATGCGGTCGTTCGGCACGCCCGCGCGCCGGGCCAGGGTCCACTCCCCGCGCGAGACCACGTTGGCCCCGAACCGGTGGGCGACGACGGCCGCGATCACGGCCGGGACATCGTTGGCCTTGACCGAGTACTGGCGCACCCAGGGATCGGGGAATGCGCGCCGGACGCCGACGGCGGCCGTCTCGAGCGCGACCAGGTCGGTGACGAAGACCGGCGTCCCGAACCGGCGCGCGGCCGCCCGCAGACCGCCGGCGACCTCGGGGAGTCGGTCGGGCTCGTTCAGTCCCGCACGACCATGCCGACGACCGAGCTGACGATGCTCAGCGCGGCGGCGCCGATCACGGCCGCCACGATCGTGTCGGCGGTGAGGTTCGGCGGGAAGTCGCCGACCGTGAGGTCGAAGCCCGCCTGGTCGGCGACGAACGCCGTGACCAGCAGCAGGCCGCCGTTGATCAGGAAGCCCACCGTGCCCATCGTCATGAGCGACAGCGGAAGGGCCAGCACCTTGACGATCGGCCCGACCAGCCCGTTCACGAGCCCGAAGATCACGGCGATCGCCAGCAGACCCACGAGTTCGCCGTCGAACTCGATGAACCCGGGCAGGAATTCGACCAGAATGTAGAAGGCGATCGCGGTCGCGATCGTCCCGACGATGAAGCTCTTCAAGGCCTGCCTCCGTCCCGTCGCTGTGGTTGGGTCCGCCGAGGATAGTGTGGCGGCACCGTCAACGGGCCCGGCCCGCCGTCAGCTTCGCTTTGACGATCGGCCACTCCACCGCGGTGATGCTGAAGTACGCCGAGTCCCGCAGCGAGCCATCCGGCATGACCATGTGATGGCGGAAGACCCCCTCGAACGTGGCGCCGATCCCGGCCAGGGCGTTCCTCGAAGGGGCATTGTGGCTGTGCGTCTTGAACTCGACCCGATTCGCCTCGAGCGTCTCGAACGCATGCGTCAGCTGGAGCAGCTTGGCCTCGCGGTTCGCCCCGGTCCGCTGCCACGCCGTCCCGACCCAGGTCCAGCCGATCTCGAGGCGCTGGTGCTCCGGCACGATCGAGAGGAAGCGGCTGGAGCCGATCGCCCGTCCCGTCTCGAGATCGACCGTCGCGAACGGGACCTCGGTCCCGGCCTCGGCGTTCGCAAGGGCCATGTCCAGCCAGCGGGCGAGGCCCGGTTCATCCTGGGGTCCCATGATCGTCCAGCGCCAGATGGGCTCGTCGAAGGCGACGGCGCGCAGATCGTCGAGGTGGTGCGCGGCCAGTGGCTCCAGCCGCACGCGCGTCCCGGTGAGCGTGACGGGCGTGACCCACGACTGCGTCGGCATCGGTCGATGGTAGCGGGCTAGACTCGCGCCGATGTCCGCCGCCCTCTCGTCCGCCTTCGATGCGCTGCTCGACGAGTTCTTCGACCTCCAGCCGCTCTTCGCCACGTACGTCGGCGATCACACGCTCGACGACCGCTGGCCGGACATGACCGACCGCGGGCGGGCCGCTCGGGTCGCCTTTGCCGAGCGCTGGATCGCGGACCTGACGGCACTCGGGTCCCTGGACGCGCCCGATGCGATCGACCGCGACCTCCTGATCGGCGAGCTGGACGAGCTCCGGTTCGCCGATGGCGTGCTGCGCGACGAGACCTGGGATCCGCTCACATGGGTCTACCTCCTCGGCGATGGCCTGTTCGGCCTCCTGTCACGGGACTTCGCGCCGGTCGCCGTCCGACTGGCGTCGGTGACCGGCCGTCTCGACGGGCTGCCGGCCGTGCTCGATGCCGCGCGAGCGTCGCTCGACCGCGTCGCCCGCGATGGCGATGACCGGCGGACGATCGGGCGGTTCCAGACGGAGCGTGCCATCCGCGATCTCCCGGGCGTCGCGGACCTGATCACCGAAGCCCTCGAGATGGCCGCCGCCGCCACGCGGGACGGCGACGAGGCGGTCCGCGGGCTCACGCCCCGGCTCGAGCTGGCCGCCGGCCGGGCGCGCGCGGCGGTCGAGGCCTTCGGGGCGTACCTGCGGGACGACGTCCTGCCCCGGAGCGAGGGCGAGGGCCGCCTGGGTCCGGACCTGTTCGCGGCCAAGTTGCGCCACACCATGCGGGACGACGCGCTGACCCCGGAGCGCATCCTCGCCGCCGCGGAGCGCGAGTACGTCGCCGTCCGGGCCGAGTTGGTACGCCTTGCGACCGCGCACTGGCGTGACTGGCACCCGGACGCCCCACCACCGTCGGACCCGTCCGACCTGGTGCGTGGCGTGCTCGACGCGATCGCCGCCCAGCATCCGGCCGCGGACGACCTGCTCACCGCGTGCGGCGCCGAGGTGGAGCGGATCCGGGCCTTCTGCGAGTCGCACGGCATCATCGGCCTGACCGACGAGCCACTCGAGATCCGCTGGACCCCGGTGTTCCTGCGGTCGTTCGCTGGGGCGTCGCTGTCGACGCCCGGCCCGCTCGATCGGGATCAAAAGGCGTTCTTCTCGATCACCCCGCCCGACCCGACGTGGACCCCGGAGCGGCAGGAGTCGTTCCTGCGCGAGCTCAACGACCGGATGATCCGGCTCCTGACCATCCACGAGGCGATCCCCGGTCACTACCTCCAGATGGCCGTCGCCAACCGGGTGGCGTCCCGGCCGCGGGCGATCTTCAAGAACGGCCTGTTCGCCGAGGGTTGGGCCGTCTACATGACGCAGGTCATGATGGATGCCGGGTATGGCGCGGACGACCCGGGTCTCCTCCTGACCCATTGGAAGTTCTACCTGCGCGCGGTCGTGAACGCCATCATCGACGTCCGCATCCACACGGCCGGGATGACCGAGGCCGAGGCGGTCGGCCTCATGGTCGACGGGGCGTTCCAGGAGGTGTCGGAGGCGACCGCGAAGTTCGACCGGGCGAGGCTGTCATCGACGCAGCTGTGCACCTACTTCGTGGGGTCGATGCTCATGTGGGATCTCGAGCGCGACGCTCGCCGGCGAGCCGCCACTGATGCCTCGATCGATCACGCCGGGCTGCCGGGCGGGTTCGGCGAGACGCCCGGGTTCGACCAGCGCGCCCACCTCGAGGCGGTCATCGCGCACGGCGCGCCACCACCGTCACTCGTTCGGCGGATCCTCTTCGACTGAGGACGTCGGCCGGGCGCGCGACCGGCGCCGCCCGGACGGCGCGGCGTTCGAGGCCACCGCAGCGACGAGTCGGTCGAGCCGGTATCCGGCGCGCTCGGCGGCGCGCTCGAGGGCGGCGGCCGCGGAGGCCGTCGATCGTGCTCGCTGGTGGGTCGCATCGATCGCATCGAGGCGCGCCACGAGCCGCAGGAGGCCGACGAACCGGTCCCGGTCGAGCCACTCGGCGCCGTCCCAGGCATGGACGCCGACGGCCACGCGCGTCCGGTCGTCGGCGAGCCAGGCCTCCAGCCATCGAGCCGGCAGCGATGCGACCGGAGCACCGAGCTCGGACGGGCGAGCCGACCCGAGGAGCGTTCGCGTGAGGTCGGTCGCCGCCGCTGCCGCGGCGTCATCGAGACCGCCGGCGCGCAGCCCGGCCGCGAGGGCGTCACCGAGCCGGAGCTCGTCGAACCAGGCCTGGGCGGTGGCCGCGTGATCCAGCCCCGGGGCCAGCGTCCCGACGGGGGCGAGGATCACCCACGCGAGCCCGGCCGCCATGTCGCGCGACGGCGGCGGCGCATCGCCGGGTCGGTCGGCACCGGCACCGGAACCGTCGTCCGCACGTTCGGGCGCCACGGTGGAGGCCAGGACGGCCGCCCGACGCGCCGACTCGATCGCGAGATCGGCGCTCGGCCCGTCGCTCAGGCCGGTGGCGGCCGCGAGCGCGTCGTAGAACGCGCGGATCGCGTGGGCCGCGGGCGGCCCGTCGTTTCCGAGGCCGGTCAGGGACGAGGCGACGGCTCGAAGGGCCGCGTGGAGCGGTTCCAGCTGCAGGTCCGCGAGCGCGGCGTCCAGTGACGGCACCGGCCGGCCCGCGAGCCGGTCGGTCAGTCCGGCCCACAGGTGGGCTGGCCCGTCGCGGATCTCGCGGAACTCCCAGAAGACGTGTGTCCCATACGCCGGCAGCGTCAGCCGCAGCCCGTGCTCCCGGATGTCCCGGCACGACCGGATCCACTCCAGCCCGGTCCGGGCGTCACGGAACGCCACGAACGCGGTCGGGTCGGGTGACAGGCCCAGGCCCTCGGCGAGGGTCCGGCGGACCATCCGCTTCGACCCGTCGGATCGCTTCCGCGCGTATCGGACGGACTCGCGGATCGTGATCGTGGTCGTCTCGAACCGGTCGTGATAGAGCACCAGGGACCGCGTCGGACCCGACCCGTTCGAGTACGCGAGCACATGCTCGTCGACCGTGCCGTCGTCGGTGCGCGCATCGAACAGGAGGAAGTCGTGCGCCTCGGCGAACCAGGCGCGGCGATGGAGGATGGGGAACAGCTCGCGCCGATGGCGCTCGAGGAGTGCCGGATCCGGTCGCTCGTCGAGCGTCGCGCGGCGGAACTCCATCCCGTACTTCTCGCCGAATCCCTGGACCTGGCCGTGGCCCAGCATCGGCAGCCCGGGGAGCGTCGCCATCACCGATGCGACGCCGAAGTACTTGTCGCCCTTGCCGAACTGCTCGAGCGCGGTCTTCTCGTCGGGATTGCTCATGAAGTTGACGTAGCGCTTGAGGATCTCGGGGTCGAACTCGAGCGTGTCCCGGATGAGCCGCCGGTAGCCCGCGCCGTTCTCGTCGCGGAGCATGTGCATGAACGCGCTGTTGTAGACGCGGTGCATGCCGAGGGTCCGGACGAAGTACCCCTCGAGCATCCAGAACGCTTCGGCGAGCAGGAGCGTGCCCGGCACCTCGGCGGCGACGCGGTCCACCACCTCCCGCCAGAACTCGGCGGGCATCCGGGCGTCGAACTCGGCGGCGGGGATGGCGTGCTCGGCACGGGACGGGATGCCGTCACCGCGCCCGGGTTCGGGCCACCACAGGCGCTGGATGTGCTCGCGCGCGAGGACCATCGCCGCATCGAACCGGATCACCGGGAAGCGCCGCGCGACTTCGAGGATGGTCCCGATGACCTGCTCGCGGACCTCGGGGTTCAGGTAGTCCAACTGCGCCGTGTCGTTCCATGGAAAGCTCGTGCCGTCGTTGCCGTGGTAGATGTACCGCTCGTCGCCCGTCTTGCGGTCGAACCGCTTGAAGACGACGGCGGCGTCGCTGTCGTCCCAGTAGTGGTCCTCCAGGACGATCCCGACGCGCGGGTCGGACGACAGGTCCGGGCCGCTGAAGGCGTACGCGGGGTAGGGGGGTTCGGGCAGCGACAGGAACCACTCCGGGTGTTCGACCACCCAGTGCGAGTCGATACCCATGTGATTGGGGACCATGTCGCTCGCGAGGCGGATCCCGCGCAGCCAGGCGCGCTCACGCAGGTCCCCGTAGGCGGGGTCACCACCGAGATCGTCGGCGATGACGTAGTCGTCGAGCGAATAGGCCGAGGCGACGGCAACCGGGTTGCCGCGCATCCGCTTGATCCGCTCGGACGCCTCCGAACGCGCCCACAGGCCGATCAGCCACAGTCCGGTGACGCCCCAGTCCCGGAGCGTGTCGAGTTCCTCGTCCGGGATGGCGTCGAGGGTCCGGATCTCCCGCCCGTGCGTCCGCGACAGCTGGTCGAGCCACACGTAGGTGCTCTTGGCGATGAGGACGAGGCTCGGCATCCACGCGGAGTCCGCAGAGAAGGCTTCCGGCTCGAGCGCGACGCCGGGCGGGAACACGGGCACGTCCACACGGTCACCGGGGCGCCCGTCGTCGCCGCCGAAGCGCTGGTGCAGCGCCCGATCCTCCTCGATCAGGACCCCGAGCGTGAGGTCGATCCGGGCGAGCAGGCGGTCGAGCGACGCGCCGAGCAGCGGCCCCCATGCCTCGCGGATGTAGCGAAGCTGACCGGCCAGTGACGTGGGTGCCCGCCGCGCCGGGAGGCGCAGCAGCTCGATCAGGGACCGGCCGCCGAAGCCGTCGTCGGGGTCGCCGGCCACGTGCTCCAGCGCGGCCACGGCGTCGAGGTAGCGCGTCGTGCGGACCAGTTCGCGGTCGTCGACCAGTTCGCGGATCGGGGCGGCGGCCGGGTTCTCATTGGCGACGCGGATGAGCAGCAGCTCCTCGAGCCGCATCTCCGGTGGCTCCGGTCGCGCGTCCGGTGCCGGGAACTCGTCGCCGAAGCGGTCGAGGAGGTGCGCCCCGTCGTCACCGAGCCGGGTCTGCAGGGCGGTCATCGCCTCGGCCGTCCCGCCCCACCCGGGGGTGGCGCTGCGCACGTCGATCAGCAGGTGGCCGATCTCGTGCAGGAGCCCGAGTGCGCCGATCTCCCCGGCGCTGATCCCCGGCGCCCCGGGTGGCCGGGCTGCGTTCATCCGCAGCGCGAGCCGTCGGATCCCCGCCGCATCGCTCGTGAGGAGGTCGCCCCGGAGCCCGAACAGCGCGCGCTCCACGTCGTATCGCTCGCGGGCCGCGCGCTGGACGTGGAAGGCACGCATCGCTCGAAGCATCGCACGCGCCACCGGGCGCGTCAGGCCGGCACGCCCTCGATCTCCCGCGTGGCCGCGGCGTGTTCGATCGCCCGCCGCAGCAGCTCGAGCCCCGCGGGATCGAACTCATAGGTCCACGACCGGATGCGGTCCTGGCGGCTGAACCGCTCGGCCAGACCGACTCGCTGGGCCTCGCGGGACAGCAGGATGAGGTCGGCGGTCTCGTCGACCAGGTCGAGGCCCTCGTCCGCGCCGATGAGGGCGGACACGATCTCGACGCCTTCGGTCCCCGACATGGCGAGCGTCTCGCGCATGTTGTCCACGCCACGGTCCGAGGCGCACACGAGGCCCACGCGAGCGCCGCGCGGCAGGCCGGCGATCTCGTGGACCATCTCCACGTACCCGGGCCCGACGAGCATGGCCACCACCGGTACGCGCCCGGCGGCGAGCGCCTGTGCCTCGTCGGCGTGGAAGGTGGTCGTGGCGACGACGTCGTAGTGGAAGCGGTCGAGCCGCTCCGGCAGGTCGTCGAGCAGCGCCCCCTCTGCTTCGATGAGCCCGGGGAACGCCTGGACGAGACGCTCGGCGTCGTAGCCGGCGTCGGCGTTCGTGCACTCGGTGAACAGGACGTGGACCAGGCGACCGGGTCGCTTCCGCTCCGTGGCCGCGGCGAAGGTCGCCGACGCCAGCTCGTCCGCCGTGAACCCCGCCTGCGCCGCCCGACGGAGCATCTCCGACACGATGCCCGCCAGCGCCTCGGCGCCGCGCCGCTGCGGCGGCCGATCGGCGACGTGCGTGCCGGCGCCGTGCCGGCTCGTCACATACCCCGCGTCGGCCAGCCGGCGATAGACGGCCCGGATCGTATTGGGGTTGACCCGGAGCGCGCCGCCGAGCTCGCGCACGGGGGCCAGGCGGGAGCCCGGAAGCAGCCGCCCGGAATCGATCTGGTACGCGATCTGCCAGTAGATCTGGGTGGAGATGGGCACGTCCGAGCCACGCTCGACGTCGAGTGACTCGGCGGATGGGACCGGCGCACCCCCCGCGAGCATCGGATCTGTTGACATACTTTGCTAGTCCAAGTAGTGTCGGTCTTGGCCTATTTCACTATAGCAAGCGGGGCGTCCCCTCCACGGCCCCGCCCATCTCGTCAGCCCGTGGCGCGCAGGCCGCGGGCTGACGGATTCTCGGCCAGGTGCCGGAGATCGGTGTCCAGGCGACGCCGCAACGACGTGCCCAGCAGCCCATCCACGAGCGCCGCCGCATGGCGAGCGAGGCCGATCACGCCGACCGTCTCGATGCGCTCCGGGGCCTCCCAGAACCAGCCGCAACTGGCGTACATCGCCAGCCGCCAGCGCTGCGCCGCCAGCATCGTCAGGAAGTCGGCTCGCTCCGACGGCGCCGCTCGGGCGCCGAGCCACGCTGCCGCGAACGCGTCGGCCGTGGTCGCGCCGATCACGACATCGACATAGGCGTCGCGTGCCGCCCACGCGTCGGGCGTTCCCGGCAGGTCGCGGGCCAGGCGTTCGGTCTCGGTGTCGATGTCGGCGGCCAGCCGGTCGAGCGACGCGCGCAGGTCGGCCTTCCACGAGCCGTCCGTGACGCAGTCGCACGCCCCGGACCAGCGGGCGATCCCGTGGTGGCAGCTCCACGAGGTCCGCTCGACCAGTTCCGCGGTCTCGAGCGCCCGACCGTCCGAGGCCAGCGCGTCCTCGAGCGTGACCACGTCGTACCCAAGATCGGCCTCGCCGATGAGGCGTGCCAGGAACAGCTCGCGGAGCGGCTGGTGATGCCCGTACAGCTCCCCGTCGGACGCGATCACCGCGAGCGCCGGCGCATCGTCGGCCCAGCCATCGGCGAGTCGCGGGTGGATCCGCTCGCGCGCGAACCGGTCCGCGTCGGTGGTCGCGTCGGGTTCGAACGAGACCGACGTCGAGAGCCCGGCGTCGTAGGCGCCGACCACGATCGACCGGCCGCCCGACAGGCCGATCCGGTACGGACGCCGCGTGTCGGGCCCGCCCGCCAACTGCCACGGCGCGAGGATGGTGTGCCGCACGCCCTCGTCGGCGAGGAGGCCGAGCGTCTCGAGGTCCGCGGCGGTCTCGGGCAGCCACATGCCGGTGGCCGGCCGGCCGAACCGCCAGGCGAAGTCGCGCAGCCCCCAGCGGATCTCCGTCCGACGGTCCGCGCTCGTCGCGAGCGGGAGGATCGTGTGGTGGAACGCCTGCGCCATCCCGTTGACGCCCCGATCCCCGTCGACGAAGCCGCGGTACGCGACCGGATCGGCGTCGGCCAGCCAGCCTGCGAGCGTCGGCCCCAGGTCCCAGGACATCCGGGCGTAGTTCCCGGCGAGGGCGTTCGGGCGGTAGCAGTCCGCGGCGATGCGCGTATTCCAGTCCCGATCCGGCGCCGCGGTGGGGTCGGGCGGGACGACGCCCGTGGCGGGGTCCAGCCGCGACGGCTGGTAGAAGTGGCCGTGGATGACGAGGCGCGGTCGGGTCACGCGTCGCCGGCGAGATCGCGACTCGCCCGGACCGCGTGCGCCATGGTCACCGTCCAGCGCGCCCCTTCGTCCAGGCGGACCGGCCACGACAGCAGCAGGCCACCGCCCTGATAGACCCGCTCGAACCCCGCCTCGGAGTTCGAGATGGTCTCGACCGGCGCCCACCAGGCGTCGCCGGGCATCGAGAGGGCCGTCGTCACGCTGACGCCCACGTGGTCGTTGCCCTGGGCCACGCTCGAGATCCCGGACGCCGTTCCGGCCGCGTCATGCGCCGATCGGCGACCGTCGATCTCCCACCAGGCCGCCGGGTTCCCGCCGCCACCGAGCATGGTCAGGGTCCACTCGACGCCAACGCGACCATCGACGGTCGCTCCGCCGCGATGTTCCAGCTCGACGGTCAGCGCGAGCGTCGGGTCCAGGCGTCCGCCACCCGCGTCGATCCGCTTGACGACGCGGACCGATGCCGGTCCGGCGGGGGTCGTGACGGTCGCGTCCCGGGCGACGACCAGCCGGCCGGCGCCGAGATCGAGGACGTCGTAGGGTCGGTCGACGGCGTCCCCGAGCTCGACGGCGACGGCGGTGCTCCACTCGCTCGCGCCGACGTCGGGACGCAGGAACCGGACGAGGCCGGAGCGTCGCTCGAACGGGTCGTACGACAGCCGCTCCTTCAACCCCCGCTCCTTGACCCGGACGACGCCGTGGATCGATGCCGTGCCATCGTCAGGGGTCACCGGGGCGTCGTCGTCGTGCTGGCGCAGGAGCTCGTGGTACGCCTCGGGGCGGCGGCGCATGACGGCCGTCAGGTTGTGTCGGACCGGTCTGATGTCCCAGCCGCCGATGCCGGCGCCCTCGCTCGGGTCGATCGTGATGACCTGCCCGGCCGACGCCAGCCGGATCTCCTCGACCCCGTCCATGTCCGCGTCGATGGACTCCGCGGCGTCGACGGTGCCGGCGTCCGCGTCGGCGGCATCCTCCGCCGCGATGAGGTGCTCGTACGTGGCCAGCCGCATGTGGCTGATGTAGATGCCGCCGAACAGCCCATGCCAGTAGCAGTCGTTGGACTGGCCCTGGTACAGGTGGCTCACGGCGCGTTCGCGAGCCGGTCCGGGCCGCATCGCGTCGACCTTCTCGGAGGTCCGCAGCATCTGCTTGTGGAGGTCGTTGATCTCGCGGTACTTGACCTGGAAGTTGCGCCAGAACGCGCCGCGCAGCCAGCGTGCCTCGGGGCGGCCCTCGGCCCGTGCGTCGTGCAGGACCGTGGCGTACACGAGGCTCTCGTCGGCGGGCAGCGCCCATTCACCCATCTCGGCGTACGAGCCCGTCGGGATGTAGACGCGGCCGATCGGCCGGTGCTCGCGGAGCCACGCTGACGGCGTGGTCGTCGAGAGCCAGTCCGCGTTCGCCTCGAGCGCATCGAAGAACCGGTCGACCCAGCGGCCCTCGCCCCAGCAGTGCTTCCAGGTGGTCGGCCACGCGCCGAACTTCTCGCCGTCGTCGCCCATCATGCCGACCCGCGAGCCGTCCTCGGTCGCGTGCGTGCGGAGGTAGTCGATGACCTCGTCGACCTCGCGGAACGGGATCCGGTAGCGCAACCCCTGCTCGGTCCCGAAGATGCTCATCAGGCGACCCTGGTCATCGGTGGTGTACGGGCCCCACAGGTCATCCTCGTGGATGGCCGCGGCGCGGAAGTGGGCGTCGTCGAGGATCGTCCAGTCATAGCCGCCGGCGACGAGCGACGTCGGCATGTCCGGTTCCCACACCCGTTCGGCCAACCAGGCCCCGCGCGGGGGATCGCCGAACAGCCCCTCCAGGGCATCGCGCATCCGGCGGAGCTGGCCGACACGATCCCGTTCGGGGAGCGAGGCGAGCACGGGCTCGTAGTAGCCGCCGCCGAGGATCTCCACCTGCCCGCGGGCCACGAGCGCCCGGAGCCGATCGAGGAAGTCCGGGCGCTCGACGGCGAACCAGTCCAGCAACGGCCCGGTGTAATGCAGCGAGACGCGCACGGTGGGGTGTCGCTCGAGTGCCTCGAGCATGGGCAGGTACGCCTGCTCGTACACCTCCTCGAAGACCCACCCGAAGTTCCCGACCGGCTGGTGGTTGTGGAGCGCGAGGGCCAGGGAGATGCGCGGGGCCATGCCTCAGGACGCGTTCGTCGGGACGCGCGGTTCGGGGACCGGCGCTTCGACGGTGACCCCGGCGGCCGGGAGGTAGAGCCGCTCCGCGTATTCGTGGAGCATCCGCGTCGTCGAGAAGTGCCAGAGCGCGGTCGCCATCGCTCGGCGCATCACGTCGATCCAGCGGGGCGGCAGACCGGCGGCATCGCGGTCGTAGTAGCGCGGGACGACGTCCTCTTCGAGGATCCGGTACAGGTCCAGCGCGTCGAGCCAGTCCTGCGCCGCCTCGTCCGGGTTGCTGACCCGGCCGCCGATCGCCCAGCCGTTGTCCTCCTCGAAGCCCTCGTCCCACCAGCCGTCGAGGACGCTCAGGTTCGGGACCCCGTTCTGGGCCGCCTTCATCCCGGACGTCCCCGAGGCCTCCAGCGGCCGACGCGGGTTGTTGAGCCACACGTCCACGCCCTGGACGAGGAACCGCCCGACACGCATGTCGTAGTCCTCGAGGATGAACACGCGGCCGCGCAGCTCCGGGGAGCGAGATCGCTGGAAGATCTCCTGGATGACCTTCTGGCCCGGCCGATCGGCCGGGTGCGCCTTCCCGGCGAAGACCACCTGGACGGGGCGTTCCTCGTTCCAGAGCATCCTCGCGAGACGCTCGATGTCGCTGAACAGCAGTCCGGCGCGCTTGTAGGTCGCGAACCGCCGCGCGAAGCCGATCGTGAGGATGCCGGGATCGAGTGTCGTGTGGACCTCCGCCAGGACGCTGGGGGCCTCCCCGTGTCGAGCGAACTGGGCGCGCAGTCGTCCATGCGCGAAGTGCGCGAGCTCGCGCTTCTGGCGCAGGTGCGCGTCCCACAGCTCCTGCGCGGGGACCCGCTCCATGCGCTCCCAGAAGCGGCGGGCGCGGGTCGAGGCGTCGAGGTCGTCGAGATCCGCGTCGAGGTAGCGGGCCAGCAGGTCCGCGATCGGCTGCCCGACCCAGGTGGGGCCGTGGACGCCGTTCGTGATGCCCTGGATGTCGTGGTCGGAGATCCCGTGCCACGTCCCGTTGGCGGTCTCGGCATGGAGCTGGCTGACCGCGTTCGCGCCATGCGTGAGCCGCAGGGAGAAGGCGGTCATGTCGAACTGGGTGGGGTCCCCGTCCATGCCGACGCCGAGCTCGAGGACCCGCTCCACGGGAACCTCGCCCCGGTCCAGCTCCGGCCCGACGACCCGGCGGACCAGGTCCGCATCGAAGCGCTCGTTGCCCGCGGAGACCGGGGTATGGATCGTGAACACGCTGTTCCGGCGAACCTCTGCCCAGGCCGTCGCGAGATCCGCCCCGTCGACGACATGCTCGCGGGCTCGTTCGGCGAGCAGCAGCGCCGAGTGGCCCTCGTTGAGATGCCAGACGGCCGGCGCCAGGCCGAGCGCCCGGATCGCGCGGACGCCACCCACCCCCAGCACGAACTCCTGGTGCAGGCGCATCTCACGACCGCGGACATACAGGATGTTCGTGATCGGGCGATCCTGGTCCGCGTTCTCCGGCACGTCCGTGTCCAGCAGCAGCACCGGCACCCGGCCCACCTGGACGAGCCACACGGCGATCGCGATCTCGCGATCGGGGAGCGCGACGCTGACCGTGAGCGGCAGCCCGCTCTGGTCCTGGACCCGGCTCAACGGCAGGCGCGACAGGTCGTAGTCCGGGTAGCGATGCTCCTGGTGGCCGTCCGCGTCGATGGACTGGCGAAAGTACCCGTTGCGATAGAGCAGCCCGACGCCGAGCGCGGGAAGCGCCATGTCACTCGCGGACTTCATGTGGTCGCCCGCCAGGACGCCGAGCCCGCCAGAGTAGATGCCGAGCGACTCGTGCAGGCCGTACTCCGCGCAGAAGTAGGCGATCGGTCCGCTCAGGGCGTCGCCGTAACGGCGCTGATACCAGTGGTCGGCGCCGTTGGCCATGTACGAATCGAATTCCGCGAGGACGTCGTGGTACTCGGCGAGGAACTTGGCGTCATCGAGCAGCCTGGACCAGTCGGTCGAGCCGCTGATGACCGGGATCGGGTTCCGGTAGCGCGTCCACGCCGTCCGGTCGATGAGGCTCCACAACCCGCGTGTCCGCGGATGCCAGGCCCAGTAGACGTTGTAGGCGAGGCGTCGAAGCCCTTCGAGGCGCGGGGGGAGCGGGAAGGTCCCCGCCGGGATGGACGGGACGCGGACGGGTTCCATACCGCGCGGATGATACCCGGTCGCTCGTCGTAGGTGAACCGGTTTACGGACCGCGGTCCCGCACGTGGTGCACCCGGGCGCCGCGGCGCGTCTACGATGGGACGCGATGGGACTGCGCGTCGCGTTCCTTGCCGCCGAGTGCGAGCCGTTTGCCAAGACCGGCGGTCTGGCGGACGTCGTCGATGCGCTCGCCCGGGCCCTCGGTCGCACCGCGGACCGGATCGTCGAGGCGCCCGTCGACGTGTTCCTGCCGCGCTACCGGAGCGTCACGGTGCCGGAGGGTGCACGACGCTCGGTCCTGCGCGTGCCTGATCCGGCCGCCACGTCGGGGTCCAGCGAGGTGACGATGATCGACATCGCCGCCGAAGGCTATCGCCTCCGCCTCGTGGACCACCCGGCGGCCTACGACCGGGACGGGTTCTACGGCGACGCCGACGGGGACTACCCGGACAACGCCTGGCGGTTCGGCCTGTTCTGTCGCGCCGCGCTCGAAGCGCTCCGGGCGGACGGGGTCGCGGTGGACGTCCTCCACCTCCACGACTGGCACACCGGACCCGCCGCGATCTTCCGCGACGCGCGCTACGCCGACGACCCGGTGGTGGGCCGCGCCGCGATCCTCATCACGCTCCACAACCTCGCCTACCACGGATGGACGCCACGATCCGCCCTGGGTCAGCTCGGGCTCCGGCCCGGCGACGGCGTCGTGGCGGCCGACGCCGACGGCGTCGATCTGCTGTGGTCCGGCATCGAGCGCAGCGAGCTGGCGAACACGGTCTCGCCCGGGTTCGCCGCCGAGGCGCTGACGCCAGCGTTCGGGATGGGCCTCGACGGGACGCTGCGCGCCAAGGGTGACCGGTTCTTCGGGATCCTCAACGGCCTCGACACCACCGTCTGGGATCCGGCCACCGACCCCGACCTCGTGGCCCCGTACGCCGCGGACGACATGCGCGGCAAGGCGGCGTGTCGCCGGGACCTGCTCACCCGTGTCGGGTTCGACCCCGACGACGACGGCGCCGTCTTCGGGATGATCGGCCGGCTCGATCCGCAGAAGGGGTTCGACCTCGTCGCCGATGCGGCGCCGGCGCTCCTCGACCACGGCGCACGGCTCGTCGTCCAGGGCAGCGGTCACCCGTCGCTCGCGGACCCGTTCCGGGCCCTGGCCGACGCGCGGCCGGATCGCGTGGCGTTCATCGAGCGGTTCGACCGCGTCATGGCCCGGCGGATCTACGCTGGCGCGGACTGTTTCCTGATGCCGTCGCGGTTCGAGCCATGCGGGCAGGGCCAGATGATCGCCCTCCGCTACGGGACGCCGCCCATCGTCCACCGGACAGGCGGTCTCGCGGATACCGTCGTGGACACGCCGCGTCACCCGACGACCGGGACCGGGTTCGTGTTCGATCGGCCGACCGCGGAGGCCCTGGTGGGTGCCTGCGATCAGGCGATGTCGATCCGCGCCGCCGGCGGTGCCGCGTGGCGCGACGTGGTCGCACGCGGGATGGCGGTGGACTTCGACTGGGTGACCGGATCCGCGCCGAGGTACGAGGCCGCGTACCGACGGGCCGTCGCCATCCGAACCGGTCCCTGAGCGGGTCCCGCAGGGTAGAATCGGCGTCCGCTCAGTCCCCGGAGGTCGCATGGCCAACCAGTTCGTCGTCCAGCTGAAGAACGAGCCCGGCGCGATGGCGACGCTCGCGGAGGCCCTCGCCGCGCGTGGCGTGGATCTGCGCGCGATCGGCGGCGGGAGCATGGGCGACTCCGGCCACGTGATCATGACGACCGCCGACGACGACACCACCAAGCTCGTGCTCGACGAGGGCGGCTACACCTACATCGAAGGCGAGTCCATCCTGACCGAGGTCGACGACAAGCCAGGCGGCATGGCGCGGCTCTCGCGGGCGCTCGCGGATGCCGGCGTCAACATCTACGGCCACCTGTTCCTGGGTCGCTGGGGCGATCGTGCGATGTTCGCGTTCGTCGTCGACAAGCCGGAGGTCGCCCGCCCGATCCTCGAACGCAAAGGCTGACGATCACGTCGGCCCGGGTCGGCACCCGATCCGACTCGGCACGGCAGGACCATCGGTCGCGCCGACGTTGACGAAACGCACCGGGCCGGCGATTCCCCTGTTCGAGGGCTAGCGTCAGGGGGGTACTCTTGGAGCAACGGACCCGCCCGCGGTCGAGAGGCCACGGTCCCCAGACCTGACACCAGCGGAGGCGCGCGAGCATGAGCCCAGAGTCCCTGTACCCCTTCGTCCGAGCGGAGCGCGCCGACTGGGCACGCAACGCCTTCGTCGTGCTGATGGCCGCCCTGCTGGCGGCCACATCGATGCTCGTCTGGTCGGCGTCGTCGCCTGGGGCCGCGTTGGCCTCAGGGACTCCGACCCAGCTCGCTTTCACGGTCCAGCCGGCGAACGGCACGGCCGACGACGACTTCAGCGTGACCGTCGAGATCCAGGACGAGATCGGCGAACCGGTGGTCGGCTACGTCGACCCCGTCGTGCTGACGCTCAGCAGCGGGACGCTCGAGGGGACCGCCTCGGTCGCCGCGGTCGACGGCGTGGCGGTGTTCAGTGACCTCGCGGTCCGCGTTGCGGGCAGCGGGTACACCCTGACGGCGGTGAGCGGGCTGCTGGAAACGACGAGCGATCCGTTCGGGATCACGCCGGGCGCGCCGTCGAGCGGTCACTCCACGATCACCGCCTCCACGGGCACGGCGAGCGTCGATGACGCGAGCCCGACAGTGACCGTCCAGGCGATCGACGCCTATGACAACGTGATCACCTCGGGTGGCGCGACCGTCGAGCTGACCAGCGACCAGAGTGGCGCGCTGGTCGTCACCGACAACACCAACGGCACCTACAGCGCTGATGTCGCCGAGACCGCGGCCCCGCTCACCCATGTGATCAGCGGGTCGATCGACAGCGACCCGGTCACGACCGGCGACGCCACGATCGACTTCACCCCCGGCGCGCCCGACCCGGACACGACGACGATCGACGCGGCGCCC
>CAYMTJ010000005.1:0-1622 GCA_964393345.1 uncultured Anaerolineaceae bacterium | reverse complement strand
GGACCAGACGGCCGGGTCCGAGTTCACGGTCTTCGTGACCGCCTACGACCAGTACGACAACATCAAGACCGACTACACGGGTGGCGCCGTCCTCGACAGCAATCTGGGCATCTCGCCGGCTCCGGTGAGCGAGGATGCGGATCTCGACCTGAGCGCGTTCGTCGACGGCGTGGCCACCGCCACCGTGACCGCGTATCTCGCCACGAGCGGCAATCACCTCACGATCGACGACGACGGCAAGACCGGCCAGAGCAACGACTTCACGGTCGCGCCCGGCCCGCTCGGCAGCTTCACCCTCGGTTCGGTGACGAGCCCACGGGTCGCCGGCGTCGCCTTCACGTTCTCGGCGACCGCCTACGACCTCTATTCGAACGTCAAGACGAACTACGACGGGACCGGGGCATCGGTGACCTCCAGCCTCGTCGCGTCGCCGTTCGGCACGCCGCCGACGGTCCCGGCCAACCTGACCTGGGGCGCCGGCACCGGCTCCGGATCCGCGTCGATCACCGCGGTCAAGCGCGAGCTGGTCGCAGATCAGTGGCTCAAGCTCGCCGACGGCGCGGTCGAAGCGACGACGCCATCCTTCGCCGTGAACCCCAACGTCGTGAAGACGCTCCAGTTCTCGGTCGCCACCGGCGCTGATGCCGGGTTCAACGGCCAGCCGGTCGATACCAAGACCGCCCAGCCGATCTACAGCATCTGCGTCCCGACCAATGCGGTGGCGCCCAACCCGTGCGGCGTCGCCGCCGCGAACTCGACCGGCGTCCAGGTCCTTGCTCGGGACCTGTACGGCAACCGCGTCCTGCCCACCAGCATCACGCTCAAGCGGGACGGGACATCGTCCCCGACGTGGACCGCCTCGACGGTCGACGGCGTCGCCGACTTCCTCAACCAGCCCAAGATCACGCCCACCGGGAACTTCAAGCTTCGAGCGACGGCGACCGGCTCGGCCGATGGCGTCAGCGCCCAGGCGCGCATCGTGGACGGGCTCCAGGCCTGCGACGGGCCCCTGTGCGAGAACCAGGTCAGCAGCGCCAACGTCCGATCGTTCGGGAGGATCACGACGGGCGACGACTTCTACGATCCCGGCGCCACCAACGTGCTCCTGACCACCTCGATCGTCCCCAAGGCCGCTCTGGCGGGCAAGTGCTCGTCGAACCCGTTCACCGACGGGTCCGACCTGCGAGTCACCGGTGCCGGATTGGGCGTCACCATCCCCACCACGTCCATGCTCATCGTGATCCCCAAGGAAACGCTCAAGGCCACCAAGAAGAACAACATCGGCACGCCGCACTTCAACGTCTGCCTTGGCGCGCTCTGGATCGCCGCCGGGGCGCCGACCCAGGGCTGGACCGGCAAGAACGCGTCCGGCGCGCTCGTCACCACGACCAACCCGGACTCGTCGGACCCGCTCCGCTACTGGGGCACCCCGGCGGACTGTGGTCGGGCCGGGTTGAGCGCCACGGACCCGTGCATCCAGCTGCGGACGAAGCAGCGATCGGACGTCGCCAGCACCCTCGGGCTCACGCTGGCGCAGGTCTCGACGTTCATGACTGACGCCGACCTCGCGATCGTCGTCCGGAAGCCGTTCCCGTGGGACGGCCGAGGGGGCGTCAACTAGC
>CAYMTJ010000004.1:56802-72383 GCA_964393345.1 uncultured Anaerolineaceae bacterium | reverse complement strand
AAGCGCGTCGTGTCCCTGGATCTCGGCGCCCTGATCGCCGGCGCCAAGTTCCGTGGCGAGTTCGAGGAGCGCCTCAAGGCGGTGCTCAAGGAGATCAAGGACTCGGATGGGCAGGTGGTCCTGTTCATCGACGAGCTCCACACGGTCGTGGGCGCGGGCGCCGCGGAAGGCGCGATGGACGCCTCCAACCTGCTCAAGCCGATGCTCGCTCGCGGGGAGCTGCACACGATCGGCGCGACCACGCTCGACGAGTACCGCAAGCACATCGAGAAGGACGCGGCGCTGGAGCGACGCTTCCAGCCGGTCATCGTGGATCAGCCCTCGGTCGAGGAGACCATCTCGATCCTGCGCGGCCTGCGCGAACGCTATGAGGTCCACCACGGGGTCCGGATCACCGATTCAGCCCTGGTGGCGGCCGCCACGCTCTCGGACCGGTACATCACCGAGCGCTTCCTCCCGGATAAGGCCATCGACCTCGTGGACGAGGCGGCCAGCCGGCTGCGCATGGAGATCGATTCGATGCCCGTGGAACTCGACGAGCTCGAGCGCCGGCGGATCCAGCTGGAGATCGAGCGCGAGGCCCTGCGCAAGGAGACCGACGAGGGCTCCAAGGCGCGGCTCGAGGCGCTGGAGCGCGAACTCGCGGACCTCGAGGAGGAGTCCGGCGGCATGAAGCAGCGCTGGGAAGCCGAGAAGACCGCCATCGCGGGGATCCGCGCCACGAAGGCGGAACTCGAAACCGTCCAGCTGCGGATCGAGCAGGCCGAACGCGAGGCCGACTTCGGGACGGCCGCAGAACTCAAGTACGGGACGATCAAGACGCTCCATGACCGGTTCGCCGAGCAGGAAGCGGCGCTCGCCGCGCTCCAGGGCACCGGGTCGCTCCTCAAGGAGGAGGTGGGTGCGGACGACATCGCCGACATCGTCGGCGCCTGGACCGGGATCCCGGTCAAGCGCCTCATGGAGGGCGAGACCGCGAAGCTCATCTCCATGGAGGACCGGCTCCACGAACGGGTCGTGGGGCAGGACGAGGCCATCCAGGCCGTGTCCGATGCCGTCCGCCGGGCCCGTGCCGGGCTCAAGGACCCGCGCCGCCCCATCGGCTCGTTCCTGTTCCTCGGGCCGACCGGGGTCGGCAAGACCGAATCCGCCCGGGCCCTCGCCGACTTCCTGTTCGACGACGAGAGCGCCATGGTCCGTATCGACATGAGCGAGTACATGGAGAAGTTCTCCGTGTCCCGGCTCGTCGGGGCGCCCCCCGGCTACGTGGGCTACGAAGAGGGCGGCCAGCTGACCGAGGCGGTCCGCCGCCGGCCGTACCAGGTGGTGCTGCTCGACGAGATCGAGAAGGCCCATCCCGATGTCTTCAACATCCTGCTCCAGGTCCTCGATGACGGCCGCCTGACCGACGGCCAGGGCCGCACCGTCGACTTCAAGAACACCGTCCTGATCATGACGAGCAACGTGGGCAGCGCGTCCATCGCGGCCGCGGGTGGCCGGGCCGGGGACGAGGCCTACGCGGCGATGAAGCGCGAGCTGACCGAGACCCTCCAGTCCGTCTTCCGGCCCGAGTTCCTCAACCGCGTCGACGAGGTCATCGTGTTCCATGCCCTGGAGGAGGGTGACCTCACCAGGATCGTGGACCTGCTGCTCGCGGACCTGGCGCGTCGGCTCGCGACGCAGGACCTGACCCTCGAGTTGACGCCGGCCGCGCGGGCCCTGGTCGTGCGCGAGGGCACGGATCCCACCTATGGGGCCCGGCCACTCAAGCGGACCATCCAGCGACTGGTCGAGAATCCGCTCGCCCGGTCGATCGTCGCCGGGCAGTTCCGGGCTGGGGATACCGTGACGGCCGACGCGGACCTGACGTCCGGAACGCTCCGGTTCAGCACGGACGAGACGACGGTCCTCGGCGAGGATGTCCGGCGAGACGCCCGGACGCGGACCGACGACGAACCGTTCGCGGTCGGTGTCGGGGCACCGGCTCCGTCGCCCCTGGACCTGCCGCCGACGCGCCGGAAGCGCGGCGACGACGAACTCGTCAACTAGGGGCCGCGGCGACGAGGTGCGGTTCGAGTCCGCGCTCGCCCGCCTGACGCACCTGCCCGAGCCGCTGCCGGCGCCGGCCGACGTCCTGATGCCGGTGGTCGTCGGCGGTCACGTCGAGCGACTTCGGGTCCCACCACCCGGGCGTCCCGGTCGGCCGGCCGCGGTCCTGGCGCTTCTGTTCCCCGACGACGCCGGGGAGACGCGGGTCGTCCTCATCGAGCGCACGAGCGTCGGCGACCACCACGCCGGCGAGGTGAGCTTCCCCGGCGGGAAGCGGGAGCCGGCGGACGCGGATGCGATCGCGACCGCCCTGCGCGAGGCCGAGGAGGAGGTGGGCCTTGACCGGACCGACCTGCGGGTCGTGGGAACGCTCGATCCCCTGTGGATCCCCGTGAGTGACTTCGCCGTGACGCCCGTGCTGGCCGTGGCGGAGCGCCGTCCCCACCTCCGCCCGTCACCGGCCGAGGTGGCCAGGATCCTCGAGGTGCCCATGGCCCGCTTCGTGCCCGGCGCACCGCTGACGATGGTGGAGCGGACGATCGGCGACTGGCCGCTTCGCTACGGCGCCTACGACGTGGCCGACCTGTCCGTGTGGGGCGCCACCGCACGCGCGCTCAGCCAGCTCGGCGCCATCCTCCATCCGGACTGACCTATCGTTGGGGGATGACCCGCATCCTCCTGCGCGCGCCGAAGGGACCGTTCGAGGTCGTGCCGGCCGAGGTGACCCTCGCCGACAACCTCATCGGCAACAACAGCGGCAACCTCATCTTCATCGAGAGCGCGCATCGGCTGCTTGCGACCAGCGGGACGACGATCACCCCGGATCGGTTCGACGCGGACCGGCTCGGCGCGGACCGGATCAACGAGCGATACGACGCGTACGTCATCCCGCTCGCCAACGCGTTCCGGGTCAGTTTCCGGGCGTCCCTGATCCGGCTGACCGAGGTCATCGAGCGCCTGCGGATCCCGGTCGTGGTGCTCGGGGTGGGCGCGCAGGCGAACGTCCGCTACCAGCCCGGCAAGCTGACCGCCATGGACGATGTCGTGCGACGGTTCGTCCGGGCCGTACTCGAGCGAGGCCCATCGATCGGCGTGCGCGGCGAGTACACGGCGTCGTATCTGGGCGGGCTCGGGTTCCGCGACGTCGAGGTCATCGGCTGTCCGTCGATGTTCCTCCACGGCGATCGACTGCGGATCCGCGACCGGGCGCCGGTCCTGACGACCGACGCGCGGCTGGCGATCAACGTGTCGCCCTACGTCAAGGCGATGGGGCCGATCGTGACGCACCACCTGGCCCGCTATCCGCACCTGACGTACATGGCCCAGGACGTCGACACGCTGGAACTCCTGCTCTGGGGCGAGGCGGCGGCGACCGCGTCGATCGTGCGGGAGAACCCGGTCCATCGGTCGCATCCGTTCTTCACCGAGCGGCGGACGCGGCTGTACGCCGATCCGTGGCCGTGGCTGCACGACCTCGCCGGGTATGACTTCTCGTTCGGGTCCCGCATCCACGGCAACATCGCCGCCCTGCTCGCGGGCACGCCCGCGTACGTGCTCGCGCACGATTCGCGGACGCTCGAGCTGGCGCGCTACTTCGAGATCCCGCACACCGCGATGCCGGACGTGCCGGCGACGGTCGACGCCGCGGACCTGTATGCGGCCGCCGACTACGGGCCGCTGCAGCGCGGCCATGCGGGACGGTTCGCGACGATCGCCGCGTATCTCGGGCGGCACGGGCTGCACCACGTGTTCGAACCCGGCGAGGACCCGGACGCGTTCATGCACCAGGTCGCCTCGACCGCCTACCCGCCGGCCGTCGAGGTGACCGGCGATGCGGTGGTCAGCGCCTCCAGACGCCGGTTCGTGCGCGCGCTGCGGGGTATCCGGCGCGCGCTGCGTCGTCAGCTCCATCGGGGAGCCTAGGACTCCGAGCGCCCGGTCCGCGAACGTCCCACGGTACGTGGCGACATCTGCGGCACGGGCCTGGTCGTCGCGTGCCGTCCCACGGCAAGATCGTCCCGAACGACCGTGGGACGGTGAGACTTGGCCACCCCGCTGCTTCGGACGTCGCCACGTACCGTCCCACGGCACAAGCTGCGGGACGTCGTCACGTACCGCCCGGCGGGACCAGCGTCAGGCCGGTTCGCCGTCGGAGCCGGTCGCCGGACTCCCGCCACGTGGCGCCAGCGTGCCCTCGCCGCGCGCGGCAGGGTCGCGCGCCTCGCCGGGGCCGAGTGCCCGGGCGCGCCCGGCCATGACCCGGGCGTCGTCGGCCCCATCGAACTCGATGACGAACGCGCGCATCTCCGAGTGCTCGGTCCAGGCCGCGTGTGGGATGTCCGCCGGCCAGAGCGCGGCCTCACCGGCCGCGATCCGCGTCCGGTCATCGCCGATCCCCACCCAGCCACCGCCCTCGATCACGATGAACCAGGCCGTATCGGGGCTGGCATGCGGTTCGATGCGCGCACCACGGGCGAAGGCCAGCTCCGTGATGACGCCGCGCCCGTCCGAGTGGATGACCTGACCGGTCAGGCCGACCGTCCCGTCGGGGCCTTCGGGCCGGCGATGCCCGACGCCGAAGCGGCGGATCTCGATCGGCACTCGCGCGGCTCCCGAACCCGCGTCAGCGCCGGCGGCGCTGGCTTCGGGAGCGTCGCCCGCCACGCTTCCGGATCGTGGTCTCGGGGTCGGCGAACTTCTGCTTCGAGTAGTAGCGCTCGCGGGCAAGGCGCGCCTCGTGCGCCGCGAGGATGGGCGGGAAGCGCCGGAACCGGATCCAGACGAGCGTGCCGATGCCGATGAACTCGGTCGCCAGCACGAGGAAGTAGTCGAACTTGAACAGCGCCTCGATCATCAGGAGGCTGAACGTGACGAGCCCCGTCCACCACAGCCATTCCCACATGTCGGTGAACGGCGGGTGCTTGTGGAGGGCGCGCGTCCGCAGGTTGTAGAGGACCAGCAGGACCAGGAGCAGGATCCCCGACGCGATCCACGTGGGGTGGAACAGATCCGGGAAGTTCGGACCGCTGAAGGCCAGGAAGAGGTAGTCCCAGGGGGCGAAGGTCACGGTCGAGCCTCGGGCGCGCTGGTGGTCATCGGGTCCGGAGTATGCCATGCCGGGCGCTATACTCGGCCGAGCGGTGCGGCGCCTCGATGACCGACCGGGACGCCTTCCGCGGCGACCCACGCGCGCGCCGCCGCAGATCACGGGAGCGAGGAACATCCAGGTGCGAGCCCTGCTGTCAGTCGCCAACCGTGACGGGATCACGTCCCTCGCCCGGGACCTGCGCTCGCTCGACATCGAGATCTTCGCCACCGACGGCACGCGTGAGCACCTCGCCAGCGACGGGGTCGACGTCGCGTCCATCGCGGACCTGTCCGACGGCGCCTCCACGGTCGGTGGGCAGGTCAAGACGTTCCACCATGCCGTCTATGCCGGCATCCTCGCTCGCCGCGACCAGCCGGACCAGATGGCCGAGCTCGAGGCCCAGGGCATCGCGCCGATCGATCTGGTCGTGGTCAACGTCAAGCCGTTCGCCCCGTCGGTCGGGGTCAAGCTCGTCGGCCTGGACGAGGCCATCGAGATGATCGATGTCGGCGGCGCGGCGCTCCTCGGTGCCGCCGCCCGAAACTCGGCCGGCGTCGCTGCCGCTTCGGACCCGTCGCAGTACGGCCGGATCGTCGGGGAGCTCCGGAAGCACGGCCTGGTGACCCCGGAGACGCGGGCGAGCCTTGCCGCCGAGGCGTTCAGCACGGTGGCCGCCTACCACGCGGAGATCGCGGCCTACCTGAACCAGATCTCCGGCAACATCTTCCCGCGCCGGCTCGCGATGGTCCTCGAGAAGGTGGACGACCTACGCTACGGCGAGAACCCGCACCAGCGCGCCGCGTTCTACCGCGAGACGACGCATCGCAGCGGGACGCTCGCCGATGCCACGCAGATCCAGGGCGACCGGCCGTCGTTCAACAACCTGCTCGACCTCGACGCCGCCTATCGCATCGCGCGCGACTACACCGCACCCACGGTCGCGATCGTGAAGCACACCGACCCGGTGGGTCTTGCCTCGCACGACGAGCTGGTGGAGGCCTACCGGCACGCCCTCGAGACCGACCCCGTGGCCTCGTTCGGGGGGATCGTCGCCGTGAACCGCGAGATGGACGGCGCGACGGCCCGCGAGATCGCGGCGAACTCCTATGAGGCCGTCGTGGCTCCCGGGTTCAGCCAGGCGGCGCTGGGGCAGCTCAAGGGCAAGAGCGGCCTGGAGCTGCTCTCCGTGCCGGCCGATCCGGTCGAGGGGATGCGTGACTACGGGATCGCCAGCCTCGACTTCAAGCGGGTCGCCGGCGGGCTGCTGGTCCAGAGCCAGGACGACCTCGGACTCGACCGGGGCCGCCTCCAGGTGGTCACCCGGCGACGACCCACGCTGGAGGAGCTCACGGACCTCCTCTTCGCGTGGCGGGCCGTCCGGCACGTCCGCTCGAACGCCATCGTCCTGGCACGGAACGGTGCGACGGTCGGGATCGGGGCGGCCCAGGCGTCGCGACTGGTGTCCGTGGAGATCGCGCTGCGACGCGCCGGCGACCGCGCGAAGCTCGCGGTGATGGCCTCTGACGCCTACTTCCCGTTCCCGGACGGGATCCAGGCCGCGGCCGGCGCGGGCGTGACCGCGATCATCCAGCCCGGCGGATCCATCCGCGACGAGATGGCCATCGAGGTCGCCGATCGGCATCACCTCGCGATGGTCTTCACCGGCCGACGACACTTCCGCCATTGAGGTTCGGCGCTGATCCGGCACGGCCGCCTCGTTGCCGGCTCCGCGCCGTCGCTGACGCACCTCCGGGTGCGCTTCGCTCCGGTGCTCGCCGCCGCCTTGCGGGCGCACCGGCTGAGCACCGAACCGGGGGCCGCCTGAGCGCCTCCCGCCGGTTCTGACCGCGAACGAGAAAGGGGACTCATGGAACAGCTGCTCGCGCTCGAGATGGTTCGCGTCACCGAGGAGGCCGCGATCGCGTCGGCCCGCGCCATGGGTCGGGGTGACCGGCACGGGGCCGACCAGCTCGCGACCGAGGCCATGCGCCGGACCATGGACGAGATCGACTTCGCGGGGCGGATCGTCATCGGCGAGGGCGAGCGCGACGAGGCTCCGATGCTCTACATCGGCGAGGAGGTCGGGCGGGCGGATCGCGGCCGCGACAAGGTCCCGGCCGTGGACATCGCCGTGGACCCACTGGAGGGGACCAATCTCGTGGCGCTCGGCCAGGCCGGCGCCATCACGGTCCTTGCCGCCTCCGAGGAGGGCGGCCTGACGCACGCCCCGGACACGTACATGGAGAAGCTGTGCGTCGGGCCGGTGGCCGCCGGCAAGGTGGACATCCGCGCGACCCCCACGGACAACCTGCATGCGATCGCCCAGGCCCTCGGCCGACGCGTGGGCGACATCACGGTCGTGATCCTCGAGCGGCCGCGCCACGACGCGCTGATCGCCGAGGTCCGCGATGCCGGTGCCCGGATCAAGCTCATCGGCGACGGGGACCTGTCGGCCGCGATCTCGTGCGCGGTCTCGGGGACCGGTGTCCACGCGGTCATGGGCATCGGCGGCGCCCCCGAGGGCGTCATCACCGCCGCCGCCCTGCGCTGCCTCGGCGGCGAGATCCAGGCACGGTTCCGCTATCGCTCGGACGACGAGCGGGAGCGGGGCGACCGGATGGGGCACGGCGACGAGGACCGCGTCTACCACACGGAGGATCTCGCGCCGGGCGAGAGCCTGGTGTTCGCGGCGACCGGCGTGACCGCCGGCGACCTGCTCGAAGGCGTCCGCTTCTTCGGCGGTGGCGCCCGGACGCACTCGCTGGTGATGGCCTACCAGACCAAGCAGGTCCGCTTCGTGGACACCGTCCACATGTTCGACCGCGACAGCCCCCCGCGCGTCCGCCTCTAGGCGCCGGCGATCCAAGGTCGGCCGGTCAGGCCGGCTGCGCTCAGCCCAGCCGAAGGTTCGGCAGGACCTCCGTCCCGAACGTCTCGATGAAGGCGGCCTGGTCGCGCCCGACGTGATGCAGGTGGATCTCGTCGAAGCCGAGGTCCACGTAGTGCTGGATGTTCTCGATGTGGCGGTCGAGATCCGCCGTGATGAGCATCCGGTTGACGAAGTGCTCGGGCTTGACCAGCTTGGCCATGGCGGCGAAGTCCTCGGGATTGCGGATGTCCTGCTTCGGGAACGCCATCCCGCCGTTGGGCCACTCCTTGACCGCGATCTCGGCCGCCTCCTCGTCGGTGGCCGCCCAGCTCAGGTGGAGCTGCAGGATCTTCGGGGATCGCGACGGGTCCTTCCCCGCCTCGCGCTGGCCGAGGTCGTTGTTCTCCCAGAGCTCCTTGAGCTTGGCATCGGCGGCCCCGACGGTGATCATGCCGTCGGCCAGGCGCCCGGTCTTCTTGGCGTTGAGCGGACCGGCGGTCGCGACGTAGATCGGCACGGGCCGCTCGGGCAGCGTGTAGAGCCGCGCGCTCTCGAGCGTGAAGTGCGTTCCCTTGTGCCGGACGACCTCGCCCGTGAACAGTTTGTTGATGATCTCGATGGCCTCGAACATCATCGCCGAGCGCACGCCGACCTCTGGCCACCTGCCGCCGAGGATGTGCTCGTTGAGCGCCTCGCCGGCGCCGAGACCGAGCCAGAACCGGTCGGGATACATCGCGCCCAAGGTGGCGGCGGCCTGGGCGATCACGGCCGGGTGGTAGCGGAAGCTGGGGCAGGCGACGCCGGTCCCGAAGCGCAGCGACGTTCGCGCCCCCAGCGCCCCCATGAACGCCCACGCGAACGCGCTCTGCCCCTGCTGCGGCGTCCACGGATGGAAGTGCTCGCTGACCATGAACCCGGCCGTGAAGCCCGCGTCCTCCGCCTGGGCGCACCAGTCGAGCAATGGCGTCGGGTGGAACTGCTCGAGCATCGCGGCATAGCCGATCTTGGTCATCGTGGTCCGATCTCCGGGTGCGGTCCTGGGCGCGGGGTCCTCAAGCGTAGCGCGTCCGGACGGTCAGCCCGGGATACGGGCGATGGCTTCGATCTCGACCCGCATCTCGGGCGAGGCCAAGGCGACCACCCCGATCGCGGACGAGGGCAGCGGCGTCGTGAAGTGCCGGGCCCGGATGGCCCCGACGGCCGGCAGGTCCGCCATGTCGGTGAGGAACACGGTCAGCTTGAACACGTCCCCGAGGTCGGCGCCGAACCGGGTGAGCGTCGTGCGGATGTTGACGATGATCTGCTCGGTCTGGGCCTCCACGCCGCCGGGCACGATCGTCATGGTCGTGGGATCCATCCCGGTCTCACCCGCGAGATAGAGGAGGTCGCCCACGCGTGAGGCCGCGGCCCAGCGGCGCGGCGGGTCGTACTGGAGGATCTCGGTCATCGCCCTGACTCCTTCGATGTCGTCGCCGCGCCGGCTCCATCGCGTTCGACGCGACGCCAAGCATGCGCCACCGGATCCCAGCGAGCGATGGGCCGGACCGCGTCCGGGCCCTCGATGGTGAGGCGGCGCCGCCTGGCCGTCTCGATCGTCTCGCCCCAGCCGGGCGGCACGAGGCCCGCGGCGAGGTCCGCGAGCGGCGCCAGGACGAACAGCCGCTCCCGCGCGTCGCGATGCGGGACCTCGAGGAACGACGGTGGCGCGGCGTTCCCGCCGTCCGCGTCGTCGGCCAGCGACCGGCCGGCCGGGGGACGCTCCACGCGGATCGGCACCCGACCGAACACCAGCAGGTCGAAGTCGATCTCGCGCGGGCCCCAGCGACCCCGGACCTGCCGCCCGAACGCCCGCTCGATGTCCTTGAGGCCGACCAGCAGGTCGATGGCGCCCACGGCCGGGTCGGTGCCGGCCGGCGTCTCGATCGCGACGACCGCATTGTGGAAGTCCGGCTGGTCCGTGACGCCGACGGGTGCGGTGACATAGAGGCGCGAGACACCGCGGATCCTGGTCCCCGGCAGGTCTGCGAGCGCCGAGACGGCGCGAGCGAGGGTCGCCGGGGCGTCGCCGACGTTCGCCCCGAGACCGACGTAGGCTCGCACGCGTCGGCGGGTCACCGGCACCTCCTGAGCGGCGGCTAGACTCCGGCGATGCGCCGGGTCGCCGTCCGTATCTTCCATCCGGATCCCGGCCCCGATCGCGGGCCGATCGAGCGCTGGGTGGCCGCCCAGCGGCTCGCCCTCGCCCAGCGCCACGCGGCCGGGTTCCGCGATGCCGGCGCGGGCGACGTTCGGATCGTGGTCGGACCGCCCGACGATACACCGTTCGGCGTGCGGCTCCGCGAGCTCGTGCGGGCCGAGCGCCCGGCGGGCCTCGTCGTCCTCGGGTCCGGGGCGATCCCGCTCGCGACGGCGGCCGATCGGCGGGCATTCGTCGCCGCGGCCGGGGCGGAAGGTCGCCGAGCCCTGGTCAACAATCCCTTCTCCGCGGATGTCGTCGCCCTCTCGGACGCGACCGCGGGGCTGCACGACCTGCCGGACCTCGACGGCGACAACGCCCTCCCGCGCTGGCTCGCGACCGACGCGCGCTACGCCGTCAGCGACCTACGCCGACGGTGGCGGCTCGGGGTGGACGTCGATGGGCCGATCGACCTCGTGCTCCTCGGGGCTCGCGGCGTGGCGCACACGGCGGCCGCGGCGGGCGTCGATCTCCGGCCCGTCACGGTCCGCATCGCCGCCCTCCGTTCCGTGGCGGCGGACCCGGGCGCGGAGCTGGTGGTCGCGGGTCGGACGTCGGCGGCGACCCTCGCGTGGCTCGAGCGATCGACCGCGTCGCGGACTCGCGCACTCATCGAGGAACGGGGGATGCGGACGGCCCGGCGTGGGCAGCGCCCCGCCGCGTCGGTCCTCGGGGCGCTGCTCGACCGGGACGGCCCAGCGGCGCTCGGGCCGGTCGTCGCGCGACTCGGCGATGGGGCGATCATCGACACGCGCGTGCTCCTGGCGCATCGGTTCGGCGTCGACGAACGTCGCTGGCCCGCCGCCGAGGACCGCTTCTCCTCGGACCTGCTCTCGCCCGCCCGGATCGCGGACCCGTGGCTCCGTGACCTCACGGCAAGTGCGGCCGACGCCGCGATCCCGGTGCTGCTCGGCGGGCACACGCTGGTCGGTCCCGGGTGTCGCCTGGTCCTCGGCCGACACCCGTAGCATCCGCGACGATGACCGACGACCCATCGATGCGCCTCGGCCTTCGCCGTCACGTCCTCCCGGACCCGGACGCGGTCGGCCAGGACGACGCGCTGGCGGAACGGATCCGCGCGGAGATCGCCCGGACCGGGCCGATGCCCTTCGCCCGGTTCATGGACCTCGCCCTGTACGACCCCGACGGTGGGTACTACCGCAGCTCGACCCCTCGGCCCGGACGAGCCGGCGACTTCCTGACCGCCCCGGAGCTCCATCCGATCTTCGGTGCGGCGCTGTCCGGCGTGGTCGTGGACGTCTGGGACGGTCTCGGTCGGCCGGACCCGTTCGTCGTGCGCGAATACGGAGCCGGCACCGGCGCGCTGGCGGTGTCGATGCTCGACGCGCTCCGAGCGGATGGAGCGGCCGTGCTCGACGCGCTCGCGTATGAACCGGTGGAGGTCGACGAGCGCCGGTCCGCGGCCTTTGCCGATCGTCTTCGCGCGGCGGGGTTCGGGGCGGTGCTCCGCCCGGACGATCGGGCGACGACCGGCGACCAGCCTCCGATCGTGGGGCTGGTGCTGGCCAACGAAGTCCTCGATGCCCTCCCGGTCCATCGGGTCCGGCAGCGGGGGCCCGCCCTCCGCGAGATCGCGGTGTCCGTCGATCCGGCCGGTGCGTTCGTCGAGGTCGAGATCGAGCCATCCACCCCAGCGCTCGCGGCTCGACTCGCGTCCGAGGGCGTGACCCTGCTCGACGGTCAGACCACCGAGGTCTGCCTCGCGACGGATCCGTGGATCGCGTCGGTGGCCGCCAGTCTCGCGCGCGGGCTGGCCGTCTTCATCGACTACGGCGCCGGCGCGGCCGAGCGTCATGATCCGATCCGCCGCCGGGACGGGACGCTGCGGGCGTTCGTCGCGCACCGGGTCCACGACGACCCGTACCGCCACGTCGGCCGGCAGGACCTCACGGCGCACGTCGACGTCACCGCGGTGGAGGCCGCGGCGAGTGCCGCCGGGCTGATCACCGTGGGCATCACGACCCAGGCCGAAGCCCTCATCGGCCTCGGGATCGAGCGGCGACTCCAGGCGATCCAGGCCGACCCGGCGACGTCCATGGAGGCCTATCTGGCGCTGCGCGCGGCGATGCTGCGGTTGCTGGATCCATCGGCGATGGGTCGCTTCCGGGTCATGGCGTTCGGTCGTGACTGGCCGCCCGCGGCGCCACTTCGGGCGCTCGCCTACCGGATCCCGCGGCGGGGTGCCCGGCCTCCGCTCGACCGCGCCTGACCGCGCCGGACCACGCCGGACCACGCCAGACCGCTCCGGACCGGCGCGGACCGCCCCGGACTAGGGCGAGCTACCTATTGCCGACCAACTCCGGCGGCGCGCACGCTTCGACACGGTCGGGCACGACCATGACGGGAAGCGGCGCGCGAACCTGCACGCGCGCTCGGCGCGCGCCGCTTCCCGACGCTCCCCACCCTTGAGGCCCATCCGGGCCCTTCCGCGCCCGGTCGTGCCCCGGCGTCGAGCCGTTCCCCGCTGCTAGAATGCCGATGGGCGCCGGTGCGCTCCGTGCGGGTGCGCCTGCCCGTTCGCCCAGGGGTCTCCAGGCTGCGATGCCCGCGCGGCGGCATCGCCCGAAGGGAGTTCGGTTGACCAGCATCTGGTACATCGTGGGCTTCGCCTTCGCGGGCGTGTCCTTCGTGTTCCTGACGATCGGTGCCGCATGGCTCGTGTCCCATCGCAATCGCGGTGATGAACACAAGGGCCTGCCCTACGAATCGGGGATCGACACCTATGGCGACACGCACGGCCGGTTCGGCCTGTCGTTCTACATCTACGCGCTGTTGTTCGTCGCGTTCGACATCGAGGTCGTGTTCATCTACCTGTGGGCGTTCACCTTCGACGGCGGCGTGAGCGCCCTGATCACGATGTTCCTGTTCGTCGCGATCCTCCTCCTCGGGCTCGGGTACGCCTGGCGGAAGGGAGCGCTGACGTGGCGATGACCTCGAAGGACCAGGGAGGCGCCGCGGGGGGATCCGCGGTGACCACGGCCGGGGACCGGGCGGTCACGACCCCGCTCGTCGTGCCAAACACGCTGTGGCAGGCGGACGACCCGGAGGCCTATGGCGGCGGTCAGCCGAGCGACATCACGCACTTGCGCGAATACGAGGCGAGCGGTCTCGGCCGTCGCGACGACGCGCGCTGGGGCGGCGTGCTCGAGGTCATCCCCACCAAGGCGGACTACGTCCTCGACCTGATCCGGATGAACAGCCTGTGGCCGCTGCTGTCGGGACTCGCCTGCTGCGCGATCGAGATGATGTCCACGGCCACGTCCAAGAACGACATGGACCGCTGGGGCATGTTCCCGTTCCGCGCCAGCCCGCGCCAGGCCGATGTGCTGATCGTGGCCGGGACGTTGACGACCAAGATGGCGGGGCCGCTCGTCCGGCTCTGGGAGCAGATGCCGGAGCCGAAGTGGTGCGTCGCGATGGGCGACTGCACCTGCTCGGGGGGCCGCTACAAGCGCAGCTATTCGACCGTTGAGGGCATCGACCGGGTCATGCCCGTCGACGTCTACGTCCCTGGCTGTCCACCGCGGCCCGAGGGCCTCATCTACGGGATGATGAAGCTCCAGCAGCTGGTCAAGGAGCGTCGCGGCCATTGGCCCGACCGAGCGATCGGCCCTACCGTGCCCGAGGACCTCTAGGCGTGGATCGACGATTCAAGTCGCGACTCGAGGCGCGGTTCGGCGACCAGCTCTCGGGCCCGGTGCGTCAGCGCCATGACGAGACCGAGATCCGGATCGGCGCCGGCGACGTGGTCGCGGTCCTGACCGCGCTCCACGACGAACCGGCGTTCCACTTCGAGTTCCTCGCCGACCTCGCCGGCGTCGATACCGGCGAGGAGATGCAGGTCGTCTACCACCTCTGGAGCGACACGACCAGCGACTGGCTGCGCGTGATCGCCGGCGGCCTGTCGCGGGACGACCCGCGCGCCCCGTCGGCCACCTTCCTGTGGAAGGGCGCGGAGTGGATGGAGCGCGAGGCCTACGACATGTTCGGGATCACCTTCGAGGGCAATCGCGACCTGCGCCGGATCTACATGCCACCCGACTACGACAGCTTCCCGCTGCGCAAGGACTTCTACCTGCCAGACGATGCCGCCCGCTCGCCGGGTGCGGGCGTCCGGCCGATGGAGCGGACCCACACGCCACGGAACGCGCCGGCCACCGCGCTCGTGCGACGATCGGCCCGCTGAGCGACCGAGACATGCCCACCATCAGCGAACGTCCCTCTCTCGACGATCCGCGCGTCCAGCTCGACCGCGAGCTCGGCGTGTTCGAGCCGGTCCCGCCCTATCCCCCGCGGACGGAGCGTGAGGCGGAGTTCTACACGCTCCGTGACGGCGAGATGCTCATCAACATGGGTCCGCAGCACCCCTCGACCCACGGCGTGCTGCGGGTGGTCCTCAAGCTCGACGGCGAGAAGGTGGTCGATCTCGACCCGGTGCTGGGGTACCTCCATCGCGGCGTCGAGAAGCTGTGCGAGAACGCGGACTACCACCAGGCCATCTGCTACCTCGACCCGCTGGAGTACGTGAGCTCGCTGTTCTGCGAGTGGCCGGGCGTCATGGCGTTCGAGAAGCTGCTGGACGTGGAGGTCCCGCGTCGCGCCGAGTACATCCGCGTGCTCTCGACGGAGCTCAACCGGATCGCCAGCCACGCGCTGTTCCTCGGCTGGATGGCCCTGGACCTCGGTGGCCTGACGCCGATCCTGTGGTCCTTCATCGAGCGCGACGAGATCGTCGACATGCTCGCGAGCCTGACCGGTCAGCGGATGCTGTTCAACTACTTCCGGATCGGCGGCGTCAACGGGGACCTGAACCACGAGTTCATGAGCCGGCTCGGCGACTGGATGAGCCACGCGACCGAGCAGATCGAGGCCGGGAACGCGCTCCTCAACGAGAACGAGATCTTCGTCCGCCGGATGCGCGGTCTGGGCACGATCGACTCGGCGACCGCCCTCCGCATGGTCATGACCGGCCCGAACCTGCGCGCGACGGGCGTCCCGTTCGACGTCCGGCGGGCGCACCCGTACAGCGTCTTCCCGGAGCTCGAATTCGACATCCCGACGCGCGAGGAGGGCGACTGCCTGGCGCGCTACCTGCTCCGGATGGACGAGATCAAGCAGAGCCTCCGGATCATCGACCAGTGTCTCCACAACATGCCGGACGGCCCGGTGATGGCCAAGCTGCCGCGGCTGCTGCGGCCGCGCCCCGGACGGGCGTACGCCGCCGTCGAGGGGCCGCGTGGCCAGTACGCCGCCTACGTCGTGAGCGACGGGACGGACCAGCCCTTCCGCATGCGGATCCACGACCCGTCGTTCATCCA
>CAYMTJ010000004.1:7502-56702 GCA_964393345.1 uncultured Anaerolineaceae bacterium | reverse complement strand
CTCGTGCCGCTGCTCCTGGCGCTGACCGTCGGGCTGGTCGTGGTCATCGCGGTCTTCGGGGCCGGGATCGTCGACATCCTTGCGGCGAATCTGCCGATCGTCCGGTTCGTCGTGGCGGCCACCGTGATCCTGCTGATCACCGTCCCGACCGCGTTCCTGATCATCTACATGGAGATGAAGATCATCGCGCTGATGAACCTTCGTCTCGGACCGGACCGCGTCGGGCCGTACGGGTCGCTCCTGTCGGTGGTCCACGGCCTCAAGGTCCTCATGAAGGAGGACTTCACTCCGACCGGTGCGGACCCGCTCGTGTTCACGTGGGCCCCGGTCACGGTCTATCTCGCGAGCGTGATGAGCCTGCTGGTGATCCCGTTCGCGCCCGGCCTGTTCGGCCAGGACATGAACCTGGGTCTCCTGTACTTCTTCGCGATCGGCGGGCTCAGCGTCGTCGGCCTGCTGATGGCCGGCTGGTCCAGCTTCAACAAGTACTCGCTCCTGGGCGGGCTGCGGTCCGCGGCCCAGGTGATCAGCTACGAGATCCCGCTCACGCTGTCGGTCGTGGGGCTGGTCCTGCTGGCGGGCACGATGAGCCTCAACGAGATCGTGTTGATGCAAGGGCCCATCTACAACGAGGCGAACGAGCTCGTCCGCGGCGGTTGGTTCACCGACTGGAACGTCTTCAAGCAGCCGCTGGGCGCGTTGATCTTCTTCATCGCCGCCACGGCCGAAGCGAACCGCACGCCGTTCGACCTGACCGAGGCGGACTCGGAGATCGTGGCCGGGTTCGCGACCGAGTACTCCGGGATGCGCTTCGGGTTCTTCTTCTTCGCCGAGTACGTGAACGTCTTCGTGGTGTCGGCGCTCATGGTCGTGCTGTTCTTCGGTGGCTGGAACGCCCCGTTCCCATGGCCGTGGCCCATCGAACTCGCCACGATCGACCTCGGGTCGCTCGGCATCGGGCTGTTGCTGCTCATCGGGATCGCGCCGGTGGCGCTGACCCTGTTCTTCGCCGCGCCGATCTGGATCGCGAGCTCGCGCATCAAGGGCTGGCACGCGCTGCTCGGCGGGTTCGTGCTGGCGAACCTGTTCATCGTCACCGCGGTGGGGGCATGGGCGTTCATCGGCCTCGACTGGGTCGCGGGGGTGATCTGGTTCATGGGCAAGACCTACGCGTTCGTCTTCACCTTCGTGTGGATGCGCGGCACGCTGCCGCGGGTCCGGATCGACCAGCTCATGGACTTCGCCTGGAAGTGGCTGCTGCCGGCGTCGCTGCTCAACCTGTTCATCACCGCGGCCGCGATCGTCGTGGTCAAGAGCCTGCGGCCCTGAGATGAGCTTCATCCCCGGGCTCGGCATCGTGAAGGGCATGAGCCTGACGCTGCGCCGGTTCTTCGAACCCAAGGTGACCATCAAGTACCCCGAAGTCCGTCTCGACGTGCCGCACAAGTTCCGCGGCCGGCTCCAGCTCCTCTACGACGAGTGGGGCACGCTCAAGTGCGAGACCTGCTTCCAGTGCGCCCAGGCCTGCCCGATCGAGTGCATCGACATGGGCGGCATGGACACCCGCGGCCGGTACCACATCCACTGGGGCGCGTCGGAGACGTACGGCGAGCGACGGGAGGAATCCGCGCTGCGGCGGTCCGGCCGGCCGGTCCCGGATCCCGCGTATCAGCCGTTCCAGGCCATCGACCTCGCAGCCGTCGACGCCATCCTCGAGGAACACGATCACGACCCGGCTCGGATGCTGGCCATCCTCGAGTCGACGCAGACTGCCTACGGGTACCTGCCCGTGGCTGCCCTCAAGCGGATCAGCCAGCTCACGGGCGCGTGGTACGCGATGATCTACGGGACCGCGAGCTACTACGCCCACCTGCGCTTCGAACCCGCGACCGCGACGACGCAGGCGAAGGCGGTCGCGGCCCATCGGCCCCCCGAGGCGGCCTACCTGAGCGCGCTGGGTACGGCGCTCGGCACCGCACGCGACGCGGGTCGACCGTCGTGACGACCCGTCTGACGACCCCGAAGGGCTGGGCGAGCACCCTGCTGACGCGTCCCGAGGCGGCCGATCCGGCCGACCTCGATGCCGCGATCCGCAACGGGGCGTTCACCGGTCTCAAGGCCGCGATCCGGGACCACGGACCCACCGCGACCATCGCGACGATCGGCGAGTCCGGCCTGCGCGGCCGGGGCGGCGGCGGGTTCCCCGTGGCCGACAAGTGGCGTACGGCCGCCACCACCCAGGCGCCGCGCCGGTACGTCGTGGCGAACGGCTACGGGGCGGATCCGGCCTCCATCACGGACCGGTTCCTGCTGGCCAGCGACCCGTTCGCGGTGATCGAGGGCGCCGCCATCGCCGCCTTCGCGATCGGCGCGACCGAAGCCTTCATCGCGGTGCGGGCGGAGGACGCCGCGCTGATCGCCGGGCTCGAGGCCGCCATCGGGGCCGCGTCGGACGGCGGGTTCATCGGGTTCGATGCCTTCGGACCGGGGCGCGACCTCACCCTGGCGGTCCGGCCCGTCCAGGGCGCCTACATGCTCGGCGAGGAGACCGTGCTGCTGAAGGCGCTCGAGGGGAAGCGCGGCCAGCCCGAGCAGCGTCCACCACATCCCGCGGAGCGCGGCCTGTGGGGCATGCCGACGGTGGTCCAGAACGTCCAGACCCTCGCGGCCGTCGCGTGGATCCTTCGCCATGGGTCGAAGGCCTTCGCGAAGATCGGGGCGAAGGGCAGCCCCGGCACCGTGCTCGTCCAGCTTCGGACCCCGTCGGGCGACGGCATCGCCGAGGTCCCGCTCGGGACCCCGTTGCGGGACATCGTCGGACTCGGTGGCGCGCTCCCGGCCGGCCGGACGATCAAGGCCATCCTCGTGGGCGGGCCATCCGGCGGGATCCTGCCGCCCGACGCGCTCGACACGCCATACACGTTCGACGCGCTTCGCGACGCCGGCGCCCACGTCGGCTCAGGTTCGGTCGTCGTCGCCGACGACCGGGCGTGCGTCGTGGACCTGGCCCGTCTCCTGACGAGGTTCTGTGCTGGCGAGGCATGTGGCAAGACCATCCCGTGCCGGATCGGGACCCGCCGGCTCGTGGAGATCGCGGATCGTGCCGTCGAGGGACGGCCGCGACCGACGGACGTGGACCTCCTCGCGGACCTGTCGGCCGACATCGTCGGCTCCGCGCTGTGCGACCACGAGCGCCTGACGACGCTCCCGCTCACGAGTGGGATGCGATACTTCCGCTCCGAAGTCGACGACCACCTGTTGCGCAGCACCTGCCCAGCCGGCGTCTGTCACCCCATCGCGGTGACCGCCGCTGCCACCGCATAAGGCGACCATGGCCGACCTTCTGACGCGCCCCGACAGCCGCCCCCTCCCGGAGCCGGATTCGCTCGCCGACCGGCTCCTCGAGACGCGCTCGCCGCAGCGACCGCAGTCGACGCCGCGCATCCGCATCGAGGTCGACGGGCGCGTCATCGAGGGCTTCGAGGGCCAGACGATCCTCGAGGTCTGCCGGGACAACGGCATCGAGATCCCGACGCTCTGCTACGAACCCAAGTTGCCCGGGTTCGGGGCCTGCCGGATGTGCGTGGTCGAGGTCGAGGGTGAGGAGCACCCGCCGATCAGCTGCTCGCGGACGTGCGAGCCCGACATGAAGGTCCAGACGCAGACCGAGGAGATCCGTCGGCTGCGGCGCACGAACCTCGAGCTGATCTTCAGCGACCACAACGCCTACTGCCTGCCGCCGTGCCAGAACAAGTGCCCCAGTCACATCGACATCCCCGGGTTCCTCAAGGCCAACGCGGAAGCGAACTGGCGGGAGAGCGCACGGATCTTCAAGCGCACGATCCCGTTCCCCTCGGTCCTCGGCCGCGTCTGCCCCGCCCCGTGCGAGGAGCACTGCCGGCGCGACGAGGTGGACGAGGCGATCGCGATCCGCGACAGCCACCGCTATGCCGGCGACCAGGTCCTCAAGGCGATGCTCGACGAGGGCGTGGATCCGCCGATCCCCTACGAGCGCCAGCCGGCGACCGGCCGCCGCGCCGCGGTCATCGGCTCCGGGCCGGCCGGCATGGCCGCCGCGTTCTACCTGCTGCTGTCCGGTCACGAGGTGACCGTCTTCGAGCGTGACCCGGCGCCGGGCGGGATGCTCCGCTACGGGATCCCGCAGTACCGATTGCCCAAGGTGGAGGTCCTCGAGGCCGAATACGAGTCCGTGACCCGGCTGGGCGGCAAGATGGTCTGCAACGCCGGGCTCGGGCGGGACTTCACGCTCGACGATCTGACCAACCAGGGTTACGACGCCGTCGTCCTGGCCATCGGCTGCTACGACACGAACAAGCTGGGCATCCCCAACGAGGACGCCGCCGAGGTCCTCGACGGGCTCGAGTACCTGCGCACGGCGACCCTGGGACTGCCCTACCCCGATCACGTCGGCAAGCGGGTCGTGGTCATCGGCGGCGGCTTCACCTCGATGGACTGCTCGCGGACGTCGGTCCGTCAGGGAGCCAGCGAGGTGACGCTCGTGTACCGCCGCGACATGAAGGACATGCCGGCATCGAACGAAGTCCACGAGGCCATCGAGGAGGGCGTCACCGCCATCTTCCAGGCGGGGCCCGTTCGGGTCATCGTGGACGAGGCCGGCAACGTCACCGGCGTCGAATTCATCCGGATGCAGCTCGGCGAACCCGATGCGTCGGGCCGTCGACGCCCGGAGCCGGCGCCCGGCACGGAGTTCGTCATCCCGTGCGATCGCGTCCTCCTCGCCATCGGCCAGGGGCCGGAGCTGGACTGGCTCGAACAGCCCGGCAACGAAGGCCCCGAGAAGACCAAGCAGTGGCGGCTCAAGGCGGACGCCGTCACGTTCGAGACGGGGCGGCCCGGCGTCTTCGGGACCGGCGATGTCCGCATCGGTGCCGCGACGGTCGTCCAGGCGATCGCCGAGGGGCGCCGTGCGGCGTACGCGGTGGATGCCTATCTGCAGGGCCTGGACCTGACGGCCATCCGGACTCGCCAGACGCTGGCCGAGCCGCAACCGGAGTTCCTCTCGATCGTGCCGTTCACGGCCGAGGTCAAGGAGCCGCGCTACCGGATGCAGGCCATGGAGGCCGAGGAGCGCAACCACGATTACATCGAGTACGAGCTCCCGTACACCCGCGAGGCCGCCGTCGCCGAATCGACCCGCTGCCTCCAGTGCACCTGCGAGGCGATCGGGTTCTGCGACCTGCGGCGGCTCGGCATCGAGTACGGGACGACCCTGCCGACCCTCGAGCCGCAGTACCACGCCGGGGCCGGCTATCGGAGCGTGACGGAGAACCGCTTCACGGGCGTCAACCACGACTACATCCGCGACGACTCGCACGCGTTCATCCTGCGCGAACCATCGCGCTGCATCGACTGCGGCCGGTGCGCCCAGGTCTGCTCCGAGGTGGTCGGCGCCGCCTGCTATGACTTCATGCGCATCGGCTTCGACACGCTGGTCACGACGCCGCTCGACATGAGCCTGAACGACACCCCGTGCGTGTCCTGCGGTCGCTGCGCCGAGACCTGCCCGACGGGCGCCCTGATGCCCAAGCCGCGCGTGCTCGAGAAGTACGAGGTCGACGAGAGCCGCTGCATCCTGTGCGGGATCTGCGTGGATGCGTGCCCATACGACGCGCTGCGCGACGGCGGCGATTTCGAGCTCTCGCACACCAGCCGCGAGGAGCCGATGATCGACCTGCTGGCGCTCGCGGCCATCGACCGGGAGACCGAGGTCACGTACATCCGCCGCGAGCGCGGCTGGGCCGAGGCGGCCGCCGCCCAGGGCCGACCGCTCGACCCGGCCCGGATGCTCCCGATGCTCCCCGCGACGATCGCCGGGATCCCGGCCGGGTCCACCAACGGGAACGGACACGGACACGCCCACGGGCACGGTCATGACCACGGGAACGGCGCCGGGACGGCGCTGCTGACCAGCGGTCACGAGTAGTCGCGCGTCCGTGGTCAAGCACCTCGTCCCGATCCTCCTGACGCTCATCGTCGTCGGCACCGTCACCGGGATCGCCGGGATCATGGTCCTGTTCCTTGGTCAGGACTGGACGGACGCCCTGTTCTTCATCTTCGGGGCGGTCATGCTGATCGCCGGGCTGCTCGTGGTGACGATGCGCGACATCATCCGCTGTGGCCTCGCAATGATCGTCTGCTTCGGGGCCCTCGCGGGGATCTACGTCATCCTCCGCGCGCCGCTGGTGGCCGCTGCCCAGGTCATCGTCTACATCGGCGCGATCAGCGTCCTGATCCTGTTCGCGATCATGCTCACCCAGACCAAGGATGCCCCGGCACGGCTCGTCTTCCAGACCCAGGCCCGCGCCGCCGCTCTCGCGTCGATCGTCGTGGCGCTCGTGATCGTCCTCGCGGTCCTCGCGACCGACTGGGGCGAAGCGGCCACGGTCCAGCGCGTCTCCACCAAGGATATCTCCGAGGCCCTGTTCACCTCGTTCGTGCTGCCGTTCGAGGTCGTGAGCGTGCTCCTGCTCGCGGCGGTCATCGGCGGGGTGTTCCTCGCCAAGCGCGAACCGGGCGGCCCGTCGTGAGCCAATCGCTCGACGCCTATCTCGCGCTGTCGGCGATCCTGTTCGCCATCGGCACGTTCGGGTTCCTGGCCCGGCGCAACGCGATCAGCATGCTCATGTCGATCGAGCTGATGCTCAACGCGGTCAATCTCGCGATCGTCGCCTTCGGCTCGTTCGTCCCGACGCCCCCTGACGCCTTCGCCCCGCTCGCGGCGCAGGGATCGGTGATCGCCCTGATGGTCATGGCCGTGGCGGCGGGTGAGGCCACCGTCGGGCTGGCCATCGTCATCGCCATCTACCGAAACAAGAAGACCCCGCTCGTCGACGAGTACGACGCGATGAGCCGATGACGATCGACGCGCTGGTCCCGCTCCTCGTCGTCCTGCCCATGGCCGGGTTCCTCATCACCGCCGCCATCGGCCGTCGGCTCGGCAAGGCCGCCCATCTGATCCCGGTCCTGGCCATCTTCGTCGTGTGGCTGATCGCGATGGCCGCGTCGTTCGGAGCCCTGACCGGCGCCGAGCCGTTCGGCGAGCACGGCGCGACCTTCACGCTGTTCGAGTGGATCCCGGCCGGGGAGTTCGTCGTCCGGGCGGACTTCTTCGTCGACCAGCTGACGGCGTGCCTCCTGATCGTGGTGACCACGATCGGACTCCTCGTGCACGTCTACTCGATCGGCTACATGAGCCACGATCCGGGGTACTGGCGGTTCTTCGCCTACTTGAACCTCTTCATGTTCAGCATGCTGCTGCTGGTCCTCGCGGACTCGTGGCTCGTGGTCTTCGTGGCGTGGGAGCTCGTCGGCCTGTCGAGCTACCTGCTCATCGGCTTCTGGTTCCGCAAGCGATCCGCGATGCTCGCGGCGAAGAAGGCATTCATCGTCAACCGGGTCGGGGACGTCGGGTTCGCGCTCGGGATCATGGCCGTGTTCATCAACACGGGGGCGGCCGGCGAGGCGACGCTCAACATCCGCGATTCGATCGAGGTCATGCTCGCGCACGGCGACGCCAACCCGATCCCGCTGATGGCCGTCGCGCTGCTCGTGTTCGCCGGCGCCATGGGCAAGTCCGCGCAGTTCCCGCTCCACGTCTGGCTCCCCGACGCCATGGAGGGCCCGACGCCGGTCTCCGCCCTGATCCACGCGGCCACGATGGTCAATGCAGGGGTATATCTCGTCGCGCGGGCCAACCCGCTGTTCGCGGCCGAGCCGTCCGCGATGGTGGTGGTGGCCGGGATCGGCATCTTCACCGCGATCCTCGCGGCCTCGATCGCGATGACCCAGACCGACATCAAGCGCGTGCTCGCGTACTCCACGCTGAGCCAGCTCGGCTACATGTTCGCGGCGCTGGGGGTGGGCGCATATACCGCCGCCATCTTCCATCTCATGACCCACGGCTTCTTCAAGGGGCTGCTGTTCCTCGGCTCCGGCTCGGTCATCCATGCCGTCCACGAAGAGCAGGACATGCGCCACATGGGTGGGCTGTCGAAGAAGATCCCGATCACCTACGCCACGATGCTCGTCGGCTCGCTGGCGATCGCCGGGATCCCGCCGCTGGCCGGGTTCTTCAGCAAGGACGAGATCCTGGGCGAGTCGTTCAAGCTCGGGTTCGAGTGGGTGTGGGCCATCGGGTTCGTCGTCGCCCTGATGACGGCGTTCTACATGTTCCGGCTGATGGGGCTCACGTTCTGGGGCGCCTTCCGGGGACCGGCGGCCATCTGGGACAAGATCCACGAATCACCGCGCGTGATGACCCTGCCGCTCATCCTGCTCGCGATCCCGTCCATCGGCCTCGGGATGGCCCTGGGTCTGCCGCTCGGCGACAGCACGATCCACCACTGGCTGGAACCGGTCTTCCACGAGGCGATCGAGATGCTCCATCACGAGGAGGCTGCCTACGCCCTCTTCGGCATCGATGGGGCGCTGATCATCGCGAGCGTCACGATCGCCGTCATCGGGATCGCCCTCGCCTGGCGCCTGTTCGGCGTGGACATCGGCGGGCTCCACCTCCCGGCCCGGCCCGAGAGCGTCCGCGAGATCAGTGCGAGGGTGCCGTTCCTGTACCGCGCGTCGCTCAACAAGTGGTGGTTCGATGACCTCAATCACCTGCTGTTCATCGCCGTCGGCGGACGCGTGGCCCAGGCGATGTTCTGGTTCGATCGCGAGGTGGTCGACGGAACGGTCAACGCCATCGGTCGCTCCACGGTCGCCTCCGGCCGAGGGCTTCGCCGCGTCCAGACCGGTCGCGTGCAGAACTACGCGCTCGGCATCGCCATCGGGCTGATCGTCATGGCCGGGTCGTACCTCGTGCTGGCGGGTCGCTGACGATGGACCTGAGCGCGTTCCCGATCCTCACGGTCGTCACGTTCCTGCCGCTGCTCGGCGCGGTCGCGGTGGCGGTCCTGCCGGCCGGCGCCGCCCGTCCGGTGGCGCTCGGCTTCGCCCTGGTGACCTGGGCGGTCTCGCTGATCCTGCTGGGCGGCTATCTCCCGTCGGCGGAGGGCTTCCAGTACGCGGTGACGGTGGACTGGATCCCGTTCTTCGGCATCCAGTACAAGCTCGGGGCGGACGGGCTGTCGATCGCGCTCGTCGTGCTGACGACGACCCTCACCTGGATCAGCCTGCTCGCGAGCTTCAAGCCGATCCAGACACGGATCAAGGAATACATGATCTCGTTCCTGATCCTCGAGGTCGGGATGATCGGGGTCTTCCTGGCCCTGGACCTGTTCCTGTTCTACATCTTCTGGGAGATCGTGCTGGTCCCGATGTACCTGATCATCGGGATCTGGGGCGGCAGCAACCGGATCTACGCGACGATCAAGTTCGTCCTGTACACGCTCGTCGGGTCCCTGCTGATGCTGGTGGCGATCCTCGCCACGGCGTTCGCCTATCAGTCGACGACGGGCACGTGGGTCGGCGCCTTCGATCTCATCACCCTGCGTGACTTCGCCGCGTCGAGCGGCTTCGCGCCGGCGCTCCAGGTGGGCGCGTTCCTCGCATTCTTCCTCGCCTTCGCGATCAAGGTCCCGATGTTCCCGTTCCATACCTGGCTGCCCGACGCCCACACCGAGGCGCCGACCGCGGGCTCGGTGATCCTGGCCGCCGTGATGCTGAAGCTCGGCGCGTACGGCTTCATCCGCTTCGCCGTCCCGCTGTTCCCGGACGCGGCGGTGACGTTCGCCGGGCCGATCATCGTGCTCTCGCTCATCGCGATCATCTACGGCGCCATCGTCGCCCTCGTCCAGCCGGACCTCAAGCGCCTGGTCGCCTACTCGAGCGTGAGCCACATGGGTTTCGTGACGCTCGGGATCTTCGTGTTCACCGAGCAGGGGGTCCAGGGCGCCATCCTCCAGATGATCAACCACGGCCTGATCACGGGGGCCCTGTTCCTGATGGTCGGCGTCATCTACGAACGGACGCATGACCGGACGATCGCGAAGATGTCCGGCCTCGCCGCGCGAGCGCCCGTCTGGGTGGCGCTCTTCGGGTTCTTCGTGTTCGCGTCGGGAGGGCTGCCGGGACTGTCCGGGTTCGTCGGGGAGTTCCTGACGCTCGTCGGGACGTTCGAGGTGAGCCCGGTCGCGGCCGCGGTGGCCACGCTGGTGATGATCCTCGCAGCCGGATACCTGCTCTACATGTACGGCCGGATCGCCTTCGGTGAGGTGTCCGGGTTCCTGGCCGGTCTCGGCCACCACCTGACGGACATGACCCCGGTCGAGATCCTGACGCTCACCCCGCTCGCGGCCATGGTGGTCGTGTTCGGCATCCAGCCCGGACTGCACCTGGGGCTGTTCGGCGGCACGGTGGACGACACACTCGAGGCCGCCCACGGCGGCGCGGCGCTCGTCGTCGCCCCGGAGGTCGTCATCGGCATCGTCGGGCTGGTCGTGGTGGCGGTCGTCGCCCGCGTCGGCTTCGTGCTGGCGTCGCCACGGCCACCGGCGTCGACGCTGCCCGCGGAAAGCGGCGCCGCCCATTGACCAGCGACGACCTCCTGACGATCGCGCCGCTGGCTGCGGCGATCCTCACCGCGTTCGCCATCCTGGTCGTCGACCTCATCCGCCCGGCGAATACGGCCCTGGCCGTCGCCACCACGATCGCGGGGCTGGGCATCACGGCGGCCATCACCGTCGCCCAGGGCACGGTCGTCCGGACGGCGTTCGGCGGGGCGTACTCGATGGACGCGCTCACGATGTTCCTCGACCTGCTGTTCATCGCGATCGTGGCGCTGACGGTGGTCTTCGCCCCGGACTACCTCGTCCCGCGCGGGCTGCCGATCGCGGAGTTCGCCACGGTCCTGGTCTTCGCGATGGCCGGGGCGATGCTCATCGCGGCGTCCACGGACCTCCTGATGCTGTTCCTCGGCCTGGAGCTGATGGTGCTGCCCGGCTACCTGCTGGCCGGCTACCACAAGACGGACGGGTACTCGACCGAGGGGGCGATCAAGTACTTCCTCCTGGGGTCGTTCAGCTCGGCGATCTTCCTGTTCGGGCTGGCGTTCGTGTGGGGCCTCACCGGCACGACGCGCGTCGACGGCGTGGCCGAGGTGCTCGCGGCGATCGCGAGCGGGAGCGCCGCCCTGTCGCCCGGGCTGGCGATGGGACTGGCGTTCCTGACGACCGGCGTGGCGTTCAAGATCGCCGCGGTGCCGTTCCACTACTGGACGCCGGACGCGTACCAGGGCTCGCCCACCCCGATCACCGGGTACCTGTCGGTGGGCCCCAAGGTGGGCGCGTTCGCATTGATCCTGCGGCTCTTCGCCGAGGCGCTGCAGCCGCTCGCGGAGTGGTGGCTGCCGGTCGTCATCGTGCTCGCCGCCGTCACGATGACCCTCGGCAACCTCGTGGCCCTGACGCAGGACAACGTCAAACGGATGCTGGCCTACAGCTCGATCGCCCACACCGGCTACATGCTCGTCGGCCTGGCCGCCTACGCGGGCGGCCAGATCTCCGGGCTGGAGGGCCTGCTGTTCTACGGGGCGGCGTACACGTTCATGAACCTCGGGGCGTTCGCGGTCATCGCGGCCCTCCAGAAGCGGACCGGGGTCACGTCCGCGCTCGATACGTTCGCCGGGCTCGGCCGCAAGGAGCCCTTGCTGGCCATCCTCATGACGCTGTTCCTGCTGTCGCTCACCGGGATCCCGCCGCTCGCCGGGTTCTTCGCGAAGGCCTACGTGATCCTCGCGGCGGTCCAGGCCGGCGGACCGCTGACGGTCCTGGCGGTCATCGCGGTACTCAACGCGGCGGCGGCGGCCTTCTACTACCTCCGGGTCGTCGTGTACATGTTCATGCGCGACCCGGCCAGCGACGCCCCGGCCCTCCGCCACGGATGGCTCCTCTGGACCGGGCTGGCGGCCGCGACCGTCCTGACGATCGCCATCGGCCTGTTCCCCGGGCCGCTCCTCGAGCTCGTGAGCCAGGCCGCCGAGGTCCTCCCGGCCCCGCTCGTCGCCCGCTAGCGCTCGCCGGTCGGATCGTCCCGGAGCTCGCCGGGCCGGCTCCTCCCATCGGGTAGCGCGCCGGGTGGAGCGTCCATTTCGCTCGCCAGGCGTCGGGCGATCCCGCCCAGCAGCCGGGCCACGTCCCGCGACGAGTCGATCACGAGGTCGGCGCGCGCGACGACGTCCGGTGGGGCGACCAGTCGGCCGTGGACGGCGACCGCGAGCCCATGAGCGATCCGCCGCCCGGCGCGGGCCGCATGGACGGCATCGAACGTTTCCGCGTCGCTCAGATCGTCGCCGAGGGCGAGCACCGCGCCCGGCGCGTGCTGCGTGATGAGGCGTTCGGTCGCCTCCCGTTTGCCACCGGCATCCCGGGGCCGCAGGTCGACCACGGACCGGCCCCGGTACGGCGTCAGGCCATGGTCGCCGAGCGCGTCCCGGCGCTCCACGGCCTCCACCGCCCCGAGCACCGCCGCGCGCGCCGCCGGGATGTCGTCGGCCTGGCGCACGTGGAAGGCCACCGACGGACCCTTGCGCTCGACGAAGAGCCACGCCGGATGGTCCAGGGCCGCCGCGACCCCCACGGCCAGGGCCTCGGCCGGTCGCTCGTGGCCCTCGAACCCTGGCTCGGGCGTCACGATGATCGAACCGGCCCGGGCCCGGCGTTCGAGCCAGCCGCGCTGGAGTCCGTGGTCGCCGTGATACTCGATGCCGCCGACGCGGGCTCGCGATGCGACGTCCGCCACCGTGCGACCCGTCAGGACCGCGATATGCAGGCGCTCGGGCCTCGCCAGGCGGAGTCCCGCCAGCCGCCGCAGGACACGCTGGGCGTGGGGATCGATCCGGGCCGCACCCGGGTCGCGCGAACCGGGCGTGAGCGTCCCGTCGAAGTCCACGATGACCAGCAGCGGTCCGGGCGCGGCCGTCAGCGCATCGATCGCCGCCTGCACGGCCGCCCGCTCGGACAGCGGCCGGTCCGCGCCACGCTCTTGGCCGGTCGTCAGGGCGTGACCTCCACGCCGGGCAGGATCTTGGCGAGCCCCTCGGCCATGATGTCGGCCCCGATCCCGCCGAGGGCGCCGTCCCGGATGACGCCGTCGGTGTCGATCCAGAAGTGGACGGGCAGCGCCAGCGCTCCCCACGCGTCGGCCACGGAGCCGTCGGTGTCCAGGCCGAGCGGGAAGATCGCCCCGAGCTCGTTGGCGAAGCTCGCGACGGTGCCTTCGTCCTCCCGCACGTCGATCGCGAGGATGACGAGGCCGTCGTCCGCGTAGCGCGCCGCGAAGCCGTTCATCAGGGGGAACTCGTCACGACACGGTGGGCAGTAGGTCCCCATGAAGTTGACCCAGATCGGCTGGCCGCGCAGGTTCGCGAGGTCGATGGTCCCGCCACCCACCTGGGGCACCACGAGCGCCGGGGCGACCTCGCCGATGTGGAAGGGGCCCGATGCCGGCGACGCGGTCGCCGTGCCGGTGGCTGTCGCGGTCGCCGTCGTGACCGGTGTCTCGGAGGCGCTCGCGCCGGGCGACGGGGAGACCACCGCCGATGCCGGCGGCGAGGGCAGACCGGCGGGCCCGGGCCCGAGGAACAGGATCCCGCCGAAGACCAGGCCCGCCACGGCGATCCCGGCCAGCAAGCCAGCGACGATCGAGAGGCGTGGCCACATGGGCCCGAGCGTACCAGTACGAGCGGCCCGTCGGCGTGTCCGGGGGGCCGCTGCTACGATGCCGCTCCGATGTCAGGAGTGGTGGAGCCGGTTCGAACGCGACTGCTGCCGGCGCTGCTGACCGCGATCGGCGTCACGATGCTCGCCGCGGGGATGCTGAGCTTCTCCGCGCCGGTGACCGCCGTCGGCGACGCCAGTCCCACGCCCGGCGCGTCCGGCAGCCCGGTCGCGACCCCCTCGCTGTCGCTCGCGACGCTCCCGCCGCTCGGATCGAGCGCGCCGTCGGCCACCCCGACGATCCCGCCGGACCGGGTCGCGACGAGGGTGCGCATCGCGGCACTCCGGATCGACCTTCCGGTGATCCTCCAGGTCACGGCGAAGGTCCCGTGCGACGTCGCGTTGTACTTCGAGGATCCGCTGCTCGGGCAGCCGGGCGAGGGCCGGGCCACCTACATCTACGCCCACGCCCAGGCGGGGATGTTCCTGCCGCTCCTCGACGCGTCGAAGGTCTCGAACGGGAAGAAGATGCTGGGGATGGTGGTCGAGGTGTGGACGAGCGACGATCAGCACTACCTCTACGAGATCACCAAGGTCCGGCGCCACGTCCCCTACGACACCGGGCTCTCGGACGCGCTGTCGGCGACGGAGGAGGAGCTCTGGCTGCAGACCTCGGAGGGGGTGGGGACCGCGCCGAAGCTGCAGGTGATCGCCAAGCCGCTGTCGCACGGATCGGCCGATCACGACGAGGCGAACCCCAGGGCGAAGCCGGTGACCTGCCCCTAGCCGGGGGCGGTCAGATCCATCCGATCCGGCGCAGGACGGCCACGGCCAGGCCGGCCCCGATGATCGCGACCGCCGTGACGACCCAGAATCCCGCGGATTCCTGGCCGGCGAGCGCCGAGCCGGCCTCGCTCATCCCGAAGATCCCCCCGACCGCACCGATCCCGGCGAGGATCACGGTCACCCCCGTCAGCCGCTTCATGATCGTCGACAGGTTGTTGTTGACGGTCGAGAGGTAGACGTCGAGCGTCGTGGCCGCCAGCTCCCGGTAGTTGTCGAGTTCGTCGGTCAGCCGGATCACGTGGTCGTAGATGTCGCGGAAGTAGACGATCTCGTTCGGGTCCACGAGCGGCGTGTCCCGGTTCGTGAGCTGGTTGAAGATCTCCCTGACGGGGCTGACCGCCCGGCGGACGTCGATGAGTTCGCGCTTGAGGACGAAGACCTGCTCGAGGGTTTCCGGGCTGGCGCGACGGATCACGTCGTCCTGGACGGCGTCGATCGCATCGCCGAGCCGGTCCGCGAACGGGAAGAATCGGTCCACGATGTCGTCGGCGAGCGCCCACAGCAGGTGGTCCGCGCCGCGTTCGATGATGGGCCCGATGCCGCCGCGCAGGTGGTCGGCGGTCATCGGATCCCAGCCGATCGCATGCACGGTCATCAGGAAGCCGCGACCCAGCACGAAGTCGACCTCGGAGGCCGTGACCGACTCGTCATAGGCCAGGTGGAACAGCACGATGTGGACCGCGCCGTCGGTCGTCTCGATCTTGGCCCGCTGGTTGCCCTCGAGCACGTCCTCGACGATGAGGTGGTGGAGGCCGAGTGCGGTCGCGACGGTCTCGACCTGTTCGCGGGCCGGCTCGCAGAGGTCGACCCAGACCACGGCGTCGGCTCGATCGAGCCAGCGCGGCAGGGCCTCGACCGCGTCGTTCCCGGTCGCCACCCGCGTCGCCCCATCGGCCCAGGCGACGACGCGGACCATGCCGGGTCGGGGCGCCCGCAGCCCGGGGCCCGAGGCGTCCGACTCGTCGTTCGAGGACGGCTCAGTAGCCACGGTTGGATCGGGTCGCCGGCCGGTCATCCGCGGTCAGCATACGTCGCCGCCCGCCGAGGATCAGCGACGGGGCAGCAGCTGCCGCCATGACGATGGCCGCGGCCACGAACAGCCCGACCATGATCCCGGCCGCTTCTCGCGAGGCCCACGACTCCAGGGCGTCGACGACGAGGGGGTCGCGGAAGTCCCGGCCCCGGAGCGCCTCCGGGATGATCTGGCGGAACGCGTCCGGCGTGGCGTAGACGCGGTCGACGAGCCCGTCGATCGTGGTCGAGCCGTAGGCGGTCAGGACGGCGAGACCCACGGCCATGCCGATCGTCCGCGCGACCACCACCATCGACGATGCCGCGCCGTACGCCCGTCGGCCGGCCGCCTCCACCGCGGCCTCGGAGCGAGGGGTCACCGTGAGCCCGAACCCGAGGCCGAACGCCCCCAGGGTGACCGCCACGAACAGCACGGGCGTCTCGGGCACCCACGTCGACATCGCGGCGAGCCCGGCGATGCCCAGCGCGATGCCCAGGATCGACAGCCAGCGCAGCGACAGCACGCGCGCGAGGAACCCGGACGCCAGCGCGCCGAGCGCCGTAGCGGCGGCCAGCGCCCCGAGGGCGAGTCGCTGCTCGTCCGGTCCGCCGTATAGGACGCGGTCCACGAACACGGCCCCGCCGATGATCGCGGTGGCGAACGCGTAGCCCGTGAGGAGTGAGACGAGCGTGGCCGCGGAGAAGGCCGGGATCGCGAACAGCCGCGGATCGATGAAGGGATCACGGTGTCGCAGGCCGCGGACGAGGAAGCTCACGAAGAGGACGAGCGCTGCACCGATGAGGGCCGGGATGATCGTGGCCGGGTCGAGCGTCTCCAGCACGGTGTCCGTGCTGCCGATGAGCGTCAGACCAAGGAGGAGCGCGAGCAGCGCCAGGCCGAACCAGACGGCCCCGGGGAGATCGGTTCGACCGTGCCGTCGCGGCGTGTCCCAGCCGCTCGACGCGGCCCACCCGATGAGGAGCGCGACGAGACCCGCCGGCACGTTGATGAAGAACACCCAGCGCCAGGCCGGCGCGAACAGGTCCTGGGCCGCGACCGGCAACGGCGCCGCCGCGATCGCCTCGCTTGGATGGAAGGACCCCAGGATGGCGGCTCCCACGAACGGGCCGGCGGCCATCCCGAGGAACGTGAGCGCGCCGATCACCCCGAGGGCGCGGCCCCTGGCGGCCCCGTCGTAGAGATGGGCTGCGGCCGCGGTCCCCACCGGGACGAGGACGCCGCCACCGGCCGCCTGCACGAGCCGGGCGGCGATCAATTGGTCCATGGTCTGGGCCAGTCCGGCGAGGAACGACCCGAGCGTGAACAGGGCGAGGGCTGCCAGCAGGGGGCGTCGGGCGCCCCACAGGTCCGTCAGACGCCCGGCGAGGGGCATCGTCAGGACATAGACCAGCAGGTAGCCGTTGATGATCCAGCTCGCCTTGCGCAGCTCCACCCAAGCCGAGCCAGCCGTCGGATCCGCGAGGTCGTCGAGGATCGACGGCAGGGCGACCGCGGTGATCATCAGCTCCAGCCCGCTCAGGAACACCCCGACGCCGAACACCGCGAGCACGATCAGCGCGGAGCGGCGATCCATGCCGCGGAGTGTAGGCCGAGTGGCCGGCTGCCTCGGCTATGGAGCCGTACCGCTCCACGGCACGTGGCGACATCCCCGACACCGGCCACCGCATCCCGTGCCGCTCCGCGTCAGATCCGTCCGGCGTTGTCGTGGGACGGTCACCGCCAGCCGTCAAAGCGCACCGGACGTCGTCACGGACCGTCCCACGTCAGCAGGTTCGGATGAGCGGGTGACACGACCGGGGATCCACCGACGCCCAGGCACGAGATCGTGCTTGACACGACCCTCGCCGTCCGCCTAGCATCAACGCCCGTTGATATCAACCGCTGTTGATGCGACGGCGGAGGAGACCCCCAGACCCGTGCCGACCCCCGCCCGGATCCGTTCGACCCTCGCGTCGATCGTGCTCCAGCCCGACGACCTGCGCGACCTGCGCGCCTTCCACAAGGCACTCGCCGACGTGAACCGCCTGCGCATCGTCCGGCGCCTGGCCGAGGGCGAGGCGTCCGTTCGCGAGCTGATCGACCACGTGGGTCTGTCACAGCCCCTGGTCAGCCATCACCTCAAGCGGCTGCGCGTCGCCGGACTGATCGAAAGCCGGCGCGTCGGTCGCGAGACCGTCTGCACGCTCCGGCCCGAGGCATTCGGCGAGGTCGCCGAGCGCGAGCGCGCGATCCTGGGGATCGCCGGACAGGGCGCCGCCTGATGGCGATGTCGAACGACGCGCGCGATCGCGTCAAGAAGGTCTTCGAGCCGGTCGCGCTCGGGATGGGCCGGATCGGCCTGACCCCGGACGCGCTCACGCTCATCGGCTTCGGGATCACGATGGTCGGCGCCATCCTCGTCAGCCAGCAGCAGTGGGTCGTCGGCGGGCTCGTCATCTTCCTCGGCGGCGCCTTCGACATGTTCGACGGCACTCTCGCCCGTGCGACCGGCAAGGTCAGCAAGCTCGGCGCGTTCATGGACAGCGTCTTCGACCGATGGGGCGAGTCGTTCGTCTATCTCGGGGTCGTCGCGGGCACGGCCTACGCCGGGTTCCGGGAAGGCGCGATCCTCGCCGCCGCGGCGATGGGTGCCGCGTTCATGGTCAGCTACACGCGGGCCAAGTCCGAGGGCCTCGGGTTCACGGCCGGGACCGGGATGGCCGCGGTCGGCGTCATGCCGAGGGAGGTTCGTCTCGTCGTCCTCAGCCTCGGGCTGATCCTGGCGACCGGGCCCATCTACGAAGTCCCCCCACCGAACGCCGCGTGCGCGGGGGTGTGCGACTTCCCGCAGGGCGGCAGCCTGACCGCCGCCCTCGTCATCATCACGCTCGGCGCCACCATCACCACCATCCAGCGGATCCTGCACGTCCGCGCGCAGGCGAAGCGACAGACCACCGCAGACACGTCAACATCACCGCAGTCGTAGGAGTACGGAGCAAGATGGCCAAGAACGGTTCGAACGGCAAGAACGGCAGCACGCCCGGCAACACCTGGGCGGGTTCGGGCCGGCGCGGCGACGGCAAGGTCCGCGTCGCCATCGTCGGCGTCGGCAACTGCGCGAGCAGCCTCGTGCAGGGTCGCTACTACTACGAGGACGCCAAGGACGACGATTTCGTCCCGGGCCTCATGCACGTCAATCTCGGTGGCTACCACGTCCGCGACATCGACTTCGTCGCCGCGTTCGACATCGACAAGAACAAGGTCGGCAAGGACCTGTCCGAGGCCATCTACGCGAAGCCCAACAACACCTTCGTGTTCCAGCAGGTCGCCAAGACCGGCGTGACCGTCGAGCGCGGCATGACCCACGACGGCCTGGGCAAGTACGTGAGCCAGATCATCGAGAAGGCGCCCGGTCCCACCGCGGACATCACCGGCATCCTCCGCGAGCGCGAGGTCGACGTGATGGTGTCGTACCTCCCGGTCGGCAGCGAGGAAGCCACCAAGTGGTACGCCGAGCAGGCGCTCGCCGCCGGCGTCGCGTTCGTCAACGCGATCCCGGTGTTCATCGGCCGCGAGCCGTACTGGCAGCGTCGGTTCGCCGAGAAGGGCCTGCCGGTCATCGGCGACGACATCAAGAGCCAGGTCGGCGCGACGATCACCCATCGCGTCCTGACCCGGCTGTTCATGGACCGCGGCGTGCGGCTGGACCGCACGTACCAGCTCAACTTCGGGGGCAACACGGACTTCCTGAACATGCTCGAGCGCGAGCGCCTCGAGTCCAAGAAGATCTCCAAGACCAACGCGGTCACGTCGATGCTCGACTACGAGCTCGACGACGACGACATCCACGTCGGCCCCAGCGACCACGTGCCGTGGCTCAAGGACCGCAAGTGGTGCTACATCCGGATGGAGGGCACGACCTTCGGCGACGTGCCGCTCAACGCCGAGCTCAAGCTCGAAGTCTGGGACAGCCCCAACAGCGCGGGCGTCATCACCGACGCCATCCGCTGCCTGAAGCTGGGTCTCGACCGCGGGCTCAAGGGCACGCTCGTCGCGCCGTCGAGCTACTTCATGAAGAGCCCGCCGCGCCAGATCCACGACGACATCGCCTTCAACCGGGTGGAAGCGTTCATCCGCGGCGAGGACGACGAGACCCTCGTGGGGACGGAGACGGCCGCCAAGCGGACGTACCGTCGGCTCGCCGGCAAGAAGGCCACGGTCGCCACCGCGGCGTCGTGACGGCCGAAGGACGTCGGTCCGAGACCGCGACGGCGGGTGATCGGCGCCTCGAGGCGCCGCATCGACGCGGTGGCGCCAGTCCGCGCATCGTCGAGCGACTCGCGGTGCTGGGCTACCGCGCGTTCTCGTGGGTGCTCGCCACCGTCCCGTCGGGGATCGCCATGCCCGTGCTCGCCCGGCTGTCCCAGGCGAGCTACCTCCTGTGGCCGGCGAAACGACGCTGGTCCAACCGGAACTTCGGCCACGTCCTGGGTCTGCCGCCCTCGGATCCGCGCGTCCGGCGGCTGGCGCTGCGGGCCTACGGGGAGTACGGCCGCTACCTCGTCGAACTGATGCGGCTTCCGTCGATGCCCGCCGAGTCGATCGCGGGCCTCGTCCCGGACATGGACGCCGAGGGGATCCGCCGGATCTGGCGCGACGCCCCGGGCGGCGGCCTGATCTTCGCCGTCGGGCACGTCGGCAATAACGATGCCGTCGCCGCCTCGATCGCCGATCACGCGCTGCCGATCAGCGTGGTCGCCGACGATTCCTCGTTCCCCGAGCTCTTCGAGCTGCTGCGTCGTCAACGCGAATCCTGGGGCGTCAAGGTCGTCGCGTGGCGCAACCTGCGGGCGATCTTCGGGGTCCTCCGCCGGCGCGAGATGCTGGCCCTCCTCGTGGACTGGGGCTATCGGAGCGACGGCATCCCCGTCCGGCTCTTCGGGGCGTGGACAGCGCTGCCGGCTGGGCCGGCGACGCTGGCGGCGAAGACCGGCTCGCGGATCCTGCCCATCACGATCCGGCGCGGCACCGATGGCCGGTTCGTCGTGTCCTGGCCGGACGGGCCCATCGACGTCGCCTCGGGCGACCCGGCCGAGCTGCAGCGGGCCACGCAGGCCCTGGCCGACGCACTCGAGGCGACCGTCCGCGCGGCCCCCGAGCAGTGGTACAGCTTCAAGCCGATCTGGCCCGCCACCGCCCCAGAGGCGGCCGACCTCGAGCGACGGGCGACCCTGATGCAGGCGGGCGAACCGGACCCGGGTCCCGCGCCGGCGTTCCGCTGATGCGACGGGCGGTGCGGTGGCTCCGCACGCGAGCCCTGATCGCGGGGTCCTGGCTCGTCTGCCGCCTGCCCGAGGGACCGCTGACGCGGCTGGCCTCATTCGGGGGAGACGTCTGGTATCGACTCGCCCCCGACCGCGCCGCCCAGGCCCGACGGAACCTTCGACGCGTCTGTCGCGCACTCGCTGCGGAGGCCCGCGGCGGTCCGCTGGTCCGCGCCGCCGCCGAGGACCCACGGGCGCTGGAGCGCCTGGTCCGCTCGGCGTTCCGTCACTACGCGCGGTACTACCTCGAGGTCGCGCGGACGCCCGCCATCGGGGTCGGTGACCTCGACCGTCGGATCGTCGTGGAGACCCCGGAGCTCGTGGAGGCCGCGTTCCGGACGGGTGGTGCCGTCATGTTCGTGGGTCTCCACTTCGGCGCCATCGAGCTGCCGGCACTCTTCCTGGCCGCCCGCGTCGGTGGCGCGGTCGCGCCGATGGAGACGATCGACGACCCGGACCTCCAGGCGTGGTTCATCCGCTCGCGCGGGGCGTCCGGCCTGCGGATCGTGGGGCTTCGCGAGGCGCGACGCGAGTTGCTGGCGAGCCTGCGGCGCGGGACGCCGGTCGGGCTCGTCGGCGACCGGGACATCACCGGCGGAGGCGCCCCCGTCGAGCTCTTCGGCGCCCCGGCGCGGCTGCCGCTCGGGCCGGCCATGCTCGCGGTCGAAAGCGGTGCGCCGACCTACGTGGTCGGCGTGCGCCGGACCGGCGTCGGGCGATACATCGGTCGGGTCGAGGCGATCGACGTCCCCACCGAAGGGTCGCGCCGTGACCGGGTGGAGGCGACGGTCGCGCGCATCGCGGTCGCGTTCGAGCGCATCATCGAGGACGCACCCGACCAGTGGTGGGCGGCGTTCTTCCCGATCTGGCCGGATCTCGAGACGGGGCCAGCGACATGACCGATGCACCGGCGCGCGGCCGGGCGGACCTGCACATCCACACGGCGGCTTCAGACGGCACGGCGCCCGTCACCGCCGTCCTCGAGCGGGTCGCGACCCTGGGCGACCTCGACGTCATCGCGATCACGGACCACGAACGGATCGATGCGGCCATCGCGGGCCGGGCCATCGCCGTGGATCGGGGCCTGCCGTTCGAGGTCATCGTCGGCGAGGAGGTCACGACGCTCGGGGGACACCTCCTCGCGCTCGACATCACCCGACCGGTCCGCTCGTACCGGACCCTGCGCGACACGATCGCGGCGATCCACGATCAGGGCGGTCTCGCGATCCCGGCCCACCCGCTCGTCCCGTACCCGCTCTGCGCCCAGGGCTGGGTCATCCGCGGCCTCCTCGACGACCCGGATCCGCGGGTCCACCCGGACGCGATCGAGACGTTCAACCCGACGGCCCTCGGGCGCCCATGGCACCGGCGGGTCGTCGCGTTCGCGGACCGGCACGGGCTCGCGCACGTCGGCAACAGCGACGCCCATGCGCTCGATGCGGTCGGGATCGGGGCGACCACCTATCCGGGCCGCACCTTCGCCGACCTGCGGACGGCGATCGCCGCGGGCACCACGACCCACCAGGGCCGGTTCCACGGGACGGTGGGGCAGTTCGGGACCTTCGGGCAGCAGCTTCGAAAGCGCGGCGTCGATGCCCGGGCCGAGCTCGTCGGACGGATCCGCCGCGACGGCACGGGCCGGGACCATGGCTATCCCGGTGGCACGCGGCGGCCGCCCCGCTACCTGCCGCCCGACGGCGACCGGGCATGAAGATCGGCCTCGTCTGCCCGTACATCTACCCGGGCGCCGGGGGCGTCGCGCAGCACGTCCAGTTCCTGTACGAGAACCTGCGCCTGAGCGGCCACGACGTCCGGATCATCACGGCCAGCCACGGGACGCAGCGGGCGTCCGAGGGCGACATCATCCGCGTCGGCGTCGGGTTCTCGATGCCGACCAACGGGTCGGTCGGCACCCTGACGTTCTCGCCGCGCTACATCCGCCAGGTTCGCGACATGCTCGCCCGCGAGCAGTTCGATCTGCTCCACTTCCACGAGCCGTTCGTCCCGTTCCTGTCGCTGTTCCTGCTGCGCGAATCCACGAGCGTCAACGTCGCGACGTTCCATGCCTACGCCGGGTTCTCGCCGTCCTACGAGTTCGGGAGTCGGGTGCTGCGCGGCCACGCGGCGAAGCTCCATGGACGCATGGCGGTCAGCGCCGCCGCCCGACACTTCATCGACCGCTTCTTCCCGGGCGACTACAAGGTCATCCCCAACGGCGTCGACGTCGCCCGGTTCGGCAGCGCCGTCCCCCTGGCGCGCTGGAACGACGGGACGCCGAACCTGCTGTTCGTGGGTCGGCACGAACCGCGTAAGGGCCTGCTCCACCTCCTCAAGGCGCAGCGCATCCTGCGACGGACCGGCTACGGGACACGACTCCTCGTCGTCGGGACCGGTCCGCAGGAACGCGAGGCGCGCCGGTACGTGGCCACGCGCGGTCTCCAGGGCGTCGAGTTCCTGGGTCGGGTCACCGACGCCGAGAAGGCCCAGCTGTATCGCACGGCCCAGGTGTTCGTCTCGCCGGCGACCGGCGGCGAATCCTTCGGGATCGTCCTGCTCGAGGCGATGGCGGCGGGCACGCCGATCGTCTGCTCGGACATCCACGGCTACAAGGGCGTGGTCCGCCGCGGCCGCGAGGGACTCCTGGTCCCGCCACGCGAACCGAAGGCGATGGCCGTCGCGATCGCGCGGCTTCTCGACGACGAGGACCTCCGCGAGCGGATGGGCGCCGCCGGGCGCGAGCGAGCCGAAGACTTCAGCTGGCCGAACGTGACCGCCAAGGTGGAGGCGTACTACGGCTTCGTCATCCGCCGGCTCGCGGCGAGCGGCCATCTCCCGGCGGGCTTCCGTGGGGAGGTGCCTCAGGCGTCGCCGCTCCGCGCGAGACCATCCGCATCGGACGTGCCAGAGGCCGCGCTCGAGGCATCCACGAGCGACACGCGCCACACCCAGGCCGAGTAGGCGACCACCAGCGCGGTCACCGCGACCGCGACGAGGAGGAGCGCGAGTCCGGGGGTGAACAGCGGCAGCGGGTCGTTCCGGTCGATCTTGCTCACCGAGAACTGGAACGCGTAGAGATAGGTGGGCACGATGCCCTGGTACGCGTTATGGATCGCCGATGGGAGCGGCAGCGCCGCGATGTTCGGGTACAGGACCACGAACCATCCGACGGCCGCGGCGATGTACGCCACGACGAACCGACGCGGGTCCCGCCCGCCGATCACGGCCATCGCCAGGTAGACCATCGGGATCGCCGCCACCAGCACGATCGGCTCCACGGGGAGGCGGGTCAGGTGGACCAGCTCTACGTTCGGGATCGCGGCCGTCGCGACGATCGCCAGGGCCGCGACCGCACCCGCGATCAGGAGCGGCTGGGCCCACGCCCACGTACCGCCGCGTGGTCGGCCGTCCTCCCCGGTCAGCGAGAGGACCGTCCGGACGACCACGAGCGCGCCGACGCCGGCCACCGTCGCCAGCCCGGCCGTCCGGCTCGTCAGCACGAAGTCCGGGATCACCGCCGGGCACGCCTGCGACCCGGGGTTCACGCTCTCGACGCCGACGATCGCGCACAGCGGCCGCGAGAACAGCCACAGGGCGCCGGGCAGCACGATCGCGGCCGCGCCCCCCAGGCGCGCGAGCTGCCACGCGACCCTCGAGGCGCCGTGCCACAGCTCGGCGATGAAGTAGGCGAGGGCGGCGATGACGAACGGGAGGGCCGTGTAGTAGTGGTACTGGAAGGCCGCCCGGTCGATGCGCGCCCATGGGATCCACTGGCATGCGAACCCGATGGCGATGAGCGCCAGGGCGAGGCTGCGGCGGCGATACGCCATCGCGCTCACGAAGACGAGGGCCGGGACCCCCATCCACCAGACCACGAGATTGCCGGCGTCATAAAGGGCCGCGGTCGTCCCGCCGGCGAGACCCTCGGCGTAGAACCAGACGGGCTTGAGGTCGAGCGGCCACGCCCACCACGGCGAGGACGCCGGGTGCGGTGAGACGAGCCCGTTGTGGTAGCCGTACATCTGACCGGTCAGCGCGACGAGCGTCTGACCGTCGTGGCCGGCCGGCCACCCGGTGAACAGCTGGTGGTCGTCGACCATCGCCCACGGGATGTACGAGGCGACGTACACCGCGAGGGGGATCGCGAGGAGGCTCGCGGCCGCCCACAGCACCGGCAGCCCCAGACGCCAGCCGGGCCGGAGCCAGCCATCGGGCGGTGGTGCCGGTGGGGCGAGCAGCCGCGCCGGGTCGCCCGGACCGGGCGGCATCGCCAGCGGCCCGAAGCCGAATCGCCCCGCGACCCGGAAGACCGCGTAGGCGGCGATCGACACCACCCCGAGGGCCACCGCGAGGGTCAGCGGCGAGACGGCGATCGGCCCGATCGGATAGACGTTCTCCAGGCGGCCGGTGGCGAGGGCGACGAAGAAGACGACTGCCCCGCCGGCCGTCGGGGCGATGAGGGCGAACCGCATCTCGTCGTCGGTCCAGGCGATCGGGTGGAAGATCGCCACGACCACCGCGATCAGGGTCAGGGCGGTCATGACCAGCAGGAAGAGGAGATTGCCGAGACCCTGCCCCTCCGGCACGCTGATCGCCATGTACCCGAGCACGCCGGTCAACCCGATCAGGCCCAGGATCACGACGCTCCGTCCGAGGGCGCTCCTGGCGAGGATCAGCAGGCCCACGCCGCCGATGGCGTACAGGGCGGGCCACTTGGCGGCGAGCGCCAGTCCGAGCAGGAGTCCCACGACGGGCAGGCCGGCCCAGAACGCCCAGCGCGAGCGCCACCACCCAGTCCAGATCGCCGCGAAGACGGTGTACGCGGCCACGATGAACAGCCCGACGTAGGCGTCGTTCATCCCGATCCGTGACTGGACGAACGTCATGCCGTCCACGAGCACGAACAGCCCCACGAGACCGGCGACGAGCCGTCGCTTGAACAGGATCCTGGCCAGGAGGTAGAGGCAGGCGAGCATCAGCGTGCCGGCGATGACGCCGGGCAACCGCCAGGCGAACGCGTGCGATCCGATGTCGATCGCGGCCGTCGACCCGGCCCCGTCGAAGACGAGCAGCTCCTGTCGGTCCTGGGACGGGAAGTCGGCGGCGACGTCGGCGGCCCACGCGACCGGCTCGAAGCCGTCGGCGAGACGCGCATCGGCGTAGACGGCGTTGGCGTGCGGCTCGATGACGTAGACCGTCCAGGGTCCGGCGGCCCCGACCCCGGGCGCCCGGCCCAGGATGTGGATCATCTGGGTGGCCTCGTCGTAGACCACCCGCGACCCCAGCCCGGGAAGCGGGTGCGTGCCGCGGTCCGATGGACCATCCTTCGCCTGGTCCCCGGCGATCGCGACCACGTGGTAGGCGGGCTCGTCCACGGTCCCACTCGCGACGTACAGGCGCGTCCCGTCGAAGGTCGCCGCACCGATGGCGTGCGCGCCGCCGCCCATATCGATGGTCGTGACCGTGGTCGCGTCCGCGGCGTCGATGAAGGTCAGCCCCGCCCTCGTTGCCACGGCCAGTCGATCCGATTCCTCGATCGAGAGACCGGCCAGCCGTCCGTCCTCGATCGCGGCCTCGACATCGGTGCGGGTCTGGCCCGTCCCCGGACCGTCGACCACCACCGAGTCGGCATCGGTCGCCAGGGTCGTCTCGTAGTCGGCCGCGTCACCGCCGAGGATCTCGGCGAGCACGGCCGCGGCGGCGGCCGGATCGGCGACCTCGGACGGGATGGCCATGAGGACGGCACCGGTGCCACCGTCGGCGATGTCCGCCAACCCGGGGAGATCGGCTCGGCCCACGAGGGAGCCGTCGGAGCGGTCCAAGATCTGCAGGCGGTCCGACCCCGCGGCCACCACGCTGGTCCCGTCGCGGGTCAGGAAGAGGCGCGAGACCGGCCCGTCGGTCCGGGCGAGTTCGGACACATCGGTGCGGAACCCGTCGACGCCGATCGTCCCGGGCTCGAGGGTCGCCACACGGCCGTCGTCGAACCCGAGGAACAGGTCACCGGTGTCGGGATCGACGGCGAGGGCGCCGAGCCCGTCCAGTCCATCGACCGTCCCCGCGAGCGTCCGCGACCGGAGGTCATACGCGCGCAACTCGCTTCCCGTGGCGATGTACAGCCGGTCGCCGGCGATCCCACCCGGGACCGACGCGTCGGCGCGCCGCGGGTCGATCGCGGCGGCCCGCACCGGGACACCGAGATCGCTCGTGGCGGCGACGCGATCCTGGCCCCACGCGACGATGCCCGCGGCCATCGCGTACTTCGCGAGGTGCGGGTGGGTCCACTCGTAGATGTCGTGCGACTCGCCGTATCGCCAGGCCTGGAGGAACTCGGTCGCGGTCCGTGCGTGGTAGACCTCGTCGAAGTGCATCTGGTACGGCTCGGCGAGACGGAACGTCCGCAGCGTCATGCTGGCGATGACCAGCACCACCAACAGCCACAGGTCGAGGCGATCGAGTCGCCCGCCCCCTTCCGCGAGGAGCGAGCCGCTGCGGTCCGGTCGGATGGACCGGGCCGACCATCGGTCACGGATCCAGCCCGCCACGCCGAGGTCCGCCATCCCGGCGCGCGGCGTCCAGGTCGGGAGCGCGGCCGGCGGCCCGTCCCAGTCCACGACGTCGTCGGCGAAGGCGATCGGGGCCGCGACCGCGGCCGGTGCAGCCGCCCAAGGATGGACCGGCGGGACATCTGGCCGGTCTCCGTCCCACGCGTCCGCACCTCGCCGGTCGTCGTGCTCGGACCCGCGGACCGGGTCGTCGTCCGGGAGGTCCTCGAGCCACGGGTCGTCGTCCCAGGCCGCCGCGTCGTCGAGTTCGTCCGCGAGCCGCTCGGATGGTGCGGTCCGAAGCTGGAGCAGCGCCCAGACGAAGCCCGTGGTGTGCAGGATCACGATCGTCATGACACCGACCTCGGTCCGGATCCACTGGCCGATCCCCAACCAGTCCGCGATCGACGGGTTCCCCGGGTACAGCGTCGTCAGGACCACGTACATGTTCAGGAACGTGCCGACGGACAGGACCACGTACGCGATCCGCCAGCGCCACGAGATGGCGGCGAGGATCGCGCCGAGGGCGAAGAACGGGAACCCGTACCGCTCGTGGACGCGGGTCGGAAGGACGAAGAACGCGAGGGCCAGGACCGCGAGCGCGACGAGCAGCGTCAGCCGATCCGGACGGCGGGCGACGAACGCGAGCACGACCCCGAACCCCGCCACGAGCAGCGCCGAGCCGAACGCGATCGCCGGGACTCCCGCGAACGACGACGTGCCGGCACCGCAGATCTCTCCGAGGGCGACGTCGCAGACCCACTGGCCCGCGTTCGCGAGGCTGTAGCCGGCATCGCCGACGACGACGGCCCAGGGGTTGTAGGCGTTGACGGTCAGGTACGGGTAGCCGCCGCCGGTCGAGAGCAGCTGCTCGATGAGCCCGACCGGCGACAGCCCGAACGGGAGCGGCACGACGACGGCCGTCGCCAGCCCGGCGACCGCCGTGGTCACGATGCGCCAGGGATGCCCCGTCCGCGCCGGATCGCCCGCACCACCCACCGGCCACAGGGCCCGCCGGATGGTCACCACCGCGACCAGGGGCACCAGGATCCCGAGCTGTGGCTTGATGATCGCGGCGATCACGGTGAAGATCGCGGCCCGCTCGGGCTGGTCACGCCAGAGCGACCGCAGGCCGAGCAGCAGGAAGATCACCCCGAACGAATCGACCTGTCCCCAGACCACGGAGTCGAACCAGCCGATCGGGTTGAGGACGGCCACGATGGCCGCCCCGACGGCGACCCGGCGTCGCCCGCCCAGCTCGAGCACCATCGAGGCCACGAGCCAGCCGATCGCGAGATCGGCCAGGATCGGCGGGATCTTGATGAGATCGCCGATCCCCCCGAGCGCGCTCCCGACGACCCCGACCAGCCACAGGACGTAGAGATACCCGGGCGTGTAGTCGTGGAAGAAGGGTCGCTCGTAGAAGCCCCACGGCCCGTTCGTGGCGAGATCCGCCGCCCAGAACTGGAAGGAATCCAGGTCGACCTTGAAGCCGGATCCGGGGAGGAGGTATGCGATGATGAGGCGGAGGGCGAGTCCGACGGCGAGGACGATCAGGATCGCGCCCGCGGCTCCTCGCGACCCGGTCGACCGCGCTGGCGCGCCTGTGCCTCGCTCGGTCCCACCGGAATCGGGGCCAGTCACCGGGAACGGCTCCTGCACGAGCGTGGAAGGTGGATCGGAGCGTAGCACAGGGTCGCCGCTGGGACCCCTCGACCTTCGGGCCCCCGGTGGCGGTCGCCATCGTGGCGTTCGCGGCCGCCCGGATGGCCCTCCAGCCCGGGCTCGAGTTCTGGGACACCGGCGAGTTCCAGGCGGTCGGCCCGCTCATGGGCACGGCGCATCCCACGGGCTACCCGACCTATACGCTCCTCGGCTGGATCGCGTCCGTCGTCTTCCAGCCCCTGGGCGACCCGGCGTTCCGGATGAACCTGCTGTCGGCGATCCTCGTCGCGGTGGCCGCCGGCGTGACCGCGGATCTCGTCCGGACCCTCACGCGCTCCACGACGATCGGCGTGGCGGCCGGCATCGGGCTGGCACTCACGCCCATCGCCTGGGCCATCGGCACGCACGCGGACCCGCACGCGCTCCATCTGGTGTTCGTCGCCGTCCTGCTGCGGCTGCTCGTCGGCTGGGCGGATCGGGTCGCCGACCCCACCGCCGGACCGTCGGATCGATGGCTCCTGGCCGCGACGGTCGCCTATGGCCTCTCGGTGGGGAACCACTCGCTCACGCTCCTGCTCGCTCCCGCCATCGGGGTCTACGTCCTGTGGGTCGCTCCCGGGATCCTGCGTCGGCCCCGGTTCGTCATCGCGTGTGTCGCCGTGCTCGCCGCGACGATCGTGTCGGTCTATGCGGAACTGCCGCTCCGGGCGGGCCCGTTTCGGGCCGGACTCGTGTATGGGGCCCCGCAGACGTGGGATGGCTTCTGGTATGTGGTCCTCGGACAGCAGTTCCAGGGTGACGTCGGCGATGTCCCGGGCGACGCCGCCACGAAGCTCGCCGCGCTCGTCGACCTGGCCGTGAGCCAGTTCGGGGTCCTGACGGCATCCATCCCCATCGCGTTCCTCGTGACGGCCGTGAGGCGCCCCTCGTTCGCGGTCCTGACCGGCCTGGCCGCGGCGATCACCCTGGTCTTCACCGCCTCGTATCCCGCGGCGGACATCGGGCGCTACTACCTGGGTCCCGCCCTCGTCGCGTGGACCTGGATCGCCATCCTGGTGGGTGTCGTCGCCGAAGGCGCGGCCATCCTCCTGGCCCCGCGGCTGCCGGCGATCGCCAACGCCGATGGGCCCGGCGACCCGCGGCCGGCCGGGACCGCGATCGTGGCGGGGCTGCTCGCGGCCGCGCTCCTTGCGCCGACGGCCGCCTCGCTCAGCGCGCGGTTCGAGACCGTCGACCGGACGACCGACGTCCGGGCACGGACCTGGATCGAGACCGTGCTCCCGCTCGTCGAGCGCGACGCGGTCGTGATCAGCGGCTGGAGCTACTCGACGGTGCTCTGGTACGCGCAGCGGATCGAGGGCCGCCGGCCTGATATCGTCGTGGTGGACGACACGACCCGTCAGGCCGAGGGGCTCGGCACGATGACCGACGTCATCGAGGCCAACCTCGGGCGACGGCCCGTCTACGTCATCCGGCAGAACCAGGCGGTCGTGCCCTATCTCGAATCCCGGTACGTGATCGACCGCCCCGCGCCCGAGGAGATCGGCTTGTTCATCCGCGTGCTCGACCGCCGGCCCAGCGCCCCATGACCGATCCGCTCCCGACGCCGTCGCGCGTGGCGCGCCTGTCGTACTTCTTCCCGGCCCATGACGAGGAGGCCAACCTCGGGGGGCTGATCGAGGAAGCGCTCGCGACCCTGCCCACCCTCGCGGAGATGTTCGAGATCATCGCCGTCGATGACGGCTCCACCGACGGCACGCGGCGCATCGCGGACGAGCTGACCGCGGCCCACCCGGGGATCGTCCGCGCCGTCCACCACCCCACCAACCTCGGCTACGGGGCGGCCCTGCGCTCGGGCTTCGCGGCGGCCCGCTACGAGCTCGTCGCCTTCACCGACGGGGATCGCCAGTTCAAGGTGGCCGACATCGGGCGGCTGACCGCGCGCCTCGCCGGACCGGACGCGCCCGATGCCGTGGTCGGCTTCCGGATCAAGCGCGCCGACCCGCTCATCCGGACCCTCTACGCGCGCGCCTACCGCCTCGCCAACCGGACCTTCTTCGGGTTGCCGGTGACCGATGTCGACGGCGCCTGCAAGCTCTTCCGGCGCGACGCGCTGCGCGGCCTGGCGGTCGAATCCGACGGTGCCTTCTTCTCCGCCGAGCTGCTCATCAAGCTGCGCACCGCGGGGGCGCGCATCGTGGAGGTGGGCGTGCCGCACTACCCGCGCACGGCCGGGTCGGCGAGTGGCGCCCGACCGCAGGTGGTCCTGCGCGCGGTCCGCGACTTCTGGCGACTGCGCCTGCAGATGTGGGTGAACCGCGGCCGGGCCCTGCGCCGCGGCCGGCCGATCATCGCCGACTAGGACCGCCGCCGGCCCTCGGTATCGGGGTCCACGTCGAGCGAGTTGACGAAGTCGCGGAACATCTCGAGCCGGGCGTCCGGCACGCGCTCGTCGGTCGACTCGAGGAGCGCTCCCGCCACCCCTTCGTCGTCATCGATCCCGCTGTCTGCCCCGAGGCCGGCAAGATCCAGCACCGAGTCCGCCGCGAAGATCCGTGCCCCCGTCCGCACCGCGAGCGCGAGCGAATCCGACGGGCGGGCGTCGATCTCCACGCGCCGGCCCCCGCCTTCCAGGACCAGGCGAGCGTGATACGTCTCCTCGGCCAGGTCCGTGATGACGACGCGCTCGATGCGCACACCCAGTTCGTCGAGGGCGGAGGCGAACAGGTCGTGGGTCAGCGGGCGCTCGGCCGCGAGGCCCTGGAGCTTCATCGCGATGGCACTCGCTTCCCAGGGTCCGATCCAGATCGGCAGGTAGCGGTCCCGCTCGAGCTCCTTGAGGATCACGACGTGCCGGCTGGACAGCATGTGGACCCGCACGCTCTCCACGACCATCTCGATCAGCTCCGGCCCAGCCATGGCCGGATTATCCCACGCGAGCGGCGAGAGGCGGCCGGGGTCGCCCGCGAGCGCCGAGGAGGCGCGCGACGAGGGCACCGGCCACGAACCCGCCGATGTGCGCGAAGAACGCCACGCCGCCGCCCGTCTGGACCGGTCCGAGCGAGGCGATCCCGTCGATCAGCTGGAGGATGAACCAGAAGCCGAGCACCAGGATCGCCGGCACGTCGATGAGTTGGTAGAAGAAGCCGAGGAACACGAGGGACGTGATCCGCGCCCGCGGGAAGAAGACGAGATACGCCCCCAGCGTGGCGGCGATGGCGCCGGATGCCCCGATCGTGGGGATCGTGGAGTCCGGGGCGACGGCGACCTGGGCGAGGGCCGCCGCGATGCCGCCTCCGAGATAGAAGGCCAGGAACCGACCACGGCCGAGGCGATCCTCGATGTTGTTGGCGAAGATCCACAGGTAGAGCAGGTTGCCCAGGAGATGGAGCCAGCCACCGTGCAGGAACTGGCTCGTGACGAGCGTGGCCGTCTCGACGTTCAGCACGTCGCCGCGGCCCCAGGCGGTGGTCAGCTCGCGCGGGACGACGCCCCATTCCGTGACGAACGCCCCGAGGGCCGGATCCCCGCCGCTCACCATCAGGCCCATCTCGTAGGCGAAGGCGACGATGCAGGCCACCAGCAGGCCGATCGTCACCACCGGGGTCCGGCGCGTCGGGTTCGCGTCGCGAAGGGGGATCATGGCCGCCGCCCGTCGCTACGGCTTGGGCGTCTTGGTCGGCTTGGGGGTCCTGGTCGGCTTGGGCGTCGGCTCTTCGCTGGGCGACGCGACCGGACTCGGCGACGCGACGGGGGCGACGTCCGGGACCGCTTCGAGCGTCGCGACGTGGACCGCATCCTCGGACAGCCACATGATCTGGTCCGGGGCGCCGTCGAGCCCGGTCGTGACGGCCATGGCCCGCAGGTCGTCCCAGCCGGCCACGCCGCCGGCCAGGCGGAACTGGCCGCGATACCCGCCAGTGGCCTTGTCGATCGCGATGACGCGGGCATTCGGGCCGTCGTAGGCATAGATGACGCCGACGCGGCGGTCCGTGTCGGCCGCCTGGAGCGTGTAGGCCGGCGCAGGACGCAGCAGGGAGTCCGGCGGGGCGTCGGCGGACCATCCCTCGTTCTTGCCGGACGCGAAGCGCTGCAGGGCGCTGTCCTCGGTGACCCACAGGTCGCCATCGATGTACAGCGACGTCATCCCGTCGACCGGGCGGGCGGTATCAAGCCACGGCGTGAATGGGGCCGGGAACCCGCCACCGTCGAAGCTGGGCGAGTACGCCCGGATCGTCTGTTCGGACGGGTCGATGACGTAGAGGTTGTAGAGACCGCGGCTCTCGTCCTTGAGGTACGTCCCGATCCCGCTGACATCGTCGCCCCATGACGCGGAGCCATTGACCTTGATCCGGATGAGCGTCCCCTTACCGGTGGAGTCCGAGGGACGCCAGCGCCACACCGTGTTCTTGGCATCGACGATCAGGAGGTCCAGGCCACCGACGGCCAGGAACCGCGGGTTCGCGACCGTGGCGCCGTTCGCCTTCTGCCCGGCGCGCGCGACGACGGTCGCCTTCTTCGCGTTGAGGTCGATCCGATAGACGCTCTTGGTGGACGCGTCGAGGACGTACGGGGCACCGTCGGGCCCGCGGACCATCGTCCGCAGGTCGATCGGTTCGCCGCCCTCGGCGGGGGTGAACGTGAAGATCGTGGTCGAGGCGATCGGGACGACCCCGTACAGGCGGTCGAGGCCGGCCACGGCCTTCGCTCGCAGGGGCGCGACGACCGACGCGCTGACGTTGGCGCCCTCGGCGACCTCGAGCTGCTGGTACGCCTCGGTCAGGAGCGCGAGGGCTTCCTCGCGAGCGGTCTCGATGAGATCGATGCCCGGGCCCTGGACCCGCGCCAGGTTGTCCCTGGCCTTGTCGAGCGCGGCCTGGCCGAGGTTCACGGAGCTGATCGCCACCTTGCCGCCCTGGCCGCCGAGCGCCCAGACCGCGAACCCGAGCCCGGTACCCACCACCAGCAGTGCAAGGATCGCGAGCGCCGCCCGACGCTGGGTCTGCCGACGCGTCGCGAGCGGCGTGACCCGTCGATACGCCGGCTGGCGACGCGGGAGCAGCTCCTGGACGCGCGCGACGACCCGCTCCAGGGCGCCGCCCGCGGCCAGGCGAGCCGTTCCGGCGGCGGCACTCACCGCGCTGCCGGCCGCCTGGACGTTGTCCGCCAGCGGGATCGGCGACCGGTCAGGCGCACCGGCGAGGGGTTCCGCGGGGCGCACCGGGATCGGCGCGCGACCTCGGGCCGTGGCCGAGACCTCGCCCGCCTCGAACGCGATCGCGGCGTCACTCCCGGCCCCGCCGCCGGCCACGAACTGCGCGTGGAGGTGCTCCATCGCGGACTGGGGATGGAGCGTGAGCATCGCGTCCTTGAGCTCGTCCGGTCCCAGCTTGGCCACGACGTTGGGCGAGACGAGCACGAGCGAGTCCCCCACCGAGACCTCGCCGCGCCAGACGTCCGGTTCCAGCTCGCCGGACGGCAGACCGCGCTCGCGGTGCGGGTCGGGGAGCGTCGAGAGGCGAGCCTGCCGGATCAGGTAGGCCTCGGCCGGTCCCACGGTCGCCACGTACATCTCGTTGCCGCGCACCACCGCCACGCCGACGCCGATCGGCCCGTTCCCGTCGGAGCTCTTGAGCCCGAGCCGGTCCGCCTGATGGGCGAGCCGCTTGTTGGCCGTGCCGATCGCCTTCTGGAGACAGACCCGGATCCCCGCCGACTCGTCGTAGTAGTACTCGTTGCGGATCGTCTCCGCGGCCAGGCGGGTCGCCTCCAGGGCGTGGCGCGAGCTGATCCGCGAGGTGACGAGCAGGTAGAGCAGACCCTTCGAACGGGCCACGGACCCCACGCTCGGCTCGACGATGACGATCGTGTCCGGCGAGTCGGGGAGTCGGTCGTGTTCGGCGACGACGCCGAGTTTCATCTGGAGTCGGACGGCCATGCGGGCCTCTCGTGGTCGCGGGATCCCGGTACGGTCGGGGACGATCGGCCCCGAGATGGCTGGCAGGTGCCCGGGATTATACGCGGGCACCCCCGCGACGGACGTGGACGCGCATCTCGCGCACGCCGAGGCCGCCGGGCGAGGCCGCGAACGCCGCCAGCAGCTCGCTCGCGCGGAGCCGCAGCTCCTGGGCCACGATCGGGGCGTCCGCCTCGACGTCCACGGCGAAGCCCTCGATCCGCGCCACGCGGCACGACCCGGCCGCGGCCGGGACCAGCTCGGCGACGATGGACTCGAAGGTGGCCATGGCCCGCGACAGGCGCAGCTCGTCGTCGAGGCCCAGCGCCCGTGCGGCGTCGGGGATGAGGTCCCCCAGACGGACCATCGGTCGCTTCCTCGGGCTCACGGTCGGGACACGCCCCGGGGTTCGTCGACGCCCGGGGCGCCGAGCGCGCCGGGATCCTCGGCCCGAAGCGCGCCCTGGTCCGGCACCAGCCTGGCGCCGCGGTCGCCAGGCTCCACCCGCCAGGTGGTGGCGATCTCCAGGAGGGCAGGATCGAGGTCGTCGAGGGTCGTCGTCGTGACGAAGGACTGCGGAAGCGCCGCGATGCGACGGACCAGGTGCGAGCGCCGCTCTGGGTCGAGCTCGGAGAACACGTCGTCGAGGAGCAGGAGCGGCGGTCGGCCGTCGAGCTCGGTCAGCAGGTCGAGTTCGGCCAGCTTGAACGACAGGATCGCGGTCCGCTGCTGCCCGCGCGACGCGAACCCCGCGAGATCGCGCCCATCCAGCTCGAAGATCACGTCGTCGCGATGCGGCCCCACCAGCGTGGCGCCGTTCCAGACCTCCTTCTCGGCGGTCTCCGCGAGCCGCCGCGCCAGTGCGTCGCGCGGGTCCTCGCTGCCGACCATGGGGGCGTTGGTGCCGTAGCGCAGGCCCAGGCGGGCGGTCGCGGCCTCCTCGGGGGCGATCTCGGCGTGCGCCCGGGCGACCGGTCCGCGCAGGTCGTCGAGCAGTCGGAGCCGGTCGGCGACGATCCGCCCGCCCGCGTCGAGGAACGCGCCGTCCCAGAAGCGGAGCTCGGCGCGGGTCGCCCCGTCCTCGCGGATGGCCCGCAGCAGCCCGTTGCGTTGCTGGAGGGTCCGCGTGTAGGTCGCGAGCGTGCTCCCGTAGGCGGGGATCGCCGCGCTGGCGAGCTGATCGATCGCCGCTCGTCGCAGTCCGGGTGACCCGGCGACGAGGAGCATCTCCTCCGGGGCGAAGACGACGACCCGGAGTGGTCCGTCGAGCGTCCCGGCCCGGCGGCCCACCCCATTCACCCGGATCCGCTTGCGGCCACCGGTCCCGCCCGCACCGGAGCGGACGACCGCGACCTCGACCACGTCCTGGCCGAGCGTCCCCTCGACTCGCGCGAGATCGGTGCCCCACCGGATGAGCTCGCCGTCGGTCGAGGTCCGGTGCGAGCGGCCCCAGGCCAGCAGCACGATGGCTTCGAGCAGACTGGTCTTGCCGGCCGCGTTGGGGCCCCAGACCAGCTGCGGCCCCGACCCGAAGGCGGCATCGAGCGACGCATAGCCGCGAAGATCGAGCAGTCGGATGGAGTCGAGCAGGGTTCCCCGGTCCGGTTCGGTCGGTCCGGCCTCCGGTCGTTCGCTCAGGACGTCGTGCGGACGGGCATCACGACATGGACGTAGTGGTCGTCGCCGATCGGCTTGAACACGCCGGGTGACAACGGTCCGTTCAGCTCGAGCGCGAACTGGTCGGCATCCACGTTCTGGAGGACGTCGGCGAGGTAGCGCGCGTTGAAGGCGATGGTCGTGCCGTCACCCTCGACCGTTGCCTCCACCTGGCCGACGTGATCGCCCACCTCGGCGTTGGCACTCACCGTGATGCCGGGCTCCCCGTCGCCGCCGATCTGGAGCTTGACGATGTTCGCCGACTCATGGGCGATCAGCGCCGCCGGCCGCACGGCCCGCAGCAGCTCCTCGCGGTCGAGGACCGCCCGCGTCGTGTGGTCCTTCGGGACGACCTGCTGGTAGTTGGGGAACTGTCCGTCGATCAGGCGACTCACGAGGTCCACGCCGTCGAGGTGGAACAGGACCTGGTTCCGGCCGCCGGCCAGGACGATCTCGACGGGGTCGTCGACATCCGCGAGGACGCGCGCCAGCTCGTTGAGGGCTCGTGCCGGGATCACGACGCTCGTCTCCGGCACGGCATCGAGGATCGGGATGGTCTTCACGGCGATCCGATAGTTGTCGGCGGCCGCCAGCGTGAGCTGGTCGCCCTCGAACTTGGCCAGCACGCCCGTCAGGATCGGGCGGGCCTCGTCACTCGCCGCGGCGAACGCCGTCTCGGTCAGCGCCCGACGAAGGACGTTCTGGGCGATCCGCGTCGTGGGTCGGTCCCCCGCGGTCTGGATCGCCGGGAACTCCTCGGCATCGATGCCCTTCAGATGGCTCTCGAAGCGTCCGCTCCGAATGTGGAGCGTCTCGCCCCCACCGAGCTCGAGGTCGATCTTGTCGCCGGCGGGAAGCGAGTTGACCAGGTCGTTCAGCAGCTTCGCGGGGACCGTCGTCGCCCCGTCGGTCTCGATCTTGCCGGGGACCCAGTAGGTGATCCCGATCTCGAGGTTGGTGGCGGTCAGTTTGAGACCGGCGTCCTCGGTCTTGAGCAGCACGTTGGCCAGGACCGGCAGGGTACTTCGGCTCGAGACGGCGCGGCTCACGATGGACAGGCCTCGCGCCAGGTTCTCCTGCATGACCGAGAGTCTCACGTCGGGTTCACTCCAAACATCGATCGGGCGGCGGATCCGGTCCGGGCAGCCCTGCTGGTCCGAGGTTGCCGGTCTCGCGTCGCGTCGGAGGGCTTGCGCACCGTCCGGGTAGGTCGTGGGTATCTTCTCTCTATCTTCTCACCCCGTCATCTTCACCATCAGGGTGTGGAACACGTGGACGATCCCTCGTGGGCCCGTTCGCCGGGGTCGTGGACGGCCCACCGCCCAGCGTGGACGGGTCCCCGGGATGCGGGGATGGCCGCGGGGATGCGACGTGGACGGCCGGCGGGCGTGTCCACAACGACCCTCGCCCGGCCTCGGCCCGTCGACACGCGAGCGGGTGGATGTCCACAACCGGCATGGGTTCTCCACCGATTCGGTGCGGTTATCCACAGGAATGGGGCGTGGGAGCACCACCCGAAGCCGTTCGGCCCGGGCGTCATTCGGCGTAGATGAGCTCCCGGACCGCGGCGATCTCGCGCCGCAGGTCGTCATTCACCGCGGACTCGCGCGAGATCTTCTCGCAGGCGTGCAGCACCGTGGAATGGTCGCGACCGCCGAGCTCGGCGCCGATCCGCAGGAGCGAGACGTCGGTCTCGGCACGCATCAGGAACATCGCGATCTGGCGCGGCATGACGATGGAGCGGTCGCGCTTCTGGCCCTGCAGCACGTCCATCGGGACGCTGTAGTACTCGGAGACGGCGCGGGCGATCCGCTCGGGCGTGACCTGGCGCTTCTTCGGGTTGTACAGGACGTTGGACAGGACGGCCTGGGCGAGCTCGATGCTGATCGGCGTGGCGCCCATGCTCGCGTACGCGACGATGCGGTTGAGCGCCCCCTCGAGCTCGCGGATGTTGCTCACGACCTTGCGCGCGATGAACTCGATGACGTCGGACGTGATCGGCAGCGCGCCTTCCTCGGCCTTGGCGCGGAGGATGGCGATGCGGGTCTCGAGATCCGGGGCCGTCAGATCGGCGATGAGCCCCCATTCGAACCGGCTGCGCAGTCGCTCCTCGAGGGTCAGGATCGCCTTGGGCGGTCGATCGGAGCTCAACACGATCTGCTTGCCGTCCTCGTGGATGGCATTGAACGTGTGGAAGAACTCCTCCTGCGTCCGCTCCTTGTCGGCGATGAACTGGATGTCGTCGATGAGCAGCAGGTCGATGCGCCGGTAGCGCGCCCGGAATTCGTCGATCTTGCCCTGCTGGATCGAGGTGATGAACTCGTTGGTGAACTTCTCGGACGTCGCGTACATGACGCGCTTGCGCGGGAACTTGGCGATCACCTGGTTCCCGATCGCGTGCATCAGGTGGGTCTTGCCGAGTCCGACGCCGCCGTACAGGAAGAGCGGGTTGTAGGCGTGCCCGGGCCGTTCGGCCACCGACAGGCTGGCCGCGTGGGCCAGGCGGTTGGCCGAGCCGACGATGAAGTTCGCGAACGTGTAGCGCGGGTTGATGTTCGACGTCCCGCCCTCCCCGCCGACCCGGGTGGGCTCGAGGCGGATCTCCGAGCCGGCGCCGGACGAGGCGCCCGCATCAGCGGACGGTGACCGACCCTGGTCGTCCTCGACCGGACGGGGTCCGCTGACGACGAAGTCGACCTGGACGCTGTAGCCCACGATGCGCGCCAGCGTCTGGCTGATCAGCGAGCGATAGCGGGTCTCCAGCCAGTCCTTCGCGAAGCCGTTCGGGACGGCGATCCGGAACCGCTGCTCGTCCACGTCGACCAGCTGCGTGTCGCGCAACCAGGTCTCGTAGTTGGCGGGCGAGAGCGATACCTGCAGCTCGCCAAGGGCTGCTCGCCAGACCTGCTTCGCGTCCATTCGTTCGATGGGACCTGTCGCTGCGGGAGGATGAAGATGGGTCGCCGGGGTAGCGTTGGCCAGGGGTCCGAGGCGGGGTCGGGGTCGCGCGCTGGGGGTCTCGAAGTGGTCGACGTGCACCGGGCGTTCGTATGTGCCGGCCCCGAACGGTCGGGGTCCACCGGCATCTCCCGCAGGCGTCCCGGCGCCGTGGGCCCGGTGAGGATAGCACCGCCCGCGGAGCCGTCGCAAGGCGAACGCGCGATACCCATGGGGAGTATCCGAGGTCCGAGGGATCAGGCGTCGCCGGGGGCGACCTCCTGGAGCCCGACCGATTGACATGTGACTATGTGGTCACATATAGTCCGCGCATGGACGAGGTCTTCAGGGCATTGGCCGATCCGACACGACGAGCCATCCTCGATTCGCTCTTTCGCGACGATGGTCGGACGCTCCGCTCGATCGAGGCCGAGCATGCCATGTCGCGGTTCGGCGTCATGAAGCACCTGCGACTGCTGGAAGCGGCCGGGCTGGTCGTCACGCGGCGGCGCGGGCGCGAGAAGCTCCACTTCCTGAACCCCGTCCCGATCCGGCTCGTCCACGACCGCTGGGTGAGCAAGTTCGCCGAGCCCTGGGCCGCCGCGCTCAGTGACCTCAAGACCCGATTGGAGGACCCCATGGAGAAGGTGTTCGAGATCTACATCAAGACCACGCCCGAACGCCTCTGGCAGGCCATCACCGACCCGGAGATCCGCAGTCGCTACAACTTCGGCGTCCGCATCGAGTCGGACTGGACCGCCGGCTCGCCGTATGGATCGAGCGCCGCGGGCGGCTCGGTCCCGATCGCCGAGGGTGAGAACCTCGAGGTCGATCCGCCGCGCCGCCTCGTCCAGAGCATGCGCGCCCTGTGGAGCGACGACGTCAAGGCCGAAGGGACGTCTCGCGTCACCTGGCTCATCGAGCCGGTCGGCGACTCCTGCCAGCTCACGGTGATCCACGACCAGCTCCGCGAGGGCGCCAACGACGAACTGTACGGCGGCTGGCCGATGATCCTGTCCGGGCTGAAGACGTGGCTCGAGACCGGTGAGCTCCTCACGACCCCAGGTTCGCTGATGTACACCTGACGATCGCGCGCTGCCCGGAGGGGGGTCGATCCCGTTTGACACCCCTTTCCGGGCGGCCGTATCATCCGCCGCGACGACGACGCGCCGTGCGCTTTCGGGCGCCAGGCGCGTTTGCGTGCCTTCAGGGGTCGAACGATGACGCGTCCCCGAGGCCGGATGGAGAGGATCCCGGACTGTCCCGATGAAGCAGACCTATCAGCCCAAGAAGCGCCATCGCGCCAAGGAACACGGCTTTCGTGCCCGGATGAAGACCACCGCGGGACGACGTGTGCTGGCCGCACGACGCGCGCGTGGTCGAAAGAAGCTGACGGCCTGATCAGCGGGCGCGGCTCGTACTCGCCGCGGCTCGTGATGCTCTCTCGCCCGCAGGAGTTTGCGGCGCTCGGGGGATCCGGGACCACCAAGTCCCACCCCATGTTCACCGCCCGCTTCCTGCGGACCGACCTTGAGACGACCCGCTTCGGGCTGTCGACCGGGCGAAAGCTCGGCGGCGCCGTGGTCAGGAATCGGGTCCGTCGCCGACTCCGCGAGGCGCTCAGGGTGATGGCGCCCTCGTTCCAGCCCGGCTGGGACGTCCTCATCATCGCCCGGCCTGCGATCGTCGAGGCCGACCGGGACGCGCTGGTCGGGGCACTGCGCCGGATCCTGACACAGGGCGGCGCACTCGGAGGACAAGACGCGTGAAGCGGATCGGGATCGGGTTGATCAAGCTCTACCGCATCGTCTTCGCGTGGATGCCGCCGAGCTGTCGATACGAGCCGACCTGCTCGCGTTACGCGGAGCAGGCGATCGAGAAGTACGGACTGTTCAAGGGCAGCTGGATGGGCGCGAAACGGATCGCCCGCTGCCACCCATGGAGCCCGGGCGGGTATGACCCGGTCCGCTAGCGAGGCGCCCAGCTCGTGACACGCTCCCGCGTCCGGCGGATCCCGGTCGGCCCGCTGCTGTTCCTGATCGTCGCCGCGGTCGTCCTCGGCGCCTGCGTCGGCAGTCCGTCCCTCCCACCGGGGGCGACACCCACCCCGTCACCCACGCCGGTCCCGCCGCTCGCGCCGGCGTCGCCGGGCGCCAACCCGATCGACCTGCTGGCGTTCATCTTCACGCCGCTGTTCCAGGTCATGTTCATCATCCTGGTCGGCGTCTACTCGTTCCTGGAGAACCTCGGCGTCCCGGCGGCGATCGGCTGGGCGATCGTGGCCCTGACGCTCGTCGTTCGGGCGGTCGTGATCCCGCTCTATCGGCGCCAGCTCGTGTCGCAGCGCCGGATGCAGATGCTCCAGCCCGAGATCAAGGAGATCCAGCGGCGCTATAAGGGCGACGCCATGAAGGCGCGTCTGGCGCAGCAGGAGCTCTTCAAGGAGCGTGGCGTCAGCCCCCTCGCCGGGTGCCTCCCGCTCCTGCTCCAGATGCCGCTGCTGTTCATGATGTACTCGGTCATCCAGAGCGGTCTCACCAACCAGGATCCCCGCGCGATGCTGACGGTCTTCGGCGTGGAGCTGGTGCACATCGACTGCAAGAACATGGTCGATGGCGTCATCAACGCCAGCAAGCCGTGCATCGACACGATCATCCCGTTCCTCGGCAACCTGGACGTCAGCGTGCCGTCCTACCTGTTCGCGATCTTCGGGTTCGGGGTCAGCATCCTCGCGATCGTCTCGGCGATCCTCCAGCTCATCCAGTCGCGGATGATGCTGCCGATCGCGGATCCAGAGAACGACGATCCCAATACCCGGATCCAGCGCCAGACGATGCTCCTCCTGCCGCTGATCTCCATCGCCTACGGTGGCTTCCTGCCGGCCGGGCTGTTCATCTACTGGATCACCGCCACCGTGTTCTCGATCGTCCAGCAGTACCTGATCGTGGGCTGGGGCGGGATGTTCCCGTTCATGGGCTGGTCCCCGGCGTTCGCCTCGGGCCATACGCCGCGATACCCCGTGGCGATGCCACCACCACCAGAGCCAGGCAAGCGAGCGGCCATCCTGACCGACGCTGACAAGAAGTCGACGGCCGACAAGACGATCCGCCACCGTGAGCGGGGACGCCAGGGCCGACGAGGGAGACGACGCTGACATGAGTGCCTACAAGGAGTTCACCGGCAAGACCGTGGAGGAGGCCCTGCGCCTCGCCCGCGAGGATTTCGGTGCGGACTTCGCCGACCTCGACTTCGAGGTCCTGAGCCCCGGCAGCCGAGGCGTCCTCGGCATGGGCGCCGAACCGGCACGGATCGTGGCCGCGCCGCGCTCCGCGCTCGGCGGCGTCGCCCCGAAGCGCGAGGCCGCCGCCTCGTCCCCGCTCCCCGCGCCCCCGCGCGACCGCGACGACGCGCCTCGCCGGGATGACCGCGGTCCTCGCCACGACGACCGACCGTCGTTCCGCGAGGATCGCCCCCCGCGACGCGACGACCGTGGCCCGCGCCCCGACGACCGCGCCGCGGCCCCGCGCTCGGACGAGCGCCCGCCGCGTTCGGACGATCGGCCCCCGCGTTCGGACGACCGACCGCCGCGCCGTGACCGCGACGACCGCCCACCCCGCCGTGACCGCGACGACCGCCCACCCCGCCGCGACGACCGCGCGCGCGCCCCGCGTGGCGATGGTGCCGGTGGCCTGAGCGCGTCCGAGGCCGCCGAGGTCGCGGCCGCGCGCGGATCGCTAGCGGCCGAGCGCGCGGACCTGGAGGCCGCCGAGGCATCGCCCGAGGCGCTCGCCGCCGGCAAGGCGATCCTCGAGCAGCTGATGACGCACCTCGGGTTCGAGGTCCGGGTCGAGGTCGACGCCGGCGAGACCAGTCGGCTCAACGTGGTCGGCGACGGCGACGAGCGGGAGGCCCTCGGGGCCCTGATCGGCCGCAAGGGCGAGCGGCTCTCGGCGCTGCAGCACCTGGTCAACCTGATGCTCTCCAAGAAGATGGGCAGCTGGACCCGCGTCCTCGTCGACGTGGAGGACTACCGCGGCCGGCGCGAGCGCCAGCTCCGGGACCTCGCCGAGCGCGCGGCCGCGCGGGTCCTCGAGACCGGCAAGATGCTCCAGCTCGAGCCCATGCCCGCCCTCGAGCGGCGCTGGATCCACCTCACGCTGCGTGATCACGAGGGCGTCGCCACCCAGTCGATCGGCGAGGAGCCGAACCGACGCGTGGTCCTCGTCCCCCGCCAGCCAGGCTGAGCCACGCCCGGGGGACCGTCGCAGGCGTCCGTGCCCGGGCGTCCATGGGGGGTCTGGAACGTGCCTGCTAGGATGTCGCTCCGCTCATGACCGATCAAGCGCCGCCGCTCGAACTCGTCACCACGCCGCACCGCCCGTCGATCCGGGTCCGGTTCGTCGTGGCGTTCCTCGTCGGCCTGATCTCGGCGTCCGCGCTCGGCGCCGGTGCGTTGTACGCCTACGACCAGTCCTACGCGGGCCGGATCCTGCCCGGTGTCAGCGTCGGCAGCGTGGATCTGTCCGGGCTGACACCCGCCGAGGCGACGACCCGGCTCGAGACGGCGTTCGCCGGGCTCGGTGAGGGGTCCGTGATCCTGAGCGGCCCCGACGGCGATACCCGGATCGACTTCGAGGACCTCGGACGTGGCCCGGACGTCGCGGCGATGGTCGACGAGGCCCTGGCCGTCGGTCACGTCGGCAGCCCGGCGGAACGGACCATCGCCAGCGCCCGCGCGGCGATCAACGGCGTCGTCCTCGCGCCGCGCGTCCGCCTCGACGCCACCGCGGTCACCGACCGGATCGGCGCGATCGCGCGCTCCCTGGAGCGTGCGTCGCAGGAGGCGTCGTTGACGATCGACGACGACCACCGCTTCGTCATGACCCCGGGCGTGGTCGGGCGGACCGCCGACCCGGCCCCCGCGGCCTCGATCCTGCTCGCGACCCTGAGCGATCTCGGCGCTCCGGCCGAGGTCACGATCCCGCTCGACGTCACGATCGACGAACCGGACCTGACCACCGCCGAGGCGACGACCGCGATGGAACGCGCCGAGAACATGGTCAGCGACATCATCCTGCTCGTCGGCAAGGATCAGTTCCCGATCGCGTCGGAGAAGCTCCGACCGCTCGTGGCGTTCGTGCCGACCGCGAGCGGCGGGTACCGACCGGTCCTCGACAGCATCGGCCTCGAGAAGGTGCTCAAGAGCGCCGTCAAGAAGATCGACCGCAAGGCCGTGGACGCCACCTACGACACCGCGGGCAGCGAGATCAGCAAGGTCGTGCCCAGCCAGGAAGGCCGCGCCGTCGACATCGACGCCACGATGGCGCGCATCGAGTCGCTGCTGACGCAGCGGGCGGCGGGCACGCGCATCGCGTCGGTGCTGCCCGTCGTGAACACGACCGAACCCGCCCTCACGACCGCCGAGGCGAAGGCGGCCCGGTCGAAGATGAAGCGGATCTCGAGCTGGACGACGTACTTCCCGATCTCCGAGAAGAACGGGTTCGGCGCCAACATCTGGATCCCCGCCAAGATCATCGATGGCTACGTCGTCGCGCCGCGCGCCAAGTTCGACTTCTGGGATGCGGTCGGGCCCGTCACCCGCGAGAAGGGCTATCGCCAGGGTGGCGCGATCATCAACGGCAAGACCGAACCCCAGGGCGCGCTCGCCGGCGGGATCTGCTCGTGCTCCACGACGCTCTTCAACGCGGCGCTCCGCGCGGGCTTCGACATGGGCGCCCGACGGAATCACTACTACTACATCGATCGCTATCCGCTCGGCCTCGACGCGACGGTCTTCATCAGCGGCTCGGGCGCCAAGCAGTCGATGTCGTTCACCAACGACACGGACTATCCGGTGCTGATCCGCGGCTACCAGATCCGCGACGGGAGCGCGGGATACGTCAAGTTCGAGATCTACTCCGTGCCGAGCGGCCGGAAGGTATCGTTCAGCAAGCCGATCGTTCGGAACATCCGGCGCGCGTCGGACACGGTCCAGTACACGTCGTCGCTGCGGCCCGGCGTCCGCCAGCGGATCGAGTATCCGGTCGACGGCAAGCAGGTGTGGGTCACGCGGACCGTCCGCGACCGGAACGGCAAGGTCATCCACACCGATACGTACTACTCGAACTACTCGCGGATCACCGGCGTGACGCTCGTCGGCAAGGGCACCTCCGCCCCGGAGCCGTCGCCCGAACCCTGACCCGCACGGCCCTCAGGCGCGCCGCAGGCCCTGCGCGATCGCCTCGGCCTCGGTGGCCGGGACCCCGAACCGACGGAGGGCATAGCGCGCCATCTGGACGGCGAGTTCGCGCTCCCCATGGATCGCCTGGAGCTTGGTCGATGCCGCCCGCAGATGGGCGGCTTCGATGTCGCTGTGCGTGCGGACGACGAAGTCGACCGCCGGGTTCTGGTCACGGGCCCGCTCCACGATCAGGCGCGTGGCCTGCGGATCGGAGCTCGCCACGATGACGAGGCGGGCCGTCGCGATGGACGCCCGCTCGAGCGTGCCGATCAGCGACGCGTCGCCGTACACGGCGTGGATGCCCCGCGCCCGGAGATGCTCCACCTCCTGGCGCTGGAGCGAGATGACGACATAGCGGAAGCCGCGTCGCTCGAGCGCCGGGCCGATCATCCGGCCGACGCGGCCGTATCCGCACAGGATGGCGTGCCCGCGGAGAGGCTCGTCATCGGGCGGTGACTCGAGGCGCCCGAGGTCGCCGGCTCGCCGGTCCATCACGCGCTGGATCGTCCGGTCGGCCCGCAGCCTCTGGTCGAGCGGCTCGACCGCGCGGAGCAGGAACGGGTTGACCGCGATCGAGATGAGCGACCCCGCGACGATGTACTGGAACCCTTCCTCGGGCAGGATGCCCAGGGATCGGGCGACCGTGCCGAGGATGAACGAGAACTCGCCGATCTGGGCGAGCCCGGCGCCCACGGTCAGTCCGATGCGGATCGGAAAGCCGAGCGCCGTCACGAAGACCGCCTTCGCCACGAACTTGGCGAGCACGATGATCGCGACGATGGCCAGGATCGGGAGCGGGTGCGTCACGAGGAACCCGGGGTCGACCAGCATCCCGATCGACACGAAGAACAGGACCGCGAAGGCGTCGCGGAGCGGCAAGGCATCCGCGGCGGCCTGATGGCTCATGTCGGACTGGGCGACCACGGCGCCGGCGAGGAAGGCGCCGAGCGCGAAGGAGACGCCGAAGACCGACGACGCGACGAACGCGATCCCCAGGGCGAGGGCCAGGACCGCGAGCGTGAACAGCTCGCGGGTCCCGTGGCGGGCGACGAGTTCGAGGAGCTTCGGGACGAGTCGTGCCCCCGCGACGACCATCACGACCGCGAAGATCGCGGCTTTCCCGACCGCGACCGCGACCTCGCCGGCCGGACCGAGACCAGCAGCGTCCGCCGGCGCCGTGCCGCCCAAAAGCGGGGCGATCGCCGGCAGCAGGACCAGGACGATCACGGTGAAGATGTCCTCCACGATGAGCCAGCCGATCGCGATGCGCGCCTGCGGGGTGTCCATCTCGCCGCGATCCTCGAGCGCCCGCAGGAGCACGACCGTGCTCGCCACGGATACCGCCAGGCCGAGGACGATCCCGGCCCCGATCCCCCAGCCCAGGAGGTTGCCCAGGCCCACGCCGAGGAGGGTCGCGAGCAGCGTCTGGCCGACGGCGCCCGGGATCGCGATGCCCTTGACGGCAAGGAGGTCCCGGATGGAGAAGTGGATCCCCACGCCGAACATCAGCAGGATCACGCCGATCTCGGCCAGCTCCTGGGCCAGGGCCGCGTCCGCGACGAAGCCTGGCGTGAACGGCCCGATGGCGACGCCCGCCGCGATGTAGCCCACGATGGCCGGGAGCCCGAGCCGTTGCGCGAGGAGCCCGCCCACGAACGCCGCGACCAGGCCAAGCGCGATGGTGGAGATCAGAACGGGCTCGTGGTCCATGGCTCCTCCCGGGCGGGGGGTGGGCGCAGGACTGGCGCGGGTCCGTGCCAGAACGACGACTCGATGTCGCGCAACGATACCCGACGCGGCCCCCGACGAGACTAGGTCGTCGCCGGCTCCTGCCTCGGGATCATCGCCGCGGCCAGCCCGGCGGCCACGAACGCGGTGGCGACCCCCACGCTGATCGACGTCTCGATCGAGGACGCCGCCAGGAACCCGGCCAGCGCGGCCCCGATCGGGAAGCCGAGGAAGTTGAAGGCCATCGACACCGCGAACGCGCGACCCATCCAGGCCGGATCGGTCCGCCGCTGCCGGACGGTGAAGAGGGCGATGTCGAGCGGGCCCTGGAGGAAGCCGAAGAGCGCCATGGACGAGGCGGTCGCGAGCAGGCCGACGCCGACATCGACCGTCCCCGCCGCGACCAGCAGGAGCGCGAGCGCCGGCCCGCTCGTGAACAGCGCGCCCACGAGCATCGCCCACTCTCGATCGCGCGTGTCGATCCGGCCGAACCAGAACGCGGACACCATGCCGCTCACGCCGCTGACCGCGAACACCAGCCCGACGACGGCCTCACTCGACCCGAGCCGCTCGAGGACGATGAGCGGGATGAGGATCGTCAGCATCCCGCCGCCGATGTTCTGCGTGGAGACGGAGAACCCGAGACCACGCAGGGTCCGATTGGACCAGGTGTAGCGGACGCCGGCCCACGCGTCGCGCAGCAGGTTCCCGGTCGACGCGCTCAGGCTCGCCGGATCCGGCGCCCCCAGGAGCGCGACGGCGGCCGCCCCGTACGCCAGGCCGATCACCAGCAGCGCCACCGGGCCGCCGAAGAGCGTGACGAGGGCCGCGGCGATCGGCGGGCCCAGGATCGTCGCCCCCACGTACCCGTTCGAGTCGACCGCGTTGATCCGTTCCCAGAGGTGGCGCGGGACGAGGATCGGGAACAGGCTGCGCATCCCCGTGTGGCTCAGGATCGCTGTCAGCGACGAGACGGTGGCGATCGCCACGAGGACCGGAGCGGGCAGGGCATCGGCGAGGGCCAGCAGACCGATCAGGACGAGCGCCGCCAGCGCCACCAGGTAGTCGAGGATGATCAGCCGCGTCCGCCCGTGCCGATCGAGCAGCGCGCCGGCGATCGGCGAGACGAGCAGCCCCGGGAAGACGCTGGCGAACGTCACGATCCCGGCAAGGACCGGCGAGTCGTATTCCGCAAGCACGAACAGCACCAGCGCGACGCTGACCATGGACCCCGCGATCCGCGAGATCTGCATCGAGACGATGATCCGCCCGAGCTTGGGGACGTCGAGCAGGCCGCGATAGGAGGCATCGGGGGCCCGGTCGGGCGGGGACGTCACGCGCGCCATCGTAGCGGCCGTGACGCGCGCACGACGGTGTCTCGATCATGGCGCGTCGCCGCCGACGCCGCCCCGGCGTCCACCGGGCCCGGCGAGGGTCTCATCGACTGATGGCCCGTGCGGTCACCTCGAGCGCGTCGACCTCGGCCTCGTAGATCGCGCCGAGACGATCGCCGAGATCCTCGAGGATCGCCGCGATGCGGTCCGGCGGCAGGGGGAAGTCATCCGCGTAGCGATCCCGAACGGCCCACATGGTCTCCGCGGCCGCGTCCGCTCGCGATCGCCCGGATTCGCCGGCCATCACCGC
>CAYMTJ010000004.1:0-7402 GCA_964393345.1 uncultured Anaerolineaceae bacterium | reverse complement strand
CCTTCGCGTTGCGCTCGTCGGTCATGAGGCGACCCCACTTCCGCCAGGCCGGGAGCGAGAAGGAGTCGGATGTCGATCGCAGGTGGTCCACCTGGTCCTCGAGGCCCTCGCGCATCGCGGCCCGAAGCCGCTCGGCGGGAATGGGCCCGGGGGTCGTCCGCAGGCCCAGGATCCGGTGCTTGTACGAGCCGATCCGCGCTCGTGCGGCGGCCATCACGGCGGGTGCGACCCGGAGTGGGGTTCGGCCACGGTCATCGACGAGGTACGAGCCATCGGCGTCGCGTCCAACGACCACGACGACCAGGCCTTCGTGGCCCGCGAGGTCGATCGGCCGGGCCCAGATCCCCACCGACTGGAGGTCGACCCAGGCGATGACGAGCTCGCCGGCGTCGAGACGTCCATCGAGCGCCAGACGAGCCTTGACGCCGCCGCCGGTCTCGTGCACGTCGGGCTCGATGCCGAGCCGATCGAGGGTCTTGCCGGTCCAGCCGGGGATCCACGGGTATTGCCACTGATTCCGGAACGCCACCACCAGGACCGGCCCGCGGTGGATCTTGCCGCGGTGCTCGGCCTGGAATTCCCAGAGGATGTAGCCCGCGCCAAGGCCGCCGCCGATGCCGAGGATCGCGGCCTCCGTCAACGGCTCGCCCGTCAGACCCGAGACGACGCCCTGGTTCGCCAGGACGTTGGCCAGCGTGGCCGACTCCGGGTGCAGGCCGCCGCGCATCCGATAGCCCGACGGGGTGGTGGCGTCGGTCGTCGACGTCGTTGGTGGGCCGTCGTTGGCGTCCTCGATCAAGGTCCGCCGGGCGGCGGCGTATCGCTCACCGGTCTTGGCCATGCGCGCACGCACGACTCGCTTGAAGGCCTTGTCGGTGGTCATCGGTCAGTCTCCGTCACGGCCGTCGACGCCCGCGCCCACACCGCCACGTCGCCGGCCGGTCGGATGGTCGACCGGTTCGTCCCGAGGATCCGGATCCCCTTTACCGCCGCATCGCCGCGCCGCGTGGGGGCTCGGTCTGGCAGTCGGGCGCGGGAGCGCGCCGTCGCGAGTGTACGACCACAAGGGACAGTCGGGAAGCCCTGGGCGATCGGTCGGACCGTCGATGGGCGCGCCGAAAACGGCGGCGGGACGATGGATTGGTGGAGATGGGGGAGAGTCGAACTCCCCGTCCAGGACCCTTCGACGGAGACCACTACGAGCGTGTCCGATGATTTGTCGTCGACCGCCCGGACGGGCATCGGCACTCTGCCGGGCGGTCCAGTCACGTGCCCCTAGATCGGGCTTGACTCCGGACTACGTGACGCTGGTCCGGATCGCAGCCTCGCTAAGTGACGCTTCCACTACCCGCGAGGCGGAGGTAGCTTCCACGCTCACTCTACTGCCTAAGCAGCGAGAGCGAGAGTCGACTGGCGGTTGCCAGGTACTTCTTTTTGCCACCTGATTTACGAGGCCCAGTGGCATCCTCGGCTCGCGTTCCCCGCTATCCAGGCCCTGTCGAAACCACACATCCCCACAGGACCGAACACCGGTTCGGATTCACGATGCTAGCACGAGGCGAGCGGACCGCCAACCGTTATCGCGATGTGCACGCGTTGCACCGGGTGCACAGCCTTGCACCGGGTGCACACAGCAGCGCCACGAGACTCGATCACGGTCGTCCTCGTGCTGGGGGCGCACGAATCTCGTCCTATCCCGCGATAGCGGCCGTGTTTCTTGCCCCCGCAGCAAGGTCGGACCTGGCTCCCCCAGAAGCGGTTCCTCGGTTCTGTCGTGTGCCGTGGGCGCAAGACTTGCGTGGGGAGCACGACCGGTGCGGCACTGATTCCCGATCCTCGGCCGCTCTTGCGCTCGGTTCGGGGTTCGGGTACGGTTCGCGGGAACGAAAGGAGGTGATGTGCAGTGATAGATCGTAGTAGCTGCACCACCTCGCAGGAGATGGCCGTCTAGTCGGACACCCTGTGGGTGGATGAGCTTTCGGACGCCGGCCCGTTGTGGGCCGGCGTTCGTGCGCCCGGGCCGGTCTCGGGCGTCGCGGGCCGGTGACGACCCGGCCATACTCACCCCCACCGTCCAAGGAGCCACTCCCATGCGCGACGAAGTGACCGTCGCCCTCAACCGTCGTGCCCGGCACGACTTCACGATCGACGACACGTTCGAGGCCGGTCTGGTCCTGACCGGCACCGAGATCAAGTCCATCCGCGCGGGCAAGGTCAACCTGTCCGATGCCTACGCGCGCGTCGAGCGCGACGAGGCCTGGCTCATCGGTGCCCACATCGCGCCGTTCGAGGGCGGGAACCGCTACAACCACGAGCCGAAGCGAACGCGCAAGCTGCTCCTGCGCCGCTCGGAGATCGACGAGCTCCTGGGCAAGGCGAAGGCCAAGGGCCAGACCATCGTCCCGCTTCGCCTCTACATCAACCCGAAAGGCCGGGCGAAGGTCGAACTCGGCCTCGCCCGCGGCAAGCAGCACCACGACCGCCGACGCGACATCGCGACCCGGGATGCCCGGCGCGACGTCGAGCGCGAGATGGCCGATGCCCAACGCGGGCGCTGACGAGGGTCGACGGTCGATGGATGACTCGTCCACCGACCAGCCCGTGCGGCCGGTCCCTGATCGCCTCCGGCTCGGTCCGCGCATCGAGGCCGTCGACCTCCACGCCGAAGGCGAGCCCGGGCGCGTGATCGTCGGCGGGGTCGAGGACGTCCCCGGCGGGACGATGTTCGACAAGATGGCCTGGCTCCGGGCCAACCGCGATGACCTGCGCCTGCGGATGCTCCGCGAGCCGCGCGGCTACCCGGCGTTGTGCTGCAACGTGATCCTGCCGTCGAGCCACCCGGACGCCGACGCCGGGTTCGTGATCATGGAACAGGTCGAGTACCCCGGGATGTCCGGCACCAACACGATGTGCGTGGTCACGGCACTCCTCGAGACCGGGATGCTCCCGATGCACGAGCCGGTCACGGACCTGGTCCTCGAAGCGCCCGCCGGGCTCATCCGGGTGTCGGCGGCGTGCCGCGATGGGAAGGTGGAGCGCGTCACGTTCCAGAACGTGCCGGCGTTCGCGACGCATCTCGGTGCCACGGTCGAGGTCCCGCAGTTGGGCACCGTGACGGTCGACGTGGCCTATGGCGGGATGTTCTACGTCATCGCGGACGCGGAGCGGTTCGGACTCCGGCTCACCCCCGACGAGGGTGGCGACATCGTGCGGATCACCGAGATGATCAAGGCCGCCGCGAGCGAGCAACTGCCGGTCGTGCACCCGGACCAGCCGGGGTTCGCCGGCATCACGATCGGCCAGCTGTCCGGGCCGGCGCACGACCCGGCGAACAGCCGCCGCAACGTCGTCACGGTGTCGACCGGGGCATTCGACTGGGAGCGCCCGACGACCTGGACCGGCGCCATCGACCGCTCGCCGTGCGGGACGGGGACCTCGGCGAAGATGGCGACGCTGTTCGCGAAGGGCGAGCTGCACGTCGGGGACGAGTTCCGTCACGAGGGCATCCTCGGCACGGTCTTCACGGGCCACGTCCTGGAGGAGACCGCGATCGGCGAGTACCGGGCGATCGTCCCGACGATCAGCGGTCAGGCCTGGATCACCGGGTTCGCCAGCTACGTCGTCGACCCGACGGACCCGTTCCCGGACGGCTTCACGATCGGCGACATCTGGGCGTAGGTCGGGCCCCTGGGTCAGGCGCCGCGGTTCAGGCGCTCACCGGGCCGTCGGCCCGCTCGGTCTCCGCCGCGCAGTCGTCACAGAGGCCGGTGATCGTGATGTGCGAGCGATCGAGGCGGAACGCGCGCCCGCTGCGGAGCATCGCCGCGATGGAGTCCGCTTCGTCCGTGGTGATCTCCCACGACGCCCCGCACCCCCGGCAGTGCAGGTGGCCGTGCTCCTTCGCGGGCAGGACATGGAACTCCTCGCGCCCGTCCATGCCGTGGTGGTGGCTCACGTAGCCGAGGTCCTCGAGGACATCGAGCGTCCGATACACGGTCGACGGGGTCGTCGTGGGGTCCTGCGCGCGACAGCGCTCGACCACCTCGGCGCCCGTCACGTGTCCGTCGGTCCGACTCAGGACCTCGACGAGCGTTCGCCGCTGCGGCGTCCAGCGCAGCCCGGCCGCGCGCAGACGGTCACGGACCTCGCTCCAGGGAGCCGGCGTCGGCGCGCTTCGAGTCGGCATCGCCATCGAGTATAGGGTCGCCCCGATCGAGGCCGACGCGCCGCTGGAACGGCGCGAGTCCCTCAGGCGGCGATGCGTCGCCCGGCGTCGCTCGTGGCGCCGAGGACCTCGAGGGCCTTGTCGAGGATCGGGTCGTCGCCGGCAGGCGTGTCCGCGGGGATCTCCACGACCACGTCCGGGGTGAGGCCCTCGTCGTGGATCCAGCGCTTGTCCGGCGTCAGCCAGCGCGCGATCGTGAGCCGGAAGGCCCCACCCTCGCCCGTGAGCTCCTGCCACTGCTGGACGGTCCCCTTGCCGAAGGACTGCTGGCCGACGAGCGTGGCTCGCCCGGAATCCTGGAGCGCGCCCGCGACGATCTCGCTGGCGGACGCGCTGCCACCGTCGATCAGGCAGACGACCTTGATCTTCGGGTCCGTGGCGACGCCGTCGGGCAGCGCGTTCGTGGCGACCTGGGCGCCCTTCGCATCCTGCTCGAAGAAGACGACCCCCTCGCCGATGAACTCGCTCGCGATCGCCCGGGCGGCCGTGACGTAGCCCCCGGGGTTGCCGCGCAGGTCGAGGATCAGCTCGGTCCGACCGGCGTCGATGTGCGCCTCGAGCGCATCGCGCAGCGCGATCGCCCCCGTGTCGGAGAACCCGTTGAGCCGCACGTAGCCGACCGTCCCGTCGGCGAGGTCGCGCGAGATCACTTCCTGCTGCTGGACGACGTCCCGGGTGATGGACACGTCGAACGTGGGTTCGTCTCCGCGCTGGATGGTCAGGACGACGACCGACCCCTTCGGCCCGCGGATGCGGTCGCGCGCGCCATCGACGGTCAGTCCGTCCAGCGCTGCGCCGTCCGCGGCGAGCACGAGATCGCCGGGCTTGAGCCCCGCCTTCTCCGCGGGCGATCCGGCGATCGGTGCGACGATGACGAGCCGGCAGTCGGGTGCGAGCGTGGCGCAGCCCTGCGTCCCGTCCGCCGCCTGCGTGGCGATCTCCGCGCCGATCCCCTCGAACTGGTTGTTGATCCCCTGGAGGCTCTCGCGGTACTGATCCGAGGTGAGATAGGAGGAGTACGGGTCGCCGAGCGCGCCGATCATCCCCTCGATGGCACCCTGGATCAGCGCATCGCGGTCCACTTCGCCGCCGGCGTAGCGGTCCTGGATCGTGTGATACGTGTCCCAGAACGGCTGGAACGCCTCGTCGTCCGAGACGGGGGTGCCCGGGTCGGACGCGGCCCGGTGGCCGACCATGTAGCCGGACATGAACAGGGCGCCGCCGGTCAGGACGGCGACCAGCACGAGGGCGACCGGCAGGATCGCGGAGCGGCGCGGCGGGGCCGGGACGGCCTGGCTGACGGGTGCCGGGACCACGAGCGGCGGCAGCGGCGTCGATGGGGTCGGTGGCTGGAGCGGATCGTCGGGGGTCATCACGTCAGCGGATCAGGTACGTTCGAACGGACGCCCATGAGCCGACGATCCCGAGCCCGACCCCCGCGCCGAGGACGAGCGTGACGAGATCGCGGGTGAGCGATCCGATCTGCAGCGGAAGGACCCGAAAGAACCCGGCCATGAATGCTCCGATCGGTTCAGCGGCGACCGCGAGGGCGCCGAGGGTGATGAGGGCGCCAAGCAGCCCCACGAAGGCTCCTTCGAAGACGAAGGGCCAGCGGATGAAGGCATCCGATGCGCCGACGAGTCGCATGATCTCGATCTCCTCCGCCCGGGCGACGACCGCGAGGCGGATGGTGTTGACGATGATGAACAGCGCGATGATCCCGACCACGAGCAGGACCACGGTCCCCACCGTTCGCAGGATCCCGGTGACGGACAGCAACTGGTCGACGAACTTCTGCTGCTCCTTGACGGACGTCACGATCGGTTCGACGCGGAGCAGCTCGACGACGTTCCCGAAGACCGACGGGTCGTGGAGCTTGACCAGCAGGCTCGCGTGGAGCGGATTCGTGTCGAGATAGCGCGTGAGGTCCTCCTCGCCCTGGGCCTTCAGGCGCTCGCGGAAGTCGACCAGCGCCTGCTCACGGCTGACGTAGGTGACGACCGCGACCTCCGGGACGGCTTCGACCTTGGCGGTGAGCGCCTCCACCTGCGACGCGCTCGCGGTGTCGACCAGGTCGGCGACCACTTCGACCTTCTGCTCGGTGAGCTGGAGCGCGGCCACCAGGCCGGTCTGGATGATCCAGAACCCCGCGAGGAGCATCAGCATCAGCACCATCGTGGCGGTGGCCGCGAGGCTCATCAGCGCGTTGCGCCAGAACCCCTGCCACGCGCGCCGCAGGCTGAACGCGATGAACGAGATCATCGCTCAGTCCTCACGGTGGTAGGCACCGCCCACCTCGTCGCGGATGATCCGACCCTCCTCGAGCGCGACGACGCGCTTGCGCAGCGCCGTGACCACTTCGGCGTTGTGGGTGGCCATCAGGACGGTGACGCCCAGTTCGTTGATGCGCAGGAGGAGCTGGAGGATCTCCCAGCTGATCAGCGGGTCAAGGTTGCCGGTGGGTTCGTCGGCGATGATGATCCGTGGGTCGTGGACGAGGGCGCGCGCGATCGCCGTCCGCTGCTGCTCGCCGCCCGACAGCTGGGCCGGGACCTGGCGCGCCTGCGCCGTCAGCCCGACAAGGGCCAGGACGCGGTCAACGGCGGGCCGGATCTTCGCGCGGGGCGTACCGGTGACCTCGAGCGCGAACGCGACGTTCTCCCAGACCGTCTTGGTGGGGAGCAGCTTGAAATCCTGGAAGATGATCCCGATCTTGCGCCGGATCCTGGGGACCTGGCGGCGAGGCAGCCGGGCGAGATCCTGACCGTCGAGGACCACCTGGCCCTGCGTCGCGACCTCGTCGCGGATCAGCAGCTTGATGAGCGTGGACTTGCCCGCGCCGGACGGCCCCACGATGAAGACGAAGTCCCCCTCCGGGATGTCGAGGTCGACGTCGCGCAGGGCCAGCTTACCGTTGGGGTAGCGCTTCGTGACGTCGTGGAGCACCAGGACCGCGCGATCGCGGCCGTCCTCGTCGGACGGGCCACGGCGCAGCACGCGCTGGCGAAACGATCGCGCCGACGGCGGCGCGGGGGCGACGGTCACATTCGGCTCCGCGGGTTGCGATCTCGGCGACGGCTGTCGCCGACGGTTTGGCTGGACTCCGTCCGCGGGCACGGTCAGGGGAGCCCCGTCGAACGAGGCTACCACCGGCCCCCACCACCGGCAAACGTGACG
>CAYMTJ010000003.1:12874-93742 GCA_964393345.1 uncultured Anaerolineaceae bacterium | reverse complement strand
CTCGCGGCCGGCGTGATCAGCTTCCTGTCGCCGTGCGTGCTGCCACTGGTCCCCGCGTACGTCGGTCAGCTGACGGCGATCGCGGTCGCCGCGCATGAGCCCGGCATCGGGCCCTCCCGCTGGCTGGCCGTCCGCCATGCGCTGGGGTTCGTCGGCGGGTTCGGGGCCGTGTTCACGTTCCTCGGGGTGACGGCGACCTTTGCCGCCGGTCCGCTCTACGAGTACCTGGCGCCCCTCCGGATCCTCGGTGGCGCCGTGCTCATCGTCATGGGCCTCAGCCTGGCCGGGCTGATGCCGATCGCCGCACTCGAGCGCATCTGGCGACCGCTCGATGCCGGGGCGTCCGCGTCCCTCGCCACGACGACCGGTTCCGTTTCGCTCGCTGGGAATGGGTCCGGTCGCGGCGTCGGGTTCGGGGATCGGCTCGGCCGGCGCCTCGTCGGCTCGCGAGGCGGCTGGCTCGCGTCCGTCGGGCTCGGCGCGGTGTTCGCGGTGGGCTGGACGCCCTGCATCGGCATCATCCTCGGCGGGATCCTCGCCATGGCGATCACGAGTGGCACGGCGGCGCAGGGCACGGTCCTCCTCGTCGCCTACACGGCCGGCCTCGGGCTGCCGTTCATCGCCATCGCGGCCGTCTATGACCGCGCGCCACGACTCCTCGCGCCGCTGGTTCGGCACGGCCGGACGGTCTCGATCATCGGCGGGCTCCTGGTCGTCGCGATCGGCGTGGCGATGGTCTTCGACTGGCTCGAACTGCTCCCGCGCTACTTCGACTTCGCCGGCGTCTAGTGAGCGACCGCCCGGAGTTCACCCACCAGCGTCCACGACATGGACTGATCGGCCCGTTCAGTGGCCGGCAGCTCGCGGTCGCCTTCGTGATCGTGGTCGTGGCGATCATCGCGCTGGTCGCGGCCACCACGCCACTCGGGACCGTGGGTGGCGTCCCGCCGATCGTCGATCCCCGCGCGACGGCGTTCATCATCAAGGACGCGCCCACCGAGGGCCTTCGACCGGGAGACCTCGCGCCGGAGTTCGACGCCGTCGCAGGCGACGGGTCGACCTATCAGCTGACCGACCTCGACGGGCGGCCGATCCGGCTGTCCGACCTGCGCGGAACGGCCGTGTGGGTCAACTTCTGGGCGACGTGGTGCCCGCCCTGTCAGTCGGAAGTCCCGGTCCTGCGCGAGCTGTCCGAGCGCTACGCGGATCGTGGGCTGGTGGTGGTGGCGATCAGCGTCCAGGAGACGCAAGCTGCGGACGTCCGGGCCTATGCGGACCGGTATGAGCTGGGCTACACGATCGGGTTCGATGGGTCCGGGCTGATCTTCGACCGGTATCGAAGCAACGCGCTCCCGACGCACTTCTTCATCCGACCCGACGGCATCATCCGCGCGGTGGAGGCCCGCCCCCTCACCGAGGAACAGGCGATCCCGCTCATCGAGGCGATCCTGCCGATCGAGTGACCGGCGGGCAGCAGGGCGGACCCGGCGAGGGATCAGGCCGGTGGCGTCTCGCCGGCGGCGACCTTCGAGACGATCCAGGCGATCCCCTCGGTCCATGACGCGGCGTCGATCTCCATGCCGCGAGCCTCGGCCTCGGCTTCCCAGGCAGCGCACCATCGGCCGACCGCGAAGGCCGGCACCCGCATCGCGAGCAGCTGGGCGGCGGCAGTCGCCCGCAACGCGGACCGGCGGGCGTCGTCCGTCACGGCGCGGCCACCTCGAAGCGGAACCGGTCCCGGTCGCGGCTCAGCCGCCCGAACGGGTCGGCCGCTTCATGGGACGCGACGACCAGCCAGTCCTCATCGGCAGCCTGCGCGAAGATCGCGGCCTTGTGCGCCACCGAATCCAGCGGGCGATCGTCGAACGACGTCACCCAGCGCGGGTTCGCCGCCCACGGCCGGATCAGCAGGTCGCCGACGAACGCCACGGTCGCGGCCTCACCCCGGACCAACACGATCTGGTGGCCCAGCGAGTACCCGCCGGTGTGCTGGACGCGGACACCCGGCGCGATCTCCGCATCGCCATCGACGAGGCCCGCCTCGATCCCCACGGCGACCGGGGCCAGGCCGTCCTGGTCGTATCGGCCCATGGCCCGCGGGTTCGGCGAGCGCGCGATGGCCCACTCCTGACGCTGCACCACGATCCTCGCGTGCGGGAACGTCGGCCGTCCGTCGAGCCGCGCGAGGCCTCCGGCATGGTCCCGCTCGAGCGTCGTCAGCACCACGGCGGTGATGCTCTCGGGCAGGATCCCCGCCGCCTCGAGCGCCGACGCGATCGCCGGTTCGGCGGCCGCGCCACCGGTCCCGGCCCCGGCCGCGGCGGCGGCGGCCTCGGCCCCGGCTCCGGTGTCCACCAGGACCCGATCGGAGGCCGTCTCGATGAGCAGGCAGTTGAGCGCGAGCGGGATCCGCCAGTCGGCATCGATCTCATCGCCGGTCAACCCGCTCCACAAGACCCAGGGCACGGGTCCGAACACCGTGCCCGCGTCGACGCGCATGGTCCCGGCGCGGATGACCTCCACCCGGACGCCGCCGCCAAGGTCGATGGATCGATCCATGCGCCCGCCCGCCATCACGTCTCAGGGACGCGGGGTGGATTCGGTCTTGCGCCCGCTGTCGAAGTCGCGGTGGTAGGCGGACGCCGTCGGTTCGGACTGCCCCTGGTACTTCGATCCGAGCTCCGGAGACCCGTACGGGCGGTCCACCGGGGAGCTCATCTGGAAGAACGAGATCTGGCCGATCCGCATCCCGTGGTACAGCGCGATGGGCAGGTTCGCGACATTCGACAGCTCGAGCGTGAGGTTGCCCTTCCAGCCGGGATCGACGTACCCCGCGGTCGAGTGGATGAGCAGCCCGAGTCTCCCCAGGGAGCTCTTCCCTTCCAGTCGCGACACGAGATCCGATGGCAACTCCACCCACTCGAGCGTCTGGCCGAGGACGAATTCGCCCGGGTGGAGGATGAAGGGCTCGTCGTCCTCGACCGAGACCAGCTCGGTCAGATCGGGCTGCGGCGCGCGCACGTCGATGTACGGATAGCGGTTGTTGCGGAAGACCCGGAACCGCCGGTCGAGGTGGAGGTCCACCGACGACGGCTGGAGGTCCTTCGGGTCGTACGGGTCGATCCTGACGGCGCCGGACTCCAGCGCCGCGCGGATATCGCGATCGGACAGGACGCTCACTTGGTCCTCGCTCCGTTGCCCTTCTCCGCGAACAGGGTGTCGACCTCGCGCTTGAGGGCCTCGAGATCCTCGAAGCTCTGGTAGACACTGGCGAACCGGATGTACGCGATCTGGTCGATCGCGCGCAGATGCTCCATCGCGAGCGCGCCCACCTTCGACGAGGGGACCTCGTTCGCGCCCGAGGCCCGGAGCAGCGCCTCGATGGCATCCGCGGCGGATTCAGCGACGCCGGCGGCGACCGGGCGGCGGGTCAGCGCCTTGCGCAGGCCGGCCGCGAGCTTGTCGCGATCGAATTCCTGGCGGGTGCCGTCGCGCTTGACGACGACGAGACGGGCGGCTTCGACGCGCTCGTAGGTCGTGAACCGCATCTGGCAGGCCGCGCACTCGCGGCGACGGCGGATCGTCGCGGAATCATCGAGGTCGCGGGAGTCGACGACGCGCGTCTCGCGCTCACCGCACTGGGGGCAACGCATTCGGCTCCTGTCGCTTGGCACCACTAGGTGTTGTGGTGTGGCGCGAGCATACCACTACATGGTGTGGTCGCGATGGGTGACGAGACGTTCTGCCCGGTTCGACTGGCGGGCGATGGCCTCGCGTGCATGCATGAGGTTCAGGTAACCGCGCTTGATCGACGTCTGGGCCTCGAGTTCGCGGTGACTCCCTCGGGAACTGGCCATGATGTCGGCCCCGTGTTCGACCGTCGAGAGCGCCCGACCGGCCCGCTCCAGGGCGAGGACGAGCTCGTCGCGGATCTCGGTCACCGATCGCGGTGGGCGCAGGGCCTGCGCCTCCTCCAGGTAGCGCTCGACGGCATCGGCGGCGGCGGACAGCGTCTCGCTGAGGGCATCGGGCGTGAGCTCGTGATGACGGACAAGGTCGATCCGCGACGACGCGCCGGACAGGGACCGGTCGACGCGCGTACAGAGATCCGTGACGGACGCGCGGAACGTCTCCACCTCGCGGGTCCGCGCGACGATCCGGCCCGTGCCTCGGAAGACGACGGCCAGACCCGCGGCCAGCGCGATGAACGCGAGGATCGGGAGCAGGACGACCCAGTCCACCTCGTCCCCGTCGTCTCGGCTATCCGGGGCGCGCCCGAAGCTCCGCCAGGAGCGCCGGACCCACCTCGAACAGGTCGCCGATGACGTACAGGTCGGCGAAGTCGGCCATCGGGGCGTCGGGATCGCGATTGACGGCCACGATGGCGCCCGACGTCTGCATCCCGACCTTGTGCTGGATGGCGCCGCTCACCCCGAGCGCGAGATAGAGCGACGGCTTGACGATCTTGCCGGTCTGACCGATCTGCTGGGCATACGGGATCCAGCCCGAGTCGACGGCGGCGCGCGTCGCCCCCACCGCTCCACCGAGCGCTTCCGCGAGGTCATCGAGCAGCTTGAACCCGTCCGGCCCGCCGACGCCGCGCCCACCGGAAACGATGACCCGGGCGTCCTCGATCGACGCGCTGGCCGCGTCCTCCTCGACGCGATCCACGACAGCCGCGACCGGGAGGCCGGTCGGCTGAGCGGCAGGGGCATCCTCGACACGGCCAGCGGTCGCCAGGGCCTCGGCCGCGACCGAGTTCGGCCGGACCGTGATGATCCCGCCGGCCCCGGTGAATGCGCTCTCCGTGATGAGCTTGCCGCCGAAGGCACTCTGGGTGACGACCGGACCATCGCCGGACCACGCGACGGACGTCGCATTGACCAGGACCCCCGCGCCGCTGAGCGCGGACACGATCCCGGCGATGTCGCGCCCGTCCGGGCTCGCGGGCAGGAGGACGATGTCGCCGGGGACCAGGCGCGCGGCGATGGAGGCCGCGACCACCGTCGCTCCGGCGTCCGCGGCCGTGGCGCGGTCCACCTGGACCACGCCTAGGAACGCGGCGAGTTCGCCGGCCGCCGCCGCCGAGCCCGGTACGAACCCGACCGGCTCGCCGCCCCCGGCCGCCGCCAGCGCGCGGGCCAGGGTGGCGACCTCGGTGGAGAGCTTGGTGACTGTGCCGTCCGGCGCGACCTCACCGATGACCAGGAGGCGGGCCATCAGATGATCCTCCGGTCGGCGAGGAACGCGACGATCTGCCGGGCGGCCTCGTCCGGGGCCTCGCGGATGACCCTCGTGGCCGCGCGGGCTTCGGGTTGGCGCGAGCCCACGACCTTGGTCGTCGCGACGGCGCCGCCGACCGTCGAGCCGTCCAGGCCAAGGTCCGCGAGCGACACGGTGTCGATGGTCTTCGAGCGGGCCGCCATGATCCCCTTGAGCGAGGGGTAGCGCGGTTCGCCCAGCGCCTGCGTGCACGTGATGAGCGCCGGCATCGAGGCCTCGAGCACGTCGTAGCCCGTCGGGGAGATCCGCCGGACGCGAACCGTCCCGGCCGCCGGATCGGGTTCGATCTTGGCCGCGTACGAGATCAGGGGAAGCCCGGCGTGGGCCGCCACCGCCGGTCCGACGACCCCCGCCACGCCGTCGGAGGTGTCCACACCGGCCAGCACGAGGTCGAATTCGAGGGTCTTGAGCGCCGCCGCGAGGACCTGGGCGGTCGACACGGCGCATGAGCCTTCGAGCGCCTGATCCGTCACCAGCGTCCCGCTCGTCGCGCCCATCGCCAGCGCCTTGCGCATCGTCTCGGGGGCGTTGGCCGGGGCCATGGTCAGGAGATGGACCTCACCGCCATGCTCGGCCGTCAGCTTCAGTGCCGCTTCGAGCGCGTACTCGTCGTTGCCGTTGACGACGGCCGGCGCATTGGCCCGATCCAGACGCCGGTCTGGGAGGAGCCGCTCGCTCGCGGACGCCGGATCCGGGACGGGCTTGGTCAGGACGACGATTCGCAACGAGCACTTCCTCCGTCGAGGCGGTCAGCCGCCCTTGCCGAGCAGCGCTCTCGCGAGGACGAGTCGCTGGATCTGCTGGGTCCCTTCGTAGAGCTGGGTGATCTTCGCGTCACGCATCATCCGCTCGACCGGGAACTCATCGATGTAGCCGTAGCCCCCCAGGACCTGGACGGCATCGGTGGTGACGCGCATCGCGGTGTCACCGGCCACGAGTTTACACATCGACGCCCACCGGCTGGCGTCCGGCGCGCCGGCGTCGATCTCCGTGCAGGCCTTGTACAGCAGCTGGCGGGCCGCCTCCACGCCGGCGTCCATGTCCGCGAGCATCGCGCTGACCATCTGGAAGTCCCCGATCCGCTGCCCGAACTGGCGTCGATCCTTCGCGTAGGCCGTGGCGGCCTCGAGCGCGCCTTGGGCGATCCCGACGGCCTGGGCCGCGATCCCGGGCCGGCTCCGATCGAAGGTCGCCATCGCCAGGCTGAACCCATCGCCTTCGGCCCCGATCAGGTTGGCGTTCGGGATCCTGACGCCATCGAAGGTCAGTTCCGCCGTCGGGCTGCCGCGCAGCCCCATCTTGTGCTCGACGCGCGCGATCTCGAACCCGGGGGTCGGCACCTCCACGATGAAGCAGCTGAGTCGACGGGCCTTCGGACCATCCGGGCTCGTGACCGCGAAGACCGTGAGGAGGTCGGCCACCGATCCCTGGCTGATGAACCGCTTGGTCCCGGTGAGTACGTACTCGTCGCCGTCGAGGACCGCCCGGGTGCGGGCCGCCCCCGCGTCCGACCCCGCTTCGGCCTCGGTCAGGGCGAAGGCGATGAGGTGCTCCCCGGTCGCCAGCTTCGGGATCCAGCGGGCCTGCTGTGCGGGCGTCCCGGCGATCATCAGCGGGAGGGCGCCGAGGGCCTGGACGGCGAGGATCAACCCGGTGGTGGCGCAGGCGCGGCTCAGCTGCTCGACGGCGAGGCAGACGGTGAGCAGGTCCGCACCCAGCCCGCCGTGCTCCTCCGGGAATGGCAGGGCCAGGATGTCCTGGCGGGCGAGGAGCCCACGGATGTCCTGGGGAAACGTCGCGGTGCGGTCGATCTCGGCGGCGCGCGGCGCGACCTGTTCGTCGGCCAGCACCCGGACAGCGTCGCGCAGGTCGCGCTGGGCGTCGGTGAGGCGGTAGGTGGCCCCGGACTCACTGGACATCGTCACCGCGAGCATCGTAGCGGTGCGGGAGTGCCTTCGGGCGGGCCGGAGGGGCGGTCCGGTGCGGATTTGGCCGATTGGCGGTCAGACCGGAGCCGCGTAGGCTCGTCGCGGGGCGGGCAGGCGCGGGGGCCGGCTCGCCCGAGACCCGGAGGAGTCATGGATCCATCGACGGGCCTGCTGGTCCTGATCTCGTTCGCCGCCCTGGGGATCGTCGGGACGCTGGGCATCCTGCGCAAGCAGCGTCTCAGCCAGGACACCGGCACGCCGGAACGTCCTTTCGCGATCAGCACCGAGGGCATGATCCGTTGTCCGCACTGCGCGATGGGCAATCTCGTCGGCGACGTCACGTGCGCCAGCTGCGGGCGAGACCTGCCGCACTAGCCGGGGCGCACGGCGACCCGACGCATGTCAGACGACCGGTAGTCGACGGTCCTCCGGCACCGACGCGATCCGGGCCGCCAGGACCTCGCTGATGTCCATCGCGGTGACGGTCCCGGCGCTGGACGAGGACGCGATACCGTCACTGAGCATCACCATGCAGAACGGGCAGGCGGTGGCCACCGTCGACGCCCCGGTCTCGAGGACCTGGCGGGTCCGCTCGGCGTTGATGCGCGTCCCGCGATCCTCCTCCATCCACATCCGCCCACCACCGGCGCCGCAGCAGAACGTCTTCTTGCCGGACTTCTCCATCTCCGTGATCGTGACGCCCGCGGCCCCCAGCACGTCCCGGGGAGCCGACACGACGCCGTTGTATCGGGCGAGGTAGCACGAGTCGTGGACCGTGACGCTCCCCGGGCGATGGTCACCGGTCGATGCCTCCGCATCCTCCGGGAGGGTCTGCAGCCGGCCGGACGACACGAGTTCGGCGAGGAACGTCGAGTGATGGACCACCCGGTACGTGCCACCCAGCTGGCCGTATTCGTTCGAGATCGTGTTGAAGCAGTGCGGACAGGCCGTCACGATCGTCCGTTCCCCCATCCCGTAGCGATCGAGCGTCTCCACGTTCCCGGCGGCGAGGATCTGGTACACGTAGTCGTTGCCCATCCGCCGTGCCGGATCACCCGTGCAGGACTCCTCCTGGCCGAGGACCGCGAACGAGACGCCCGCGGCATGGAGGCACGTCGCGACCGCCCGAGCCACCTTCTGGTTGCGCGGATCGAACGCGGCCGCGCAGCCCACCCAGTAGAGGACCTCGAGCGCATCGAGGCGACCGGCCGCCGACACCGCCGCGACCGTCTCGACCTCGAACGGGAGGGGCTTCGCCCAGTCGAGCCGCGCCGTCGCGGGCTGGCCCCAGGGATTCGCCTGGTTCTCCATCGCGCGGAACGCGCCCGTCAGCTCCTGCGGGAAGCGCGAATCCTCCAATACCAGGTTCCGGCGCAGGCCCACGATCTTGTCGACGTGCTCGATGAGCACCGGGCAGGCCTCGACGCATGCCCCACAGGTGACGCAGTCCCAGACCGCGTCATAGGGGATCGCGGTGTCGACGATCGCGGTCGACATCGCGGCGGCAGCGGGCGTCGTGTCGTCGAGCCCGTACGTGTCGCGCACGATCGGGGAGTTCGGGATGATGTCGATGCCGTGCTCGGCCTCGACCGACATGTCCCGGATGCCCATGATGAAGTGCTTGGGATTGAGCGGCTTGCCGGTGTTCCAGGCGGGGCAGGCTTCCTGGCAGCGCCCGCACTCGGTGCACGTGAACCCATCGAGCAGGTCCTTCCACCCGAGATCCTGGAGGGTCCGCAGACCGAACGTCGCGTCCTCCGCCTCGAGGTCCAGCTTCGGCAGTTCCCCGCGAGGGGCGAGCTTGCGGAACCAGACGTTCGGGAAGCTCGTGGCGATGTGGAGGTGCTTGCTGAACGGGAGGTACGCGAGGAACGCCGCCACCAGCAGCATGTGCGCCCACCACAGGACCGCGTAGCCAGCCTCCAGCACGCCGCCGAACAGCGCCCGCAAGGGTTCGTCGAGCGCATTCGAGATGAAGGCGCCGTCGATATCACCGAACGCCGCGACCTCGAACACCTGCGCCAGGAACTCGGTCGCCACGACGCCGCCGATCATGGCCAGGATGAGCAGCGCGTCGGTATTGAGCGTCAGCCGCTTGGGCTTCGTGACCAGCCGCCGGAGCAGGGCCCAGCCCACGGCCGCGAGCACGACCAGCGCGACGACGTTCTGCATGGCGTTGACGGCGGCCCACAGGAGACCGTCGAGCGGGAACGAGATGACCGTCTGGACCAGCCCGCCGGTGACGATGTTCGCCGTCCCCACCGTGAGGAGGACGAAGCCCCAGAAGATGCCCGCGTGCATCAGCCCGGCGCGCAGGTCCTTGAACATCTTGGTCTGGAGGAAGGCGTACTGGATCAGCCCGGTGAAGCGCGCCGGGATGTCACTGAACGGGCTGGGGCCCGTCGCACGGACCGCGGCGAACACCCGCAGGTGCCGCGCCATCACGAGCACGAAGAACGCGGCCGCGCCCCAGAACACGAGAAAGACGACCGGGTAGGCAGGGACATGCCGGAATGGCTCGAACAGCTCGGGCATCAGCGCGGCTCCGCGGGGGATCGTTCGCCGTGATCGAACGGACCGGCGATGGTCTCGAGGGCATGCTCGAGGACCGGGACGACGGCCTCGAAGGATTCCAGCGCCGCCTTCGGGCTGCCGGGCACGTTGACGACCAGGGTGGGCCCCAGCACACCGACGACGCCGCGCGACAGGTCCGCGAACGGCGTGATCGCCCGACCGCTGGCACGCATGGCCTCGGCCAGCCCCGGGACCTCGTAATCCACGACGGCCGCCGTCGCCTGGGGCGTGACATCACGCGGCGTCAGACCGGTCCCGCCAGTACTCACCAGCAGTGCCACCCCCCGGGCCGCGGCCTCCCGGATCACCGCTTCGATCCGTGCTCGCTCGTCGGGCACGAGCGCGCGCTCCACGACGAACCCCAGCTCCCGCGAACGGCCCGCCAGGGCGTCCCCGGAATCGTCGGTCCGGGTGCTCGCCGCCACGCCATCGCTCACCGTCAGTACGACCGCCGTCCGGCTCCGAGCCATCAGGCCCCCCGCCGGGGCTTGCCCCCGCCGATCCGGCCCGCCACGCGGTCGCCGGGCCGGGGACCCTGGCGCGGTGCGCCCCCCTCATCGGGGTCCGGTCCACGCTCCCAGGTCCCGCTCTTGCCCCCGGTCTTGGACAGGAGCCGGACGCCCCGGATCTCGACCCCGCGTTCGACCCCCTTGACCATGTCGTAGACGGTCAGCGCGGCGACGGACGCCGCGGTCATCGCCTCCATCTCCACCCCGGTCTGGCCGGTCGTGGCCGCCTCGGCCCGGATCCGGAGCACGCCGGCCGCCCGGTCAGGCGTGATCGCGACGAGGAGATCGGTCAGCGCCAGCGGATGGCAGAGCGGGATCAGGTCGCTCGTCCGCTTGGCGCCCATGACCCCGGCCAGTTCGGCGACGCCCAGCACGTCACCCTTCGAGCCGCCGCCATCGATGACGAGGCTCATCGTCTCGGGTGAGACCGCCACCTGGGCTTCCGCGACCGCGCGTCGGGCGGTGGCCGGCTTGGCCGAGACGTCCACCATCCGAGGCCGGCCGCCGCGGTCGACATGGGTGAGGCGCCGCCGCTCGGAGCGCGGCGCCGGATGTCGACCTGATCGTGGATCCATCGGTCCTCCGCTCATGGACGCAGCACGGGGGTCATGCCCGGTCCAGCCACAGGATGTCCACCTCGGCGCCCGCGGGCAACGTGCCGATCGGCTCCGGGATGACCGCCAACGCATCGGCGACCGCGAGCGCGGAGATCACGTGGCTCCCCTGCCCCGCCGCGCCACCGGCCAGCCGGACCCGCACGCGGCCCTGGCCGTCGCGATCGGGCGCCCCGGCGGCATCGCGATCGGCGACGACACGTACGAATGCCCGCCGACCTTGACTCTTCATCACATCGTCGAGGATGACGGCTCGATCGGTCGCCCGCAGGACGTCGGTGCGACCGGCGAGGGCGCGGATCGCGGGACGCACGAACAATTCGAAGGTGACGGCGCCCGAGACCGGGTTCCCCGGCAGCCCCACGACGATGACCGGGGGCCCACCGCCGGGCCGCGGCGCCGTGCCGAACGCGAACGGCTTGCCGGGCTGGACGGCCACACGCCAGAGATCGATCGACCCGATCGTCTCGATGGCCGTCTTCACGACGTCGAACGGGCCCACGGACACGCCGCCGGCCACGATGAGCATGTCCGCGCCCGCGGCGAGACCCCGCCGAAGCCGCGTCAGGACGTCGTCGAGGTCGTCGGTCGCGATCCCGAGATCGACGACCTCCGCGCCGGCCACCACCGCCAGGGCGCGCAGACCCGGGCCATTCGCATCGGGGATGCCCGCGTCGCCGAGCGGTGCACCGGCCGGCCGCACCTCGTCGCCGGTCGCGAGGACCGCGACCATCGGGCGCCGATGCACCGGCACGGCCGCGACGCCGGCACCGGCCAGCAGCGCGACGAGCGACGGCCCGATCGCCGTCCCCGCCTCGATCAGTCGCGCCCCCGCCAGGAGGTCGCTCCCCGCCGCGCGGACCGCGTTCCCCGGCCCGACCGATTCGTGGATGAGGATCGAATCGGGACGTGGGCCCGCCGCGTCCCGACCGCGCGGGCCGCGCGTGCCGGCGGCATCCAGCGGGGTGGTGGCCTCGACCGGGATCACGGCGTCCGCGCCGTCGGGCATCCGGGCACCCGTCGCGATCCGGAGCGCCGAACCGGCCCGGACCGACGTGTCGGGGGCGACACCTGCCCGAACCTCGCCGACGACGCGGACCCTCGCCGGTCGATCGTCAGAGGCCCCGGTGGTATCGGACGCGACGATCGCATACCCGTCCATGGCGGCATTCGGCCAGGGCGGCAGAGAGATGCGTGCGGCGATGCCCTCGGCCGCCACACGCCCCAGGGCGTCGGCGACACCGACGGACTCGACCGGAGTGGGCTCCGCCGCCGCGAGCACGGCATCGCGCGCGGCCTCCACGCTCAGGAGGCCGGCCGGTCCGCTCGGATCGCGCGTCACCGTCATGCCGTCGGGGTCCCGGCCCTGGCCGCGCGATCGCGCACGGCATCCGACACGCCACGGCGCGTCACCACACCGGTGAGGGCGCCTTCCACGAGCACCGGCAGCCCGTCGAGCCGGGTCCGCCGGAAGCCGTCGAGGACGCTGCGCACCGTGGTTTCGGGCGCGACCACGGGGAGCCGGTCGGTCGCGACCATGACGTCCTCGGCGCGGGTCGTGGCCCATCGGTCGCGGCGAAGCGCGCGGATCTGGCGGGCGCCGATGACCCCGAGCAGCTCCCCGCCCCGTGCCACGGGGAGGGCCATGGTCGCCGTCCCGTCGAGCATCTGGCCCCCGAACGTGTCGATCGTGAGCGTGGGGGCGAGCGTTGCGACGTCGTGCTCCATCACGTCCCCGACCAGCAGGCCGTCCAGCAGCCGGTCGATGCCGGCCCCGCGCTCGACCTGGCGGGCGGTCGAGATCAGGAACCAGCCGCACAGGGCGATCATCAGCCCGTCGATCACCTGCAGTAGCACGATGGCCAGCACGCTGCCGGCGGCGAGGATCAGACCGACCGACCGACCGCTCGCGGCCGCGAGCCGCAGGCCCCTGTTCGCGTCGCCGGTCCGGGCCCAGCCGACCGCGCGCGCGATCCGGCCGCCGTCGAGTGGATACGCGGGCAGGAGGTTGACCCCGCCGAGCACGAGGTCGAGCAGGCCGATGACGATGAGGAGGCGCGCGGGTCCGTCGGCGCCGGCCGCGAGCGCGACCTGGGACGCCACCACGAGCGCGACCCCGAGCGCGATGCTCGCGACGGGCCCGGCCGCCGCGATCGCGACCTCGTCGCGCGGTCGCGTGCCGGTGAGGTCGGTCGTCGCCGCGGAACCCAGGAAGTAGACCGTCACCTCGTCGACGGGCACGCCGCGTCGCCGCGCCATCAGCGCGTGCGCCAGCTCGTGGATCGTGGCCGACAGGACGAAGGCGACGCTGACGGCCACGGCGATCGCCCAGCGCGTCACCGACGTCGAGCTCGGGTCCATCTCGCCGACCTGCGTGACGGCGGTGACCATGAGCAGCATCAGGATGATCGCCCAGGACACGTGGAGCCGGACCGTGATCCCGGCGACGCGGCCGATCGGCAGGCTGTTCACCGCGAGGTCGTCCACGCGGGGACCGGCGCGTGATCGGTCGCGGTCGAGGCCGCTCGACCGCGCCGGCGAGCGATGCCGGCGGTCGCGGTCGCCAGCACGACGATGACTACGCCGACGGCGATCGCGGTCTCCTGCCAGAACTGGAACGGGAAGAGCTGGACCAGTCGCTCCGTCCCAGGGTCGAAGGCGTACGAACCCGCCGGGAAGAGGATCCGGTGGAAGACCTCGAAGAGGGTGTCGAACGCCACGAGCGCGAGGACGCCGAGCCCGACGGTCGCGACGGCGAGCCAGGCCGCACCCCGTCCGATCGCGCGCCACAGGTCGCGGCGAGCCGTCGACCGCCCGTCGGCCGTGCCTCGACTCCGCAGACCGCCCAGCGTCAGCACGACGACGGCGGCGACGGTCGCGACCACCAGCCCGGAGAAGACCGCGCGGACATCGCGCATGTGGCCTCGCTCGCGGTCGTTGAGGACCGGCACGCCGGCGACCGCCACGTCAAATGCCGGGGGGCCAAGGACCAGGTCCGCCAGGATCGCCTCCGTCGCGGCACGAAGGTCCGGCTCGCTGAACCCGGTCCACGCCGCGGCCTGCGCCCGGTCCTGCTCGAAGGCGACCCACGCGGGGGTCAGGAACGGGATGATCGCCAAGGTCACGATCACGATGGCGGTGGCCAGGCCGACCCCGACCCGGCCCATCCCCCGCGCGATGCTCGTCATCGCGTCATCGTAGTCCGTCCGTCGCGGCGGGTCGTCCGCGGCTACTCGCCTGCGGCTACTTGCCTGCGGCTACTCGTCCTCGAGCGTCCTCGCCTGGTCCCACCAACCCTCGATGGTGAGATCCGTCGGCGGTTCCCAGTCCAGGTCCGCGGCGGCGGCCTGGATCCGGGTCCGGAAGTCGTCGAGTGACAGGTCCAGGATGTCCCGCAGGCCATCGATGTCGGACTGGATCATCAGCTGGTGCTCGTTCGGCCCGAAACTCGCGAGGTTGAGCATTAGGGCCTCGTCGCGCCACATCAGGACGTCGTTGAGGTCGGCGTGGACCTGGTCCGCGAGGGTCTGGCGGCGCGTCGGCGTCTCGGACACCTCGAGCAGCAGGCCCGTGGTGAAGATCCCCTGGTGACCAAGACGCTCGAGGTGGACGGGTTCGATCCGGGTCAGTTCGTCGATCGGTGGCATGGGTGGATGATGCCATGCCGCACGCCCTTCCCGGGCGACAAGGGAGCGGCCCCGTCGAGGGGGGATTCGACGGGACCGCCGAGATTGTCGCACTACCGCGCAGACCACATCGCCCGGACGACGCATGCCATCAGTCCCGATGTTCCCGACCCCCGAGACCACCCAGACCCACGTCCTGGTCGGGACCGACCCGGCTCGATCCCGTGCCCGGTATACGGACGTGCTCGGCGCGACGGTCTACCGTGCGGACGATTCTTCGATCGTCCTCGCGTTCTGGGGCGTCCGTAGGCGGCCTCAGCCGTCCGCTGCCGGGGCCTCGTCGGGGGGCTTTCGCTCGTAGGCATAGACCGCGGTCTTCGCCTCCGTTCGACGGGCGAATGCGGCAAGCCCCGCCGGTCGCATCCGGCCCTCTGCGCTGAGCTGCGCCACCTTGGCGACGTTGATCGCGCTCCAGTTGCTGCCCTTTCGCCGGGGCGTCAGGCGCTGGACGTGGCTGACTTCATCGATCCGGCGCACGATGCCGTCGATCCAGCCGACGCACAGCGCCTCATCGACCACCTGCGACCACGTGACACTCGGCCGACCGGTGGCCTTCTTGTAGTACCCGACCCACAGTTCCGTCGCGGTCGCGTGGTTCGCATCGAACCAGTCGCGGAGCTCGGCCGGCGTGGCGAAGAACCGCACGTCATGCGGCTCAAGCCCCATGGCGCGACGCCTCCCGCAGCAGGTCCCAGACCCGCTCCACGTGGCGCGCTTCCGTCCGCAGGTTCCCGATGGCGACCCGGATCGCAAAGCGACCGTCAAGGCGCGTGTGCGACAGGAACGTCTCGCCGGTCCGGTTCACGGCGTCCATGATCTCCGCGTTGGCCGCGTCCAGCGCCTCGTCCGTGCCGTCCCACCCGGCGGGTCGCCAGCGGAAGCAGACCGTCGAGAACGGGACCGGCGCGAGTCGCTCCCAGTCGGGATCGCCATCCACCTGCTCCGCGAACCACGCCGCGAACCCCAGATGCTGATCGATCCGCCGACGCAGCCCTTCAAGCCCGAACCAGCGAAGCTGCATCCAGAGCTTGAGCGCCCGGAACCGCCGACCGAGCTGTGGCGTGTACTCGTTGTAGTCGAGCACGGGTGTGGCGCGGTCGAGCGTTCGAAGGTACTCGGGGACGAGGCTGAACGCGGCCCGCAGGACCTCCATCCGCCGGGTCAGCAGGAGCGAGGCATCGAGGGGGGTGAACAGCCACTTGTGGGGGTTGATCACGATCGAATCCGCGCGTTCCCAACCGTCGAACGGCGCGCGACGCTCGGGCAGGAGCGCGACGACCCCGGCGTACGCGGCATCGACATGGAGCCACAGGCCCTCACGTTCGGCGATCGCGGCGATCGCGGCCACGGGATCCACCGACGTCGATGACGTCGTGCCGACGGTCGCGACGATCGCCAGCGGTCGATGGCCGGCGACGCGATCCGCGGCGATCGCCGCGCTGAGCCCATCGGCCCGCATCTCGTAGCGCTCGTTCGTCGGGATCCGGACCAGCGAATCTCGGCCGAGCCCCAGGGTCATGCACGCCTTCTCGATGGAGCTGTGCGCCTCCGCCGAGGCATAGACACGCAGCGGCGGCAGGTCCGCACGGCCGGCCAGACCGAGCCGCACCGCGTCGATCCCGACCGCCTCGCGCGCCGCGGCGAGCGCGATCAGCGTCGAGGTGGAGGCGGTATCGGTGATCAGTCCGTCGAATGAGGCGGGCAGCCCGAAGGCGTCGCGCAGCCAGCCGACGACCACCTGCTCGAGCTCGGTCCCGATGGGCGACGTGCGCCACAGCATGGGGTTCTGGCCCAGGGTCGCGGTCAGCATCTCCCCGAGGATCCCGATCCCGGACGCGCTGGTGGCGAAGTACGCCATGAAGGCCGGGTGCTGCCAGTGCGTGGCGTTGGGCTCGATCCACCGCTGGTAGTCGGCAAGGATCTCGGCCAGTGGTTCGGGATCCTCGGGCGCGCTCGGCGCGAATCGCGTGCGGAGCGATCCGGGCTCGATCGCCGGGAAGACGGCGCGCGACTCGACGGACTCGAGATAGTCGGCCATGAGGTCGGCGACGACATGGGCGGCCGCTCGAAAGTCGGCCGCGGTCATGTCGCCGAAGTCCGGCGGCTGGGCGCTCGGGATCGGCGGTTCGGGCATCAGCCCGAGTGTAGCCGCCTGACACCGGCGATCAGATGGACCGACCGATGTCCTCGAGGATGTCGCTCATCTGACCACCCAGGAAGACCAGCGCGATGATCGAGATGACCGCGAGCGCGATCAGCATGATGATCACGACGAGGCACGCCGTGACGAGCCCGGATGACGTCGGGCCGGCCGGGCGGACCACGGCGGAGTTCGCCAGCCGGTCGTGGAGCCCCTGCTTGGTTGGGCTCGTCGCGGTGGTGACGAGCAGGACGATGCCCCAGAGGAGTCCGATGGAGCTCGACGCGGCCTCCAGCTGCGGCGTGAGCGCCAGGAGACCCAGGGCGGACCCGAGGAAGAACCAGCGGCGGACCGCCTGCGAGACGGTCAGGTCACGCCCGTCGAAGGCGTTGGCGACCTGGAAGTTGAAGATCCGCTGCCCCGGGGTCGCCCGCCGCCCGCCGGTCCAGAAGTACACCGCGTAGACGAGGCTCAGCAGCACGTATGGGATCGAGAAGACGGCGCTGCTGGCGGTGTAATCGAACGAGAACTCTCCCGCTCCGCGCTCGACGACCGTACCCGTGCCGTACCCGAAGGCCCCCGCCACGATGGAGGCGACGATCGCCAGCAGGAGTGAATCGATGATGTAGGCCACGAACCGCGCCCCGGTGCCGGCGAACACGAGTCCGGGGGCTCCCGGGACGGGCCGCGCCCCGTCGGTGGCGGCCGGCGAGGCCCAGCCGACGGTGGGTGGTGGCGCCCCGCCGGCGGCGGACGCCGGATCCGGGGCCGGCATCCACGGGGACTGCGGCGGCGGCGGTCCCCCGATGTCCTGACCCGTCCACCCGACCGGCGCGGCCGAGATCAACCCGGGCGCGACGGGCGGGGCTCCGGCCGGTGGCGGCGCCTCGGGAGGCGGTCCGGGAGGCGACGCCGGCACCGCAGGATCCGGCGGCGAGCCCGTCGGCTCGGTGGTCCCGGGTCCCGTCCAGGCGATCGTCGGATCACTCGGGTCCGGCGTCGGTCGGCCGCCCGGCTCCCACGGCATGGGCTTCCGGCTCGGGTCGTTCGGCGATCCGTCACTCATGGGTGCATCCTACGCCGCCCGAATCAGCGCCGCCGGCCGCTCACGGCGTCACCGCCTCCGGCGATGCTCGGCCTGCCGCCCGAGCCCGGCTCCCCGGTCGGGACGGTGTACAGCGGTAGGGTCCGGTGCCCGCTGGTCGAGTTCGCCCGACGGATCGTGGTGTCCGGTCGCACCGTTAGGCCCCGAGATCCCTCGACACCGATCGCGTCTCGCCGCATCGTCGACGTCGTGACGTGGACCCACCTTCATCGGGTCCCGCGCATCGCACTGATCAGGAGACATCGATGGACCAGCCGCTCGCGCGACGGATCCGGAGCGGGGTCGCCGCGACCCTCGCTGCCGGGCTGATCGTCCTGGCACTCACGGGCTCGGCGATGGCCGGGAACAACGGGACGCTCAAGATCCACGAGGTCGGTACGCCGACCGGCACGATGAACAACGACCCCAAGGTCTGCGCGTTCGACGTGGAGGCCTTCGGCCTCGATGCCGGACAGAGCGGCTACCTGGTGTTCACGGTCCAGGGCGGCGACGCACCGCAAGGCACCGATGCGGGACCCTTCGGCTTCGGTCCGGCCGACGCCGACGGGTATGCGATCGCCGGGCCGTTCGATCTCGAGGCCGGTCACTACAAGGCGACGCTCTACGGCAAGGCCGATCTCACCGACGTCAAGGCCAAGTCCAAGGTGTTCAAGGTCACGTGCGACGACGGTGGTGGTGGCGGCGGGGGCGGCGGGGTCGGCTGACCTCAGGCGCTCGCGACCATGCACGAGGCCCCGTCCGTACGTTCGGCGGGGCCTCGAGATCGACCGGATCGGCGATGGCGGCGCAGCCGCCTCAGGACGCGATGACCAGGCTAGCGCACTCCGGGCAACGCTGATCGACGCCCGGTTCGGTCACGCCCGAGGTCTCCCAGGGCTCGTCACTCCCCCACTGCCCGCCGCAGCGAGTCAGGACCACGTTCCGCGGCTGATCGGGTGATCGGCGTGCGGGCTGGTGCCACGCGCCGGGCTCGGGCCGGTCTTGGCGGATCCAGTCGCTCATCGGTCGAGATCCTTCCCTATCGGTCGCGCGCTCGGTAGGGGGATTGGTTCGACCTCGGGCACCTGATCGAGACCCCCTGTGCCCGAGGTCGTGTGACCAATATCACGACCCGGCGACGCCACAGCCATGGCCCGATGGTCCGGGGCATCGGGGGCCGGTCGGGCGTGTGACCAAAGTCGCTCGATGCCGGGGACCATCGGATCGGGTCGCAAGGCGCATCGAGGCACCACCATGGCCAGTGAGATGACGACCAGGTCCGGGATCCTCTACGACGTCCTGCGCGTGCCACCCGACGCCGACTCGGCGACGGTCCGCGCCGCCTATCGTCGGCTGGCCCGGATCAATCATCCCGATGTCGGCGGTGACGAAGACGTCATGCGGGCGCTCAACAAGGCCTGGACCGTGCTCCGCGACCCCGCGCGGCGCCGCAACTACGACCGCTCGCTCGCGCATCCGGAACTGGCCCTCGACGACCCGGACCAGCCGTACGCGGCGCCAGCACGGACCGAGCCCGTCATCCCGACACCGGTCGGGCGCCCGTCGGGCACGGTGCTCGAGTTCGGCCGGTACCAGGGCTGGACGATCGGGCAGCTCGCCGCCCACGACCCCGACTACCTGCTCTGGCTCGATCGGACCTCGATGGGGCGGGCGTACCACCGCGAGATCCACGACACCCTCGGGGCGCGACGCCCCGGCGAGCCGATCGGGGCGCGCTAGCCCCTCCGCGGCCCGGCTGGGCGTCGACTGCCCGCCCTCATGTCCCGAAGGCCCGCCGGCGAGGCCGACCCGCGACCGCGGTCCCGATCGCGCCGAACGATGCGATCACCGCGGCGAGCAGGAAGGCCAACGGGATCCCGGCCGCGGCCGCGGCGAACCCGAGGACCATCGGCGAGGCCCCGAACGCGTGATCGATCGCCACGGTCATGGTGGCGAGGGCGGAGCCGCGTTCGGTGACGGCCGTGCGGGCCAGGACCGCCGAGAAGAACGCGGGCGTCGTGAAGGCGACCCCGACGGCCATGACCACGACCCCGGCGAACAACCCGGCTGCCGACGACGCCAGCGCGACGACGGCGAGTCCCGCGGCCGTGAGCGCGAGCGCACCGGCCCCGAGGCGATAGGGCGGGACGCGGTCCGGCAGCTTGGCGAACACGATCCGCGTGCCCAAGACCACGAGACCGAACGTGAAGAGCACCAGGCCCCAGTCAGCGAACCCGACGGACGCCGTGTGGAGGGCGGCGAATGTGAAGAACCCGGCCATGGCCCCGATCCCGGTGAACAGCGCGAGGCCTGGCCCGATCGCGCCCCGATGGATGAGGGGACCGGGCGTCGTGTCGCTGGCGGTGCGCATCCCGGTCTCCGGGATCCTCGTCGCGAGGATCGCGGCGACGAGAGCGAGTACGGCACCTCCGAGCCACCCGGCCGTGAACCCCCCGTTGTCGAGGAGCGCCTGTCCGATGAGCGGTCCGAGCGCGACGCCCAGGTAGAGCGACAGCGAGTTGATGCTGAGGGCCTCGCCCGTCCGGCCGGGCGGCGCGAGATCCGCGAGCATCGCGAACCCCGCCACGAAGAAGAACGCCTCAGCCACGCCCAGGACCAGCCGCAGTCCGATCATGACCGCGAGGTTGGGGGCGACGATGTGCCCCGCCGTCGCGAGCGCGTAGAGGAGCGCTCCGCCGATGAGCAGTCGTCGGCGACCGCGGCGGTCGGCGGTTCGCCCCGCGAGCGGGCGCAGGAAGAGCGCCGTCAGGCTGAGGGCACCCACCGCAAGGCCGACCCCGGCCGGATCCGCGCCGAGCGGGCCGGCTGCGAACAGCGGCGCCAGCGGGACCTCGAGCCCCGCCGCCGTGAAATAGGCGAGTTCGGCCAGCGACAGGGTGATGAACGCGGGCGTGAACAGCGGCGTGGACTCGGGCGCCGCAGGCTGCTCCGGATGTCCGTCCATCGTCGACCACGATAGTCCTCCGGCCGGCCGTCGGCCACCACCGGTCCTGCGCCGCCGCGACCGGCGTCGGCGCCGCCGTCAGTCGATCAGCACCCGCGGGGCGAACCCGGCCAGCGGGCCATCGCGGCAGGGCGCCACGAGGACATCGGCGATCAGGAAGCAGGTGGGTCGGGGGCTCGCGCGCATCGGTCCTCGCGCGGCGATGGCGGGGACGCCACGATCGTTTGAGCCCGGCCCCGACGGCTGAGGGGACCGGGCTCGAGAGGTCCGCTGACGAGGTCCAGGACCTTCGCGGCGGCCGACACGACCGTAGGGACACCGCCATCGCGGTCGCAGTCGTGCCGCCGATGATGGCCTTTCAGTCCCATCTCCGCTGGTCGACACCCCGGGCGTCGTGCTAGGCTCGGGCACCCGAGCGTGATCGGGACCCTCGAACCCCGTCACCGAGGCCCGTCGCCCATGCCCGAGCGTGCCGCCGCCGCCCAAGCCCTCGCCGCCTGGCGCGAGGCGACGCAACGCCTCGCCGCCGCCGATCCCGCGAGCCCGGAGTGGCACGCCGCCGCGGCCGTCGAAGAGCAGGCGCGGATCGCGTATCACGAAGCCTTTGCGGCCGCGGCGGCCGCGCACCCTGAGTGGCGCCCGCCGGCCGAGGACCCCCTCGCGGACTGAGGCGACATCCGGCGCCGCTCGCCGCCGAGCGGCGGACGTTCCTGATCCGCGCGATCAGTCGCGGCGCCTCACCGTCGGGATCCGTGCGCCTGGACGGCGGCGGCCGTGTCGAAGTAGGCCGCCCACCGAACGAGTCGATCGGCCCTGATCGTGAGCACGTGGACGAAGTCGGTGGTCCAGACGACGCCACCCGGTCTCGCCCTGCCCTCGAAGGATCCGAGGACGAAGACCGTGTCGCCATCGGCGGCCATCCTGCCCGGCTCAAACCTCAGGATCTCCTCTGCGTCGTCGTGCGCGTCGAGGAACCGCCGCACCCCGTCGTGTCCCTGCCAGGTGCCGCCGTAGGGCAGCAGCGCGGCGGCGGGGTACGCGATGACCACATCGTCCGCGCAGAGCTCGACGAACGCTTCGATGTCATCGGCATCGAGCGCCACGTACAGGGATCCCGCGAAGGCCAGGATCGGCGCGGTCGAGTCGCCGGTCACGGAGCGAGCCTCCTTGTAACTCGTTGGCGTGAGCGACAGGCTCAACGGGGGGCCTAACGATCGCCGAGACTCACCCTACCGCGGTCGTCCAGCGGCGGATGCTCGATCGCGTCAGTGGCGCGATCCTCGGCGCCGGAACCATCTCGCTCAGGTCCCGGCGGTGCGCATGTCCTCCGCACGAGCCAGCCCCCAGACCACGACCGAGCAGCCGGCCGCGAGGAAGCAGAGCGTGCCCGCGAACACGAACGCGAGGACATACCCGCCCGTCGCGTCGAACAGCACCCCACCCACGGCAGGCCCCATGATCCCGGCGACGCCATAGGCGGTGAAGATCCAGCCGTAGTTCACCCCAAGATGGCGTGCCCCGAAGTAGTCCGACGTGGCCGCCGGGAAGAGCGCGAAGTTGCCCCCGAAGTTCAGCCCCACCCAGGCCGACGCGAGGAAGACCGTCAGCGGCGTCTGGGCGCTGACCAGCAGCATGAAGGCCATGCCCTGGAAGAGGAACATGATCATCATCGCGCGTGGTCGATCGATGGCATCGCTGACGCGGCCCCAGAAGATCCGGCCGAGGGCGTTGAAGATCGCCAGGACACCGACAGGCTCGACGAACCGGCCGAAGCTGCCCATCCACTCGGGCGCGAAGGTCCTTCCGTCGAGGACCTCGGCCATCATCGGCGTCCATTGGCCGATCGCCATCAGGCCCGACGTCGCACCGAAGATGAACGACAGCCAGAGCATCGAGGACAGCGGCGTGTCGAGCATCTCGCGCCAATCGAGGTCCACGCGGCGTCCCGCGAGTGCCGGCGGTCGCCATCCGGCGGGTCGCCAGCCCTCCGGAGGATTCGAAAGGAGCGTCGCTCCCACGAGGACTGCGCCGAGGCTGACCATGCCGTGGAGGATGAAGAACGCCTGCCAGCCGATGCCGAAGCCCTCGCCCGGGGACACGCCCAGGCCGACCAGGAGGATCTGCGAGATCCCGAGGGCCTCCCCATCGCCGGAGGGCGGAAGGAGCAGCGTCGACGCGGGCCCCGCGAAGAACAGCGCACCCGCGCCGAACCCCGCGACCGCGAGGCCGGTGATCAGTCCCTTGCGCTCCGGGTACCACTTCGTCGCGGCCGCGATGGGGCAGACATAGGCGAACCCGATCCCGGCCCCGCCGATGAGCCCGTACGTCAGGAACAGCGCCCATGGTCGATCGCCGGAAATGAGGAGGGCGCCCAGCAGGAAGGACGCGCCGAGCAGGACGCCCCCGAGCGACGCGACACGTCGCGGGCCGATGCGATCCTGGAGGCGGCCGGCCGGGATCATGACCGCCGCGAACGTGGCCAGCGCGAGCGAGAACGCCCATTGAGTGGTCGCCCGGTCCCAGCCGAACTCCTCCTGGAGCGGCGTGACGAAGACGCTGAACCCGTAGACGGTGCCGAGGACGACCTGGACGATCAGGGCACCAACGATGACCTTCCAGCGGCGACGCCCCGGGTCGCTTGACGCGTCCACATCGGGCGCCACCGCAGGGGCGGCCGGAGTCATCGGCAGGTCTGGCTCCATCGCCCCCATTCTCGATGGTCGATCCCGGGGTCCAGGAAGGGCCAGACGGACCGTTCCCGTCGGGACCGGGCCGGTTCATCCGGCCCGGGGCGACCGCCAACTGCCACCGGGCCGATTCGCACTCAGGAAATGGTCGGGGCGGCGGGATTCGAACCCACGACCACCAGTCCCCCAGACTGGTGCGCTACCAGACTGCGCCACGCCCCGACAGGCGAGGAGTCTAGCACCCTGCCCCGTCGGAGCCGGCCCGCACGACCCTAGGCGTCGCCGCGCTGCCGCTCGAGCCAGGCGGTCGCGTCCGAGAGCTCGTCCTTCGACTCTCGCGCGAGCAGATCGACGAGGCAGCGCTGGACGCTCTTGCCCTCGAAGAGCGCCCGCTCCACCTCGCGGGCGATCGGCATCTCGACGCCGAGTCGGTCCGCCAGGGCCAGCGCGGCCCGGACGGTGTAGGCGCCCTCCGCGGTGCCCGGCAGGTCACGCTCGATCTCCGCCCACGTCCGGCCCCTGGCCAGTTCCACGCCCAGCCGGTGGTTCCGTGACAGGGTCGAGCCGCAGGTGGCGATGAGGTCGCCCATCCCGGCCAGCCCGGCGAAGGTCAGCGGGTTCGCGCCGGCGGCGATCCCGAGGCGGGTCATCTCGGCGAGCCCACGCGTCAGGAGCCCGGCCTTGCCGTTATCGCCGAAGCCGAGCTCATCCACCGCACCTGCGGCGATCGCGACGACGTTCTTGAGGGCCCCCGCGAGCTCCACGCCCAGGATGTCCTGATTGACGTACAACCGGAATCGACGGCGCCCGAGCCTGGCGGCGACACGCTCGGCGAGCGCGAGGTCCGCCGCGGCCACGACCGCCGATGCGGGCAGGTTGCGGGCGACCTCGGCCGCGAGGTTCGGACCGGATAGCGCCGCGATCCGGCTCGGCGCGATCCCCGCAGCGTCCGCGATCACCTCGCTCATCCGCAGCAGGGTCCCCTGCTCCAGGCCCTTCACGACGGAGACGATGTCGGCGCTGGGCGCCACGTACGGGGCCACGCGGCCGGCCATCGCGCGCAGGTGGGCGGACGGCGTGGCGAACAGGACGAGATCGGCGGCACTCGCGAGGGACGCCGCATCCGCGCTCGCGACGACCGACGCGGGCAGCTCGACATCCGGGAGCCGGGCCTGATTCCGATGCGTCTCGTTGATCGCCGTCGCGGTCGCCCGGGTGTGCGCGAGCAGCGTGACCGGCTCCTGCCGCCCGATCAGGCGGGCGAGCGTCGTCCCCCACGCTCCGGCACCGACGACGGCGACGCGTGGTCCGTCCATCAGCCGGGTCGACGAGCCTGGCTCGCGCTTGTGCGCCGCGGCGCCTTCCTGCTGGGTGTCGCCGCCGCCCCGGACCGGGCCCGCTTCTTCCGCGGCAACTTGACCGACGCGCGGTCCCGGAACACGAGTTTGATCGGCGTCCCGTCGAACCCGAACGTCTCGCGCAGGCGGTTCTCGAGGTACCGGCGATAGCTGAAGTGGACCGCGGACGCGTCCGAGGCGAAGAAGACGAACGTGGGTGGCGCGACCGCGGCCTGGGTCGCGTAGAAGAGTCGCGGTCGTCGGCCGCGGACCGGCGGCGGTGGCGTCCGCTCCGTGGCGGCCATCAGCATCCGGTTCAGGGCGCCGGTGGCGATGCGCTTGCGGCGCTCTCCCCAGATGTCGATCGCGGCCTCCAGGACGCGACCCACGCGCTGTCCGGTCTTGGCGCTGATCGACAGGATCGGCGCGAAGTCCAGGAACGGCACCTCGTTGCGGATCCACTCCACGTACTGGTCGAAGGTCCGATCGGTCTTATCGGCCACGAGATCCCACTTGTTCACCGCGATGACGAGCCCCTTGCCCTCCTCGACGACGTAACCCGCGACGTGGGCGTCCTGCGATGTCAGGCCTTCGACCGCATCGACGACGAGCACGGCGACGTCCGCCCGGCTCAGCGCGTGGAGCGCGCGGATCGTCGAGTACTTCTCGGCGGCCGCACCGCCGGCGACCTTGCCGCGTCGCCGGATCCCGGCCGTGTCGATCAGGACGACCTCGCTGCGCCCCCACGCGAGACGCGTGTCGATCGCGTCACGGGTCGTCCCGGGCACGTCCGAGACGATCGCCCGCTCCTCGCCCAGCAGGGCGTTGACCAGGCTCGACTTGCCGACGTTCGGGCGCCCGACGAACGCGATGGCCGCGGGTCCTGCCGCCTCGTCGGCCGCCATGGCCGCGTCCCACTTCGCGGCCTCGGGGTCGAGCGCGGTGAGGTCGATGTCGGGTTCGGCGTCGAGACCGTCAGCGTTGGCGTCCGCGTCGTCATCGGCATCGCCCACGATCAGCGGTTCGAGGCGTCCGGCGGCGACCTCGTCGGCCCACGCCTCGGCTTCGGCCTCGCGCGCCTTGCGCGCGATCTCGCGTTCGCTTTCCGGTGGCAGCGCCCACACGATGGCATCGAGCAGGTCGCCCGTGCCCCGCCCGTGCGTCGCGGAGATCGCGTACGTTTCGTCCCAACCCAGCGCATGGAATTCCGCGCCCTCGAGCTCGCGCTTCTCGTTGTCGGCCTTGTTGACGGCCACGATGACCGGCGCCTTCGCCCGGCGCAGGATGTCGGCCGCCTCCTGATCGGGCGGCATCAGCCCGGCCACGGCGTCGACGACGAATACGATCACGTCCGCCTCGGCGATCGCGAGGCGCGCCTGGTCCTGGACCGCGGCTTCGATCAGGTCGTCCGGATCGAGCTCCAACCCACCCGTATCGACGAGCACGAACCGGCGGCCGTTCCACTCGGTGTCGCCGTACAGGCGGTCCCGCGTGGTGTGGGCGCGGTCCTCCACGATCGCCGTCCGTCCCCCGACGATCCGGTTGAAGAGCGTGCTCTTGCCCACGTTCGGGCGCCCGACGATCGCGACGACCGGCAGGCCGCTCTGGTGCCCCGCCACGGTCAGGCGGCGCCGGAGGCGATGACGCGCGGCGGGTTCGGGAGGGAGGTGGTCCGTCCGGCCGGTGTGGCCGCATCGGCGAGTGCGGCGTCAGCGAGCGCGGAGGCGTCGCGCTGGACCTCGGGCGTCCCGGCGTTCGCGAGGATCCAGTGCGCGACCTCGCGCAGGTCCTCGATCGGCGTGGACGTGCCACCGGTCACCCCGATGACGGTCCTGCCGTCGAAGACGGCCGGATCGGTCAGGTCCTTCACGCCCTGGATCTGGACGGCGTGCGTCCCGTTGATCTCGCACAGGCGCGTGAGTTCCTTGGTGTTCGCACTGGACTTGCCGCCCACGACCACCATCAGTTCCACGTCCCGTGCCAGCTCGATCGTGTCCTCCTGGCGGCGGATCGTGACCGGGCAGACCGTGTTGATGATCTTGAGCTCGTGCGAGCGCGAGACCATCAGCGCGGCGAGTCGCTCGAACTTCCAGGGCGGCTGCGTGGACTGGCTGATCAGCGCGAGCTTCTTGCGGCGCGGGACGGCCGCCTCCCACTCCTCCTCCTCGTCGACGACGATCGCGTCGGGCGCGAAGCCGAGCAGGCCGACCACCTCGGGATGGTTCGGGGTGCCGAGCAGGACGATCGTGTAGCCCTCGTCGACGAGCTTGCGCAGTTCGCGCTGCTCGGCGATCACCCACGTGCAGGTCCCGTCGATCACCTCGAGGCCGCGCGCGTCGGCGCGCTCCAGGACGTCCGGCCGTACGCCATGCGCCCGGATGACGACCGCCGCCCCGTGGTCGACGTCGTCGAGGGTGTCGACGGTCCGGATCCCGAGATCCTTGAGGTCGCGCACGACCCCGTCGTTGTGGACGACCTGACCGAGGGTGTGCGTCGTCTTCCCGGCGGCCGCCGATTCCTTGGCCTTGTCGATCGCTTCGCGCACGCCATAGCAGAAGCCGGTGCGCTTGGCGATGCGGACCTCCTGGACGGTTCCCATGCGTCGATTATCACACGGGACGTTCGTCGGACCCTCCGTAGGCACCTCGCTGGTCGACGGGGAGCAGCTCGGCGATGCGCCGCATGATGTGGTCCGTGGCGAGGCGTTTCGCGGCCTTGCGATCCACGTCGGCGGGCAGTTCGTCGGCGAGACGGAACGGGCGCCCGATCCGCACCGAGACGCGACCGCCCGGGTGCGGCAGCTTCTGACCGCGCGGCCAGACACGCTGCGAGCCGCTGATCCCGATGGGCAGGATCGTGGCGTCCGTACGCAGGGCCAGCACCGCGACCCCGTCCCTCGCGACCTGGAGGGCGCCGTCCCGGCTGCGGGTCCCCTCCGGGAAGACGAACAGCGCGTGCCCCTCGTCGAGGATGCGCTTGGCGAGCCGAAAGGCGTCGACGTCGGCGGCATCGCGGTCCACCGGATGGACCCCGCCGTTGCGCGCCAGCCAGCCGAGGATCGGCCAGTCGAACAGCTCCTTCTTGCCGAGCCAGTGCATCCGGCGCCCGAGCCGGGGCGCGAGCCAGGCACCGAGCACGACGGGATCGAAGTTCGACGCGTGGTTCGCCGCGATGATGAGCGGCCCGGTCTTGGGGATCGCGTCGGGGTCGCCCTCGAAGCGGATGCGGCTGATCGCGCGGGCGAAGAACCGCGACACGAAGGCGACGGCCAGGATGAGCGGAGTGACCGAGCCGTCGATGGGTTCCGGGGCGTCGACGGGCGCGGGCGCGGGGGTCGGCGTCGTTGCGCCGGCGTCGGTCACGCGAGTCTCGCGGCAGCGTCGCGGATGGTGCTCACGACTGCCTCCACCGTGTCCTCGAACGCGTTGCCATCGGTCGAGATGATCCGGGCGTCCGTCGCCGGACGGAGCGGTGCCACGGGCCGGTTCCGGTCGAGGTCGTCGCGTCGCCGCAGGGCCTCGAGGATCTCCTCGGCTTCCGGGCCGTCGATCGCCAGGCCGCGCTCCTCGGCCCGTCGTCGGGCGCGCTCCTCGACCGACGCATCGAGGAAGATCTTGAGATCCGCGTCGGGCAGCACGACGGTGCCGATGTCACGGCCGGCCATGATGATCGAGCCATCCGCGGCCAGGTCCCGCTGGCGGGCGAGCAGCGCGTCACGAAGCATCGGTACCGCGGCGACCGCCGACACGGCGGCATCGACCGCCGGACTCCGGACGTCGTCGGTGTGTTCCGTCCCGTCGACGAGGACGCGGGACAGCCGCCCGAGCTCGTCGGGGACCAGCTCCACCTCGGCGACGAGCGCGCTGAGCGCGACGGGATCGTCCACGGCCACGCCACGATGCTCCGCCAGCCACGTCACCGCGCGGTAGAGGAGCCCCGTGTCGCAGAAGCGGTACCCGAGCAGGGCGGCCGCGGCGGCCCCGACGCTGCTCTTGCCCGACGACCCGGGCCCATCGAGCGCGACGATCACGACCGCCCCTCCACGCGGTTCGGTCGCTGGCTGCGCCCGCCGCCGCCCGCGAGACCGCGGACCTCCGGGGCTTTGAGGGGCCGGACGGCGCCCGAGCGCAGGCCGTCGATGCGGACCGGCCCGATCCGGACGCGGGCCAGCCGCTCGATGGGGGCGCCGACCGACCCGAACATCCGGCGCAGCTGGCGCTTCATCCCCTGCCCGAGCGTGGCGCGATACCAGTGCAGCGGCGGTGGTGGCGGGGCGATGAGCGCGATGAGCTTGTCCGTCTCGAACGTGCTCATGGCCCGCAGCCCGGAGAGTTCCGCCGGCCCCTCGTCGAGGGCGACGCCGGCACGGAGGGTTTCCACCTGCGCCTTCTCGAGCGGTTCACGCAGGCCCAGCGCGTACTCCCGCTCGACGCCGAACCGTGGATGCAGCACGCGCTCGGCCCAGTCGCCGTCGTTGGTCAGGATCAGGAGGCCCTCGGAGTCCTGGTCCAGCCGGCCGACCGGGTAGAGGCGCGCGCCGTGCGGCACGAGTGCGGTCGGCAGCAGATCCATGACGGTCCTGGGCGCGTGGCGGTCCCGCGCCGTGGAGGTGACGCCGCCGGGCTTGTGCAGCAGCAGATACGTGGGCGCGGCTTTCTCGCCGATGACCCGGCCGTCGACGGTGATCACCGCGCGATCCGGATCCACCTGCGATCCCAGCGTCGCGACCCGGCCGTCGACCGTGACGCGCCCGTTCGCGATCAGGACCTCGCTCTGCCGCCGTGACGCCACGCCGGCCGCCGCGAGGACCTTCTGGAGCCGTTCCGTCGCCATCAGGCCGGATCCGGCGTTGCGTCGCCCACGCCTTCGATGCCTTCATCTGCCGCGGCTGCCGTCGCGTCGGGCGCGTCCGCCGCCGTGGGCTCGGGGACCGCCAGGACGTTCGCCTCCCCTTCCTCGGCCAGACGCGCGGCCACGTCGACATCGAGCGGTGGCAGGTCCTCGACGCTCGTGAGCCCGAAGCGCTCGAGGAACTCGAACGCGGTGCCGTACAGGTAGGGCCGACCCGGAGCGTCGGCCCGGCCCAGTTCGACGATGAGCCGCCGGTGCAGAAGGGAGCGGATCGTGTAGTCCGAGTCGACGCCACGGATCCGCTCGACCGCGCCTTTCGAGATCGGCTGGCGGTAGGCGACGATCGCGAGGGTCTCGAGCGACGCGGGCGAGAGCCGGACGGCGTCCGCGCCCACGTAGCGGGCCACCAGCGCGCCACCGGCGGGCGTGGTGGTGAGCTCCACGCGGTCGCCATCGAGGACCAGCTGGATCCCCCGCCCCCGGAGCGAGACCTCGAGGTCACCGAGCCGGGCATCGACGGTCTCACGGTCCGTGCCGGCCAGCCCGGCGATCTCCCGGCGCGACAGCGGGCGCTCGGCCACGAACAGGAGGGCCTCGAGCGCGGCCTCGGTCAGGTCGATCGGTGGCAGCGCATCGTCAGGCGGCGTCGAGTCGTCGGTGGTCCCCGTCTCGCCGGTGGCGTCGCGATCGGGGGCGATGCGATCGTCGATGCGGATGGTCGCGTCGTCCTCCACGCGCACCGTCTCGTCGGTCACGCGAAGGACTCCAGGGTCTCGTCGATCGGCGCATCCTCGACGTCGGCCAGTCCGGCCGCCGCGCGTTCGTCGGTCGTGGTGGCCCGCGCGACGATCGGTCCCCACGGGGTGGCCTGCGACACGACGATCTCGCGGCGCTTCATCAGCTCGAGCATGGCAAGGAACGTGATCGCGACGACGACCCGGTCGCGGACGCCGGCGAGTAGGTCCTGGAGCACGACCGACGGCGCGTCACGGAGGGCCGCACGGATGATGTCCGCGCGCTCGGTGAGCGTGATCGTCCGCGCCATGACCTCGGGCGGCAGCTCGACCGGCGGGACGAGCACGACGAGCCGGCCGAGGGCCTTGACCAGCCGGTCCGGGTCGAGTCGCGGCCCGCCCATCGGACGCGCACCCGCGACGGCAGCCGCCCGGGCCACGGTCGGTTCGCGCCGGAACAGCCCGATCCGATCGCGTGCCACCTCGGCGAGCCGGATGCCGGCGTCGCGGTGGGCCCGGTACAGGAGGAGGCGCGTCCGCAGCTCCGCCTCGGGATCGGGGGTATCGTCGTCGGCGATCACGTCCGCGGCCGGTGGCCGTGGCAACAGGGCCCGGCTCTTGATGAGGATGAGCTGGCTTGCGACGGCGACGAAGCTGCTCACGTTGCCGAGGCGGTCGGCTTCGAGGCCGGCGAGCGCGTCCAGGTACGCCTCGGCGAGCGCCCCGAGCGGCACCGTCAGCACGTCGTAGCGGCGGGCCTCGATGAGCGACAGCAGCAGGGCGAGCGGACCATCGAACGCCGGGAGCGCGACATGCGTCGTCGCCGAAGCCGACGATCGGGCGTCGGCGAACCGGATCGCGGGGCCTTCGAGCGGTCGCTCGTCGCCGGCCACGACACCGCCCACCATGACGGGGATCCCGGCCATCAGTTCGCGTCGTCCGCGACGCGTAGTCGTTCGCCGAACTCGGCGTCGCGCGGCGCGTCCTGCCAGCGGATCAGCTCCACGGTCCGGGGTGAGCATCCGGCGTCGCCCGCCATCCGGGCCGACGTCTCGGCATGTCGATGGAGCGTCTCGAGCGCGGCACCGAACCGCGGCACGCGTCCGGCGACCCGCCAGATCCATGCGCCGTACTGCTGACCCAGCGCGTACGCCACTCGCGGCCAGACGCCGGTCCGTCCCTTGCCCGCATCGTGGAGGAGCCCGGCAAGCAGCAGATCGGGGTCGCTGAGTCCCTCCGCCCGGAGCGCCCGGACGACGTCGAGACCATGACGACGATCCGCCACGTGCATGGAGTCGAAGAGCGCCAGCTGGGCCGGGGTCGTCCAGGCCACCAGTCCGGCTCGCTCGCCCGGCTCGACGCGAGCCAGGACGTGTGCCCGGAACTGGCGGACCTTAGATCCCCAGAAGGAAGCCGGTGATGCCACTGATGATCGGCCCGATGATGGGACCCCCCAGGAAGATGAAGGCGATCAGGATGAAGATCCCGTACTGCTGGAGGAACGGCCGGACCTGCCACGCGTACTGCAGCGGCAGGAGACGGAACAGGAGGCTCGAACCATCCAGTGGCGGGATCGGCAGCAGGTTGAAGACGGCCAGGACCACGTTGTAGGCGACGAAGTAGAAGATCACCTGGAACACGATGTCCGGCGCCGAGATGAAGAAATCGGTCTCCAGCAGGATCCGGAAGACAACGGCCATGACGGCGGCCATGATCAGGTTCGACGCCGGCCCCGCGAGCGCGACCAGCACCTCTCCGTTGCGACGGTCGCGCAGGTTGCTCGGGTTCACCGGGGTGGGCTTGGCCCAGCCGAACGCGAACCCGCCGGCCAGGACCGAAGCCGCCAGCATCAGGCCGCCGAGCGGGTCGAAGTGGACGGCCGGGTTGAGCGTCAGCCGCCCGAACATCTTGGCCGTGCCGTCGCCCAGGCGATAGGCGACGAACGCGTGCGCGAACTCGTGGACCGGGAACCCGACCAGCAGGAAGAACGCGATCAGGATGATCTTGTCGGACGTCAGTTCGAACACGAGGACCTCAGGCAGCGGGACCTGCGTATGGTAGCCGCGGCCATCGTCTACAGCCGACCGAGGAGTTCGTCCTTCTTGGCCTCGTACTCCTCGAGCGTGATCGCGCCTCGGTCGCGCAGGTCCGCGAGATTGGACAGCGTCCGCGTCAACTCATCGGGCGACAGGTCGCGTGGCGACGTGGCCGCGGTGGGTGCCGCGGGCATGGCCGACGGCCCCGGCGGCGCGAAGGTCGTCGCGGTGTTCGCGTCGCTGCCGTCGTCCGACGACCCACTCGACGCCGCCGCGCGGACCGGCGGGCCGGGGGCCCAGCCCTGGCGCTCCAGGTCCACCTCGAACTCGTGCTTGGCGTCAAGCATCGCCTTCTTGAACCCGATCGGGTCCACGATCATCTTGAAGCGGTCGATGCCGACGTCGGCCGCCGTGAGCACGTCGAGGTCACCGAAGCCGAAGATGCGGCCGAAGATGGACTGGGTCAGCACCGCATCGTTGATCTTCTCGAGCGAACTGTCCGTGGACGACTTGTTCAGGACACCGGACACCTGGAGGACCCGCCGGTTGGTGATCAGGTACTCCTGGTTGATGTAGCGCAGGATCGTCCAGCCCAGGTTCAGGAGCGCCCCCACGAGCAGGACGACGGTGACCCAGCCGAGGACGTCGCGCACCGTCCCGCTCAAGCCCTGCTGGGCCATCCCGCTGACCACGATCATGACCACGATCGCCACCACGGCCGCGGCGAGGGTCAGTCGCGCGCCCCACAGGAAGACGAACCAGTGCTGCTTCTCGCGGTGGATGACCCGCTCGCCGGTCGACAGCAGCGAATCCGCGAATCCCATCTGCTCCGTACCTCCTCGTTCAGGCCCGCGGGTGGGCCCGGCTGTAGACGTCCCGGATCCGCTCGCCGGTCACGTGCGTGTAGAGCTGCGTGGTGGAGATACTCGCATGTCCCAGCAACTCCTGGACGATGCGCAGGTCGGCGCCACCGTCGAGCAGGTGGGTCGCGAACGAGTGGCGCAGCGTGTGGGGACTGACCCGCTCCCCGAGCCCGGCCCGGCCCGCCGCGGCTTTCACGGCCGCCCACGCCTGCTGCCTGGCCAGCCGTCGACCGCGGTCCGAGACGAAGACCGGCCCGCCGCGGGTCGGGCGAACGTGGCTGAGCGCGAGCAGCCTCGGGCGCGGCCCGTCCATCCAGCGGCGCAGCCAGTCGAGCGCGATCTCGCCGACGGGAACGAGACGTTCCTTGTCACCCTTGCCGATGACCCGCACGTAGCCCCCGTCGTCGGAGAGGTCCTCGGCGTCGAGACGAAGCGCCTCGCTGATCCGGAGGCCCGCGGCATAGAGGAGCTCGAGGAGCGCACGCTCGCGGAGTCGGCGGTCGGGCTCCGGGGCATCGGGGTCGTCGCCCCCGGCGGCGTCGAGCAGGCGTTCGGTCTCCTCGATCGTGAGGGTCTCGGGCAGCAGGCGCGACTGGCGCGGGAGATCGAGGTGCGCGGCGACGTCGGTCGGGATCAACCCCTCGCCGAACGCGAACCGGTAGAAGCCCTTCAGGGCCGCGGCACGGCGGCGCAGGCTCGTCGGCGCGAGACCCGGGTCGCCCGGCTGACCGCGCCTGGCCCGCGTGGAGAGGTAGTCGACCACCGGTTCCGGGGACCGTCCCCACGATGCGTCGGTCCGCTGGGCGCGGGCGAAGTCCGCGAGATCGCCGCGGTACGCACGGATCGTGGCTGCCGCGAGCCCGCGCTCGACCCGCAGGTACCCGAGGTAGTCCTCGATCACGGCCTCGAGTGATGGGACGCTGGCCATGGGGCTCCTCCGACGGTGCCGGCCTCAGCCGGCCGTCGCCACCTCGCCGCGCCAGGCCGCGGCCCGATCGAGCAGCTCACGTGCCGCGGCGAGCCCGGCCGCGGCCTCGCCGCCGCTCCCCAGCATCTGGGCCAGCTCCACGATGCGTCCCTCGTGGTCCAGGCGCTCCACCTCGGTGATCGTGCGGCCATCCCGTTCCCGCTTGACGATGCGGAACTGGGCGTCCGCGTGGGCCGCGATCTGGGGGAGGTGCGTGACGCACAGGACCTGATGGCGGCGCGCCAGGGCCCACAGGCTGCGCCCGACCGGGTCCGCGCTGCGGCCGCCGATCCCTGTGTCGACCTCATCGAAGACGAGCGTGGGCGTGGCATCGGCCTCGGCGACGACCTGCTTGATCGCCAGCGCGACGCGCGACAGCTCCCCGCCCGACGCGATGCGCGCCAGCGGCCGGGCCGGCTCGCCGGGGTTGGGGGCGAGGCGGTAGACGACCTGGTCCACGCCGGCCGCATCGAAGGCGACGGCGTCACCATCGATCTCGACCGCGGGCTCATCCGGCGCGGCCGGGCGACGCCCGACCAGCACCTCGAAGACGCCCGGCGGGAACCCGAGGTCGATGAGCGCCGCCTCGACCGCGCCCGCCATCGTGACCGCCGCGGCCCGACGGGCCTCCGACAAGGCGCTCGCCGCGGCTTCGACCTCCGCCAGGAGCCGGATGTCATCGGCGTCCCGTCGGGCGCGTTCCTCATCGAGACCGGAGAGCCGCTCGATCTCGGCCGTCACGCGTTCGCCGTGCGCGAGCACCGCGGTCTCGTCGTCGCCGTAGCGGCGCTCGAGCGCGTAGATCAGCCCGAGACGCTCCTCCATCGCCGCGAGGGCGGTCGGGTCGTGATCGATGCCGTCCGCCAGCGAGCGCGCCTCGGCGGCGGCATCGGCCAGTTCGGCCTCGAGCCCGGCCAGGCGCTCGGCGATCGATTCGAACCGTGGATCCAGCCTGGCGAGCGCGCGCGCCTCGCGCAGGGCGACTGCGACGTCCTCGCGGGCCCCGCCGTCATCGGCCACGAGCGCGTCGTGGAGCGTCGTGGCGCCCCGGGCGATCGCCTCGCCGTGCTGAGCGGCGGTGAGCCGGCCACGGATCTCGTCCGCCTCGCCGGGCCGGATCCGGGCCGCGGCGATCTCGTCGGCCTCGTAGCGGAGCAGGTCGAGGCGGCGGGCGAGCTCGCGCGGTTCGGCGATGAGCTCCGCCAGCGCGGTCCGATTCGCCCGCCAGGCCGCGACGGCACGGGCCGTCTCGTCACGCAGCGGCCCGTGTCCACCGAGGCCGTCGAGCAGGTCGCGCTGCCAGCGCTCATCGAGCAGGTGCTGCTGGTCGTGCTGCCCGTGGATCTCGACGAGCGGGCCGACCTCCTCGGCGAGCCGGGCGGCGGTCACGGTCTCATCGTCGATGCGGGCGGTGGAGCGGCCCCCCGCCGTGACCTCGCGGACGGCGATCAGCGGCTCCGGCACCCGGTCGAAGAGCGCCTCGACGCGCGCGGTCTCGGCCCCGTGCCGCACCAGGGACGTGTCCGCGCGCGCCCCGAGCGCCAGTCCGAGCGCATCGATCAGCAGGCTCTTCCCTGCTCCGGTCTCGCCGGTGATGACGTTGAAGCCAGGTTCGAGCGTGAGCCGCAGGCGCTCCAGCAGCGCGAGATCGGTGACGGTCAGTTCGAGGAGACGCCCGCTCACGACGGCAGCAGGGCGACCTTGTGGCGGAGCAGGTCCCAGAAGGGCTGCGCGCCGGTGGGTTCGATGAGTCGGATCGGCCGCGCGACCGCGCGAACCTCGACGACGTCGCCGACCTGGATCGCGATGTCCTCGCGCCCGTCCACGGACACGAGGGCCTCGTGCGCGTCGACGACCCGGCAGCGCACGGTCTGGCTGGGGCTCACGACGACGGAGCGGATCGCCGACAGGTACGCGGCGATCGGCGTCACGATGAGGTTCCGACTGATCGGATCGATGATCGGGCCGCCCGCGGAGAAGGAGTAGCCCGTGGAGCCGGTCGGGCTCGAGACGACGAGGCCGTCGGCGATGAACGTGGCGAGGTGGGAGTCGTCGATGGCCACGTCCAGCCGGCAGACCCGCGCGAGCGAGCCGCGGGCGACGACGATGTCGTTGAGGGCCACGTGCCGGATGTCGTCGATGGGGCGGCCGTCGCGCAGGATCAGGCCCTCGAGGGCCATCCGCTCATCGATCGAGTACTCGCCGGCGCTGATCCGCCCGAGGACCAGGTCCAGCTCGCCCGCCTCGGCCTTGGACAGGAACCCGACCTTCCCGAGGTTGATGCCGAGGATCGGCACGTCCACCTCAGCCACGCCGCGGATCGCCCGGAGGAACGTCCCGTCGCCACCCAGGACGACCAGCGCGTCCGTGCTGGGGAGCTCCCGGAGGAGCGATGGCAGGTCGCCGGCCTGCGCCTGCCAGTGATCGATCGAGCGCATCTGGCACCAGCCGGCGGCGCGGGCACTGAGCTCCACGGCCGCCTCGATCGTGGGGTTGTAGGCGAACCCGATCCGACGGACGGTCATGCGCGGTCCCCGGTCAGCGCGGCGACCTTCGCCGGGATGTCGGCACAGCCCGGGCCGTGCGCGAGGTGCACCAGGAACTCGCGGTTCCCGTCCGGACCAAGCAGGGGTGAGGCGATCACGTCGCGCGTGCCGAGGCCGAGGCCCTGGGCCTCGGCGACGGTCCGTTCCAGGACCTCGCGATGGACGGCGGGATCGCGGACCACGCCATGGTCGGTCCGGCCCTTCCCGGCCTCGAATTGCGGTTTCACGAGCGCGACGATGGCACCTTGCTGTGACAACGTGCTGTCAATCGGGGCGAGGACCTTCGCCAGGGAGATGAAGCTCACGTCGACCGTCGCGAGGTCGATGGCCTCGGGGAGCATCGTCGCCGAGAGCGTGCGGGCGTTCGTGCGCTCCATCGAGACCACGCGTGGGTCCTGCCGGAGCGACTCGGCGAGCTGGCCGCGCCCGACGTCGAGCGCATACACGCGTGCGGCGCCACGCTGGAGCAGGGCGTCGGTGAACCCGCCGGTCGAGGCCCCGACGTCGAGGACGACCAGGCCGGTCGGATCGATCCCGAACGCGTCGAGGGCGGCAGCCAGCTTGTGTCCGCCGCGGCTCACGTAGGGGTCGGGCCCGTCCACGCGCACGTCCGCCGTCGCGTCGATGAGGTCGCCGGCCTTGAGGTCGCGCCGCGCGCCGTCCCCGGCGCCAACCCGCACCTTGCCCGCGAGCACGAGCGCCTGGGCTCGCGAGCGGGTCTCCGCCAGCCCACGCTCGACCAGCAGCTGATCGAGGCGCACGCGCGGCACGCTCGCGTTCTTTCCGCCCGATTCTCGCGTCGTGGTTGCCGGACTCACGCGCGCATCGTCGCACAGCCCGCTCTACCGGGACGTATCCGCGCCGCGTGTCGTCGCCGCGAGGGGCCGCTAGCGGCCGGAGCGGGCCTTCGGCTTGGAGGGCGCCGCGTCGAGGACCGTGAGCGTCTCGCGGACCTGCGCGGCGAGACCCGTCGCATCAAGGCGCAGCACGCGCCGGAGATCGGCCACGGATCCGTGATCCACGAACCGCTCCCCGGGGATGCCCACCACCCGGACGGCGACGTCGCGAAGCGCGGGATCGGTCATCCGCGCGTCCTCGATCGCCTCGAGGACGCCGCTGCCGAACCCACCGGTGACGACGCTCTCCTCGAACGTGACGACGAGCCGCTTGCCGCGCGCGCCGTCGAGGATCAGCTGCACGTCGAGCGGCTTGGCGAACCGGGCGTTGATGATCCCGATGGACCACCCCTCCCCCGCCAGCTCATCCGCGGCCGCCACGGCTCGTGCCACGATCGGCCCGAAGCCGACGAACAACAGGTCTCGACCCTCGCGCAGGACCTCGCCGCGCCCGATCGGCAGGACCTGCGGCTCCACCGGATCGAGGCCGAACCCGGCGTCGCGCGGGTAGTGCAGCGCGAACGGGTGGTCCTGGCTGAACGCGGTCCGGACCATGGACCGCAGCTCCTGCTCGTCCCGCGGCGACGCGATCACGAGGTTGGGGAGCTGGCGCTGCGCGGGCAGGGTGAACATGCCCTGATGGCTGGTCCCATCCTCCCCGACGAGCCCCGCCCGGTCCACCGCGAGGAGCACCGGCTGGTCGTTCTGGCAGACGTCGTGGACGGTCTGGTCGAAGGCCCGCTGGAGGAAGGTCGAGTACAGCGCGACGACGGGCCGCATGCCGCCCATGGCCAGACCCGTCGCGAACGTCACCGCGTGCTGCTCGGCGATCCCGACGTCGAAGAAGCGATCCGGATAGTCGGCCTGGAACCGCGACAGCCCGGTCCCGGTCGGCATCCCGGCCGTGATCCCCACGACCCGCCGGTCGTCGCGCGCGATCTCGATCAGCTCGGATGCGAAGACCGCCGTGTAGTTCGGGTGCTTCTTCGGGGCCGCGACGGCCGCGGTCGGTGGCGCGGCGTCGTCGGCCATCGTCTCGGTGGGCAGCGGCGGTGCCATGGGCGGCAGGGCCGCCCCGTGGAACCCGATCTGGTCCGTCTCGGCGGGACGGAACCCGCGCCCCTTGCTCGTGCGGACGTGGACGATCGTCGGACCCGGCTGCGTCAGCGCGGCCCCCAGCGTCTCGAGCAGGGCATGGAGATCGTGCCCGGGGACAGCGCCGATGTAGGTGATCCCGAGGTCCTCGAAGAGCTGGCCCGGCTGGGCGAAGTTGACCACCGACTTGCGCAGGCGCCGGCTGAGCTCCAGGACCGTCCCGCCGATGACCGGGATCCGCTCGACCGTCGAGTCGTAGGCGCTCTTGCTCTGCCGCCACGCGTTCGACAGCTTGATCTGGCTCAGGTACTTCGAGAACGCCCCGACCGTCGGGCTGATCGACATCTCGTTGTCGTTGACGACGATCAGCAGCTGCGTCTGGCGCTGCCCGATGTCGTTGAGGGCCTCCAGTGACAGCCCGCTCATGAGGGCCGCGTCGCCGACGACGACCGCGATCCGCTCGAGGCCGTGGCGGACGTCGCGCGCCTCGGCCAGGCCCTCGGCGATCGAGAGGCCCGTGCCGGCGTGACCCCCATCGAACACGTCATGCGGGGATTCCGAGCGTCGCGGGAACCCGCCGATCCCATCGAGCTGGCGCAGCGTCTTGAAGCGCCCGAGCCGACCGGTCAGCAGCTTGTGCGGATAGGCCTGATGCCCCGTGTCCCACACGATCCGGTCGCGCGGCGACTCCAGCAGCCGGTGGAGCGCGATCGTCAGCTCCACGACGCCCAACGACGACCCGAGATGGCCTCCCGTGGTCGCGACCGTGTCGATGATCGCCTCGCGGATCTCCAGCGCCAGCTGGTCGAGCTCGGTCTCGGACAGACCGCGCAGGTCGGCTGGACCCTGGAGGTTCGGGAGGATCGGCACGGTGGCGGGACTCCTATGCTGCATGATCGGGGTCCGCTGGCGGGCCTCGGTCAGTGTAAACCTGTTCCTTGCAGGTCGCTTGTTTTCGATGATCGGCCTGATCCTACCGTCAGCGCGATCCACGAGAGGGTATCGGATGGCTACGGCGGAACTCGAACGCCTTCGTCGATCGGTGACCGGTCCGGTGATCGTGGATGGCGATCCCGACTTCGATGACGCACGGCGGACCTTCAATGCGATGGTGGATCATCGCCCCAGGCTCATCGTGCGCACGACGGATCCTCGCGATGTCGTCACCGCGATCGCCTGGGCCAACGACGCCGGCCTTCCCCTTGGCGTCCGTGGCGGTGGACACAGCGTCGCCGGTCTGGCGATCGTCGAAGGCGGCGCGGTCATCGACCTGTCCGGGATGCGCACCGTCACGGTCGATGCCGAGGCTCGCGTCGCCTCCGTGGCCGGCGGGGCCCAGTGGCTGGACGTCGACGCGGCGCTCCATGCGCATGGCCTCGGGACGCCGGGTGGCGTCTTCGGCGACACGGGCGTCGGCGGCCTGACCCTCGGTGGCGGGATCGGATTCCTCATGGGCATCGGCGGGTTCACGTGTGACAACCTCGTCGGCGCCCAGGTGGTGACCGCCGACGGTTCGCTGGTCGAGGCCGCCGGCGATCCGGAGCTCCTCTGGGCGTTGCGTGGCGGCGGCGGGAACTTCGGCGTGGTGACGCGGTTCGACCTGGCGGCCCATCCGGTCGGCCCGACGTTCGGCGGCAAGGCCGATATCGCGCTTGGCGACGGGGCAGCACTCCGCCGCTGGGCGGCGGTGATGCCGACCGCTCCGGACGCCCTCCTGCCCATGGTCTTCGTGTATCGGGCCGACGATGGGACGCCGATGCTCCAGCTCCAGTTCAGCTTCGTCGGGTCGTCCGATGACGGCGCTCGATGGGCGGCGACGATCCTTGGCCACGACGCCCGACGACATCCGGGCCTCCGGTCGGGCACCTATCTGGATATCCAGTCGATGAACCCGATCGAGGCGTTCGGCGCGCGGAACTACTGGACGTCCACGTTCGTGACCGACCTCGAGGACGGGCTCGTCGATCTCATCGTGGACGTGGCGTCGTCCATCCCGGATCCGCTGTCGGGGATCCTCATCGAACCGATCCACGGAGACGCGCGACGCCGCGATCCCGGCCACTCGGCCTTCAGCCACCGTATCGCCCGCTTCCACGTGACCGCGATCGGCATGTGGCGGGACCCTGCTTTCGATGCGGTGGGGACGGCGTGGTCGAAGAGCGTGACCGCGCGCGTCCGCGAATGGTCCACCGGCGGCCTGTACGTCAACTACTCGATGCCTGACGAGCCGGTCGTGGCCCGGGCGGACGATCGAGCGCGGGCCGCCTACCCGGCGTCGGTCTATGCTCGATTGCAGGACGTCAAGCGCCGCTACGATCCCGACAACCGGTTCCGTTCGAACCTCAACATCCTGCCCGGATCGCCATCGCCATGACGTCGGCGTCGAAGCCAGCGGGCGTTTCCCGTCAGGTCCCCACCCGTCAGCCGCCGGGCTCGTCGACGGCATCCTCCGGACGCACGAGCCGAGCCTCGAGCGCGCCACCGGCCTTCTGGACGAGTTGCTCGACGCGCAACTGCGCCTCGCTGAGCAGCCGATCGCAGCGCGCCTGGAGGGCGACCCCGCGCTCGTACAGGGCGATGGACGCCTCGAGCGGCTGGCCGCCGGCCTCCAGCTCAGCAACCGTGCGCTGGAGTTCGGCGAGCGCGGCGTCGAACGAGAGCGTATCGATGGCGGGCTCGGGGTTCGTCACGGCGCTTGGTCCTCGCTGGTCGCCCGCTCGGCGACGGGGTCATCGGGTTCGACGGGATCCGCATCGATCCGGTCGGCGACCCGGCCGACCCGCGGCGCCATCAGCATACCCAGCCGGATCCCGGCCACGCCGATGACCGCGACGAGCAGCGCGTAGACGAGCACGTCAGGCATCCGGTCGCGGGTCCGCGGTCGCCGGGATCTCGCCGCGCGCGACGCGTAGCCGCAGGCGGGTCCCCGGCACGGCGGCCAGCGGGTCGCGCACGACGACGTCGTCCTCGGCGCGTCGGACGATCGCGTACCCACGATCGAGCGTGGCCTGTGGCCCGAGAACGCCCAGGGCCGACGAGGCGGCGTCGAGCGACGACCGAGCCACGGCCAGCCGGCGGGCGGCCAGACCGGGCAGGACGGCCCCGCGCGTCGCCCGTGTCCGGGCATCGGTCAGGCGAGCGACGATCGCGCGCGTCGCCCGGTCGAGGAGCAACCCGGCGCGTTCGCGGGCCGCGGCCAGCTGCGCCGCCGGTGCCAGTCGATCGAGCGCCCGTCGCTCCACGGCCAGGTCCCTGGAGGCGGCCGCGAGCCGCCCGGTGGTCGCGGTCGTCAGGCGGTTCCCGGCACGGCGCAGGGCACCGGCCATCTCCGCGCGATCGGGGACGACGAGCTCCGCGGCCGCCGACGGGGTCGCCGCACGGACATCGGCGGCGAAGTCCGCGAGCGTGACGTCCACCTCGTGACCCACGCCGCACACCACGGGCAGCGGGTGCGCCACGACGGCGCGCACGACCTTCTCGTCATTGAACGACCAGAGGTCCTCGAGCGAACCGCCGCCCCGGGCGAGGATGGTCACCTGCGGGGCATCCCCAGCCCGGCCGTCCCGGACCACCTCGTCGCGATAGCGCTCGAGGCGGCGGAACGCGCTCACGATGCTCGCGGGAGCGTCCGCGCCCTGGACCTGCGCCCCGACGAGGACGACGCGCGCCAACGGCCAGCGGCGGGCGAGGACGGTGGCGATGTCCTTCCAGACGGCGCCGGTGGGACTCGTGACGACGGCGATCGTCGTCGGTCGCGTCGGCAGCGGCCGCTTGCGCGCCGCATCGAACAGGCCCTCGGCCGCCAGGCGCGCCTTGAGCTCCTCGAAGCGCAGGGCGAGGTCCCCCACTCCGGCCGGCTGGAGGGACTCCACGTAGAGCTGGAGCGCACCCTGTGGCTCGAACAGGTCCACCCGGCCGTGGGCGACCACCTGGATCCCAGCACGGGCCTCGAACGCGGAGCGCAGCCGGTCGTCGCGGAACCAGACGCACTGGAGCTGGCTGCGCTCGTCCTTGAGGGTGAAGTAGGCGTGTCCGGCCGAGGACACCGTCACGCGCCCGATCTCCCCCTCGACCCACAGGTCCCCGAGGCGAGGGTCCTCGCGAACGGCGGCGCGGATCGTGCGCGCGACCTCCGAGACCCCGAGGATCCGGACCCCGAACGCGCCGGGCGCCGGGTTCGTCATCTCAGACGCGGGTCTGGTATTCGCCGGTTCGGGTGTCGACGCGGATCGTGTCACCGGTCTCGACGAAGATCGGGACGACCACGACGAGCCCGGTCTCGGTCGTCGCGTTCTTGCGGGCGCCGGTCTGCGTGTCCCCGGCGAACCCGGGTTCGGTGTCGGCGACCACGAGGTCCACGGTGATCGGCAACTCCACGCCGATCGTCTCGCCCTGGTAGCTCGTGCGATCGAGCATCATCCCGTCCTTGAGGTAGCGGGCGGTCTCGCCGAGTTGCTCGGCCGTCATCACGAACTGGTCGTAGTTGTCCGTGTCCATGAAGTGGAAGTCGGCGTCGTCGCGATAGAGGAACTGGACCGGACGCTTCTCCATCGAGGCGCGCGGCCACTTCGTCCCGGCCTGGAACGACCGGTCCACGGTCTGGCCGCGCTTGATGTTGCGCAGGGTGATCCGGACCTGAGCGGAGCCACGACCCATCTTGATGTGGTGGTAGTCGAGGATCTGCCAGAGCTCGCCATCGAGTTCGATGGCGACGCCCTTCTTGAGTTCGCCGGTGCTGATCATGTCGGGGAGGCTCCTGGGGGGCGATCGCCGGACATGGCGACGCCGATCGATCGGTCAGGGTGATGCCGGCGCGATCGTACCAGACGGTTCCGGTGGGGCCGGCATGCCGGAGGACTGGTCAGTCGCGGCGCTGGAGCGCGCGGAGCCTGACCTGGTACTCGGTCGGGTCGATCTCGCCCGTCGCCAGACGGCGCTTGAGTTCCGCGATCGCGGGGTCCTCGCCGCGCGGGACCGTGCGCCGGATCGCCCAGATGATGACCCCGACGATCAGGCCGGTGGTCACGAGCGGGACCGCGAACCCGAGGACCATGAGCGGTCCGAGGAACGCGAACAGGTCGAGATCCATCGTCGCGCAGCCTACGCGCCCAGGAACGGTTCGTCAGCCACCGACGACCGTCACGGAGCGTGGGAAGTGCGTCAGGGTGGCCACCGACCGACCCGCCACGTCGATCGACACCAGGTCCTCGATCCGGACGCCGGTCTCGCCGTCGAGATAGATCCCCGGCTCCACGCTGAACACGGTCGGGCTCGGCATCGGGTCGTCGGACGCGGTCCGGCTCAGGCTGGGCGCCTCGTGCGTGGCCAGCCCGATCCCATGGCCCAGCCCATGGCCGAAGTGGTCGCCGTGGCCAGCCGCCGCGATGACGTCACGTGCGACCGCATCCATCGCCCGACCGGCCGGGGATCGGCCGTCCGACACGGCGGCGGTGACGGCCTCGATCGCGGCTGCCTGCGCCCGAGCCACCAGATCGTAGATCGCGAGATCTCGCTCCGTCGGCTCGCCGACGAACAGCGTGCGGGTCATGTCGCTTCGATAGCCGTCGACCTGCGCGCCGAAGTCGAACAGGAGCACCGCGCGATCGAGGATCGGCCGCTCGCCGGGCGCGCCGTGCGGGAGTGCGGCCTCGGGTCCCGCGAGGCAGGCCACGTCGAAGGCCAGCGCTTCCGCGCCGGAGGTCCGCATCAACCATTCGAGCCGCATCGCCAACGCCGCCTCGGTCACGCCGGGGCGGATCTCGGGCAGGAGGTTCGCGAGGGCGCGGTCCGCGACGGCGCATGCGGCCGCGATCCGCTCGAGCTCGGCCGGCTCCTTCGTCGCCCGATCGGACTCCACCCAGCCCTCGACGGGGATGAGTTCGACCTCGGGTGCGGCCGCCGCGAGCCTGGTCCACATCGCCTGGGCGACGAACCCTGCCTCGATCGCGACCCGCCGCACCCCGGCCGACGCCAGGAGGGAGGGCCAGCGCGTCGGGAGGTCGTGATAGGACTCGAACAGCCGGGCATCTGGGGCTTCCCGGCGCACCTGGATCGTATACCGCGAATCGGCCAGGACCACGACCTCGTCACCGGCTACCAGGAACTGGCCGGACGAGCCGGCCACCTTCTCCTCCCCGGCCGCGAGGGTGAACCCGGTCAGATAGCGCATGTGCTCCGGGCGAACGCCGAAGTAGGCGTCGACGCCGGCGGCCTCGAATCGCGCCCGCAGTCGTGCGATCCGGTCGGGACGGGCGGCCCGGTCGGCGGCGGCCCACCGAGCGCGGGTCGCCCCGGATGGCGGCTCGGCGAACGACGCCGGCGCCGGCCAGGCCTCGCTCACCGGTACCCGTACTCGCGGAGCAGCGCGTCGAATTCCTTGGCGTTCTTGGCGAACGAGTGCTTTCCGTCGCCGTCGGGGATCGCGACGAAGTACAGGAACTTGTCGGCGGTGTCGGGCTCGAGTGCCGCGTCGATGGACGGCAGCGTCGGCGTCGCGATCGGCCCCGGGATCAGGCCCGGGTACAGGTACGTCTGGTAGCCCTCGAGGCCCTCGGTCGGCACGACCTCCTTCATCGGGACGTCCGGCGGCGACCAGAACGAGTACTGCTGCCACGTCTCGAAGTCGAGCTTGGCGAGCTCCATCGTGTCGTCAAGCCAGATGACGGTCGGGTCGGCGTTGAGGATCTTGTTCTTGATCCCCGGCAGCCCGTCGAGCCGGTTCTGGTAGACCCCCGCGATGAGCGCCCGTTCCTCGTCGAGGACGGCCTCGCGCTCGACGATCGAGGCCAGGGTGATCACCTGGTAGAACGTCAGACCGCGCTCCTTGGGGACCGTGAGGCGCTCCTCCCCCACGTTCTCGATGAAGTTGTCGAGCATCAGCCGGATGAGCTCGTCGGCCGTCGTGTCCGGCAGGACCTTGTAGGCCGCGGGCCACAGGAACCCCTCCAGCGACGCCCCTTCGGCGCCGCCCTCCGCGCGGATCTTGCGCAGCCACGGGTAGTCGTCGATCAGCGACTTGGGCGGATCGATCGCGATGTCGTAGAACTCGCGCGGATCCAGCTGGAGCGGCAGGGTCTGGAGCTTCGCCGTGACCTGCTCCAGGCGGAGCCCGGTGCGCAGGGCCACCTCGACGTACGGGATGGCGGGCGGGTCAAGCAGCGCGGTGACGACCTCGTCGGGGGTCATGTTCTTGCGCAGCAGGAACGTCCCCTGCTGGAGGTCGCCGGTCAATCCGCGGTCGAGCGCGATGAACAGGAACGCGCGCTGGTCGCGGATGAGCCCCTCGTTCTCCAGCCGGGCCCCGATGGCCGACGCGGTGTCGCCGGCGGCCACGACGAACTCCGCCTGCGCGTCGTCCTCGGAGACCGGGTCGGTCAGCGCGGTCCCGAGATCCTCGCGCACCAACTCCTTCACGAACGCGATGTTCATCGCCGCCGCGGGGTTGTCGTGGGCCCACCCGAGGATCGCGCTGTCCACCAGCGGGCGGAGGGCGGTCAGGAGGACGCCGAGGACGATCCCCCCGAGGATCAGCGCGAAGATCAGGAAGCGCAGCAGTCCGGCGATCCCGCTGCCTCCGCCGCGACCCCCGCGACCGCCCTGGCGCACGGGGACGAGCAGCGGCTGGTCGGCCGTCGCGTACGCGTCGGGATCGAAGGGGCGCGCCTGCGGCGCGCGGCCGTCGCGGGGTCGTCCGCCGGAGCGGAGGCTCATCGGTGCGTCTCCATCGAGTCGGGTTCGTCGGCCGCCGCCGACCGGGCGTCCGCACGGGCGTCCAAGGCGTCCTGGAGGATGATCGCGGCCGCTTCGCGATCGACACGGGCGCGGTAGGCATCACGCTGGGTTCGCGACGGCGGCCCGCCCGAACGCCCACGCGGCATCGGGCCCAGCCGTTCCTCGGCGAGGTGACTGGTCAGGCGTTCGTCACAAAAGGTTACCGGCAATCGCAGGACCGCGGCTACCGCTTCGCCCCAGGCCCTCGTCACGACCGCCTGCGTCCCCTCGTCGCCGGAGGCCTCCAGCGGCAGGCCGACGACGAGTGCCGCGACATCATGTGACGCCACGAGCATCGCGAGGTCCGCGGCGTCGTCGCCGACGGCCCGGCGCCGACGCAGCGTGGTCAGGGGTCGGGCGCCGCCCGCCTCGTCGTCGGCGATCGCGACGCCGACCCGCCGCTCCCCGAGGTCCAGGCCGAGGATCGTGCTCACGGCGGTGCCGACGGATCGGCCGTGTCGATGAGGACTTCGCCCGAGACCCGCAGGTCGACGCGGCCGTCGATGGTCGGGATGGAGCCGACCCAGTCGGGCCAGGCGCTGAGCTCGACGCGGCCGTACGGTTCGAGCGCCGCGCGCGCGTCGGCGAGGCTGAGACCCAGGATCGAGGCCTTGAGCGCCGCCGCGTCCAGGATCGGGACCTGGCTCGCCGTCGCGGTCACCGGGAACGTCACGCGACCGCCCGACACGATCGCGGGGTCGACGTCCACCTTGACCGAGCCCTCCACGAGCCGGTGACCATCGTCGATGGTCCCCGCGAGGCGCGCGCCCGCGACCTCGGCCACCGGGCCCTCGTCGACGGCGGTGGCGGTCCCGGTGGCGCTGAGTCCGAGTTCGAAGGTGGGGACCTCCTGGTCCAGCAGCGTCGCGGTGTCGACGGACGGCGTCGCGAGGCCAAGGACCGCGGTGGCGGCGAAGACCGTGGCGCCCGGCGACGCGATCGTCGGGTCGCCGAGACGCGTCCGGAAGGCGGTCTCCAATGCCGGCTGGAGGGCGGCCAGCGCCGCATCGATGTCCTCCTGCGCGATCTTCGGGAACTCGGTGCGTGTCCCGCCGCTCCCTTCATCCGGGTTGTTGACGTCGAGCGAGATCGGCTCCTCACCCTTGGGGATCACGACGATGGTGTTCGGCTCGACGTTGCCTTCCGGCCCGGCTTTGACCGCGGTGACCGCGACCGTCGCGGTCTTGGGGAACACCTGGAGGCCGACGATGTTCGCGCGGGGCACGACGATCGTGGCGTCCGTGGTGAATCGGATGCCGTTGTTCGTGGACACGACGCTGCCGGCCGGGATGGTGTTCGAGCGCGTGAAGTCCTTGTTGCGGAACCGGACGATCGCGGTGGCCTTCGTCGCCTCGACCCGCTTGCCCGTCGCCTGGAACGTCTCGCTGACGCTGACGTCCACGGTCACGATCTCCGCGGGCACGACCGCCCGCTCCGGGTCCGGTTCGCTCGCGGCGGGGTCCGCCGCGATCGTCAGGGCGACCGGCGTGACCGCGTCGGCCCGCGGCGTCACGACGATGGTCGCTGCCGGCAGGAACAGATAGGTCCCGACGCCGGCGACCAGCACGACCAGCGCCGTCACGAGGGCGATCGCGAGGCGCGCGCCACCGCGGGCGCGCGTCGGCGTCTCGCGCACCGCCGACGCCGCGCGGTTGCCGCCGCTCCGGGCCGGCTCGCGGATCGGGGCGCCGGGGAACGGCGGCGTCGCCGCAGGCCCTGCGGGACGGGCGCGCGGCGTCTCGCGGGCGACCGCGGGATCGGCGGCGGCCGGGGCGGTCAGGTCGGCCGCCGAGGTGACCCAGCCGCGTTCGCGTTCGAGCGCCGCCGCGGCGGCCGCCAACTCGGCCGCCTCCATCTCGTCGAGCGTCGCCTGCTGCGGCGACACGTCGGTGGCCTTCGCGCCCCGGCGCCGGCGGGGAGCGGTCGGGACGCGCGCGGTCTCCCCGGCTTCGGCGTCCGGCGTGTCGGTCGCACCGGGCTCGAGGCTGCCCTCGTATTCCATGACCGAGCTGAACGTGGCCAAGCCGGCCGATGCGGCGAGGGACCGCGTCGCCGCATCACCGGCGACGATCGACAGCCGCTTGCCATGGATCCCGGCGTCGCGGGCGAGGAGCCGGAAGTTGATCCGTGACGTCGCCACCCGCGACCCCTGCGGCAGGACCACCGCGACGCGGCCGCCCGGCACGTCCCGGATGCGCGCCGCCGCCGACGTGATCTCGTCGTCGATATCGAGGTAGATGACGCCGGTCCCCACGGTCAGACCTTCATCGCCCTGAGGACACGCCGGAGCGCCGCATCGAGCGCGTCCTCGGTGGTCTGAAGCTCGATGGCCTGGAACGCGAGGCCCAGCGGCGTCACGTCCTGCTGGTCGACCAGCAGCGCCGTGGCATCGGAGATCGTCTCGATCTGGTCGGGCGCCATCACCGTGACCTCTGGTGGTCGGGCGAACGGCAGGCCCTTCCAGAATGCCTCAGATCGGAGCGCGGCGCCGATCTCGGGCAACCGTGAGCCACCACCGCACAGGAAGATCCGGCCCGGCAGCAGGTCGCCGCCGGACAGTTCCTCCATGACCAGTTCTACCCCGGCCGCCCACACCCGGACGTCGTCGCCGACGATCGCGGCCACCTCCGGGCGGCCCTCCACGTCGATGCCGCGGGCGTAATCCACCTTGAGCGCTTCGGCCCGCGGGAACGGCAGGTCCAGCCGGTCCGCGAGGCTCTTGGTGAACGCGCGACCGCCGAGGGCGAACATGCGGGTGCCCTCGATCCCGCCATGGCGGACCAGCGCGACGTCGGTCGTCCCGCCGCCCACATCCACGAACAGCGCCCCGGTCTGGCGGATGTGCTCGCTGCCGAGGACCCGCGCGACCGCGTACGGCTCCGCGACGATCTCGAGCAGCTCGAGATCCAGCTGGCTCGCCACGCTCTGGAGCGCGCCGAGGTGGACGAGAGGCGCGAAGGCATTGAAGATCCCGATCTTGACGTGGCGTCCCTGGAACCCGACCGGGTTGGTCAGGGCGTAGCCGTCGATGGCCGCGCCGGTGACGGCGGCGTGGACCAGGCGGACGTCCACCTGGGGCAGGCCCGTCTCCCAGGTGATGGCGCGCTCCGCCTCGCGCAGCGCCTCGCGCTGCACGTTGTCGATGAGCTTCTGGAGTTCGGCCTCGGTGATGGGCTGGTCCGGCTTGCGGCGCTCCTGCGAATGCGTCGTGGTGAACCCCTTGACCAGTTCGCCCGCGATCCCGATGACCACCTGCGACGGGCGAAAGCCCGCCATCTCCTCGGCTTCCTGGAGGGCGACCGCGCAGTTGTCGACGACGGCGGCGATGTCGGCGACCGTCCCCGACTGCATGTGCGACAGGCCCTGGCGCTTCCGTCCGACCCCGCGGACCGTCCCGTGACCCGCGCTGTCGATGTCGAAGACGAGCGCCTTCGCGAATTCCGTGCCGACGTCAAGCGCCGTGCACGCCGCCAGACCCTGCCCCTCGTCGCGCTGCCAGATCCGGCGCCAGAAGGCCATCGTCAGCCGTTCGACATCAGGCCGGCCCGACGGCCGCCCGGATCGCCGCGAGCGCCTCGCCGATCCCGGCCCGGTTCGTGCCCGATGCCTGAGCCATCTCCGGGCGGCCGCCGCCCTTCGCCCCGAGCGGTCCGGCCGCGACCCGTACGAGGTCCCCGGCCGAGACCCCCCGCTCGACGAGGTCGTCGGACACGGTCACGAACAGGTGCGGCGCGTCGGCCTCGAGGATCATGGCGATCACCCCCGATGGCAGCTCCCCTCGAACCGCCTTGGCTGACGCCTTGAGCGCGTCCAGCGAGTCGAACGGGGCACTGGCGACCAGGACGTGGACGCCGGGCGCCACCTCCTCGGCGCGAGCGGCGAGGTCGGCCGGCTTCGGGACCGAGGCGCCGGCGCCCGCCCTGAGTCGGCGCCGCGTTTCGCGCAGTTCCTCCTGGATCGCGACGATGCGGTCCTCGATCGCCTCCACGTTCGGGGCTCCGACCGCCGCGGCGACCCGGTCGAGGGCCTGGGCGCGCTCACGGGCGAGGCGGTCCGCCGCGACGCCGGTCACCGCCTCGATGCGGCGCGTCCCCGAGCCGATGCTCCGCTCGCTCGTGATCGCGAACCCGCCGATCTGGCCGCTCGCACGGCAATGGGTCCCGCCGCACAGCTCGAAGCTGTAGTCCGCCACCCGGATCGTGCGGACGGTCTCGCCGTACTTCTCGTCGAAGAACGCGTCCGCGCCGCGCTCGATGGCCTCGGCCATCGGCATGAAGGCGATCGTGACCGGGCGGTCGTCACGGACCACGGCGCGCACCTCGTCCTCGATCGCCTCGATCTCGGACGCGGTCAGGCCGCGGTCGAACGGGAAGTCGAAGCGGAGACCGTCCGGGGTCACCAGGGATCCCGCCTGACGGGCGCGCTCGCCGACGACGTTGCGGAGGGCCCGATGCAGCAGATGGGTCCCCGTGTGGTTGCGCATGGTGTCGGCGCGGCGACCCGCGTCGACGACCGCCTCTACGGTCGCACCGACGCTGAGACGGCCACGCAGCGTCCCGCGATGGACGATCAGGCCCCCGACGGGGCGCTGCGTATCGGCCACGTCGAACAGCTCGCTGCCGCCACCCGGCTCCCGGATCGTGCCGCGGTCGCCGATCTGGCCGCCCCCCTCGGCGTAGAACGGCGTCCGATCCAGGACGATCTCCGCTTCGCCGTGACCGGTCAGCTCGTCGAACGAGGTGCCGTCGCGGAGGATCGCGAGGGCGCGCGCCTCGACCGTCGTCGTCTCGTAGCCGAGGAAGGCCGTGTCGCCGCCACGGGCCTGGATGTCCTGGTAGAGCGTCGAGGACTCCGCGTGCCTCGCCAGTTCGGCCTTGCGACCCGAGCGCGATCGCTGTCGCTGTCGATCGAGCGCCGCGTCGAACCCGGGACGGTCGACCCCGACACCGGATTCGGCCGCCAGCTCGATGGTCAGGTCGATCGGGAACCCGAATGTGTCGTGCAGCTTGAACGCGGTCTCCCCGTCGAGCAGTGGCGCACCGTCCGGTAGGTCCTCCGGTCGGCGGCCGACGACGCGCCTCTCCGTTGCGATCGGGGCGATCGCCGCGTCGAGCAGTCGCGAGCCCGCGTCGAGCGTCCGGGCGAACTGGGCCTCCTCGCGCTCGATCGTGCCCAGGATCTCGTCCCGTCGCTCGACCAGGTGCGGGTAGGCCGTCCCCATCGAATCGATCACGACGGCGGCCGTCTCGGCCATGAACGGCGCCGTCCGACCCAGGAGCCGCCCGTGGCGGACGGCCCGGCGCAGGATCCGCCGGAGCACGTAGCCGCGACCCTCGTTGGACGGCAGCACCTCGTCCGCGATGAGGAACGTCACGGCCCGCGAGTGATCCGCGATCACCTGGTAGCTGAAGCGCTCCGTCTCGAACGCGTCGGGGTCGTGCCCGAGGAGCTCGCGCATGCGGGCGTGGATCGGCGTGAAGAGGTCCGTGTCGTAGTTCGTCGGCACGTCCTGGAGGACGCTGGCCAGGCGCTCGAGCCCGAGGCCGGTGTCGACGCTCGGGAACGGGAGCGGCACGCGTCCGTCCGGCCGCTGGTCGAACTCCATGAAGACCAGGTTCCAGATCTCGAGCCAGCGCGGGCAGGTCTCGGAGTGGTCCGGGATGCACTCGGGTCCCTCGGACAGGTGCGCGCCGCGGTCGACGTGGATCTCGCTGCACGGCCCGCACGGACCGGTGTCCGCCATCCGCCAGAAGTTCTTGTCATCGCCCGCGTCCACGTCGCCCCAGGCGGCCATCCGCTCCGGCGGAAGACCGATCTCGTCGCGCCAGACCGCGCGGGAGACCTCGTCGTCGCGGTAGGTGGTCGCCGCCAGCCGATCCGCCGGGATGCCGAGATCGACGGTCAGGAACTCCCACGCCCAGTGGATCGCCTCGCGCTTGAAGTAGTCGCCGAAGCTCCAGTTGCCGAGCATCTCGAACAGCGTGTGATGCCGCGGCGTCCGCCCGACCTCCTCGAAGTCGTTGTGCTTGCCGGCGACACGGAGGCAGCGCTGGTAGTCGACGGCGCGCGTGTACGACCGCGTCTCCGCGCCGGTGAAGACCTCCTTGAACTGGACCATGCCGGAGTTCGTGAACAGCAGCGTCTGGTCGCCCGCGGGGACGAGGCTCGCACTCGGGACCGCGGTGTGACCGCGCGCTTCGAAGAAGGCGACGAAGCGTCGGCGGATCTCCGCAGCGGGCAGCGCCGCGATCGGTGGGTCCAGGGGACTGGGGTTCGACATCGGCCGCAATGGTACCGAACGCCGCCTTGCCCACACGAGCGGGTGGCACGGGCATCGCCAGATGGAGGGGCGTGGCCAGGCACGACCGCGGCGGCCGGTCTGGGTCGGGTCAGCGGTCGATCGGCGGCTCGGTGTCGCGGCCCGGCCGGCCGGAGGGCCGAGGGTCGATCGGATCCGGTCCGTCGCCGGCGGGCCGAGCTCGGCGTCGCGACCACAGCGAGGAACCCGCGATGACCGCGCCGATGAGGGCGCCGATCGTCATCCCGCGCAGGAACTTCGCGGTGTCCTCGTCACGCCTGGAGGGACGCATCAGACGCGCGGCCGGGTCGGCCCGAGGACCGCGAGGACGCTCATGAAGGCGATGCCGATCCACGCTCCGACGGTCGCCGCGACCAGGCGGAAGTCGCCGATCGAGAACGCGTGGAACCCCAGCCGATCACCGAGCGTATCCCCCGCCCACGCACCGACGATCGATGCGCCGAGCAGCAGCGGGAGCCGGCCACCCGCGGAGCCGCGGATCACGACGAACAGGGCGGCGTTGAAGACCCCGGTGAGGACGCCCAAAACGATGCCCGGATCGACGCTCATGCCGAGGCCGCGAGGGCCACCGGCCGGCGGATCCGACCGCCCCCGAGCACGCGGTCCCCCTCGTAGAGCACGGCCGCCTGCCCGGGCGCCGCTGCCCACACGGGCGTGTCCGTGGTGATGGTCCAGCAGCGGTCCCCGAGCGCCTCGACCGTCGCGGGGATCGGCGCGCCGCGGTGGCGGATGCGGACCTCGGCACGGAACGAGCCGCCCGGAGCATCGCCGGCCACGAACGTCCCACGCTCGATCTCCACGATCCGCGTCTCGAGGTCCTCGCGACGACCCAGCTGGATCGTGTTGGTCAGCGGGTCGATGCGCGAGACGTAGCGGGGAGCACCGAGCGCGACGCCGAGCCCCTGACGCTGCCCGACGGTGTAGCCAGCCGAACCGCGGTGCTCGCCGACCTGCTCGCCGTCGCGGTCCAGCAGCGGCCCCGGCTCCGGCTGCCAGCCCGCCCGGTCCTGGAGCGCGGTCCGGTAGTCACCACCCGGCACGAAGCAGATCTCCTGGCTTTCGGGCTTGTCGGCGGTGACGAGGCCCAGGTCCCGGGCCACGGCTCGCACCTCCGGCTTCGTCAGCTCGCCCAGCGGGAAGCGCGCGTGCTCGAGCTGGTCCTGGCGCAGGCCATACAGGAAGTAGGTCTGATCCTTGCCCTCGTCGACGGCGCGCCGAAGCCGGGCACGCCCGTCGGGCCCCACGTCGCGCCGGGCGTAGTGCCCGGTCGCGACCGCGTCACACTCGTAGAGGTGCCGCGCGCGGCCCAGGAGCGCCCCGAACTTCACGTACGTGTTGCAGTCCACGCACGGACTGGGCGTGCGGCCGTCCAGGTAGGCGTCGAGGAATGGCTGCAGGACCCCGGCGTCGAACTCCCGCTCGAGGTTCATGACGTAGAACGGGATCCCGAGCTGCGCGGCGACCCGGCGGGCGTCGTCGGCGGCGTCGAGCGAGCAGCAGCTCTTCTTGACCTCCGAGTAGGTGTCCGCCACATCGTGGAGCCGCATCCAGACCCCCACGACCTCGTGACCGGCATCGCGCATGAGCGCCGCAGCCACGGAACTGTCGACGCCACCGGACATCGCGACGAGGACCCGGCTCATGCCGGCACGCCCTGGCCGAGCGGATCGGCCGAGACCGCCGCCGCCCCCACCCGCATCGAGGCGACGACCCGCGGCACGATCTCGACCGCCGTCGCGACCTCGGCCTCCGTGGTCGTCCGCCCGAGCGACAGCCGGAGCGCCCCGCGTGCCTCCTCCTCGGGATACCCCATCGCCGTCAGGACGTGGCTGACCTCGGTCGAGCCTGTGGTACAGGCGCTCCCCACCGAACAGGCGATCCCCTCGAGGTCGAGGGACAGCGCGACGGCAGCGCCGTCCGTCTCGCGGGCGATCATCGAGAACAGGCCCGGCAGCCGCTCGCGCGGGTGGCCGGTCAGCTCCGTGCCCGGCACGGCCAGGACGGCCTTCGCCAGGCGCTCACGGAGCCGCTTGAGACGCGCCACGGTGGCGGACCGCTCCGCGCAGGCGAGGTCGTACGCCGTCGCGAGACCGACCGCGCCCGCCACGTTCTCGGTCCCGGCCCGCCGGTAGCGCTCCTGCGACCCGCCGTGCTGCTGGGCGAGGATGTGCGTCCCGTGGCGCATGTACAGCGCCCCGACCCCCTTGGGCCCCTCGAACTTGTGGGCACCGAACGAGATGAGATGCGCGCCCAGCGCCTCGGCATCGATGTCGATGTACGGCGCGGCCTGGACGGCGTCCACGTGGAACAGCACGTCGCGATGGGTCCGGACCCGGGCGGCGATCTCCGTGATCGGCTGGATCGTCCCGACCTCGTTGTTGGCGAGCATGATCGAGACGAGGATCGTCCGGTCCGTGATCGCCGCGTCCAGCTGGTCCGGGTCGACCCGCCCATACCGGTCGACCGGCACCTCGACGATCTCGAACCCGAACTTCTCCAGGTAGCGCAGCGTGTGCCCGACCGCGTGATGCTCGACGGCGGACGTCACGATCCGATGGCCGCGAGCCTTGCCCGCCCACGCGGCCCCCTTGATCGCGAGGTTGCTGGCCTCGGTGCCGCCCGAGGTGAAGACGACCTCCCTCGCCTGCGCGTTCAGGCGTCGGGCGACCCGCTCGTGCGCCTCGTCGAGGGCCGCCCGGGCGGCCCGCCCGAACGAGTGCGCGGAGCTCGGGTTCCCGAACGCCTCCGCCAGGTACGGCAGCATCGCCTCGAGGACCTCGGGGCGAAGCGGGGTCGTCGCCGCGTGGTCCAGGTAGATCGGCATGTGACCGATCGTACACCGGCCACGAACGGGCGACCCCGGATCAGGCGCCCGCGGGTCCGGCACCCCCCCGGCGTGCCGCCCCCACGATCACCCCGAGCGTGAGGACGGCGAGCAGCACGACCAGCGGCGTGATCTCACCGAGCGGCAGGACCGCGTGGCTGATCAGCAGCAAGTCCAGGCCGAGGCCACCGACGAACCCGCCGGCGATCGACGACAGCAGATGGCCGCCGAGGCCGCGCGCCAGGCCGAGCGCGCCGATGACGGTGAGCGCGACGCCGGCGATCCACGGGACCGTGCCGATCGGTGACCCGGTCAGCAGGAACCAGCCGCTCCCGGAACAGGTGCCACCCGCGCCGCTGTACGTTCCGGTGACGTGATACAGGCCGGCCGCCCGGAACGGCGAGTTGGCGGCGACCCCGACGCTCCCCTCGCCGTCCGTGTTCTCGTCATCGTTGGTCCCACCGCCCTGGAGCGGGGTGGGGACCCCGAAGACGCTGATCTGGTACGTGTAGTCCTTGATGACGACGCCGGTGGTGCCCTGGTAGGAGACCATGCCCTCCCAGTCCACCTGGAATGGATCCGCCCGGGTCGCGTCGGCCGCGCCTGACGTGGCCGTGTCGAGTGGCGCGCCGGATGCGTCCGTTGACGCGAGGGCCAGCGTGCACGTCGTCAGGGGGAACGCGGCCACCGGCGCGGCGAGCGCCAGCACAGCCGATCCGGCCAGCAGGACCGGGGCGAAGACGATCCGACGCATGTCCGACCTCCGTCCATCACGGGAGGCGGCAGCGACGGCCGGATCCCGGCACCCCGGACGGTACACCCGTCCGGGCCGGGCGCAAGAGGGTCGGTCAGGACGCCAGGATGCGGTGGAGACTGCCTCCGAACGTGACCATGTACAGCTCGCCGTTCTCGCTCTCGCCGAACGAGGAGATGTTCTCGGACGTGTCCCGGCGCAGCGTGATCGCCGAGCCGTTGTGTGGCATGGTCCAGATCCGGCCACTGCAGAAGTCGGCGAAGACGTATTGCCCGACGAGATCGGCCTGCGTGGACCCGCGGTACACGTAGCCACCGGTGATGGAGCAATTCCCGCCGCTGTGCGTGTACTCCGCCACCGGCAGCGTATCGCCGGACTTGGGACACTTGGACGGCTTGTAGCAGTGCTTGCCTTCCATCGCGTTCCAGCCGTAGTTGCGGCCGCCCGCGCCGGCGGGCTGCCGGTTGATCTCCTCGTACCGCTCCTGCCCGACGTCCGCGATGAACAGGGCGCCGGTGTCACGGTCGAACGAGATGCGCCACGGGTTCCGCAGACCGCGCGCCCAGATCTCGGCGCGACCCTTCGTCGGACCCGCGTAGGGGTTCGACTTCGGGACCGAGTAGCGGTCCCACGGCCCCTTGCCCGTGCCATCGGTGTTGATCCGCAGGATCTTGCCGAGGAGCGAATCCTTCCGCTGCGCGTCGTTGCCCGGGTCGCCCGAGCCGCCGCCATCCCCAGTCGCGAGGTACAGGAGCCCGTCCGGCCCGAACGCGATGCCGCCGCCGTTGTGGTTGCTCGCCGCGCTGTGCTCGATCAGCATCAGGGGCTTACCGGTGCTCTCATCGACGTTCGTCCGCGACGCGTTGGTCTTGTAGCGGGCGATCACGATGTCGCCGCCGTTGCGCGTGTAGTAGACGAACAGCCGTCGGTTGGATCGGAAGTCCGGATCGAACGCCACGCCGAGGAGGCCCTGTTCGCCGCCGTCCTGGACCTTGGAGCGGATGTCCATGAAGTACCCGGCCTTGAGGGCCCCGTTCTCGACGACCCGGATCGTGCCGCGTGCCTCGACGACGAACAGCCGGTTCGTCCCGTCGCCGGCGTTCGTGACCTGGGTCGGCGCAGACAGGCCGCCGAGGACCTTGGGGGTCGTGATGACCCAGGGTTCCGCGCCGGCCGACGCGAGCGGCGTGAGCGCGGCGACGACCAGGGCGGCCAGGACCGCGACGAGCGATCGAAGTCGACGGGGGCGGCGATGTTGTTCGTGCATGGTCTCCACCCTACATGACCGACGAACCTTATGGGTCCGGCACATCGGGCGGTTCGAGCGACAGCCGAAGGTACCGGACCAGTTGCCCGCGCGACACCGAGCCCGTGGGACAGAAGCGCCGCTCGCCGCACGCCGCCATGACCCCGGCCTCGGCGACCCGATCGATGTCGGCTTCGAGCGGACGACCATCGTCGTCATCGAAGTGGTCGGTCGTGGCGGGCGGCAGTGACATCGCGACCGCGATCGCCCTCGCCACCTGCTCCCGGGTGGCGCGCTTCTTGGGACAGAACGTCGTGGTGCCGCACCCGGTCATCAGGCCCGCTTCGGCGACGCGGTCGATGCTCGCCTCGTTCGCGGTGCCCTCGTCGTCGCGGAACCAGTCCTCGGTGGCGGGCGGCAGGTCGTAGGCGCGGGCCAGGAAAGCCGCGAGGCGTGCCCTCGTCAGCGGCTCGTTCGTGCAGAACATATCGGCATCGCAGCCGGCGCTGACCCCCTGTTCCATCGCCCAGGCCACGTCGTCGGCATATGGCGAGGCGGAGTGGTCATCGATGCACCCGAACCCGCTCGCGAGGACCTTCACCTTCGTCCCGCTGTCGCCGAACCGGATCCGCGACCAGGCGCAGTTGTTCGAGTCGGAACGCTCGACGAAGGAGCCGTAGAGGTCGACGGCGGCGCGGAGCATGTACGTCCCGCCCTCGAGCCCGGTGATGTCGATCCACTGGTACGCGAAGTCCCAGGCGTATCGGTCTCCCCACCCGACCGAGATCCCGTTGCGAGTTCGCAGGGAGTCCCGTCGGCCACACATCGACTCCGTGTAGACCTTGCGGGACGGAGACCGCGGCAGCGATCCGTCCACCAGGTTCGTATCGAAGAAGCAGAACCCGATCTTGCCGTCGCTCGTCGTCCCGTTCGCGCCCCACAGGTGATACGTGAGCATGCGGCGGACGTGCCAGTGGTCGTGGCCGTCGTCCGCGTAGCGCATCCTCGCGTCGGTCTGGACCCGGCGGGTGCGGCCGGCCGAGTCGTAGACGATCTGATCCACGTCCCATGGAGCCTTCCGCGTCGCGCGCTTCGCCCGGATCTCGAACGGTCCCTTGCCCTTGTTCCACATGATCCCGGTGAACCGCAGGACCCGTCGGTCACCGAGGCGCTCGATGCGCAGGTCCCGGATGCGCGCCGCTCGCAGGTCCGGGAGGCGTTCGGAGGCCGCGTCGGCCGGCATCGGGGGCTCGGTCGCGAGCGCGGTGAGCGCGACGACGAGCGCGACCAGCAGACGCGAACCGGTCAGGGTCCGGGGGCGGCGAGGCACCATCGGACGGTACAGGCCTGCCGGCGTCCGACGCAATGGGCTCCTCGCGCGGGCTCGCTCGACGGGACGGTGGTCAGCCGGAGCCGTCCGCCTCGCGCTCGGCGGCGCGCCGCAGATCGTCCGCACGACCCATCTCCCGGCGTCGTTCATGCTGGGCGAGGGCCCGCTTGCGAAGCCGGATCGAGGCGGGCGTCACCTCGACGAGCTCGTCGGCGGCGATGAACTCCAGGGCCGTCTCGAGCGTCAGCGGGCGGGGTGGCGTCAGCCGCAGCGACTCGTCATGACTGTGAGTCCGGATATTGGTGAGCTTCTTCTCCTTCGTCGGGTTGACGTCCATGTCCCCCGACCGGCTGTTCTCGCCCACGATCATGCCCTCGTAGACCTCGACGCCGGCCCCGATGAACAGCTCGGCCCGCTGCTCGAGGTTGAACAGCCCATAGGCGTTCGAGGTCCCGGCACGGTCGCTCACGAGGACCCCGTTCGTGCGGTGCGTCACCTCGCCCGCCCACAGCCCGTAGCCCTCGCCGATCTGGTGCAGAAGCGCCGTGCCTCGGGTCTCCGTCAGGAGCTGCCCGCGGTACCCGATGAGCCCGCGGACGGGCAACACGAACTCCATCCGGACGCGACCGTCCGTGTCGGTGGACATCTGGTCGAGGCGGCCCTTGCGGCCGGCCATCGCGCTCTGGATCTCGCCGATGTACTCGGGCGGGATGTCGATCGTGATCCGCTCGTAGGGCTCCTGGACATCCCCGTCCACCTCGCGCAGGAGGACCTCGGGTCGCGAGGCCGTCAGCTCGAACCCCTCGCGGCGCATCTGCTCGATCAGCACCGCGAGCTGGAGCTCGCCACGACCGCGGACCTCGAAGGCCTCGGACGACGTTCCCGGGCGAACCTCGATCGAGACGTTGCCGAGGACTTCCTTCTCGAGGCGGGTCTTGATCTGCCGGCTGGTGACATACTTGCCTTCCCGCCCGGCGAGGGGTGAGGTGTTCACCCCGAAGGTCATCCGCAGCGTCGGCGCGTCGACGTCCAGCCGGGGCATCGGTCGCGGGTCGGCGGGGTCGGTGATGGTGTCGCCGATCGTGACCTCCGGCAGGCCGGCCACGCTGACGATGTCGCCCGGTCCCGCCTCCTCGATATCGACGCGCTCGATCCCATGCGCCGTCTGGAGGCTCGTGACCGTGCCGCTCAGCGTGACCGTCCGACCCGGTTCCACCGTCCCGGCGGTGTCGTCCGCCTCCTCGCGGACCACCGTGATGCGCTGCCCCGTCCGGATGCGCCCGTTCCAGATCCGTCCGACCGCCATCCGGCCGACGTACTCGTTGGACGAGAGGTTGGTCACGAGCAGCTGGAGGGGATGGTCCGGCGTGTAGGTCGGCGGCGGGGTGACCTCCACCAGCAGGTCCAGGAGCGGCCGCAGATCCGTGCCCGGCACGGCCAGATCCCGCGTCGCCGTGCCGATCTTGGCGTTCGTGTAGACGATCGGGAACTCGATCTGGTGGTCGTCCGCACCGAGGTCCAGGAACAGCTCGTAGACAGCGTCAAGGACGGTCGCCGGGCGGGCGTCGCCGCGATCGATCTTGTTGATCGCCACCACGACCGGGAGGTGCCGGGCCATCGCCTTCTGCAGCACGTAGCGGGTCTGCGGCAAGGGCCCTTCGGCGGCGTCCACGAGCAGCAGCACCGAGTCGACCATCAGGAGCGAACGCTCCACTTCGCCACCGAAGTCGGCGTGGCCGGGCGTATCGACGATGTTGAGCCGGAAGCCGCCGTGATCGACGGTCGTCTGCTTGGCGAGGATCGTGATGCCCTTCTCGCGCTCGAGGTCGCCCGAGTCGAGGACGCGGTCAACCACCGCCTGGTTGGCCCGGAACGTCCCGGTCTGGCGGAGCATCGCGTCGACGAGGGTGGTCTTGCCGTGGTCCACGTGCGCGACGATCGCGACGTTGCGCAGGTCCTCGCGGATCGCGGCGCCGGCGGGCACGGTGGAGCGGGCGGTGTCGGTCATGGGCGGGGCGCAGTGTCGCACATCGTCCGTTCCGGTGCCGTACCCTCCCCTCGTGACCGTGGCCGCCGTCATCCTGCCCGAGAGCGTCGACGAGGCGCTCGCCCCGACGTTCGGTCAGCCACGCATCCGGCGACTGGCGGATCTGGCGTGGGCCGGCGGGGCGCTCCCGATCGTCGTCGTGTCGGCCGACCCGGACGGCGCGGTGGCGACGGCGCTGACCGGCAGTGAGGCCAGCCACGCCGCCCCGCCCGGCGGCACGCCCGATATCCTCGACGCCCTGCGTGCCGGCCTGGATCTCGCGATGGCTGAAGTGCACGACCTGAGCGGCGCCCTGGTGTGGCCGGCCCGGATGGCGTGGGTGGGACCCGAGACCATCACCTCGATGATCGAGACCCATGGCACGGACCCGGGCACGCTGCTCCGGCCGGCGTGGCACGGTGATCCCGGCTGGCCGGTGCTGGTGCCATCGGCCGGGGCGCGCGCGCTCGGAGGGATGACGCCGGGCGGGACGCTCGACGGTGTCCTGGCGGCGCTGGCCGCGGGTCTGCCGACGAGGCTCGTGGAGGTCGGCGACCCCGGCGTCGTCCACGACGCGGCGACCGCGCTCGATACCCTGCCGGCCTACGAGGGACCACCGGACCCGCCGGGCGGGCATCGCCACGAATGGGGCGAGGACGTCGAATCCGAAGCCGGGCTCGCCGGACCCTGACGCCCGTCAGCCTGGAGCGGGCGACCGGCGCAGACCGTCGCGCAGACGTGCCAGCGGGACCGTCGCCGCGGCGATCCCCCCCACGATCAGGACGACCCCGATGAGCTGCGTGATCGACGGGCTCTCACCCAGCAGCAGCATCGAGAGGATCACCGACATCACCGGCTGCGCCAGCAGGATGATCGAGGTCACCACCGCGGGCAGGCGCGGGAGCGAGATCGAGATCAGCAGGTACCCCGCGAACTGGGACGTGGTCCCCAGCAGGGCCAGCCACCCGAGACTCGCCGGTTCCGGCGTCAGGTCGAGGTCGCCCATGATCCCGCCGACCACGGCCGCGGTCAGGACCAGGGAGATCGTCGCGATCGTGACCGGTCCCGCCGGCCGGACGGCGTCCCGTCCCCCGAAGCGCATGAGGATCAGGTAGGCCGAGTAGCAGATCGCCGTCGCGACGCCCAGGACGACCCCGAGCGCCGGTGCCGCACCATACGCCCCCGCGCCCACGACCCCGGAGATCAGCACGACCCCAGTCAGGACGACCGGCAGCGCGACCAGGATGGCGCGGGACGGACGCTCCCCGTAGATCAGCCACGCGAAGACGCCGACGATGATCACCTGGAGGTTGCCCAGGACCGTCGCGAGACCGGCTCCCACCGCCTCGATGGCGTGGTGCCAGAACAGCAGGTCCGCAGCGAAGAAGACCCCGGCGATCGCCGCCAGCCGGACCGTGGCGGCCGGCAGCGGACCGTGCCGGCGGTGCTCGGCGTAGGCCACCAGCCCGAGGAGCGGGAGCCCGAACGCCGCGCGGAACACCGTCCCGGTCGACGGCGAGACCTCGGCGAACCGGTAGAAGATCCCGGAGAACGCGATGAACGCCGCGCCGACGAGCGCCACCAGCCGGGGCCTGGCGGACAGCCGGTCGATGACCGCGAGGATCGCGTTCAGGCGGAGGCCTCGTGAGCGGCCCGGAGGGTCACGCCGTTCGGTCGGGAACGCCGACGAAGCGAAGACCGAGCTCCTCGTACTGCGAGGTCTCCGGGGGCGACGGCGCCTCGAGCATCAGGTCGCCGCCGGACTGCGTCTTCGGGAACGCCATCACCTCGCGGATGTTCGTCTGCTTCGCGAACAGCGCCGCCCAGCGATCGATGCCGAGCGCGATCCCGCCGTGCGGCGGGGCGCCGTACTCGAACGCGTCGAGCACCGCACCGAACTTCTCGCGCATCCCGTCGGCGGTCTGGCCCTGGAGGGCGAAGCTGCGCTCGAGCAGGGCCCGACGGTGGATCCGGATCGATCCGCCGCCCAACTCCCAGCCGTTGAGGGCGAGGTCGTACTGGAGCGCGCGGGCGCGCCCCGCCGGGTCCTCCGGAGAGGGTCGGGCCGGATCGCCCGATGCCGTCGCAAGGAGCGGTTCGTCCTCGGGGACCACCCCGGAGAACGGGTTGTGCGTGGCATCCCAGCGCCCGTTGTCGGCGTCCCAGCCGTACATCGGGAAGCGGTGGACCCAGACATAAGCGAGCACGTTCGGGTCGGCCAGCCCGAGCTGGTCGCCGAGTCCCACGCGCAGCCGACCGAGGACGTCCGCGGCCACCGCCGCCGTATCCGCGACGATCAGGATGAGGTCGCCCTCCCCTGCCCCGCTGCGCTCGATCAGCGCCCGCTGCGTGTCATCGGCGAGGAACTTCGCGATGGGACCCTTGACCTCGCCGCCGGGCTCCAAGGCGAGATACGCCAGTCCTCTCGCGCCGAACCGCTTCGCGCGGTCGGTCAGCTCGTCGATCTCGCGACGCGTGATGGCGGCCATGCCCGGTGCGACGATCGCCTGGACGCGACCACCCGCCGCGAGCGCGCCATCGAAGACGCCGAACCCGGACGACGGCGCGCCGCTCGCATCGACCAGCGCGGGCGCGAGGTCGACGAGCTCCATCCCGAAGCGGATGTCCGGCTTGTCCGAGCCGTAGCGCGCGAGGGCCTCGTCGTAGGTGAACACCGGGAAGGGCGTCCGAAGGATGGGACGGTCCGGCGTGGTGGCGGCCGATACCGCGATCGCCATCGTCTCCACGAAGCCCATGACCGTCGCCTCATCGACGAAGCTCATCTCGAGGTCGAGCTGGGTGAACTCGGGCTGGCGGTCGCCGCGCAGGTCCTCGTCGCGATAGCAGCGCGCGATCTGGAAGTAGCGGTCGATCCCGCCGACCATGAGCAGCTGCTTGAGTTGCTGCGGACTCTGGGGCAGCGCGTAGACGCTCCCCGGCTGAAGCCTCGACGGGACGATGAAGTCCCTCGCCCCCTCCGGCGTGCTCTTGATGAGCGTCGGCGTCTCGACTTCGACGAACCCGTGCGCGTGATGGACCTCCCGGATCGCCTGGACCATCCTCGAACGGAGCAGCAGGCGGTCGGCAAGCGGCTGCCGGCGGACGTCGAGGTAGCGGTACTTGAGCCGCAGGCTCTCGTCCACCGGGGCGTCGGGCTCGTTGATGTAGAACGGCGGTGTCTTCGACTCCGACAGGATCTCGAGCTCGGTCGCCCGAAGTTCGATGTCGCCGGTCGGGAGCTTCGCGTTCTCGGTCCCCGCCAGGCGTCGCGCCACGGTGCCACGAACGGCGACGACGAATTCGGAGCGAAGCCGGCCCGCCGCGTCCAGGGCCTCGGCCGACGTGTCCTCGGCATCGAAGACCACCTGGGTGATCCCGTGCCGGTCGCGCAGGTCGATGAAGATCAGGCCACCGTAGTCCCGCCGTCGATGGACCCAGCCCGCCAGCCGCGCGTCGATCCCGGCATCGGCGCCGCGCAGCTCCCCGTTCGTGTGCGTCCGGTACGGCGTGGCCAGGCTGGTCTGGGGGTGGGTCATGGCCGCCGTATGGTAGTCGAACGGCCGCGGGGACCGAGGTCGCCGGACGGTCAGGTGCGACGGAGGCGCCAGATCGATTCGCCGGGCCAGCGCTGGGACCAGGCGATCGTCGCGGCGTCGCGATACGAGCTCGTCGCATCCGCCGGCGCCGGGGGCTCGATCAGGTCGAGGATCTCCAGGCCGTTCGCGCGGAACAGGCGGATCCATTCGCCGTACGGCAGGTTGAAGATGACCTCGTCATCCTCTTCGATCCGGTGCAGCCCGAAGTAGTCGCGGATCAGTCGATCGCCGGGGGCGTCGGCACCCTCCGGCCAGACCAGGTCCGCGATCGTCGAGCCCTGGCTGAACGCGAACAGGCCGCCCGGTCGCAGCAGCCGAGCGACCTCCGGCACGGTCCGGTACGGGTCGGCGAAGGTCATCGCGCCGTGGTCGCAGAACACGATGTCGAAGCTCGAGTCGGGCAGCGGCACGGCCTCGGCGCTGGCGTGGACGAGCGGGATGTCGAGCCCCGCCGCTTCGATCGCGCGGCGGGCATGCTCCAGCTGGCGGCCGGAGAGATCCAGGCCGACCGGCCGGGCGCCGAGCCGGGCGAGGGCGATCGACCACTGGGCCGCCCCGCAACCGAGTTCGAGCACGTCCAGGCCGGCGACGTCGCCGAGGATCCGGAGATCGGCCTCGGGGATCTGGTACACGCCCCAGGCCAGGCCGGCGTGCGTGTCGAGCTGCGCGGCATGGCGTGCCTGGTAGTCGTCGGCGTCGGCGTCCCACTCGGCCTGATTGCGCCGCTCGTGATCGCGCAGCCCGTCGAGCGCGGGGTTCACGCTCCGCCCGGTCCCGCGGCGCCATGGCGATGCGCGGCATGGGCCCGCGTCACTTCGCGCGCGAGGTCGGCGACCGGGATCGCCTTCTGCGTCCCGGCCGGCAGATCGCGGAGTTGGACCTCGCCGTCGGCGAGTTCGTCCCCGAGGATCACCGCGAAGTGCGCACCGTCGCGCGACGCGGATTCGAGTTGCTTGCCGAGCTTGCGCGGTGAGAGCTCGGCCCGGGCCGCCAGACCGGCGGCTCGCAGGTCGGTCGCGATCCGCAGGCGGCCGGCGGTGTCGCCGGGATCAGCGCCCACGACCACCGCGACCGGGGCGGGATCGGCGTCCGGCGTCTGACCCGTCGCCGCCAGCGCGATCACCAGCCGATCCAGCCCGATCCCGAACCCGATGCCCGGCGTCGGTCGCCCACCCAGGAGCTCGACCAGCCCGTCGTACCGGCCGCCGCCGCCGAGCGCCTGCTGCTGACCCTCCCGCCCGGTGAGGTAGTACTCGAAGGCCGTCCGCGTGTAGTAGTCGAGGCCCCGGACGAGCCCCGGTTCGAGCCGGTACTCGACGCCGAGCGCATCGAGGTGGGCGCGGACCGCGCGGAAGTGGTCGGCGCACGGCTCGCACAGCCGGTTCGTGATCCGCGGTGCCTCCGCGTTGACGGCGGCCATCGCGGGATCCTTGGAGTCGAGCAGGCGCATGACGTTCCGCGCGAGTCGCTCCTGCTCGAGCGCGGGCAGATCCGCGAGGCGGCCTTCGTAGTAGGCCGTCAGCTCGGCGAGGTACGCGGGGCGACACACCGGATCGCCGATCGAGTTGAGCAGGACCTGGACCCCGTCGAGACCGGCGTCGCGGTAGAACCGGGTGCCGAGCTCGATGATCTCCGCGTCCACGGCCGGACCCGGGTCACCGACCGCCTCCACGTCGAACTGCCAGAACTGCCGATACCGACCCGCCTGGGGGCGGTCGTAGCGGAACATCGGGCCGATCAGCGTCAGCTTCACGGGCTGTGGCCACGTCTGCATCCCGTGCTGGACATACGCGCGCATGATCCCGGCCGTCGGCTCCGGCCGGAGGGACCACGCGTCCGATTCCTCGGTCCGCGGCGCGAGGCGGAACAGCTCCTTCTCGACGATGTCCGTGACCTCGCCGACGCCCCGCTCGAAGACTTCGGCAAGCTCGAACAGCGGGGTCTCGATGCGGCGGTAGCCATAGCGCGCGGCCAGGTCCGCCGCGAGGCGTTCGACTCGCGTCCAGGTGGGGGTCTCGGCGGGCAGGAGGTCCCGGGTGCCTCGGGGGGCGCGGATCGTCCGCATACGGTCCGCGGCTACCCGAGGTCGCGCTGGACGCTGATGACGTCCTTGAGCGTCTCGATCCGGCTCATGACGCGGGCGAGCTGCGAGACCGACTGGACCTGGAGCGTCGCGGTGACCACCGCGGTGTGATCGGACGTGACGCCGACCTGGGCCGCGAGGATGTTCACACGGTTCTCCGCCACGACCTGCGTGATGTCCGACAGCAGGCCCGTCCGGTCATACGCCTCCACGCGGATCGCGATGGGATAGCTCTGGGTGGGTTCCGCCTCCCACTCGACTTCGATGAGCCGGCTGACCTCGCGCTCGTTGACGACCGTGGGGCAGGCCCGGAGGTGGACGGTCACGCCCTTGCCGCGCGTGATGAAGCCCACGATCGGGTCCCCCGGGATCGGGCTGCAGCATTTGGCGAACCGGACGAGCAGATCGCCGACGCCCTTGACCCGCACACCGCCGGATCGCTGCGTCTGCTGGGGAGGCGCGACCGTCGGCAGCGTGCTCTGACCGTCGTCCACCACCCCGAGCCGCATGACGACGGTCTGGGCGCCCACGGCGCCATAGCCGATCGCGGCATAGAAGTCGTCGACCGTGTCGTGGTTGTAGGCCCTGGCCACGTCGAGGATCCGATCCACGCCCACCGTCGCGATCGAGGTCCGCGCGAGTCGACGGAGTTCCCGCTCCAGGGACTCCTTCCCGTGGACGATGTTCTCGTCGCGGTCCTTGCGCTTGAACCACTGGCGGATCTTCTCGCGAGCGTGGCTGGTCCGCACCACGTTCATCCAGTCGCGCGAGGGACCGTGCTCGCCCTTGGTCGTCACGATCTCGACGATGTCGCCGTTCTTGAGCCGGTAGTCGAGCGGGACCAGCCGGTTGTTGACCTTGGCGCCGATCGTCCGATGGCCGACGTCGGTGTGAATCCGGTACGCGAAGTCGAGCGGCGTGGCGCCGGCGGGCAGGTCCTTGATGTCACCCTTGGGCGTGAACACGAAGACCTGGTCCTGGAAGATGTCGAGCTTGATGCCCTCGACGAACTCGGTGGCGTCGGAGTCGGACACGTCGCGCTGCCAATCGAGCAGCTGGCGGAGCCAGGCGAGCTTGGCGTCATACTCGCGGTCCGACTTGGTCCCCTCCTTGTAGCGCCAGTGCGCGGCGATGCCGACCTCGGAGACCTGATGCATCCCCTTGGTCCGGATCTGGATCTCGAGGGGCTTGCCGTCGAGCGCGATCACGGCGGTGTGGAGCGACTGATAGAGGTTGTTCTTGGGGACGGCGATGTAGTCGTCGAACTGGCCGGGGATGGGTCGCCAGATCGAGTGGACGATGCCGAGCGCCGCGTAGCAGTCGCGGACGTCGTCGACGAGCAGGCGGATGGCGTAGACGTCGTAGATCTCGCCGAACTCCGCGCTCTTGCGCTGCATCTTCTTCCAGATGCTGTAGATGTGCTTCGGGCGGCCTTCGATGTCGGCCTTGATCCCCGCGGCCTCGAGTTTCGGCTCGAGCTCGGCGATCGCCCGCTCGATGTAGGTCTCGCGACCCTTGCGGCGCGTGTCCAGCAGCTTGGCCAGATCGCGGAAGCGCTCGGGCTCGAGCGCCTTGAACGCGAGGTCCTCGAGTTCCCACTTGATCTGCCAGATCCCCAGCCGCTCGGCGAGGGGGGCGTAGATCTCCATCGTCTGGTGCGCGATGCGCTGCTGCTTCTCGCGCGGCAGGCCGTGCAGCGTGCGCATGTTGTGGAGCCGGTCCGCGAGCTTGATGAGCACGACCCGGATGTCCTGGGCCATGGCCAGGAGCATCTTGCGGATGTTCTCGGCCTGCTGCTGCTCGTGACTGTGCGTGCTGAACTTGGACAGCTTGGTGACACCGTCCACGAGGTGCGCGACTTCGGCCCCGAAACGCTCCTCGACGTCGGTCAGGCTGTACTCGGTGTCCTCGGGCACGTCATGGAGCAGGGCCGCCTCGATGGCGATCGGGTCGATCCCGAGGTCCGCGAGGATCTGCGCCGACGCGATCGGGTGGGTCACGTAGGGCTCACCGGTGGCCCGACGCTGCCCGGCGTGCGCCTCGACGGCCAAGTCGAACGCCCGGTGGACGGGTGCGAGGTCCGCCGAGGCGTGATGCCCGGCGAGGGAGGTCACCAGCGCGGTGCGCATCGCCTCGAGATCCGGGTCGCCGCCTTCGGGTCCGCGCGGCACGGCCGGGGCGCGACGCGGCCCGCGGCGCTTGGCCGGGGCGTCCTCGGCGCTGGTCTTCGTGCGTGGCGTGGTCGTGGCCATGGGCGGCAAGGATACAGCGGGGCTCAGCCGAACCCGAGGGCCCGAAGGGCCGCCATGGCCTCCATCCGTTCGTCCCACGGTCGCGGTCCCTGGGGCCCGATGATCGAGGGCTCGTGCCCCTTCCCGGCCAGCACGACCGTGTCGCCGGGTCTGGCGCGCTCCAGGGCGGCCGCGATGGCCGCGCGACGGTCGCCGATCAGGAAGAGATCGTGGTCCCGCCGGCGACCGGCGGCTTCTGCGCCGCGCGCGATGGCCTCGTCGATCTCGCGGGGGTCCTCGCCGCGCGGATCCTCCTCGGTGACGATCACGAGACGCGCGCGCTCCCCGGCGATCCGACCCATGATCGGGCGCTTGGCGGTATCCCGCTCCCCGGCGGACCCGAAGACCACGATGATCCCGCCGCCACGTGCCGCGGTCGTCGGCGCGAGCCCGTCGAGGACGGCCTCGAGCGACGCGGGACTGTGGGCGTAGTCCACGATCACCGCGAAGGGCTGGCCGAGGTCGATCCGCTCCATGCGCCCCGGCACGCGCTCGACGGACTCGAGACCGGCGCGGATCGCGCCCGGGTCGAGTCCGATCGCCTCGCCGAGCGCGATCACCGCGAGCGCGTTGTGCACGTTGAACCGGCCGCCGATGCGAAGCTGCACCGTCGCCGTCCCCGAGGGCGTCGCGACCGAGATCCGAAGGCCGGCGGCGGCCTCCTCGACGCGCGTCGCCCGGACGTCGGCACCCGGGTCCGTCCCGTAGGTCACGACGCGGGCGCCCGCTTCCTGGGTGACCCCGATGAAGCGACCCGCCGAGGGGTCATCGGCGTTGATGATCCCGGTGGCCGGCCAGGACCGGTCGGCGGGTTTCGAGGGACGCCCGGCCTGCGTGGTACCGCGGGGCCCGAGTCGCTCGAAGAGCGAGAGCTTGGCGTCCCGATAGGCCTCCCACGTTCGATGGAAGTCGAGGTGCTCGTGCGTGAGGTTCGTCAGGATCGCGATGTCATAGGCGATCCCGCCGACCCGCTCGAGGGCGAGGCCGTGCGACGTGGTCTCGACCACGGCGGCGCGGTCGCCGGCGAGCCGCATCGAGCGCAGCGCCGCCTGGAGGAGCGGTGCCGCCGGGGTCGTGGCGTGGACGTCGTTGGGCTCCTGTCGACCGCCGATGCGCGTCGCCGCGGTGCCGATCATCCCGGTCCGGATCCCGGCGGCTTCGAGCGCGGCCGTCGCGAGGAACCCGGTCGTGGTCTTGCCGTCCGTCCCGGTGACCCCCACCACGGCCAGCTCGTGACTCGGGTCCTCGTACCACCAGGTGGCGGCGTCGGCGATCGCGAACTGGCTCCGGTCGACGACGACCTGCGCGATCGCCACGTCCGGCAGGGCGCGCTCGACGATGGCGACCGCGGCGCCGGCCGACGCCGCCGCCGCGACGAAGTCGTGCCCGTCGACGTGATCGCCGGGGATCGCGACGAAGATCGACCCGGGCCCGACCGAGCGGGAGTCATCGGTGACACCCGCGACCGGTCGATCGGCCAGGGCGCGCGGGCCGATGGCGCGTCCGTCGAGCCGCGCCCCGCGGAGGCGGCCACGGGCGCTCAGGCGATCGAGCAGGCCGCCCAGGCTCTTCGGTCCGTCGGGTTCGGCCGCGGCCAGCCGGTCCGCGATCGTCGGCTCGTAGCTCATCGGCGGACCACGCGGGCGATCCGCGCCGCGATCCGGCCCGCGGCGTACCGGCGCGGGCGAGCCACGACCTCGTGCGCACCCGCCAGCTCGAGCCACTGTCCGCCGAACGAGCGCTTGTGCTGGTAGAGGCCCCACATCGGCTCGTCCTCCCGCGGCTCACGACGCGCCCCCGCGACGTCCGCGCCGCCGAGATCCATCTCGACGCAGCGCTCCCGGATCGCGAGCTGGATGGCCCGCCAGCGGGCGAGATGCAGCGCCCCAGGGTGGGCACGGCGCGTTTCGGCTCGGTCGCCGGAGTGGACGGTGGACAGCCGTCCGCCGTGGCGATACAGCATGAGGCCCGCCACGCTCGGGCCATCGGGCCCCCCGTCGCGGATCTCGAGGTGGACGAGGTGGCCGGCCGCGTGCGCGGCGCGCCACCAGGCGACGAATCCCGCGCGCGGCCCGAACGAGAACCGCCGCCGCTCCCCCGTGGCGAGGAGGAGGTCGTAGAAACGGTCGAGCGCCAGGGCCGTCGGTTCCGCCGGACCCAAGAACCCCTCCCCCGCACCGCCATCGCCGGGACGCGTGTCGTGGCGGACCACCACGAGCGCTGACGCCTCCGCCGACCGGATGCGCTGCCGTGTGGACTTGGCGATGTGGCCGAACGCGAGCATCTCGTCGACCCCGTCGTCGAGCGGGAGCGTCACCCGGTGCCGCGACGGCTGGATCTCCTCGATCGGCGCGAACCCGGCGGCCCGGATCCCGGCCAGGAAGGCCTCGTCCGCGGCCGGGACCTCCGGGTCGCACGCGACCACGTCGATCCCGCGGTCCATGAGGGCCTGCCCGATCTCGATCACGCGATCCGCGAGGGCCGTGCCGGACGCCCCGAGCGGCGCGGGTCCGCGGGGCACGTAGGCGCTGCCGCCGGGGACGAACGGCCACGGGCGTTCGAGCGCGAGGGCCGGCGCCCCGTCGCTCGCGATCAGGAAGCGGGGACGCCAGCCGGTGGCCTCGCGGTGGGCAGCCCAGGCGCGCGACTGGTAGACATGACCGCCCGGGGCCTCCACCGCCCCGACGTCCCACCGTGCGAGCTCGTCGGCGCTCGCCTCCCTGACCGACATCAGTCGCCGCCACCGTCCGCGCCGTAGGCGGCCGCCCCGCTGGCGCCGGTCCGGCCGTGGCGCCATCGCGCCCAGCGGACTCGGGCCCTCGTGGCCGCGCCATAGACGGCGCGGCCGACCGGATCGAGGACCAGGTCCCACGCGCCGATATAGCGGACCTCGCGACCCCCGAACCCGGTCTTGAAGTGCGCGATCCCGCCGGTCGCGAGGCCCCACAGGTCGTAGCTGGACGCCCCGCGCTCGCGCGACGAGCGGATGGCCTCCCACTTGAGCAGGTAGTTGGCGCGCGAGTCGGCGCCCGCGGCGGTCATGCCACCGTACGGCTCGACGACCCGCGACCCGGCGCGAACCAGGAACAGCGTCGCGAGCGGCTCCCCGTCGGCGGACTGCGCGAACAGGAGCCGAGCGCGGCCGTCGGGAGCGTAGGCGGCCCAGATGTCCCGATACGCCCCCTCGGTGCGGATCAGGAACCCGGCGCGATCGGCGGTCTCGCGATAGATCCGGTAGAAGTCGCCCAGCCGGTCGCCGTCGCCATCGACGACCACGACCCCGCCCGCCCGGGCCTTATTGACGTATTGGCGCCACTTCTTCCGGAGATCGCCCCAGAGGGCCGCCTCGTCGGCGCCCAGGTCGATCACCCGGGTGGACGCCGGCTGGATCGGTGGCGCCGCTCGCCAGCCGGCCGTCCGGAGCCGGTCGCGGAGCCGCCCGCCGGGATCGAGCGGGCCATCGGCCTCGATCTCCGGGTCGATGCGCAGGTGGCTGATCCGACCGGCGAGCGCCGGCAGCGCGTCACGGCTCCGCGCCGTGAACGCCATCACCGCCTCGTCGCTCCACACCGTCGCGACCGGTCCGCGCGGCGCATAGGCGAAGCCCCACGGCAGCGGTCGCGGCCGGCGCACCAGGATCTGCGCGCCGATCGGTCCGTCGTCGCACTCGGCGACGATGCGATGGGCGGTCCATCCGTTGGCGGCCTTGACGCGCGCCCAGCCGGGGAGCTGGAGATAGGAGCCGGGGTCGCTGGCCTCCACGAAGGCCGCCCAGGCCGAGGGCTCGGTGCGGTCGGTCACGTCCGTCGAGGGCGGCGAAGGGCGTCGACCATGACGCCGACGATAGAGGGCAGCTCCGGCACGCGCAACACGACCGAGATCGCCAGATACGTCGCGCCGAAGGCGAGCCCGACGAGGGCGACCTGGGCGAGCAGCGCCACCTTGCCGGGGTCCGGACCGAAGGCGTCCTCGGTGACGGTCAGCGCCCCGAAACCCACGGCGGTCGCGACGAGCGCGCCACCCACGGCGGCGAGGCCGACCCGGCCGAGCGGTCGAAGGTCGAGGTGTTCGAGGCGCCGGTGCAGGACGACGATGAGCGTGAGGGCTTCGATCCAGGCGGCGATCGCGATCGCGAGGGCGATGCCCGGCAGCCCGAGGGGACCCACCAGGGCCACGGCGAGGGTCGTGTTGATCACGACCGCGCCGACCGCCGCGACGACCGGGGTCAGCGTGTCCTGGCGCGCGTAGAACGACCGGGCGAGGACCGCGATCATGGCATGGGCCGCGAGACCGACGAGGAAGGCCAGCAGGGTGTCGGATGTCTGGCGCCGGGCGGCGGCGTCGTAGCGGCCGTAGTCGAACAGCAACGCCACGGTGGCGTCGCGGAGGATCGCCAGCAGCGCCCCGATCGGCACCATCACGTAGACAAGGAGGCGCAGGGCCCGCGTGACAAGGCCGCTGAAGTCGACCTCCCGGCCCACGGCCGCATCGCGCGAGAGCGACGGCAGGACCACGACCCCGAGCGGCACGCCGATGACCCCGATCGGGATCTGGAGCAGCGTGAATGCCACCGTGAAGCTCGTGACCGCGCCCGCGCCGAGCGTCGTCGCGAGGGACGTGACCACGACGAAGGTGATCTGCGTCGCCCCGAGCCCGACGGCTCGCGGCGCCATGAGCCGCAGCGCGCGGCGCGCGTCCGGGTCGGACAGATCGACGCCGGGGGTGAAGCGGAACCCGAGCCGGGCCATGGGCCGGAGCTGGATCGCGACGTGGAGCGCCGCGCCCGCGACCACCCCGACGGCAAGACCCACCACACCCATCGACGGCGCGAGCCCCAGGGCGGCCGCGATGATCGCCACGTTGTAGGCGATGGGCGCGACGGCGGCCGCGGCGAACCGCCCGCCCGCGTTGAGGACGCTCGTCGCCACCGATCCCAACGCCAGCAGGACGGCCGAGAGCAACATGATCCGGGTCAGGTCGACGGTGAGCGCCGTCCGCGCGGTATCGAAGCCCGGCGTGATGATCGGCACGAGGAGCGGCGCCGCGACGAACATGACGATCCCGAGGCCGGCGAGGGCCAGCAGCACGATCGTCGCGACCGTGCTGACGACGCGCCACGCACGGGCGGACTCCTGGCGGGCCATCAGGCCGGAGACGATCGGGATGAGCGCCGACGACAGCGCCCCGGCGGCCACGAGCTGGAAGATGAGGTCCGGGATCCGGAACGCGGCGAAGAAGACGTCGAGGTCCGCCGGGACCGCGAAGGCGTTGACGATGACGATCGTCCGGACCCACCCGAGCACGCGCGACGCGAGGAACGCGGCCGAGACGATGAGCCCCGCCCGCGCGAGATCCCGTCCGGTGGTCACGGGGCGGGAACGCGACGCGCCCGGGGGTGGGCCTCCCGATAGGCCGCCTTGAGCCGCGTCGGCGAGACGTGCGTGTAGATCTGGGTCGTCGCAAGGCTTTCGTGGCCGAGCAGCTCCTGGACCACCCGCAGATCGGCCCCGCCGTCGAGCAGGTGCGTCGCGAACGAGTGCCGGAGCGTGTGCGGCGACACGCCGTCGGGCAGCCCCGCGCGCCGGCGCAGGCGGTCCAGCCGATAGCGCAGGCCGCGGACACCGAGCGGACCCCCGCGGTGATTGAGGAACACCGCCGTGGGCAGCGGCGCGAGGGGCGGTCGCTCCGCGAGCAGGGCCGGTCGCCCGTGGGCGAGGTAATCCTCCATCGCCCGGCGGGCCGGCGCTCCGAACAGCCCGACCCGTTCCTTGCGGCCCTTGCCCATCACGCGGAGCTCGCCGCGGCGCAGATCGAGCGAGCCGAGATCGGCGGCGGCCAGTTCGCTGATGCGCAGCCCCGCGGCGTACGCGGTCTCCACCAGGGCCCGATCGCGGATCGCCAGGGCCGCGGCCACGGCGGCTTTCGCCGGGTCATCCACCGTCGCCGCGGCACCGAGGTCGGCGTCGACGGCATCGATCAGCGCCGTGACCTCGTCGACCTCGAGCACCCTCGGGAGTCTCCGTGGCAGGCGGGGCGTGGCGATCGCGCCCCACGGGTCGCCGGGGGCGAGGCCCTCGCGCGCCGTCCAGCGGTGGAACGAGCGGATGGCCGCCAGGCGCTGTGCCACCGAGGCGCGCGCCCGGCCGTCACCGAGGACGGCGAGATAGGCCCGCAGGTCCGCGCGCGCCGGATGCCGCCAGTCCACGCCGCGCGCCGCGAGCCAGTCCAGATAGGTCCCGATGGCCGTCGCGTACGAGCGACGGGTGTGCGGCGACGTGTCCCGCGCCGCGAGGGTCCGGAGGAAGCGGGTCGGGGCCGGGTCGGACGCGGGGTCCTCGGCCGACCCGCTCACGCGTCGGCGGCCGGTTCGACGGGGCGCGAACGACGGCTGGGCGAGCGCGTCCCCGACCGGCTGAAGCCCCCGCGGGAGCGCGTCCCGCCGCGCGTCCCGGCACTTCCGCCACCGGGACGGCGGGCGCCGCGGGCCGGGCGCGCCAGGATCTCCGGGTTGGCCGGCCCGCCCGGATACCGCTCGCCCGCGACGATCGCGTCCGGCGCGACATCGCTCGCCGACCCGCACATCAGACAGATCGCCGCTTCGCCCTTGCGCGCGAGGGGACCGTCGTCGGTATCGTGCAGGCCGCCCAGCGGCGGATCGTTCGTCGTGAAGTCGCAGCGCGGGTAGTTCGAGCATCCCCAGAAGACGTTCCCGGTACGACGGGCGCGACGGGCCACGAGGTCACCGTCCGCGTTCTTGGGACAGCGGACCGTGAACGGCAACGGATCGGGGGGCGGTGGCCCGTCCTTCTTGATGAACCGGCAGTCCGGGTACCGTGAACAGCCGACGAACGGCCCGAAGCGCCCGCTCTTGCCGACGAGTGTGCCCTCGCCGCATTCGGGGCAGACCTCTCCGGTGCCCTCCTGGGGCGGCGGCTCGTCCCCGGGGAGCGGCCGGCTCTCCTTGTGCTCGGGGAACAGCGAGCACGCCAGGAAGCGACCATTCCGGCCGAGCCGGATGACCATCGGATGGCCCTCCGAGCAGACCTCGTCGGTCGCCTCGGTCGTGAAGTCCGCCCGCTTGAGCTCGCGGCGCTTCTCCTCGACGCGGTCGCGGAGCGGACCGTAGAAGGCGCGCAGGAGCGGGACCCACGGCCGCTCGCCCCGGGCGATCTCGTCGAGCTCCTCCTCCATGCGGGCCGTGAACGCGACATCCACGTAGTCGCCGAAGTGCGCGACCAGCAGGTCCGTGACGATCTCGGCGACCAGCTCCGGATGAAGACGCCGTTCCTCGACCCGGACATAGCCGCGATCGGTGATCGTCGAGATGGTGGCCGCGTACGTGGACGGTCGCCCGATGCCGTGCTCCTCGAGCGCCTTGATGAGCGTTGCCTCGGTGAAGCGCGGCGGCGGTTCCGTGAAGTGCTGTGCCGGCTCGACGCCGGCAACGGTCGTCGCGTCGCCCTCGGCCAGGGCCGGCAGCGATCGGGCCTCGTCGTCGTCCTCGGCTGCGTCGTCGTCCCGTCCCTCGGTATAGACGCGCGAGAACCCGTCGAACAGCACCTTCGTCGCGGACGCGCGGAGCTCGTACGGACCGTCGGCCAGCTCGACCGACGTCGTCTCGAGATCCTTGGCGGCCATCTGTGATGCGAGGGCACGCTGCCAGATCAGCCGGTAGAGGCGCAGCTCATCGGGCTTGAGATGCGCCGCCAGCGAATCCGGGTCGCGCCGGAAGCTCGTTGGACGGATCGACTCGTGGGCCTCCTGGGCGCCCTTGGCCTTCGTCTTGTAGACGCGACCCTTGGGCATCGTGTACGGGGCCCCGTAGCGCTCCGCGATGACCTCTCGGGCCTCGCCCATCGCCACGCCGGCCATCGCCGTCGAATCGGTCCGCATGTACGTGATCAGCCCGACCTGGCCGTCCGCGGTCTCCATGCCCTCGTACAGGCGCTGGGCGACCGACATCGTCCGCTTCGGGCTGTAGCCCAGGCGACGGCTGGCCTCCTGCTGCAGGGTGGACGTGGTGAACGGCGCCGCCGGCGAACGCTTCTGCGTGCGTGTCCCGACCTTGGTCACGACCGGGCGGCGCCCCGCCAGCGCGGCGACATGACGTGCGGCCTCGGCCTCGTCGCCGATCGCAAGCGCGTCGCCGTCGATCCGGACGAGATCCGCCGTGAACCGCTCGCCGCGTTCGGTCTCGAGGGTCGCCTCGATCGTCCAGTACTCGCGCGCCGTGAAGGCGTTGATCTCCCGCTCGCGTTCCACCACGAGCCGGACCGCCACGGACTGGACGCGCCCGGCGGACAGGCCGCCCCGGACCTTTCGGGACAGCAGCGGACTGAGCGTGTACCCCACGAGACGGTCCACGATCCGGCGCGTCTGCTGGGCGTCCACGAGGTTGCGATCGATCTGGCGAGGGTGCGCGAATGCGTCGAGGATCGCGGACTCGGTGATCTCGTTGAAGGTCACCCGGTGGGTCTTGGCGGCCGGGACGTTCGCGGCCTCGGCGACGTGCCAGGCGATCGCTTCGCCCTCCCGATCGAGGTCCGTGGCCAGGTACACCGCGTCAGCCCCGCGAGCCGCCTTCTGGATCTCCGAGACCTGCTTGCGTCGATCGTCGGAGATCACGTACTCGGGTTCGAACTCATGGTCCACGTCCACGCCGAACTTGCCCTTGCCGGGGTTCTCGGGGAGGTCACGGACATGGCCGTAGGAGGCGAGGACACGGTAATCGGACCCCAGATAGCGCTCGATGGTGCGCGCCTTGGCCGGGGATTCGACGATGACGAGGTTCTTTGGCACGGCCGGGAGTGTAGCACCGGGTCCTGCACGGACCGTTGTGCGGCTAGACCTCGCGGATCCTGCGCAGGAAGTCCTCGTCGATCTCGAGGTCCGTCTCCGACGCAGCGTCGCGAGCGCCGTCGGAGCCGCGGCCGCCCGCGCTGACGGGCACGGGCAGGTGCGCGGTGTCGCCGTCGCTCAGGGACGCCGGCAGGATCTCGATGAACCGGATGTGCGTGTACGGGAAGTAGAAGATCGAGTACTGGTCGTCGGCGAAGACGGGGCGCTTGCCATCGAGCGTCCGCAGGTTCGTGCAGCGCATCGTGAGGTCGGCGACGCCGGGCATGTCGAACAGGTCGACGACGATCGGCTGTTCCCCGTTGAGGTGGATGACGGCGTTGCGGATCACCCGGCCATCATCGACGGCGGCGGCCCGCCTGCCAGTCCGACGATGGGCCCCTCGCCACTCGGCGATGGTCCTCTTACGGGTGGTAGAAGTCCACCACCAGCCGGACGCGACCGTTGGTGACCCAGACGCCGATCCCGACCCGGTCGTACTTCGCATTCATCAAGTTGACGTAGTGGCCGCCGTTGTACGACTTCTCGCTCTGGAAGTAGCGGTGCGACCCGAGCACGGCGGCCTTCGGGTTGCCCGAGCGGCACCCGAGGTTCTCGGCCCAGACGTAGTTGGTGTAACCCGCGCGTCGCAGCCGGTCGCCGGGGTTGCCGCCGATGAAGTGGCTGCAGTCCGCGCCATCGGCGAGCCGCTTGGCGTAGGGCCGGGCGACCTTGCTGCTGATCCCGGCGTCGAGCTTGAGGGGAGCGACGTCGCGGCCACCCGGGCTGCTGCACCGGCCGGTCGACGTGACGGTGCCGCCGGTCCTGGTGCAATTCATCAACCCGAGGTAGTAGGTCTCGACGCTGGCCCAGCTGCCGCCGCCGACCGCGCCGCCACCGCCACCGCCCCCACCGCCACCATCATCACCGCCATCACCACCACCGGAGGTCGCGGGCGCGACGCTGGGCTTGGCGATCGTGCGGACCACGGCTGTCGCGGCTCGCCCCATCTCGGCGCCGTCCTTGCTCGCGGCGCTCGCCGCCACGGTGATCACGATCTTGCTGGAGAACGGAAGGTGCTTCGTCGGGTCGAAGACGAGGACGGTGTCCCCCTCCGCGAACGAGATCGACCCGGCGACGGGCTTGCCGTCGGCGCGGACCTTGAACGCGGCCTTCGTCGAGGCACGATCCATCGGTTTCGTGAAGCGGACGGACAGCACCTGGTCACGGCTCACCCGCGTCGTCGCATCGAGCGGCCGGAACCGCACGACGCCGGGCACGGCCGCCGTCTTCAGAGCCACGGAGAGGGGGTCGACCGCGACGCCGTCGGCGTCGGTGAGACCCTCGACGGCGATCCGGTACGTGGTCCCCGCGATGAGCGGGGCGGTCGGCGTGTAGCGGAACGTCGTCCCGTCCGCGAGCGACGCGGTCCGGATGAGCGTGCCCTCGATCGCCGGGTCGATGGCCAGGCTGGACGCCAGGTCATCGACGTCGACCGGGCCGTCGAACGTGAGGACGAAGGATGACCCGAGCGCGATGCGCTTGCCGAGTGGCGCCGACGCCGAGATGGCTCCATTGGTGACGCCGCGGGTCAGGAAGGCGGCGCGTTCCGGGCTGACCATCGGGACGCCGTTCGTGGCCAGCGCCCCGGCATCCACCGTGATGCTGTGGAGCGTGCCGGGCGCCCAGTGAGCCGACGGCGTGATCGTGAGCACGCGGCCGGCCCCGTCCCATCCGAGACGGACCGCGGTCGGTGGCTCGATCTTGAGCGAGGCGGCGACGGACCCGGGGTCCATCGGCGAGCTGAACTCGATCGTCACGGGGTCGGCCAGCGCACGATCGGTGGCGACGACCGTCCGGAACGTGGCATCCGTGAGTGGGAGGCGGACAGACGGTGGCACGGCGGCCGCGGGCGCCGGGCGGACCGTGCTGATGACGCCGAGCGCGACGACGGCCCCGAGGGTGATCGCGAGCCCGGTCCGCGCCAGGAGCGAGCGCCGCAGCGCGGAACTCACGTAGACGACGGACAAGACCGGGACGGCCAGCACCGCGATGGCCAGTTTGCGCAATAGTCCGCTCCGAGCTGGGGGCCGAGCGATGGGCTGACGCCCACGACCGGACGTGCCATGGGAAGCACGACCGTCTGGGACCTTAGCACCGGTCGCCCGGGATGGGCAACCGAGGCACCGCCGCGCAACGGGAGGTGGCGCCGGTCACGCGGCCGGGAGCCTCGGTCGCTGGGGCCGCACGGCGGGATCCCGCAACGCCAGGGTCCCGGCCGGCCGATAGCGGCCGTACAGGCCCAGGGCCAATCCCCGGCGCTCGAGCACGGTCAGCGTGGCCAGGACCGACGCCACCGGAAGTGCGGTCACCGCGACGAGCGCATCCACGGTCGCGTGACCCGCGACCAATGCCTCCGCCACCTTCGCCGCCGCGCCACCGAGTCCGGTCATCGTGGCGCCCGCCAGTTCGGTCGTGCGTCTCCCGTCCGGTCGGGTGGCGAGATCGAGATCCTCGATCAGTTGCGGGATCCCGGCCACCACCCGCGCGAGATCGGGGAACTCGCGCAGGAACGCCAGGTTCCCGGCGACGGCCGGGTCATCCATCGGACCCGGCACCAGGTAGCAGCCGCGACCCTGCTCGAGCGCCCAGGACGCCGTGACGAGCGCCCCGCTCCGCGCCGGCGCCTCGATGACCACCGTCGCGTCGGTCAGGCCGCTGATCACGCGGTTGCGCCGCGGGAAGCTCCAGCGGGTGGGCTCGACGTCCGGCGCCCGCTCGGAGACGACGGCACCGCCCGTCGAAACGATCTCGTCGGCCAGGCGTCGATGCGCCTTCGGGTAGAGCCGGGCGTGTCCGCCGCCGAGGACCGCGATCGTGTCACCCCCGGCGTCGAGCGTCGCGGCGTGCGCCGCCCCGTCGATCCCGATCGCCAGACCGGAGACGACAGAGGCCCCCGCGCCGACGAGCGCCCGGCACAGACGGGCCGCGATCGCCCG
>CAYMTJ010000003.1:0-12774 GCA_964393345.1 uncultured Anaerolineaceae bacterium | reverse complement strand
GCGATCGCCCGGGCGACCTCGATCGACAGCTCCGAGCGGGACGAACGGCCGGGCGGGGGCGTGCCTGCCGCCTCCACGATCCTCTCCGGTCCCTGCGCTCCGGTCGCGACATCGAGGATCCGCTGCCCGTCACCGAAGGTGGCGAGCAGCCGGGCGAAACCGACCGGCCCGAGCCCGTCCACCGAGGCCAGCACGGCCCACGCGTGGCGCTCGTCGGAGCGCGATCCCCGCTCCGCGGCGGTGGGCGCGAGTGGCCCGTCCGCGCCGACGCCCAGCATCTCAGACGGCCCGCGCGGCGAGGCGACGCGCTTCCGGCGCCCGGAACCAAACGGCCTCGTCAAGGTGGGCCTCGCGCACGGATTCGTCCGCCGCCAGGTCCGCGATCGTCCGCGCGACCCGCAGGATCCGCTCGGTCCCCCGTCCGCTCGCCATCTCCAGGTCCGCGAGACCCACGACCCGACGCTCGGCGCGCGGCGAGAGCCGGCACGCGGCGCGGAGCCGGCGGCCGCTCACTCGCCCATTGAGCAGCCCGGGATGTCGCTCCTCCTGGATCGCCCGGCTCGCGAGGACGCGTTCTGCGACCACGGCCGACGACTCGCCGCCGTCCTGGGCCACGATCGCCGCGGCCGGGACGCGCGGCATCTCGATCCACAGGTCGATCCGGTCGCGAAGCGGCCCGGAGACCCGGCGCGCATAGCGCTCGGGCACGTTCGTCGGGCACGAGCATCGCCGATCGGGCGCGCCGGCGTACCCGCACGGACACGGATTCATCGCGGCGATGAGCTGGAATCTCGCCGGGAAGGTCGTCGAGCGGCCGGCGCGGGCGATCGCGACCCGGCCTTCCTCGAGTGGCTGGCGCAGCGACTCGAGGACGTCCCGATCGAACTCCGGAAGCTCGTCGAGGAACAGGACGCCGTGGTCCGCCATCGTGACCTCGCCCGGCGAAAGATGCGGTCCGCCGCCCACCATCGCCGCATAGGAGATCGAGTGGTGCGGGGCACGGAACGGCGGCCGCCGCACCAGGGCGGTGATCGGCCCCTGGCCGGCGGCCGACGCGACGACGGTCACGCTGAGCGCGGCGCGATCATCGAGCGGAGGGAGCAGGCTCGGGACCGTCCGGGCCAGGAGCGTCTTCCCCGAACCCGGCGGACCCATCAGCAGCAGCCCGTGGCCCCCCGCAAGGGCGATCTCGAGCCCGCGCCTCGCCTCGGCCTGGCCGCGCACGTCGGCCAGGTCCGGCCAGGCGACGCTCGAGGCCACGGTCCGCTCGGGATCGGGCGTGCCCACCCCGTCGGTCGCGAGGGTCACCCGGGGCGCCACGACCGTCCGGCGCCGGGATCGCGGGGCGCGGACGAGCGCGACCGCGTCATCGAGGGTCTCGATCGCCAGGATCTCCACGCCGTCGACGAGGGCGGCCTCGGCCGCACCGTCCCGAGCGACGGCCACATGACGGATCCCGCGCCGCGCGAGGGCGGCCACCATCGGCAGGATGCCCGGGACGCGGCGGACCTCCCCGCCGAGCGACAGCTCCCCGATGAGGCCGATCCGCACGTCGGCGGCCTTGACCTGATCGGAGCCCAGCAGGATGCCGACAGCCATCGCGAGGTCCAGCGACGATCCGGCCTTGCGCAGGTCGGCCGGGGCCAGATTGACGGTGATGCGCCGCGGCGGATGGACGTAGCCGGCATTGCGCAGGGCTCCGCGGATCCGTTCCCTGGCCTCCTGGAGCGCCGCGTCCGCGAGCCCGACGATCGTGAACCCGGGGAGGCCGGGCGCGACATCGACCTCCACCCGGATATAGCGACCATCCAGGCCGAGCAGCGTGGCGGATGGGACGATGGCGAGCACGTCACCACCCTACGGGGGGTGGCTCACCCGGAGATCCACCGCGACGTATCGGCGACTTGTCGGTCGCTTCGCCGCCGCTCATCGGACCCGCGCTCGAGCGCGGGTCACCCCCGCATCAGCGCGCGGCGGCTACCGCCGTGGCCGGCGTCCCGGCGACCGGCTTGTCGAGGGCGCGCGCGAAATGCATCACCGATCCGCCGAGCGCCGAATCCGCCTTCATGAACATGAACGGGGCGCCCGAGTTGAGGGCGCTGATCGCCCCGCGGTACTCGTTCACGACCTGGTGCTCGATGGTGCGGCGGAGGGCGCCCTCGGCGTTCTTGACATTGATGCCCGTGAAGGCGTTCGAGCGGTTGAGCACCAGCTCCACCTTCGACGACGGGTACCCGAGGTGGTCGACCGTTTCGAGGATCAGGCGCACGTTCTTGAGACACGACAGATCCGCGGTCATGACGACGAAGATCGTGTCGGCGGATTCGAAGACGCCGAGGTTGATGTCGTCGAGGCGCTTGTCGATGTCGACGATGACGTAGTCGTACAGGTTGCGCAGGTGCTCCATGATCGCCGGCAGGTGCTCGGGCCGGACCAGCTCCGCGGTCTCTGGCGACGGCGGGGCGAGCAGCAGGTCCACGCCGGAATCGTGCTTGACCATCACCTGGCGGATGAGATCGCCGTCCATCGACGGCGCCGTGACGACGTCGACGATGCTCTTGCGATCGAGCCCGAGGTCGAGGAAGACGCGGTGATCGCCGAACTGGAGGTTGCCGTCGACGAGGCAGACCTTCCGCCCGAGCTCACGATGGAGCGCGATCGCGGCGTTGATCGCGATGGTCGTGGTCCCGACCCCGCCCTTGGCCCCGTAGAAGGCCAGGATCCGGCCCAGCGGCGGACGCGAGAGCATGAGGTCCTTGGGCGAGAAGCGCGCCAGGAGGCTCTTGATCCGAGCCATGAGCTCGGCCGGGTGGAACGGCTTGATCAGATAGTCATCGGCGCCGGCCTTGAGCCCGCGGACCTTCTGCTCCACCTCGCGCTCGGCGGTGAGCATGATGATGGGCACGTGGGCGGACTCGCCCTCTTCGGTGCGGATCTTCGTCGCGACCTGGTAGCCGTCGAGCTTGGGCAGCATGACGTCAAGCAGGATCAGGTCCGGGGCTTCGGCCCCCCAGAGTCGGAAGCCTTCGGCGCCGTCGGCCGCCACGACGACGTCGTAGCCCTCCTGCTTCAGCGTGTACTGGAGCAGTCGCTGGACGTTCTGGTCGTCGTCGACGATGAGGATCTTGGCCGCCATCGGTCCTCCGCGCGGGTATGTCGGACTTGCGTGCGTGCCGGACCTGGGTCCCCCGGCTCGGCGATTATAGGCGCGCGGTGCAGGACCGCACCTCCCCCGAAAGGGCTATGCGGACCCGCCCGATGCCGACGGCCTTGGCCGCGCGGTCAGGCCGCCGTCGGCGGCGCGGGCGGTGTCGTCGGCGGGGTCGTGGGCGACGGTCCTGAGCCGCCGGATGCGCCCGCACCACCCCTCGCTCCGCCATCCGGACCCAGGTACCCCACGAAGGGTTCGAGCAGCCGGGTGAACTCGAATGGGATCACGAACTTCGTGGCGGGCCCCGTCCCGAGCGCCTTGAGGGCCTCGAGATACTGCAGCGCCATCGTCTTCTGATCGACGACGTTGGCCGCCTCGAAGATCCGGGTCAGGGCCAGGCTGAAGCCCTCGGCGCGCAGGATCGCGGCCTGGCGCTCGCCCTCGGCCTTGAGGATCTCGGACTGCTTCTGGCCTTCGGCCACGTTGATCGCGGATTGCCGGGCGCCCTCGGACTCGGTGATGACCGCGCGCCGCGTGCGCTCGGCCGAGAGCATCCGGTTCATCGAGTCGAGGATGTCGCGCGGTGGCGTGATCTCGCGGATCTCGACGCGGGTGATCTTGCCGCCCCAGTTCTCGGTGATCTCGTCGAGCTTCGTGCGCAGGACCTCGTTGATCTGGTCGCGCTTGGAGAGCACGTCGTCGAGGAGGAAGTCACCGACGACGGCGCGCAGGTTCGTCGTCGCGACGCCGGCGAGCGCGCCGACGAAGTCCTGGACGTTGACGACGCTCTTGAGCGGGTCGACGATCCGCCAGTAGATCAAGAAGTCGATCGGGATCGTGACGTTGTCCTTGGTGATCGCGGTCTGGCTGGGCACCTCCACGAACTGCTCGCGCAGGTTCACGCGCCGCGGCCGGTCGATGAACGGGATGAGGAAGACCAGCCCCGGACCCTTGACGAGCGAATCGTCCGTATTGCCGAGCCGGTAGACGACGAGCTTGTCGCCACGGTTCACCACCCGGATCGACAGCCACAGCACCAGCAGCACGAGGACGACGATCGCGACCGCGGTGATGACCAACGGCAGTTCAGGCATGGATCCCTCCGTTCCGCATCCCTCAGACCCCCTGATCGATGGGTTCGACGATGAGTGTCAGGCCATCCTGACGGGTGATCCGCACGGCCGTGCCCGGCGGGACCTCTGCCCCGCTCTCGGTCCGTGCGGTCCATTCCTCTCCGGCAGCGTAGACGACGCCCAACGGCCCCAGGCCTGACCGGACCTCGCCGATCCCTCCCGTCAGGATCAGGGGACCGGTGACGCCGGCGATGGGGCCGGCCGCCCGCCGCCAGCGGACGACCACCCACAGCATCGCGACGACGTACGCGGCCGTCGCCGCCGTCACACCCACGATGATGCGCGGGTCGACCGCGATGACGGGGCCGGTGGGCGTCCCGGGCTCCGTGTAGAGCGCGGAGGCGCCCAGCACGAAGCAGACGATCCCGCCGACGGTGAGCAGGCCGTGGCTGGTGACGGTGAACTCCAGCGCGAACAGCACGATCGCGAGCCCGATGAGCAGCAGCGCCGCCACGTTGAGGGGCAGGCTCCCGAACCCGATGAACGCGAGGATCAACGCGATCGCGCCGAGGATGCCCGTCACGAAGTTGGGGTTCTGCAGCTCGAAGAACAGGCCGTAGAACCCAACCGTGAACAGGATGAACGCGATGTTCGGGTCGGACAGCAGGTGGAGGAACGCCTGCGCCGGGTTCATCGAGAGTTCGCTCGTCGCGGCGCCCGCCGACGCGATCGTGACCGATCGACCCTCGACGGTGACGACCCGGCCGTCGGCGAACTCGAGGACCTCGGCCAGCGACCCCGCGATGCCGTCGACCGCGCCCACGGCGAGGGCTTCCGATGCACTGGACGAGCGGGCATCGGCGACCGTCTCCTCGGCCCACGCGACGTTCCGACCGCGTGCCTCGGCGATGGACCGGATGTTGGCGATCGCGTCGTTGCGCACCTTGTCGCCGAGCGTCCCGCCGATGTCCTCGCCCCCGCCGCCCACGGGCGACGCCGCACCGATGTTGGTACCAGGGGCCATGACCGCCACGTGGGCGGCGAGCGTGATGAACGTGCCGGCACTCGCGGCGCGCGCCCCGGAGGGCGAGACCCACACGATCGTGGGGATGGGCGCGTCCAGCAGGGCGGACACGATCCGCTGGGTGGCGTCGAGGCTTCCGCCGGGCGTGTTGAGCGTCACGACGACGGCGGTGGCTCCCGTGGCGGCCGCCTTGGCGATCCCTTCCTCGAGATAGCCGGCGAGCACGTGATCGACGACCCCGCCGGCCGGCAGGACGGCCACGCTGGCGCCCGCTGCCCGAGCCTGGCCGCTGGTGGCGAGGCCGATGATCCCGAGGAGCAGCGGGAGCGCGAGGATCGAACGAGCGATGTGACGGGTCACGACGGACCTCCGACGCTCGTTATCGTACCGCGGACGACTCCAGCGCCTCGAAGACGAGCCGGCTCCACGACTCGAGTCCGTCGATCACGGCCGCGACGTCGGCCGGCCAGGCGAAGCCGCCCTCGAGCTTGTCGGTCTCGCGGACGGTGACCGGGCGGCCCGCGGCGTCGGCGAGGTACACCGCGCCGAGGTGGACCGAGCCGACGTCGGTGGTGTCGTCATTGAGCAGGGCGACGAGCCGGAACTCGGGCTCGAAGTCCGCCTGGATCTCCTCGCGCCACTCTCGACGGAGACCGCCGAGCAGGTCGCCGTCCCCCGGATCGAGGTGACCGCCGATCCCGATCGAGTAACGGTCATGCAGGCGCGGGTCGGCGCCGGCCCGGGTGCGACGCATCAGGAAGTAGCGCTCGCCGTCGCGCAGGACGAGGTACGGGATCACCTGCTTGTGGGTCGGATCGACCTCCATGGCCGCCCGCGCCTCGAAGCGGCCGAGCCGGCCGACGAGCGCCTCGAAGTCCTCGAGACCGTCTGTGCGCAGACCATGCCAGCCCGCCGCATCGAGGACGGCCGTGCGCGGGACGACGAGGACGCGCTCGGTCACTCGGTGCCGGAGTCGAGGTGGTCGCGGGCGCTCGTCAGACGCGTCCGGATCGCGGGGACGTCGGGGCGTCCGCTGCCGTCGAGCTCGGTCAACCAGGCATCGAGCACGTCCTGGATCCGCCGGATCCGGGCGGCCAGCGCCGGGGCGTTGGTGGCGGCGATGCTGGTCCCCATGGCCACGTCGCCGCGCGCGAGCCGGGTCATGTCGCGCCAGCCGGACGAGGCCAGCAGCCGGGTCTCCGGCCAGTCCGACGATCCGGTGACGGATTCCGCCAGCGCGGCGGCCAGGACGAGCGGGAGGTGACTGATCCCCGCCACCGCCACGTCATGGTCGGCGGCGGTCATCTGCAGCGTATCGGCGCCGACGGCCCCCGCCAGCCGTCCCACGCGCTCCACGTCGCGCTCGCGCGCGTGCATACCCGGCACCATCACCCACGGCCGGCCGACGAACAGCTCCGCGTCCGCGGTCACGTAGCCGGTGGTCTCGCGACCGGCCATCGGATGGCCGCCCACGAACGAGAGACCCAGGACGTCGGCCCGCTCCACGATCGCCCGCTTCGAACTCGCGACGTCGGTCACCGTCGCGTCGGCATCCAGCGCCGTCCGCCATCGGCCGGCCAGGTCGTCGAGGACCGCCACCGAGTCGAGCGCCGGGCCCGCGAGGACGACGAGCTCGGCGCCGGCGATGGCCGCTTCGGGGGTCGGGGCCGCTTCGGTCAGGACGCCGTCCGCCACGGCCTGCGCCGGCCCGACGCCGGACGGGCTCCAGGCGGTGATGGACCAGTCGGCCGTCTCCCGGTTCGAGCGCAGCGCGCGCGCGATCGACCCCCCGATCAGGCCGAATCCCAACATCGCGATCCGCATCGTGATCGTCCCGTCTCGCCGCGTCGGCCGCGGTCAGTCCTGCCAGCCGGCTTCGTTGCCGGTGGGGGCCGTGCTGACCGATCCGCCGCGGCGGCGCCGCGTGCGTCGTTCGGGGGCCGTCCGCCGCTCGCCATCATCCTCGGGTGGACCGGGGTCGTCGGGCGGGTTCTGCCGTCGGTTCATCAGGCGGCGCTCATTGTCCCGGCGTTCGTTGTCGAGGAACGCCCCGCACCGCGGGCAGCGGCGCTCCTCCGCGAACAGCGACTCGAGCGGTGCGACGGTATAGATCTGTCGTCCGCACGCACGGCAGGCGAGTCTTGGCACGTCAGACCCTGGGCAGGGCCGCGAGGGCCGCCTCGACCTTGTCGAGGGGGTACTCGTAATCCTCGAGGTCCCCCGACAGGTAGCGCTCGTACGACGCCAGGTCGAAGTGACCGTGCCCGCACAGGTTGAACAGGATCACGCGCGCCTCGCCGGCCTCTCGGGCGGCCAGGGCCTCATCGATCGCGACCCGGATCGCGTGGGTCGGCTCGGGCGCCGGGAGGATCCCTTCGGACCGCGCGAACTGGACGCCTGATTCGAAGCTGGCGCGCTGGTGGACGCTGCGCGCTTCGATGTGACCGTGCTCCTTGAGCAGGCTGACGAGGGGCGACATCCCGTGATAGCGGAGGCCACCGGCGTGGATCGGGTCCGGGATGAAGCCGGAGCCCAGCGTATGCATCTTGACGATCGGGGCCATCTTGCCGGTGTCCCCGTAGTCGTAGGCGTAGACGCCGCGGGTCAGGCTCGGCGCCGCCTCGGGCTCCACGGCGATGATCCGGTGCTTCGCACCGTCACGGAAATTCCGCCCCAGGAACGGGAACGTCAGCCCCGCGAAGTTGGATCCGCCCCCCGCGCAGCCGATGACGATGTCGGGCGACTCGCCGGCCATCCCCATCTGCTCGATCGCTTCCTGCCCGATCACCGTCTGGTGGAGGAGGACGTGGTTGAGGACGGACCCCAGGGCGTACTTGGTGTCGTCACGGGTCGCCGCGTCCTCGACTGCCTCGCTGATCGCCATCCCGAGCGATCCCGGGCTGTCGGGCGTCTCCGCGAGCACGGAGCGGCCGTAGTTCGTGGTCAGCGACGGACTCGCCACCACCTCGGCGCCGTACGTCTCCATCAGGATCCGCCGATAGGGCTTCTGGTCGTAACTGGCGCGGACCATGTAGACCTTGATCTCGAGGCCGAACAGGGCGCCGGCGAAGGCCAGCGCGCTCCCCCACTGCCCGGCGCCCGTCTCGGTGGCGATGCGCTTGACCCCGGCCTCCTTGTTGTAGAACGCCTGTGGGATCGCGGTGTTCGGCTTGTGGCTGCCCGCCGGGCTCACGCCTTCGTACTTGTAGTAGATGTGGGCCGGCGTGTCGAGGGCGCGCTCGAGCCGATGGGCTCGATAGAGCGGGCTCGGCCGGTAGAGGCGGTAGGCATCGCGGACGGGCTCGGGGATCTCGATCTCGCGCTCGCCCGAGACCTCCTGGCCGATGAGGGCCATCGGGAACAGCGGGGCCAGGTCGTCCGGGCCGATGGGCTGGAGCGTGCCCGGGTGGAGCGGTGGGGACTGTGGGTTCGGCAGATCAGCGGCGATGTTGTACCAGCTCCGGGGGATCCGGGACTCGTCGAGGACGAACTTCGTCTGTCGGGGATCCACTGGCGACATCTCGCGCTCCTCGGGTCGGGGCCGCCTGACCATCGTCGATGGCCGGCCGGGGATGCGAGCCTATCGCGGCGGGTGGCCGGGACGCAACCGCCTCCGACCCCACCTCATCCGAGCGGGACGAGTTCCAGCGACTCATAGCGCGCCGGCCCGCCGCCGGTGAGGCTCTCGAACAGCCCGATCCGGTCGACGGTGAAGGTGATCCGCAGGTCCCGTGCCCGCTCGATGAGGGCGCGCGCGACCGCCGGACCGGACCGCACGCCGTCGGAACGCGCGAGGGTCAGATGCGGCCGGAAGGGGCGCTCCTCGATATCCCAGCCCACGTGGGCCAGGCTGGCATCGACGATGGACGCGGCGATCCCCAGCTGGTCGGCGCCCTCGCGGACGTCCACCCAGATCGCGCGCGGCCGCTCCTCCGTCGGAAAGGCGCCGGCGCCGCCGAGGACCAGGTCGAACGCCCGGATGGAGGCGGCCGCCGCCCGGATCGCCGCGGCGGTCGGCTCGACGCGATCGTCCATCGTCGGCCCCAGGAAGCGCAGCGTCAGATGGAGCCCCTCCATGCGGACCCAGCGGACATCCCGGCCCCGACCCGGGATGCCGAGCGCCTGGATCTCACGGACGACGTCGACCAGGGCGTCGGTCGCGTCCTTCGAGAGCGGGACCGCCACGAACAGTCGGCGTCCGGGCACGTCCTTGCCGGGCCAGGACCTCATGCGGGTCCGCTCATCGAGGGCGGATCGCCGTCTCGCTGTCCCAGACCTCGCGGTCGGTGCGGAGCACCTCGAGGGCCCGATCGCGGTCCCGCCAGCCCAGCATCTCGACGCCCTTGTCCTCGAGCGCCTTGTACGTCTCGAAGAAGTGCTCGATCTCCACCAGGCGGTGTGGCCGTACCTGCTCGAGCCGCTCGATGTGCTGCTGGTGGGCATCGCCGATGGCCACGCACAGGACCTTGAAGTCGAAGCCCTTCTCGTCACGCATCTCGAGTCCGCCGATCGGGCGCGCCCACACGTGGCAGCCGGTGAACGTGGGCTCGTCGATGATCAGCAGGGCGTCGGTGTGGTCGCCGTCGCCGGCCCGCGTGCCCTCGATGAAGCCGTAGTCGAAGTTGTAGTAGACCGCGCTCGACAGGACACGGTCCAGGCGGTAGACGCCGGCCTCTTCGTCGAACTCGTACTTGTTGCGCGACCCACGCGGGATCTCCACCACGATCTCGACGACTTCAGGAAACGACCCCGGCGACTTCATATGGCGGCATGCTACTCGGCTGGCGCGAAGGCGGCGTCAGCGCAAGGCGAAGCCGAGCATCCAGAGCGAGCGCACCCCAAGGTGCGTGAGCGAGGAGCGCCGGCGACGACGCGGCGAAGGCGTCGTATGGGCAGCCCGTCAGTCGTTGTAGAGGCGTTCTTCGATGAGCTTCTCCTGCACCGTCCGACCGTTCGGGTCGAAACAGGAGAACTCGAAGTGCTTCTCGTACTCGAGGTCCACGTTGTCCTGGCCACCACGGTTCTTCTCGACCGAGAGGATCGCCCAGTCGCGGAAGCGCTGCGCCTGGTACGGGTTGAACTCGATGTTGACCTTGGCGACGATGTGGTACTTCTCGTTGAGGATCAGGATGATGTCCGCTTCGTAGTTGATGGCCGAGCTGCCGCGCAGGTGGAAGTTGCGCAGGCGCGACGCCTTGAGGCCTTCCTTGTCCGCGGCGACGATGCTGATCATCGGCACGTCCTCGGCCAGGGCGATGTCCTTCAGGCCGTTGACGATATACGTGACCTTCTCGGTCTCGTTCTCGGGCTCCGGGATCTGCGGGACCTTCTGCATGTAGTCCACGAAGACGACGAGGCGCCGGTCGCCCGACAGCTCACGATGCTTCTGGACGAGCGTCCGGATGTTGTCGATGGTGCTCGCGGTCTGCGAGCCGCGCATCAGGAACAGGTTCTGCCCGTACCGAGCGATGCGGTCCAGCGAGGGTCGGAGGCGCGGGTTGTTCGCCAGCTGTGACTGGCCGCCACCCTCGGCCATCCAGGTCCCGAGGATCTCCTTGCGGACGTCGACGATCTTGATCGCGCCGGTCTTGTGCGGGAGATGGGCCAGCGCCGACTCCATGGCGATGAGCCGGTTGAGCAGGTAGGGCTCATCGTGCTCGAAGCAGATGTACAGGACGTTGGCCTGGCCGCCGGACGCGATGTTGCGCGCCATCTGGAGCGCCATCGTCGTCTTGCCGGTGCCCTGCGCTCCCCCGATGAGCAGGAGCTCGCCGGCACGCAGGCCCCCGCCGATCGTCCGGTCGAGTGGCGTGAAGCCGAGCGGCACGGGCTGATACTCGGAGACGCGGCCTCCGACCACCTTCTCGTTGAGGTCCACCAGGACGTCGAGGGCCGAGCGCGGCGTCATGCTGCCGTGGGCGGTCTCGAGGCGCCACTCGGCAGCTTTCGGCGCCGACTTGGCGTCCGTGGTTTCGGTGCTCACGCGGTCGTTACCTCCCCGGGGTGGTGCGGTGGCGCAAAGGGTAGCACCCGGGATGGTCCGATTCACCCACCCGAACCCACCAAATCCGCACAGTCCGTGCCGTCGGGCACCGCCCGCGGTCGATCAGCGCGGCAGGGTCGCCAGCTCGTCGAAGGCCCGGATCACCGCCCGGATCCCACCCTCGTAGTTGCGCAGGTCCATCCATTCGTTGGGGGCATGCGCCCGGTCGTCGGGTGGCGTGAACCCCATGAGCACCACGGGCAGCCCGAGGATCGACTCGAAGCTGGGACAGACCGGGATGCTGCCACCCTCCCGGATGAACAGCGGGGCTCGACCGAACGTCGCTTCGAGCGCCCGCGCCACGGCCTGGGTGGCGGGGTGGTCGATCGGCGTCCGGCTCGGCCGGCCGCCGCCAAGGAACGTGACCGTCGTCGTGACCCCCGGGGATGCGATTGCGGTCACGAAGTCCCGGATCCGCTCGAAGATCCGCTCGGGCTCCTGCGCCGTCACCAGGCGGCAACTCACCTTCGCATGGGCGTGCGCGGGGATGATCGTCTTCGTCCCGTCACCGGTGAAGCCGCCCCAGATCCCGTTCACGTCGAGCGTCGGGCGGGTCGCACGCCGCTCGAGCGTCGAGTAGCCGACCTCACCGACCAGGGCCGGGACGCCGACGGCCTTCCGGTAGGTCTCGTCGTCGAAGGGGAGCGCGGCGAGCACCGCCTCCTCCGCGTCGGTGAGCGCCTCGACCTCGTCGTAGAAGCCCGGGACGAGGATCCGGCCGTCGGGGCCCTTGAGGGCCGCGATGATGCGCGCCAGCGCGATGGCCGGGTTGTCGACGGCCCCGCCGTAGGACCCCGAGTGAAGATCGACCGGACTCCCGACGACATCGATCTGCGCGTACATGATCCCGCGCAGGCTGGTCGTGATGGACGGAAGATTGCCCTCGAAGAAGCCCGTGTCGCTGATGATCGCCACGTCCGCCCCGAGGCGGTCCTTGTGCTGATGCAGCCAGCGCTCGAGATGCTCGGCGCCGGATTCCTCCTCGCCCTCGAAGACGTACTTGACGTTGACCGGGTACGCGCCGCGGGTGGCCAGGATCGCCTGCGCCGCCATCAGGTGGAGGTGGACCTGGCCCTTGTCGTCGGCGGCACCGCGCCCGAGCAGCCGGTGTCCGTCGACGACGGGCTCGAACGGCGGGGACGTCCACAAGTCCAGCGGGTCGACGGGCTGGACGTCGTAGTGACCGTAGACGATGACCGTCGGCGCGCCGTCGGCATGGAGCCAGTCGCCGTAGACCACCGGGTTGCCGGTGCTCTCGGAGACCTCGACGTGCTCGACCCCGGCGCCTCGCAGAGCGTCCGCCAGCCACTCGGCCGCGCGACGCGAATCGTCGTCATGCGCCGGCAGCGCCGAGATGCTGGGGATCCGGAGGAAGTCCATGTACGACGCCATCCGGGCGTCCCGGGTCGCGTCGAGATGGGCCTCGATGGCGTCGAACGATGCGGTCGCGGTCGTGTCAGGCATGAGCGGGAGTCTAGCGGGC
>CAYMTJ010000002.1:86504-107155 GCA_964393345.1 uncultured Anaerolineaceae bacterium | reverse complement strand
GCGTAGTCGAGCTCGCCCGCCTTGAGCGCCTGGACCATCGTGTCCGCGCCCTTGTAGATGACGAGGTCCACCTCGTCCGCGAAGCCCTGGGTGCCCCAGTAGTTGGGATTGCGCTGGAGGCGGATGAACTGGCCGGTCTGCCACTCGACCGCCTGGTACGGGCCCGTCCCGACGAGCGGGGCCTCGAACTTGGCGTCACCGATCGTCTTGTAGGTTTCGTTGCCCCAGATGTGCTTCGGGATGATCGGGATCGCGATCTGGAGGACGCGGTCGGAGGCATCGTCCGTCGTGACGACCACCGTCGAGGGATCCGGGCAGCTGACCGCGGTCACGCCCGCATCGCTCATCGTTGGCTCGAGATAGCCCGCACCGAGCGTCGCCTCGTTGGCGATCGCGTCGACACCGAGCTGCCAGGAGAAGCACGCGTCGGCCGAGGTGGCCGGCGTGCCGTCGGACCACTGCATGCCGTCGCGAACATGGAACGACCATGACTTGCCGTCGGCGGCGCGCTCCCAGCTGTCCGCGTAGCCCGGGACCGGCTCGAGGTTCGGCCCGGAGTCGACCATGTAGTTGTACGTGAGGCCGAAGGCTTCGTAGCCGACGACCAGCAGCGTGGCGAACGGGTTGAGCGAATCGAGATCCTGGGTCGTGCCGACCCGAAGCACGGCGTGGTTCGTGCCGGTCGCCGGCGCGGCACCGGGGAGGATCATGGCCGCCGTGAGGCCGGCCGCAGCCAGCGCTCGCGCCAGTCGTTCGCGCAGGGGTCGTCGCATCGGATCCTCCTCCACGAGGTCCGTCGGCCTCCAACGGGACCTCTGCCGCTCCTCGGTCGAGTGGCGGTACGGTGGCACAGGATGCGGTCCGGCGCAAACCGCGTGCCGCAGTGTGGGCCGTGGTCCGACGGTCCGGTCAAGCCCTACTGACGCGGCCGTCCGGCCTGGAGGCGGCGAAGCGCCACCCGCTCGATCCCGAGCACGCTCATGACGTCCGTGATCCGACCGTCGGCGGTCATCTGGAGCGCCTCCTCGAACGGGACCCAGCGGACGGTCAGGGCCTCGGTGGCGTCCGGCTGCGCCACGCCGTGGGTGAGGTCCGTGGCGAGGTACAGGACCGCCCGCTCGTCGGTCACCGAGTTGGACAGGTCCACGCGGACCAGCTCCTCCCAGGTGAACGCCTCGACCCCGGTCTCCTCGCGGAGTTCCCGCTTGGCGCCGGCGAGCGGGTCTTCGTCGGCCGGGACGCCACCCTCGGGCAGCTCCCACGAATAGGCGTCGAGCGTGTACCGGTGCTGACCCACGATCACGACCCGGTCCGCTTCGTCGATCGCCACCACCCCGACCGCCAGGTTGGCCAGATGCACCACGCCGTAGATCCCGTCGCTGCCGTCAGGCCGGATCACATCGTCGTGATAGACGGTGATCCACGGGTTCTCGTACGCGGTGCCACGGCGGCGTCGTGCCCAGTCGCCGACCGGCTCGGGCGGGTCCGTCGGAGTGGCGGGCGCGTCGTCCGTCAGGGCGTCGGCATCGTCCTCGGTCATCGGGGTCATCGTCGCACGCGATGGGCGAGGGCGTCGGCGGGCCGCGACGAGACCCTAGACTCGCCAGCGTGACCGTCGAACGATCCGCCAGCCCGCCCACGAGGACGCCCTCCCTGACCCTGGACGTCCGTATCCCGATGCGCGATGGGATCGAGCTGTCGGCGAACATCTGGCGGCCGGTCGACGCGGTCGAGGCGCCCGTCCCCGCGATCCTCGAGATGATCCCCTACGGCAAGGACAACTGGCGGCGGAACGCGGACACGGCCACCGGGGAGTGGTTCGCGGCGCGCGGCTACGCCTTCGTCCGCCTCGACGTCCGCGGCACGGGCTCATCCGGGGGTGTCGCCCTCGATGAGTACACCGCCGACGAGACGCTCGATGGGGCCGAGGCCGTCGAGTGGCTGGCGGGGCGGTCGTGGTGCACCGGCGCCGTGGGGATGTGGGGGATCAGCTACGGGGCGTTCACGGCGATCCAGGTCGCGAAACGGCGGCCGCCGCACCTGCGCGCCATCGCCCCCTTCATGGGCACGGACGACCGGTACCGCACGGACGTGCACCTGATCGGGGGGTGCGTGACCGGGAGCGAACTGTCGCAGTACGCGGTGAGCCAGGTCGCCATGAACGCGATGCCGCCCGATGCCGGGTTCCGCGGCGAGGCGTGGCTCGAGGCATGGCGGGCTCGACTCGAGGCGACCCCGCCGTGGCTGATCGCCTGGCTACGGCACCAGGTCGACGGGCCGTACTGGCGCGAGGGGTCACTCGCCCCGGACTACGATGCCATCGAGGTGCCGATCCTCAACGTCGGCGGGTGGTGCGATTCCTACGTGGACGCCGCGTTCCGCATGCAGGCCCGCTGCACGGCGCCGTCGAGGACGCTGGTGGGCAACTGGGTCCACGGCTGGCCCGCGGACGATCCGCCCGGTCCGAACCTGGACCACCTCCTCGAGGTCGCGCGCTTCTTCGATCGCTGGCTCAAGGGCGAACCGAACGGTGCGGACCGTGAACCCGCGCTGGTCTGGTTCGAGCGCGACTACGCCGATCCCGAGCCCTTCCCGGCGGCGTGGCCGGGTCGCTGGCGAGCGGCGGATGCCTTCCCGCACCCGGCGACGGTCCATCGGGCGTGGCGGTTGGACGGTGGCGACGTCCCGCTCCAGGGACGACTGGTCGCCGACGACCCGCCCGGCACCGACGACTCGACCGACGCCCTCGCGGCCGGCCTCGACCGGTATCGCCACCGGGCGACCGTCGGGACCCGCGGCGGCCTGTCATGGGGCGCCGGCGGGATCCCGAACGGGCTGGCCCGCGACCTGCGGCCGGACGAGGTGCTCGGCCCCGTCTTCACGAGCGAGGTCCTGACCACGTCCGTGTCGATCCTCGGCGAGCCTGTCGCCGTCCTCCACATGGCCGTGGACGCGCCGGTCGCGACCGCCGTCGTCCGACTGTCCGACGTGGCGTCCGACGGGACCTCGGCGTGGGTGAGTGCCGGCATCCTCAACCTGACCCATCGCGATTCGGACACGGACCCGCAGCCGTTCGTCCCGGGCGAGATCGCCGAGGTCCGCGTGCCCCTCCGGCATGCCGGCTACCGCTGGGCACCCGGGCACCGGATCCGCGTGTCGGTGGCCTCGGCGGCGTGGCCGGTCATCTGGCCGTCGCCGTTCCCCGCCACGTTCGAGCTGCATCGCGGTGGTTCGACGCCCTCGCGGATCGTGCTGCCCGTGATCCCCGACGCGGGCGACCCGTCGGATCTCCCGGTCCCGGTGTTCAAGGCGACGCCACCGGAACTGCGCGTCGTCGGCGGCGAGGGCGAGGCCGACACCCCGGCGTGGCGGATCGACGAGGATGTCCTGGCCGGGACCGTCACGGTCACGATCCACGACGGCGGTGAGACGGTCCTCGAGGACGGCCGACGGCTCTACGCGGCCGAGACGCTCCGGCTCACGGCCTCGGATGCCACGCCGGCCGTCGCGAGCCTCGAGGCGGATGTCGTCTACCGCTGGGCCGAGACCGGTCACGCGATCGAGATCCGGGCGACGAGCCGTCAGATAAGCGACGCCGAGGCCTTCGACCTGTCGGTGGAGCTCGAGGTGGACCTCGACGGCGAGCGCTTCTTCGAGCGGGTCTGGCGGGAACGGATCGCGCGCCGACTCGTGTAGGCGGCGAGGCCGGGGATCCGGGAATCAGGAGGCCCCGGGCGTCGCCCGGGGCCATCCCAGTACTGGCCAGACGTCGAGGGTCAGGCGCCCGGGATCTTGAGCAGCACGAGCTGCCCACCTTCCCGCTTGTCGACCCAGTCGGGGAATCCGTCCGGTCCGAGCGACCAGCTGCCGCCGGCCCGGGTCAGGGTGTCCGAGACGAACGCGCCGTCCACCCACAGGCTGTGGGCCTGGACGGTGACGAGGAACGTCCCCGGCCCGAACATCGACGAGACGTCGATGATGCCGCTGGCCTCCCACGCACCGTGCGTCCCTGCCGGGACCGGATCGACGTCACCCGGTCCTTCATCGGCGGCCTGGTCGACGACGGCCACCGGGGCCATCGAGGGACCGTCGAACTTGTACTGCCAGATCCGGGCGTTGGTCGCCTTGGGATCGAAGTTCCCCGACGTCGGGTCGATCGACCCGAATGGGAAGTTCTGGGAGGACCCCGGGTCCTCGGTGATGTAGAGCCCGTTCTGGGTCGACTCGATGTTGTCCGGCTGGTGGATCCGGTCCGGGTCCTTGACCTCCTTGTCGTCACCCTCGATCAGGATGCTGAGCGAGGTCACGATCGTGGGGTCACTCGGATCGAGGACCATCTTCCAGACGCGGCCGTTGGTGGATTTGCCCGGGGCGATGGCTCCGCCGGAACCACGACCGGAGTCGACGAGGTAGAGCACGTTCGACATGCCCGGCCGCTTGTCGTACGCGGTGTCCTCGATCCGGATGAACCCGAAGGCGCCGTTCATCCGTGACCACTGCTCGAGGACCCACTGCGGGCCGTCGATGCCGACGTTGTTGAAGCGCTGCCAGCTGCCGTCGTTCGGCGGGAGCGTGTACGGCGCGCCCAGCTGGGCGGCCGTGACCTCCGTCCCGTCGGGGTTGCGACCGGTCGCGATGAGCTTGGGGATCTTGACGAAGTGGCCAGCCACGGTGTCGCCGGTCGCGAACTGCTCGTAGTTCTGGCGGGTGGGATCGTCCGACACGAAGGCCCAGAGGTCCCCCTTGTCGTCCCACACGTCGTCGCCATCCTCGGCGATGTACGAGTAGAGCTGGGACTGCGCCGGGGTGTTCGTGAACGTGTCGTCGCCGGTGATCAGGACCGGATGCCCGTACCCGGGCACCGCCATGGTGTTCTCGTGATTGAGGCGGCCGAGCCCCCAGATGGGCCGATGCTTGCCGCTCTTGATGTCGTAGGCGACGACCACGCCGATCTGTCGCGCTCCGGCGGCACCGGGAAAGGCCGGGAACGCCGGATCGGTGGTGCTGACCCAGTCGACGCCTTCCTCGTTGGCGAAGAGCAGCGACCGCTTGAACCCGTGCTCCTTCGTGGCGAGGAAGCTCGAGCAGAAGCGCTGGTACAGCGAATCGCTGTCGATCGCGAACTCCGCGTCCAGGACGCCGGCCGTCCGCTGGGAGAGCGTCAACTTGCTCACCTGCGAATTGAGGAAGTCGTTCTGGTTGCCGTTGCCGTTCGTGGTCGGCAGCCAGGCGGACCCGGCCGACTGGAGCGGGAACGGGACGCGCGAGGTCTCGTGGTTGACGTAGACGTCGACCGAGCTGCGCCCATTGGGCACGACGACGATGCCGTCCGGGATCGACTCGAACTGGTAGTGGCCGAGGCCATCGCCGGTCGAGATGATCGGCGTGACCGACCCACCGGCGACGAGCGCCTTGAGCATCGCGGCCTGCGTCGTCTTGAAGCCACCGTGACCGCGATCGTCTCGGCCATGGCCGGAGGCGGACGCGCCGACGGACGCCAGCAGCAGACCGCTGATCGCGAGGGCGGACACGAATCGGCGGGAACGCGGGATGGGGCTGGGGTCGCGCATCGGGACTCCTCCATGGGGTACCTGGGGCCGATCGGAACCCGTATCGTAGTCGCGGCGATCCGTGCCGGACGAATCGCGCCGGCGCCGCGATGCCGAGTGTTCGGTGCGTCGACGCACCGCATTCGATCCGAGCCGACGGATCAGGTCGGCGGATCGATCCCTGGCCCCGGATGGACCGGCTCGAGGACGAAGAGGGGGATCCGGCGCCCGGCCTTACGCTCGTACGACGCGTAGTTGGCGAACCCGGCGCAGACCATCGTCCAGAGTCGATCTCGCTCCGAGCCGTCGACCTCCCGCGCCCGGACGGCGCGCACCCCGCCCGGACCGTCGACGTCGACGATGGGGTCCGCGCGCAGGTTATCGGCCCAGGCCGGATCCTTCGGGAACCCGCCCTTGGACCCCACGACGACGAGATCCGCCTCCCCATCGTCGAAGGCGTACAGGGTCACGGGACGCGGGCGACCGGTTCGCCGCCCGGTCGTATGCAGGGTGACGAGATGCCGGGCCAAGGTCCGGCTCAGACCCGGGCGATGGCCGCGTCGACGGCCCGGCGCGCATCGAGCACGTCGAGTCGGCTCAGGGGATCGGTGTCGATCCGCTGCTCGGTCGTCGATCCGCCGGATCGGGCGAAGATGACCGGATAGATGTCGCCGGTCCCGTCGGCCTCCAGGGTGGCCGCGATGCCGTCGCCGCCGGCGTCGAGGATGTGGGCGAGCGGCATGATCCCCTCGTCGACGAAGCCGCCGCTCGCGTCAGCGGACATGAACCGTGCGAGGTACCCGCGCTGGTGGAAGAGATCGGCGCCGTCGACGAGCTCGGCGACGAGCCGCTCGACCGCAGTCTCGCGCGACATCGGCGTCCGGTCCTGGCTGACCCCGAACCGCGTCGAGGCGATGTGCCGTGCCAGCACGCGGGCGTTGTACCGCGCGCCGTGGACCGCGCCCGAGTTAGCGGGCAGGCCGTGCCGCTGCAATCCCTTGGCCGCCTGGCTGAGGGTCCCGGCGACGAAGATCCCGGGGAGCGTCGTGCTCTCCCACCACGGGGAGATCGCCGGCAGGTGGCTCGCGCCGAAGGTCATGAGCCCGAGCGACGGAAGGTCACCCAGCGGCGCCACGAACCCGGTCGCCGAGATGACGTCATCCACGACGACGCTCAGGTCGCCGCCGCCGTCGGTCCGGCGGAGGTGCACCGTGAGCGCGCCGTCGGTTCCGCGCTCGATGCGGTCCATCCCCGCGTCAAGGATGGACACCCCTCCGCCCAGGACGTTGTCCTCGTACGGCTGGACGTAGCGCGCCCGGACGCCCACGAGCGACCGGGTGTCGACGGACAGCTTGGCATGCGACGGCGAGACCAGCACCAGTTGGCAGGCCCACGGGAGCAGGCCGTTGGCCAGCTCGAACCCGGAGTTCTGCTTGCCGAGGATCAGGACCCGCCGACCGGCGTAGGTCTCGACCGGACGAACGTCGGCATAGTGGTAGGCGTGCTCCATCCCCACCCCGGGCGGCGTGTACGGCTCGGCCACGCCCACGGCCAGGATCAGCGTCGCGCACGTATACCGGCCGTCCGTGGTCTCGAGCTCGAAGCGGTCCGTGCCATCGGGTCCGTCGAGGAGGCGCGTGGCGGTCCAGCGGCAGTCGTAGCGGACCTCGATCCCGGCACGTGCCGCGAACGTCGCCAGGTTCGCCTCCATCTCGGGGCGTGACGGGAAGTACGACGTCCCATCCATGAGTCCCGGCGCGATCGCCCGGGTCTCGGCTTCGTCGCCCAGCAGGCTGTTCCAGTCGTAGCGTTCGTAGGCCCGCGATCCGCGCTCCACCGGGGCATGGGGCTTGGTCCAGGACAGCAGCCGCTGGAAGAACGGCCAGCGGCGGAACATCCCGCCTGGCGACGGGTCGGCCGAGAGGACCGCATGCGGGACGCCCTGTCGACGCAGCGAGTACGACACCTGGAGGCCACCGGGGCCACTGCCGATGACGATGACCGGATAGGACCCGGGCGGGAACGGGCGGGTCAGCTCCGCCATCGGTTCGCGGCCCGTAGCCGACGCGCCTGGGCCTGCATCATCCGGTACATCACCCGCGGGTGCGCCACGAGGAAGGCCTCCACGTTCGGCCCGGCCAGGACGAGGCAGCGCAGCGGCCGGAGGGCGACGACATCCGCGATCGGGGTCTCGCCGAGCAGGATCGAGACCTCGCCGAAGAAGTCACCGCGGGCCAGGCGGGCGCGCTCCGTCCCGTCGACCAGGATCGCCGCCTCGCCCTCGAGGATCACGAAGAACCCGGAGCCGCTGATGCCCTGCCGCAGGATCCGCTCCCCCTCGCCGAACACGGCCTCGTCGAACGTGTGGGCGATGCCCTCGAGTTGCGGGGCGGTGAGGTCCGCGAACAACCCGAACCCGGCGATCGCATCGATGAGGGCTTCACGGCCGGGCATGCTGCCATGATGAACGAGTGACGAGCGCCGCGCCACGTGTTGACGCTGACCACGGCTCGGCGCAGCATGGCGGCCAAGCCCACTGGAGGACGCATGAGCCTGACCCTGGACCGTCGCGCGGCGCTGATGTCCGCCACGCCCCTGTTCGCGGACGTCGCGGACGACGGCCTGGCGAGGATCGCCGAGCGCGCGGTGGAGGTCGACTTCCCGAACGACCACGTGATCGCGCGCCAGGGGGACATCGGGACGGGCTTCTTCGTCATCGTGACCGGCGGCGCGAGGGTGGTCCGCGGCGGGACGATCATCGCCCGGCTCGGACCCGGCGACTTCTTCGGGGAGCTGTCCGTGCTCGACGGCAAGCCGCGGACCGCGCAGGTCATCGCGGACGGCCCCACGACGTGCCTCGCGCTCGCGACCTGGGACTTCGAGGCCGTGGTGAGCGACGTACCGGGCGTGGCGCTCGCCGTCCTCCGGGGTCTGGCCGGACGCCTCCGCGGCCTGACCGAGGGGCCACACCACTGAGCGACGCCGGGCGACGACGATGACCGAGCCCAGGCCTGTTCCCACGGGAACGGTCACGTGCCTGTTCAGCGACATCGAGGGCTCCACGCGACTGGAGCTCGACCTCGGCACCGCCGCGTACGGCACGCTCCGCGAGCGGCATCGGGACCTTCTCCGGCGGGCGTTCACGGCCCATGGCGGCACCGAGCAGGGCACCGAAGGCGATTCCTTCTTCGTCCTGTTTGCCGAGGCCCTCGACGCGGTGGCGGCCGCCGCCGACGCGCAGCGCGCCATCGCCGCGGAGCCCTGGCCGGACGACGCGACCGTGGCGGTCCGGATGGGGCTGCACACCGGCGCGATCGAGTGGGTCGGCGGCGACGTCATCGGGATCGCGATCAACCGGACCGCGCGCATCGCATCGGTCGCCCACGGTGGACAGGTGCTCCTGTCGGACGCGACCCGCGCCCTGGTGGCCGATGGGCTCCCGGACGGCGTCACGGTGCGCGACCTCGGCGAACATCGCCTCAAGGACCTTCGGGCACCGGAGCGCATCGCCCAGCTGGTCATCGACGGCCTCCGCGACGCGTTCCCGCCGCTGCGCTCGATCGACGCCCGCCCGAACAACCTGCCGACCCAGCTGACGACGTTCGTGGGGCGCGAGGCCGAGGTGATCGAGGCGGTGGGCCTGCTGTCGAGGACCCGGCTCCTCACGTTCACGGGACCCGGCGGCACCGGCAAGACCCGGTTGTCCCTCCAGGTGGCCGCGGCGGCCGCCGACGCCTTTCCCGATGGGATCTGGTTCGTCGCGCTCGAGACGATCCGGGATCCGGAGCGGGTGGCCGCGGCGATCGCCCGGACGCTCGGGATCGTGGAGGGCCGCGACCGCCTGCCGGTGGACCTCGTCGCCGAGGAGATCGGCGACCGGCGCGTCCTCTTCGTCCTGGACAACTTCGAGCAGGTCGTGGCCGCCGGGCCGGTCATCGCGGACCTGCTCCGGCGCTGCCCCAACCTGTCGGCGCTGGTCACGACCCGGGTCGCCCTCCGCGTGTCGGGCGAGCAGGAGTACCCGGTTCCCGGCCTGCCCGCCCCGCCGGACACCCGGCACCTGTCCGAGGTCGAGCGGCTCAACCTGCCGCGGGCGCTGCGCGAGCACGACCTGGCGACGCTCGCCACCTATGAAGCCGTTCGCCTGTTCATCGCCCGGGCGACCGCCGTGAAGCCGGGGTTCGCCGTGACGAACGGCAATGCGCCAGCCGTCGCGGCGATCGCGGCGCGGCTGCACGGGATGCCGTTGGCCATCGAGCTGGCGGCCGCCCGCGTCAAGCTCCTGACGCCGGACCAGATCCTCGGCCGGCTCGAGTCGCACCTGGACGTGCTCAGCGCCGGCGCGCGTGACCTCCCCGAGCGCCAGCAGACGCTTCGCGGCGCGATCGCGTGGAGTTACGACCTGCTCGACGAGGGCGCGCGTCGGCTGGTCGACCGGCTGTCCGTCTTCCGTGGCGGGTTCCAGCTCGAGATCGCCGAGACCGTGGCCGGCCCCGCGTCCGACATCGGCGGCGATGCCATCGACCGGATCGGCGAGCTCCTCGACCAAAGCCTCATCCGGATCGACGAGGAACACGATGAACCGCGGTTCGCGATGCTCGAGACGATCCGCGAGTACGCCGCCGAGATGCTCGAGGCGCGAGCCGAGACGGAGACGATCCGCGCCCGCCATGCGATGGCGATGATCGCGCTCGCCGAGGAGGCGGCACCGGCGCTGTCCGGGGCGGACCAGCGGGTGTGGCTCGATCGACTCGAACGCGAGCACGACAACCTGCGAGCGGCCCTCGACTGGGCGACCGCGGCCCCCGAGCCATCCATGGCCGTGCGGCTCGCCTTCGCGCTCTGGCGGTTCTGGCAACAGCGCGGCTACCTGACGGAGGCGCACACCCGGCTCGAGGACATGGCCTCCCGCGGCTGGCACCTCGAGCCCGTGGAGCGCGCGCGCTTTGCGGAAGCGTTCGGGGGGATCGCCTACTGGCGATCGGACCAGCCCAGCGCGGTCCGCTGGTACGACGAGGCACTCGCGGTCTGGCGCGAGCTGGGCGACCCGCGCGAGATCGCCAATGCGCTCTTCAATCGTGCCTACGCGGACATGATCGTGATCATGGGCGGCGGCGCCGACGACGACCAGTTGACCGGCGGCCGGGCCATGCTCGAGGAGGCGCTCGAGCTGTATCGCGGGGCCGGCGACCGCGCCGGCGAGGGCAACGCCCTGTGGGGTCTCGGGAGCTACCACTACTTCACGGCGGACGCCGCCCGCGCGGAGGACTGGTACCGCGAGGCGCTCGAGCTCCACCGGGCGTCGGACCAGCGGACCATGGAGGCCTGGTCGCTGCACATGCTGGCCCTCGCCGCCGCCGGTCAGCGCCACTGGGACGAGGCCCGCGACCGCGCCCGGCACGCCCTGCAGCACTTCTACGCCGCCGGCGACGTCTCGGGCGTGACGCTGACGCTCGACGATATGGCGATCATCGCCGTCGCGGACGGGGACAGCGAACGGGCCGGTCGGCTGTGGGGCGCCGCCCGCAACCTGCAGCGAACCACCGGGACCGCGCTCGCGGACTACGTGGAGCAGAACTACGACCTCTTCGGCGTCCCGACACCTCGCGATGTCCTGCCGGCCGAGGAGATCGAGCGCCTGGCGGCCGAAGGCGCTGCGTTGGGCTTCGACGAGGTGGTGGCCTACGCGCTTGCCAGCGACCCCGTCGCGACGCCGGGGGATGACGGCGGTCCGTGACCGGCGCCCGGGGGTGTTCGGCGGTCGTCTCGGCTAGACTGGCGCTCCGATGACGACCCCTTCCACCATGCCCAAGAATCCGGGTCGGCGCGACCTCGGGATGAAGGTCACGCTGCTGTTCCCCGACCGCGACGTCGTCGAACGCAACTACGTCCCGATCATCTACACGGCCTGCCGGACCTGCTACTCAGAGGAGGCGCCGGAGGAGATCTTCCGGCGCGCGGTGGCGGGCGACTTCGACCCCATCAAGATGCAGAAGCTGATCTCGTCGGTGATCGAGTCCGGGCACGGATCCACCATCGAGCACGTCGTGTTCACGTTCGCGATCACCGGGGTGTCACGCACGTTGTCGCACCAGCTCGTCCGCCACCGCGCGGGCGTGGCGTTCGATCAGCAGAGCCAGCGCTACGTCAAGTTCAAGGACCAGGCGACGATGCTCCCCCACTCGATCGCCGAGGGCGATCCGGCGATCCGCGAGCGCTACGAGTCGCAGATCGAGGGCTCGCTCGCGCTGTACGGCGAGATGCTCGACGCGGGGCTCCCCGGCGAGGACGCGCGCTTCGTATTCCCCAATGCGGCCCGCACGAACCTCGTGATGACCACCAACCTGCGCGCGCTGATCCACATGTCCGGACTGCGCCTGTGCACGATGGCCCAGTGGGAGATCCGACGGCTGTTCCAGCTCGTCCGCCACGAGATCTTCAGCGTCTCCCCGTTCCTGGGCTCGTTCCTGGCGCCCAAGTGCGTCCCGCTGGGCTACTGCGACGAGTTCAAGAACCGCGATGAGCATTGCGTGATCCGCCCGCACAAGGACAACGTCCTCGCCGCGTGGGCCGAGAAGGCGGCGGCCGCCAAGGCCATGGGTCGCGAGCTGCCGCAGGTCTGACGCCGGTCGACGGGAAGCGGCGAGCCTCAGGCCCGCTCGAGATCCGCCACGAACCGGGCGATGACGCGGGCGAGGCGCGGTCCGGCGACGGCCCCCGCCTCGATCACCTCCGCGTGCGTGAGCGGCTCCCCGCTGTAGCCGGCACCGGCGTTGGTGACGAGCGATACGCCGCAGACCTCGAGCCCCACCCAGCGCGCGGCGATGCACTCCAGCACGGTCGACATCCCGACCGCATGACCGCCGAGACCCGCGAGCATCCGGACCTCCGCCGGCGTCTCGTAGTTCGGGCCGGTCAGCCCCACGTAGATGCCCTCGGCCAGCGGGACGCCCTCCGCCCTGCCCGCGTCATGCAGGCGCGCTCGGAGGCGCGGGCTCCAGGCATCGGTCATGTCGGGGAAGCGTTCGCCGAGCGCGTCGGCATTCCGCCCGATCAGGGGGTTGTGGCCGGTGAGGTTGATGTGGTCGGTCATGACCATCAGCGTCCCCGGGCCGAAGCCCGGATCCAGCCCACCCGCGGCATTGGTCAGCACGACGATCCGCGCACCCAGGGCATGGAACAGGAGCACGGGCTCGACGACCAGACCCGGGTGATTGCCCTCGTACAGGTGGAACCGACCCTGGAGCATGACGACCGGGGTCCCGGACAGGTGGCCCAGCAGCAGCCGACCCGCGTGGCCGGGGGCGGTCGCGGCGGGCCAGCCGGGCAACGCCGCGAACGGGATCGCGACCGGATCCTCGAGATCGTCCGCGAGCGCGCCGAGACCCGATCCGAGCACGATCCCCACCGCGGGCCGGAGCGCCGTCCGCGCACGGACGGCGGCGGCCAGGGCATCGATCCGCGCCGGCTGGTCGGCCGGGGTGATCGGGAGCGATGGGTCCGGGGTCGTCGACATGCGGGCCTCCAGGAACGCGTCCAGGGGATAGACGGCCGAAACCCGCATGACTTCGTCGGCCCGACGGAAGTATCGACACCGGGATGCCGATCGCATCCCGTCGGGCGCGAACCCGTGGGTGGGCCGCGGTGAGACGGCCACCCGAGGCGGGCAACGAAGCGCCCGAAGCGACCGGCGGCGGATCGAAGGTCCTTGATGCGATCTCGGTTCCTGCAGTCCTGTCGGCCCCTTCGGGCAAGACCTACGGTACGGGCCGCGCGAACCCCGGGTCAACGCGGTTATCCACCAATCTCCGGCGGCGGATCCGGGACCTTTCCACCGACCGCGTCGTGATGTGGACGAGCTGTGGAGATCCTCAGCCGCCCATGGCGAACATCTCGATCCTGGGGAGGGTCGAGGTCGCAGCACTCCGGAGCTCGGAGTAGCGGTCGGACCGGCGCGCCCAGACGTCGGCGAGGAACTCGGTGAGGGCCTCGTCGGTGGCGCCGCCGCGCAAGACAGCGCGGACATCGCGCCCGTCGACCGCGAAGAGGCACGTATAGAGCATCCCCTCGGCCGACAGGCGCGCCCGGGTGCAGTCGCGGCAGAACGGAGCGGTCACCGACGAGATCACCCCGAACTCCCCGCCACCGTCGACATACCGCCAGCGATCCGCGACTTCGCCGCGGTAGCTCGCGTCGGCGGGCGCGACCGGCCAGCGGGCGTCGAGCGTCGCGATCAGCTCCTCCGCGGGGACCACCTCGTCGAGGCGCCAGCCGTTCGAGTGCCCGACGTCCATGTATTCGATGAAGCGCAGGATCACGCCGGTGTCACGGGCCCAGGCGGCCATCGGCAGGACGCTCGACTCGTTGACGCCACGGCGCACGACCATGTTCACCTTCACGGGCGCGAGGCCGGCCTCGAACGCCGCGGCGATCCCGTCCAGCACGCGTTCCACGGGGAAGTCGATGCCGTTCATCGCCCCGAACACCGCATCGTCGAGCGAATCGAGGCTCACCGTGACCCGCTGGAGCCCGGCGTCGGCGAGGGGTCGCGCGAGCGCGCGCAGGGCCGAGCCGTTGGTCGTCAGCGTCAGGTCGACGGGACTGCCGTCGGGCCGTCGAAGCGCCGCCAGCCGCTCGATGAGGGTCGGCAGGTCGCGGCGGACGAGCGGCTCCCCACCGGTGATCCGGAGCTTCTCCACCCCGAGGGCCACGACCACGCGCGCGACCCGTTCGATCTCCTCGAACGAGAGCACCTGGTCCTTCGGCAGGAATTCGTAGTCGCGTCCGAAGACCTCCTTCGGCATGCAGTACGTGCAGCGGAAGTTGCAGCGGTCGGTGACCGAGATGCGTAGGTCGCGCATCGCTCGGCCCATGGTGTCCGCGAGCCCGGGGCGTCCGTCGAAGGTCATCGGTCGATCCACGGGCACATCCTACGGCGTCCGGGCCGGAAGCCCCTAGCGCGGACCGGTCGCCGGCGCGTCCCAGACCGGTCTCGGGGCCCGGTACCACCGGCTCGGACCGCTGGTACCTCTAGCGAACTGCACCGGACCGACCACCGCTGGCAGGATGTCCACACGTCCCGGATGCCCGGCCCCCCAGGCCGTCCCTCTCGAATGATCGGGACCCGCACCGCCACTTCGATCAGCCCGCTCAACGAGGACCATGACGCATGGCACAGACGGACACGCGAACCGGCTTCCGGCTTCCGTGGAGCTCGGATCGTCCCGAGACTGACGACGCGACGACCGCCACCGCGGCCGAGGCGACCCCTGCCGACGCCGTCGCCGAGGGCGCGACCGCGGCCGATGCGGCTGATGCGCCTCAGCCCGTCGAGGCGTCCGTGGCGACCCCGGAGGGATCCGGGTCCGTCGAGACCGCCGTCCCGACGGACGAGATCACGAGTGAGGCCGATACCCCGGCGATCGCTGACGCGCCCCTCGCCACCGATCCACCTGCCCCGTCGGCGGGCGCCGATGCCTGGGCCGACGTCGCGAGCGACGCGACCGAGACGATCCCCGAGCCGACGGACGACGTGTCCGCCGCCGCCGAGTCCGCGGACGTGTCGGCGCCGGCACCCGCCAGGAAGCCGACGAAGTTCCTGGCCGACCTGACGAAGGCCATGCAGTCGACCGCCAAGGCGGCGCGCAACGAGACGTTGGAGCGGTTCACGGCCGACGCCAAGGCCGCGGTCGAACGCGTCCACGCCGCCGCGGCGGAGGAAGCCGCCGAGCTTCGCCGGATCGCCGACGAGGACATCGCCGGCGTGCGTGACTGGTCGAAGGCCGAGATCGCGCGGATCCGCGAGGTGACCGAGGGTCGCATCTCCGGTCGCAAGGCCGACCTCGAGCACGAGCTCGAGTCCCACGCCGGGACGATCGAGGCCCGGATCGAGCGCGTCAACGCGTTCGTCGCCGCCTTCGAGGCGGACCTCACCTCCTTCTACGACCGCCTCTTCGCGGAGGACGATCCCTCCCGGTTCGCCGCGATGGCCGAGCACCTGCCCGAGGCACCGAGCCTCGAGCTGGCCGAACTCGACGCCGCGGCCCGCCTGGCCGTCGCCGCATCGACCGAGGCGGACACCGCCGTGGCCGGTCCCGATGCGGACACCGCCGAAGGATCGGGTCCCGAAGCGGGTCGGGCGTCCAGCGCCGACGATCCCGTCGCCGAGGGCGCCACGGGCGAGGCGGTCGCCGAAGCCGTCGCCGAGGCCGCGGGCGCCACGGAGACCGACGCCTCGGTCGAGGCTATCGGCGCGGCCGAGCCTGCCGGCGCCGTCGAAGCGTCCGCCGAGGCCGACGTCGAAGTCGCGGATCCCGTGACGGCCGCGTCGGGGGATGCCGAGGCCGCTCCTGAGACCAACGAGATCGAGGCCGACACCGCGGCCACTGAAGCGGAACCCGTTGCCGCCGACGATCCGCGGCTCCAGGCCCTCGCCGCGAGCCCGAGTGACTTCGCCACGGCCGAGGCCGAGGCGGCCGTCGACGCTGCCGAAGCGGGCGAGAACGCCACTGAGGGTGAGGACATCCCGGTCATCGCCGACGACGTCCTGGCCGCTCGGATCGCCGGCCTCGTGCCGGACGAGACGAACAGCCCGAATCCGCTCGTCACGACCAAGGTCATGGTGAGTGGGCTTGTGAGCGTCGCGAGCATCGCCGGGTTCAAGCGCCACCTGAGCCGCCTCAATGGCGTGACCACGGTCGGCGTGTCCTCGGGGCCGGACGGTGAGTTCGTCTTCGCGGTCCACCATCTGCCCACGGTCGACCTGGGTGAAGGGATCACGAGCCTGCCCGGCTTCGACACACGCATCACCGGCCAGGGCGAGGGGACCGTCACCGTCACGGCCCGCGATCCCGAGTCGCACGACTGACGCCCGTCGAACCTGAGAGGAGATCCCGAGTGACCCGTCCCGCTGTCGTCGTCGCCCTTCCGCCGGGCGAATCCGGCCCGGTCATCTCCGAGCTGGCCGACGCCGGGTTCGAGACGTTCCCGGTCGCGACAGTCGCCGAGCTCGAAGCCACCCTGGAGGCGCACAACGACATCGGGGTCGCCATCCTCGATGGTGAGACCGACCTCGACGCGTGGCTCGAGATGTACTCGCTCATCGGCGACGCCGGTCACAAGATCGTGTCGCTCATGGTCGTCTCGCCGAGCTCGTTCGACCGCCTGGCCTCCGGGACGCCCGAGAGCGACTCCGACGAGTACTTCACCCGTCCGTACACCGCCGACGCGCTTCGCTGGCGCGTGGAAGCGATGTGCATCCGCCTCAACACCATCGACGATGGCAGCGGCCCCGTCCTGACGAACGCGTCCGTCTCGCTCGAGGGCTGGGACCGGCGCGCCACCGTCGTGGCGATCTTCAATCCGAAGGGCGGCGTCGGGAAGACGACGATCGCCACCAACCTCGCGGCAACGCTTCAGATCCGGCGTGGCCGGAGCGTCCTGCTCGTCGACGCGGACACCGTCACCGGCCACGTGACCACATCGCTGGCCATCGAGGCCGGCCGGACCGTCGCGGACAGCTGGCGGGACGAGGCCGAAGGCGGGCCGATGGAGACGCTCGCGGAGATCGCGGCCGTGCACCCGTCGGGGATGCGCGTCGTCGCACTCACGCACTCGCCGCTGGAGACCGAGGCGCTGGACCCGGCCCGGGTCGCCGCCGAGATCAATGCCGCGCGCGGCGCCTACGACGTGATCGTCGTCGACCTGCACCCCTCGTACAGCCTCATCAACCAGGCCATCTTCGAGGTCGCCGACCGGGTGCTGGTCCCGGTCACGCCCGACGTGCCCGCCATCCGCGCGGCCGTCCAGCTGCGCGACGTCGCCGTGGAGCGGGGCTTCCGCGACAACCTCGCGATGATCGTGAACCGGGCCAACAGCGGCGTGGGCGTCGCCGACATGGAGCGGACCGTGGGGATGCCCGCACTCGCCCAGGTGCGCTCGGGCGGCCTGCTCTTCGTCCGGGCCGCCAACGAGGGCCGGACGGTCATCGAGATGTTCCCGAAGGAACGGATCACCGCGGACTTCGACCAACTGGCCGACGCGCTGTTCGGGATCGCCCCGGCCGCGACCCAGCCGTCGAAGCCCGGTCTGCGCCTGTTCACCCGACAGAAGGAAGCCGTCGGCGCCTAGCCCTCGAGGTCCTCGTCGCCGCGTGACATCGGTCGCCCCGGGCTCCCCGGCGTCAAGCCCGGGATCGGCTGCGCGCGTTCGCCCGTCCGGATGTCGACCTGCTCCACCGCGCGCAGGTAGAAGCGGTTGACGAGGATGTCCTCCACCTGACCGGTCTCGATGGGCTGGTCGTTGAGCGTCGCCCGGGCCCCGACGACGGGCACGAACATCTCGCTCGAGCGATCGAGGAGCCGCATCGGATCGGCGCCCGGGTACATCGCCACCGTGCCGTAGACCTTGAACGGCGGCGCCTCGAGCAGCAACTCGTAACTGACCTTGTGGATGCGATGCGCCGTGCGCTCCGCCTCGGTCATCGGTGGCAGCGTGTCCCGCCCGACGATCACGATGATCAGGTCGTAGGGGTCGATGCTCTGGAGGCCGGGGGCTTCGGCCAGCGGCGCCGAGCCATCGATGGGCGCCCAGCGGACGTCGCTGATCGTGATCGGTTCGCGCTTGTTGAGGGTGTCGGACATCCGCGTATCCACGGCCATCCGGCCGACCAGGCGCCACTCCTCGGTGTACCCGTCGAACACCGTCCCTCGACCGGCCGGCGGCGACGGCGCCGTGGGCTGGGGCGGCTCTGGCGGCGGCTCGTCCTTGTTCCGTTTCAGGAAGTCGAACGGCATGTCACTCCTCCGCGGAACCCGAGTTGGAGCGGATCGTCTCCACGACGCCGCCATCGGCCAGCGTGGTCGTGTCGCCCAGGGTCCGTCCCTCGGCGATGTCGCGCAGCAGTCGACGCATGATCTTGCCGGAGCGGGTCTTGGGCAGGTCCGGGGTGAACATGAGGAACTTGGGCTTGGCGATCGGGCCGATCACCTTGGAGACGTGCTCGCGCAACTCGCGGCCGAGGGCCTCGTTCGCGTCCACGCCCACCTTGGGGATCACGAACGCGAAGATCGCCTGGCCCGTCAGCGGGTCGTTCTTGCCGACGACCGCCGCCTCGGCGACGGTCTGGTGGTCGACGAGCGCGGATTCGACCTCGATCGTGCTGATCCGGTGTCCCGACACGTTCATGACGTCGTCGACCCGGCCAAGCAGCCAGAGGTAGCCTTCCGCATCCCGCTTGGCGCCGTCGCCGGCGAAGTACTTGCCCGGGAAGCGGCTCCAGTACGTCTGACGGTAGCGCTCCGGATCGCCGTAGATCCCGCGCAGCATGGCCGGCCACGGCCGCGTCAGGACCAGGTACCCGCCCCCACCGAAGGGGACGCTCTCGCCGTCGGCATCGACCACGTCGACCCCGATGCCCGGGATCGGGAACGTGGCGCTGCCGGGCTTCGTGGTGGTCACCCCGGGGAGCGGCGAGATCATGATCTGCCCGGTCTCGGTCTGCCACCACGTATCCACGATCGGTGCCTTGCCGCCACCGACGTGCTCGTTGTACCAGAGCCAGGCCTCCGGATTGATGGGCTCGCCGACAGAGCCCAGGACACGCAATGACGAGAGGTCATGGGCCTGGGCGTACTGGGGCCCCTGCTTCATATGCGCCCGGATGGCGGTCGGGGCGCAGTATAGGATCGTGACCTTGTAGTCCTCGATGATCTGCCACCAGCGCTCCCATGTCGGGGAATCCGGGGTGCCCTCGTACAGGACGCTGGTCGTCGCGTTCGCCAGCGGGCCGTAGACGATGTAGCTGTGCCCCGTGACCCAGCCCACGTCAGCCGCGCACCAGTACACGTCATCGGGCTTGACGTCGAACACCATCTCGTGGGTGTAGCTCGCGCCGAGCAGGTAGCCCGCCGTCGTGTGGATGATGCCCTTGGGCTTGGCGGTGGTCCCCGACGTGTACAGCAGGTACAGCATGTGCTCGCTGTCCACCGGGACCGGAGGGCAGACCTCCGACTGGCCGTCCACGATCTCGGACCACCAGACGTCACGACCCTCGGTCATCGCCGTGCCGCCATCGAGGGCGTCGCCGACCCGGCGCGCCACCAGGACATGCTCGATGGACGGCGTCGAGGCGAGCGCCTCGTCGACCGCCGGCTTGAGTGCCGCCGGCTTGCCGCGGCGCCAGCCGCCGTCGGCGGTGATGACCAGCTTGGCCTGGGCATCGTTGATCCGGTCGGACAGCGCCTCGGCCGAGAACCCTCCGAAGATCACGGTGTGCGGGGCACCCAGGCGCGCGCAGGCGAGCATCGCGATCGGGAGCTCGGGGATCATCGGCATATAGATCGCGACCCGGTCCCCGGTCTGGATGCCGAGCGCCTTGAGCGCGTTGGCGGTCTTGCTGACCTCGCGGAGCAGGTCCGCGTAGGTCAGGGTCCGCGTGTCACCCGGTTCGCCGATCCAGTGGTACGCCACCTTGTCGCCGAGGCCGTTGCGGACGTGGCGATCCAGGCAGTTCTCGCTGATGTTGAGCTTGCCGCCACCGAACCACTTGGCGAACGGGAGGTCCCACTCCAGCGTCGTGTGGAACGGTTCGTTCCAGTCGATCCGTTCGCGAGCCAGCTTCGCCCAGAAGGCCTCGACATCCGCTTCCGCCTCGAGATACACGCCCGCTTGCGCGTTGGCCTGGGCCGTGAACGCGGGGTCCGGCGGGAACCGGCGGTCCTCCGCGAGGAGATTCTCGATCTCGGCGTTGGCGTCGGCGGGTTCGATGCTCACGAAGGCCTCCCTGGGGTCCACGGCTGGCTCGTCATTCTAGTCACGCGACGGCCGCACGGGGCCCGTGCCGGGTGCCGAGGCGGCCCATGCGGGCGCCCGTTTCTGACATCTGGCACTCACATGAGCGACAGTCACTCGAGTCGGGGGGCGAACCTGGCGCGTGAGCGTGGAGCGGGGCGATGCTCCAGTCAGATGCCGCACCAGACCGACAGAGGCCGGGATCTCGCCGACCAATGCTCACCTCAGTGGCATCTGGCAACAACCGCGGCTCGGCAGCCCACGGGCCTCTGGGCGCGCGGCAGCTGGCAACAACCGCGGCTCGGCAGCCCA
>CAYMTJ010000002.1:51803-86404 GCA_964393345.1 uncultured Anaerolineaceae bacterium | reverse complement strand
GCCCACGGGCCTCTGGGCGCGCGGCAGCTGGCAACAACCGCGGCTCGGCAGCCCATGGTCCGTCTTGGCGCGCGGCCGCTGGCCGCAACGGCCGCCGCCACTGACACCAGTCACTCCTCAGGAGCGAGGTCGTCCTCGGACGGTCCGACGGGATCAGCCGGGTCACGGGTCAGGATGACCCGCTGCGGGCGCGGGATCTCGATGCCGTGCTCGCGGAACGCCACGAGCAGGCGCTTGCGGAAGTCCCCAGCGGCGGCCCATTGATCCGCAGCTCGCACGGTGCCCAGGATCTTGAGGGTGATGCCGTACTCGGCGAGCGCCTCCACGCGCTCGACGCGGGGCGCCTCGAGGACTCGCCGCTTCCAGACCGCGTCGCCCGCCATCTCCCGACCGACGGCGTCCACGACCTCGATCGCCTTGTCGACGTCGGTCCCGTAGGCCACGGTCACGTTCTGGTTGATCCGTGCCCAGATCCGGGTCAGGTTCGACGCGACCTTGATCTCGCCGTTGGGGATGGTGTGCACCGCGCCATCCAGATCGCGCACGGTCGTCCGTCGCAGGGTGAAGTCCTCGACGGTGCCGGCGACTCCCGCGAGTTGGACGACGTCGCCCTTTCCGAACTGGTTCTCGACGAGGATCAGCGCGCCGTTCAGGTAGTCCTTGACCATGCTCTGGGCGCCGAACCCGACCGCGATCCCGACGACGCCGAGCCCGGCGACCGCCGGGCCGATGTCGAGCCCGAGCCGGCCGAGGACCATGAGCCCGACGATCACGACGATGAAGAACCTGACCGCACGGCCGAGCAGCCCATCGAGGGTGTCGATGCGCTTGCCGACCTCGACCGCGCTCAGTTCCTGCGCGGTCCCCTCCGCCACCTCGCGGTCCAGCAGCGCCTTGACCAGGCTGTGGACGAAGAGTCTGGCGAGGCGGACGGCGACGAGCCCCACGGCGACGATGACGAGCACGGGAAGAGCCGGGTCACCCAGGAACGCGATGATGTCGCGCCACGGCTGCTGGTCGAGATCGGGCATGGGCACAGGGTACCGAACGGTGCCGCGCAGAGGGGCGATCCGGGCGGGTCGGCCGAGGGCGCGGGCCCGAGGCTCGTCGGGCGCTCCATGGGCCAGGCGCCGGACCTGATGCGCGCGCTCGACGCGGACGGGCGATCGACGCGCACGCGCGCTCGATGGGGCTAGGCGGCCGCGCCTCCGAGGCGGACCGAGATCGCGGCGGCGGCCTCGCGCGCCTGCGCGGCAAGCTCGGGGACCCGTCGAGGTGTCAGTCGGAACGCTGGCCCCCAGATGTCGACCGCGGCGATGACGTGGCCGCGCGCGTCGTGGACCGGGGCGGCGACGGCGTTGAGACCGAGTTCGTACTCCCCGATCGCGGTCGCGTACCCGCGCCGCCGGATCCGGGCTAGTTCCTCGAGCAGCGGCTCGAGCTCGGTGATGGTCCGCTCGGTGTACGCGGCCAGCCCGCGTCGGACGATGCGCAGGACCTCGCGCTCGGCCAGGGCGGCGAGCAGGACCTTGCCGGACGCGACGCAGTGGAGCGGGGTGCTTCGACCGGTCCAGTCCCCCACCGCGATCAGGTTCGGCCCGTCGACCTGTGCGACCGCGAGCATGTCGGTGCCGTCGAGGATGCCGAGGCCCGTGGTCTCGTGCGTGAGGCGCGCCAGGCGCTCCAGTTCGGGGAGCGCGATCCCGCGCAGGTCGAGGGTCTTCTCGGCCCGTTCGGCGAGCCGGATGACGACGAGTCCCAGCCGATACTTGCCGGTCTCGTCGTCCTGTTCCACGAGGCCCCGGCGCTGGAGCGTCGCGAGCAGCCGCGAGGCCGTGGACTTGTGGAGGCCGAGGCGGCGCGCCAGCTCGGTCACGCCCGCTTCACCCTGGCTCTCGCCGAGGGCCAGGAGGAGGGCGGCGGCTCGGTCGACCGAGCGCACCGCGTTCCCGTCAAGGACCATCGTGGGTCGTCGCTCCGCTCAGCCGGCGCCGGAAGACGACATGCCGCCGTGCGGCGTGGGCGGCGGCACGTGATGCGCCCGGTCCTCGAGCGCCCCGTCGAGTGAGTCGCTGAACGATGTCAGGACCTTGTCGATGATGTCGGCATCCGCGTGGGCCTCGCACATGAACCACGGCTCGCGCGAGTCGGGCTCGGGCATGGCGCCGCGCGCATGCATGCCGATGGCGATCGCGTCGTACAGCTCGTGATCCGTCGTCGCCCAATCGCGGTACTCGGTGGCCTCGGTCTCGCGGAACATGATCCCGAACATCGAGGGATGCCCGGTGAAGTGGTACGGGATCCCGACCGGGTCGAGGATCTCCTTGAGGCCGCTCTGGATCGTCCGGCCCGTGGCATGGATCGTCTCGAGCGCGTTGGTCTCCTTGATGATCGACAGCGTCTTGACCGCAGCGGCCGCGGCCACCCGATTGCCGGCGTAGGTCCCGCCGTGGCTGACCTTGTCCGGGAGCACGCTCATGACCTCGCGTCGCCCACCGAACGCGGCCGCCGGATAGCCGTTGCCCATCGCCTTCGCGAACGTGCCCAGGTCCGGCGTGATGCCGAAGAACTCGGCCGCCCCGCCGCGGGCGAACCGGAACCCGGTCTTGACCTCGTCGAAGATCAGCAGGATCCCGAACTCCTCGGTGAGGGCTCGCATCTCCTGATGGAAGCCCGGCCGGGGCATGATCCCCTGGGCGTTGCCGAGGACCGGCTCCACGATGATCGCCGCGATCTCCTCGCCCTGCTCCTCGAAGATCCGGCGCAGGCCCTCGATCCGGTTGTAGCGGGCAGGGATGATCGTGTCCGCGACGGCACCAGGGATCCCACGACCCCAGGCCAGCGCGACCGGGGCATCGGGGTCGCCGAGCTCAGACATGTCGTCCGGGCCGACGCTGATCAGCGCGTAGTCGTGCACGCCGTGGTACTGGCCCTCGAACTTCACGATCTTCTCGCGACCCGTGTAGGCGCGGGCCACGCGCATCGCGTGCATCGTGGCCTCGGTGCCCGACACCGTCAGGCGGGCCATGTCCACCCAGCCGGTCAGCTCGCACAGGAGCTCGACCGCCCGGACCTCGTCCTCGCTCGTGAGGCTGAAGCTCACGCCCTGGCGCATGCGCTCGTTGACGTAGTCATCGACCCGCTCGTCGCCGTGACCGAGGATGACCGGGCCGTAGCCCATCCGCAGATCGATGTACTCGTTGCCGTCGTAGTCCCAGACCTTGCCGCCCTTGCCCCGGTCCACATAGATCGTGTCATCGCCCCATGCCCGGAAGTTCGAGTCCGTGCCGCCCGGCATGTGCTGCAGGGCGCGTCGGTACAGGCCCAGCTGCCGGTCGCGGGCGATCGTGGGGGTCGTTCGGGCGGCGGGTTCGGTGGCCATGAGGTCCTCTGTATGCGGATCTGGACTCGCGTCGACCCGGTCCATGGGACGGGTGTTGCGCGATACGGGACGGGCTCGCCGGATGGTGCCACACGCGTCGCTGCCGCGTCAACGCGACATTCGAGGCGGATACGTCACTCGGCTGCGAATCCCGTTGCAGACAGGCACGATGCGATGGAGATACGTCGCGTCGCTCGCCCATGGCACCATGCCACGGTGACCGAACCATCGGAGGCGATCAGCTACTGGCTCCGCGAACCCGGCCCCGTGCTGGATGCCCCGCCGGCGCCCGGGAGCACCGCGTCGGTGGATGTCGCGATCATCGGTGCCGGTTTCACGGGCCTCTGGGCGGCGATCGCCTTGACGGACACCGATCCGTCCCTGCGCGTGGCGGTCCTCGAGGCGGAGACCGTGGCCTTCGGGGCGTCCGGGCGGAACGGCGGGTTCTGTGAAGCAAGCCTGACCCACGGCCTCGCCAATGGCATCCGGCACTTCCCGGACGAGCTGGAACGGCTCGAGCGCGAAGGCATCGACAACCTGCGCGACCTGATCGCGTTCACCCGGGCGCACGACATCGACTGCGACCTCGAGGAGACGGGCACCCTGTCGCTCGCCGACCAGACCTACCAGGCCGACGAGTTCCGATCCTGGGTCGACGAGGCGGCCGAGCACGGCGAGCACCTCGAATTCCTCGATCGAGCCGCCGCGCAGGCCGAGGTCCACTCGCCGCTGTGGCACGCCGGGCTGTACCGTCCGCCGGGTCGCGACATCCTCGTGGATCCCGCCCGGCTCTGCCGCGGGATCGCCCGCGTCGCCCGCGCCCGCGGCGTGACGATCCATGAGCACACGCGCGTCACGGGCCTGGAGCGCGTCGCGGGCGGCGTCCGGGTCAGGACCGCCGACGGAGCGATGCTTCGGGCCGAGCACGTCGTGGTCGCCACGTCCGCCTATTCGGGCTGGTTCCGCCGGCTCAGCCCGTTGTTCGTCCCGGTCTACGACTACGTGCTGGTCTCGGAGCCGCTCGATCCCGCCGCGCGCGCGTCGATCGGCTGGGCCCGGCGTCAGGGTCTCTCGGACTCGAACAACCAGTTCCACTACTTCCGCCTGACGGCCGATGACCGGATCCTGTGGGGCGGCTATGACGCGATCCACCACTTCGGGAGCCGCGTGGGACCCGCGTTCGACCGACGACCCGCGACGTTCGACAAGCTCGAGGCGCAGTTCTTCCGAGCCTTCCCGCAGTTGGAAGGGCTGCGCTTCCCGTATCGCTGGGGCGGCGCGATCGATACGACCTCGCGGTTCACCGTGACCTTCGGCCAGACGATGGGCGATCGCGTCACGTACGCCCTGGGCTACACGGGGCTGGGGGTCGGCGCGAGCCGCTGGGCGGCCGGCGTGGTCCGCGACTTCATCCTCCGCCCGGACGAGGATCGCCTGCGGCTCCGCCTCGTGCGCAGCGCGCCAGTCCCCTTCCCGCCCGAGCCCCTGCGCTCGATCGCGGTGGAGACCGTCCGGCACGAACTCGACCGCGCCGACCGGAACGACGGTCGCCGGAGCCTCATCCTCCAGACCCTCGACGCGCTCGGGATCGGCTTCGACTCCTAGGGGGCCGAACGCCGGGCCGGATGGCCGCCACGGACCGCCGGCTCGCGCCTAGACCGGTGTCGCCACCCAGGTGGGCAGTTCGCGGGCGAGCGTGGCCAGCGGCAGGGACCCGTGGCCAAGGACGGCGTCGTGGAACGCCTTGAGATCGAACCGCGACCCGTCGCGGTCGCTGATCTCGCGCCGCAGCCGTTCGATCTCGCGCTGGCCGATCTTGTAGGTCAGGGCCTGACCCGGCCAGCAGATGTAGCGGTCCGTCTCGATGAGCGCATCGGTCTCCGACAGCCCCGCCCCCTGGAGGAAGTCGACGGACCGCTGGCGCTCCCAGCGAAGGGCGTGGAGGCCGGTGTCGACGACGAGCCGCGCGGCGCGCCACGCCTGCCCGTCGAGCATCCCGAAGCGCTCGCCCTCGTCCCGGTAGAGGCCCATCTCGTCCGCCAGGCGCTCGCTGTACAGGCCCCAGCCCTCGACATAGGCACCGCCCACCATCCGCGCCCCCAGGCGACGGAACCGGTTGAGGCGCGGGTTCTCCATCTCGAGCGTGATCTGGAAGTGGTGACCCGGGGCGCCCTCGTGGTAGGTGGTCGCGGCGAGCTTGGAGTACTTGCGACTCGGCAGGTCGTAGCCGTTGGCGTAGTAGATGCCGGCACGCGACCCATCCGGCGACGGCGGATAGTAGTACGCGAACGGTGCGTCGCGCTCCTTGTACTCCTCGACCGGCCGGACGTCGCACGCCGCCCTGGGCAGCACCCCGAAGTACGTCGGTGCCAGCGCCATCGCGCGCTCGATGTCCTCGGTGGCACGATCGATCAGCTCGGCCTTGCTCACCGGCGTGTTGCCGGGCGCGACGTCCAGCGCGCGACGGTAGGCCGTGGTGTCGTCCCCGAACCCGGCCGTCCGGGCGATCGCCCGTCGCTCGGCCTCGATCCGTTCGAGCTCCTCGAGCCCGATCCGGTGGACGTCCTCGGGATCGAGATCGAGCGTGGTCCAGCTGCGGATCGCCGTTCGATAGATCGCCTCGCCATCGGGGGCGGACCAGATCCCGGGCTCCTCCCGGCTGGCGTAGCGGTACTCGCCGCGCAGTGTCTCGAGGAACCGCTGGTCCGCGGGGAGGACGACATCGCGCACGATGTCGCGGATGCGCTCGCGGTCCGCGTCGGACGCCACCTTGACCATCGACGGGATGAGGGCGGCCTCGATCGGGATCTCGGCCATCCGCTCCATCTGGGCGATCGTGCGTTCGGTCACGATGCGCGGTGCGGTCAGCCCGGAGTGCATCCCGTCGACGAGGATGGCGGCGTTGGCCGCCATGAACGCGGGATACGCGTGCAGGCGCTCGACGAACGCCTCGAGGCGCTCCGGCGTGTCCGCGGCCTGGAACTGCGTCATCTGGGGAAGGAGCTGCTGCGGACCGTTCATCTGGTCCACGACGCGCAGCTCGTGGAGGCGCTGATCGTCCTCCTCGAGGGTCAGCTCCGAGACGACGAGCAGCATGTCGCGGGTGATGCGCTCCTCGGTCGGCAGGCCATCGACCTCGATGGCACGCGCGTCGGCGGCCGTGCGCTCGGCCAGCGCCCGGGCCTTCGCTCGACCCTCGGGCCCCGGATCCTCCAGGCGATCGGCGTATCGATCGTCGCCATAGAACGATGCGAGGGTCGGGTTGAGCTCCAGGAGCGATTCCCAGAACCGATCGGCGAGGGCCTCGACGGGCGAGCCGACGGACTCGTCGGGCGTGGTCACGGGACAGCCTCCTGCGGTGGGCAGATGCGTTGGACGCGGCCTGGGGCCGCCATTACGGACAGGGTAGCGCCGCAGCGCCCTGTCCGGGTCAGCCCCCGAAGAGCGGCATCTGCTCCCCGGAGCGTTCCACGACGGGGTCGAGGCCGAGGAGGGGTTCGAGGTCCGCGAGGTCCGGGCGGTCCTCGGCCAGCCAGCGGCGTAGGTGGTCGGACTTGATGAGGTGGAAGCCGCCGGCGTCGAGGGCGTTGCGGAGCAACGGGGAGCGGCCGAGCTTGTACCGGATGAGATCGGTCCGTTCCGGGGCGATGACGAGGAAGCGGATGAGGTTGGGATCGGGCTTGATCCGGGCGTGACGGCGGAGCAGCGGCTCGCCGAGCATCGCGGTCCACTCGACCTCGAAGAGCAACGCCACCTTGCCGCGGATGTACCAGACGCAGTCGACGTCGCCGAGCTCCGCCGAGCGGCTGACGGCGCCCAGGTACGCCCTCGCCTCGCGGTCCGTGAGGCGGTCGCCGAGCAGCGCCCCACCGCTTCGCCGCATCTGCTCCTTGCGTGCCAGCCACACGCGCATCCCGAGGCGATGTCCCGCGTCCGCGAGCGTCGCGAGCAGGTCCGTGTGCTCGTGGCTGCGGCGCAGGAGATCGTCGGTGGTGGCGAGCCGGTCCTTCGTGCTCGACGGGCTCCGGTAGCTCTCGAGGCAGGCCCGCACGAGCCCCTCATCGGGCAGGTCGTGACCCGTGAAGAGGGTGGCGATGCGCTCGTAGAAGGCCGCCTCGGTCAGCGGCCCGGCCGTCGACATGAGGCTGAACACGGCCCACTCGACGCGATCGGCGAGCGGCGCGGCGGCGGCCGCCTGGTCCGCCGGATCGCCCAGCCACCAGCGGCCGGGCTCGATCTCCTCGAGACGACCGTTCGTCGGTCGTGACATCTCGCCACGGATGAGCTCGAGGAGACGGTCGACCGGATCGTCGACGCCGTCCTCGTGGCGGTCGCCGGGCGTCGCCGACGACGCGTCCGCGGATCGATCCCCGGGCGCGACCTCGTCGGGCGCCTCACCCATGGCCCCCGATGCCAGCCGACGGAGCTGCCCCGCCCGGTCCAGGCCGACGAGGACCTCGCCGAGCAGGCGCTCGAAGCGGGCGGGCTCACCTCGGGCGCGCAGCGTCTCGACGGCGATCTCGGTCACCGTCCGGGCGGCCTCGGCGACCGAGAACGCCCGTTGGTCGAACCGCTCCGGGGCGGAGAACAGGCCCGGACCCGGGACCATGTCGGGGTCACCGGAGCCGCCCGGGACCGGCGGCAGCGACACGTTGGACCGCGTCCGCGGACCGGGCGGGCGCGCGGCACCGGGCGGCAGGAACTCGATCGTCCCGCCGCTCTCGTCATCGCCGTCCGCGAGTCGGGCGCTGTGCAGGCGGAACCCGGCCGAGGAGCCACCGAGTGCCGCCGCCACGAGCGATTCCGGCCCTCCGTCGACGAGCATCACCGCTCGGCCGTCCCGTGCCAGGGCCGGCGCGGCGGCCTCGAGCGACCGGCCGATCGCGACCGCCTGCCAGTTCCATGGCGCGCGCAGCGGCGGTCCCGCGAGCGCGTCGATGGGCAGTTGCGCGGCGGCGTCCCGCCCGAGCACCCAGGCCGTCGCGTGGTACGTGGCGGCGAGACGCTCGAGCGTCGGGCGCACGGGCGGCTGGCCGAGCAGCAGCCGGACCCGGGGCATCGCACCGCCCCGGCCCTGACCGTCGCCCTCGTCGTGGAGCAGGCGCAGACCGGACGCGCCGGACAGCCCGAGGACCGCCGTCGCCGTGCCCTCACCGAGGCTCCGCAGATCGAGGCCCAGCCGCGCCTGGAGTGGCCCGAGCGCGCCGCCCTCGAGGCGCTGGACGAATCCCCGGACGAGGCGGAAGGCATCCTCGAACGCGAGCCAGGCATTGCGCTCGCGCCACTGCGTGGCTCCCGGCAGCCGGACATGGCCATTGGAGATCCGCAGGTTCGCGGTGCGGCCGGGCGTCACCAGCAGTCGGCTGGCGGGCAGGATGGAATGCAGGAACGCCAGGCGCAGCGCGGCCAGCACGGGCGCCGCCCGCAGGTCGCTCTCGATCCGGTCGATGATGGCGCTCAGGCCCACCAGTTGACGCGGGGTGTGGAGCGCGAGGAGCTCGTCGACGAGCGATTCGGCGCCGTCGACGGGCGGGAACCGGTTGCGCAACTCCGCGCGCACCTCCGCCTCCCCGACATCGGCGTGGAGGCGCGCGAGGTCATCGGCATCGAGCGGACCCGACCGGTGCTCCGATCCGCCGCGCTGGTCGCGACAGACCGTGCATCGATACAGGCGGGCGATCGGCCGCGCATCGAGGCTCGCCGGCGTCCGGTCGGCCCGCTCCGGGTCCGCCTCGACCCCGGTGGCCACGCCCTCGGTCGACCACAGGATCTCGTCGAGGACGAGGGTCCGGCCGCAGGTCGCGCAGCGCGTCGCATACAGGTCGCCGAGCGACACCTTCAGGCTCGATTCCCGGCGCGGGGACGCCGACATGCCCTGGAAGGCGGCATCGAGGTGACGGACGTCCGGTGGTCGCAGGACCACCTCGGCGAGCATCCGCGTCAGCGGGCTCGATTCCAGCGAGACGGCGCGGCGCTGCCGATCCACGGCCGCGCGGGCGATCCAGCCGCCGCGCCCGAACAGGTCGGCGACGACGTCCCCGGCGCTGGTGTGCGAATCGATCCTGGCGGCCACGACGGCCGGCGGCGGGGCGGGCGCGGCCCGGTCGAAGGCCGGCAGCGAGATGCCGGCGTCGACGTCCGTGGTGATGACACGACCTGCCATCGGATGATGCTAGCCCAGGTGGCCAGCGGGGCGACCCATGACGGTCGGCGCCTTACGCCTCGTCGAGGTCGTCGGCCTCCTCCTCGAAGGCCTCGTCGGTCGTGGACTCGGGCGGAAGCACACGATCGAGGTCCTCGATCTCGTCGTCCTCGTCATCGTCCTCGAGATCCTCCTCGAGATCGAGCTCTTCACGGACGAGCGTGCCCTTGGTGTACGGGCGGAGGTCCGTGGACTTGGCGGCAGTCGGGAAGCTGACCTTCCCGTAGTTCGCCGGGTCCTGGAAGATCTCGCGGATGATGATCCGGACGTCCTTGTCGCCGAGCGACGTCACGCCGGCCGCGTACTTGTTCCCGTCGGCCATCAGCTTCAGCAGTCGGGCGGCGACACGCGGCTCGACGATCCCGACGCGCACGCCGTTGCTGTTGGCGATGAGCCGGTTGCCCTCGGGGATCAGCTCCACGAAGTCACCGGGGTTGACCTGCGCGAGCGCGCGCGGCGTGGCGAGGTCCGTGAGGAACGCGAACCCGGTCTTGCCGGTCTCTTCGACGAAGATCCCGACCGGGGCCTTGCTGCCAGCCTGCGCGGGCACCGTCTTCTCCCCGGCGGCGACCAGGAGCACCTTGAGACGATCGATGTTGCGCTCGGCGATGCGGTTCGTGGGGTCGAGCGCGAGCGCAGTCTGGTAGTGCTCGCGGGCCGCGGCGAGCTCGCCGAGCTCCCAGAGCGACTTGGCGAGCCGGTTCTCGGCCTCCGCGTCCGGACCGAGCTCGAGAAGCTTGCGGTTTGTCGTCACCGCGTCGGACCACTGCGCGGCGGCGGCCTGGGCGATGGCCTGTCCGGCCAGCTGGCGCTTGGTGCGGGTCAGGTTGACCGGGCTCTGGTCCTTGATCTCGACGTCGGGGAAGGTCACGTGGGGGCACTCCGTTCGGGCAACGCGACGTCGGGGCGGGTCGCGGGCAAGGGGCGCGCGACCGCGGACGGGTCACGACGCGAGGCTCGTTTCTAGCACCCATCCGGCGGCGCGTCAAACGCCGCGCGCCGGCCCTATCCGCGCAGGAGCAGGTTCCAGGCCACCACGACGATGCCGAGCACGACCAGGAGCGCGGTCTGCCACAGCCAGTCGAGGTCCCGACGGCGCACGGGCGTGACCCCGGCGAACGCGTCCCACAGGTAGAACGCGAGCGTCAGCAGCGCCGGGCCGATGAGTCGCGGGATGGCCATGGCCCGGAAGGCGGCCGCGCCGATGGCGATGGCCGCGGCGTACGTGAATGCCGACCACAGGGCGTCGCGGAGGGTCCGGACACGGAGCGCGGCGACGCGATAGCCGAGCAGACCCGCGATGAGCGCGTCGCCGGCCGCGAGCCCGACGAGCGACGACTCGGGGATCGGCCGCGGCGCGACGCCGGGAGCGGTCGCCACCAGCCCGCCGGGCACCATCGCCGCGACGCCGGTGAACCCGAGGAACCCGACGACGAGCAGCGTCACCAGCAGGGACGTCCGGTCCCGCTGGCTCAGGCCCTCCGGGGACGCGTGGATCCGCGCCTCGATCGCGAGCGTGCGCGCGACCAGGAGTCCGGCGACGACCAGCGCGGGCGCGAGCCACAGCCCGAACGGCACGAGTCGGATCGCGCCGACGCACGCGACCGCCGCCACGGCCGGCAGGATCAGCGACTCGATGGGAACGCCCGCCGCCGCCTCGGCCGCCGACACTTCGTCCGCGAGGACCTGGAGCGTCCCGAACAGCATGGCGATCAGGAGCAGGATCGCGACGAACCAGACCGCCGGCGGTTCGAGCAGCCTCGACAACCCCACGACGGTCACCGCGGCGAGCGCGAGGTCGATCCTGGCGGCGCGGTCCTCCATCGGGCCGATGGTACGCGAGCCGATCACACGCGCCCCGGCTTGCCGGCGGTCCAACGCAGGAGGGCGTCACGGGTCCGGGTGTTCACGACGTCGCCGGCCGTGACCCAGGCCCGGCGCGCCTGGCTGACGCCCCACAGGATCTGGTCGAACTCGGACGTCTTGTGGGCGTCGGAGTCGATCGAGAGCAGACAGCCTTCGCTGACCGCGCGGCGGGCGCGCTCGACGGCAAGGTCCAGCCGGTGCGGCGAGCCGTTGACTTCGAGCGCGGTGCCGGTCCGCGCCGCTTCCGCGTAGACCTCGTCCCACGCCAGGTCGAGGTCGTCCCGCGTCCCGATCATCCGGCCCGATGGGTGCGCGATGACGTCGACGTGCGGGCTGCGGATCGCGTTGAGCGTCCGTCGCGTCAGGTCGGCCCGCGACTGTCGACGGGCCACGTGGACGGACGCGACGACGAGATCGAACATCGCGAGCAGGTCGTCCTCGTAGTCGAGCACGCCGTCGGCGCGGATCTCGAGCTCGCACCCGTGGAGCAGGCGGAAGCCGCCGGCGGGCGTCGCGGATGGCGCGGTCCCGGCGGCCTCCTCGGCGGCGAACCGGGTGTTGAGCGCGGCGATGATCTCGCGCTGTTCGGCGACCTGGTCCGGGACGAGACCACGGGCGATGGCGAGCGACTGCGTGTGGTCGGTCAGGACCTGGTAGGCATAGCCGCGGCGACGGGCCGCCTCCGCCATCACCTCGATCGAGTGCGTCCCATCGGTCCAGTCCGAGTGCGTGTGAAGGTCGCCGCGCAGGTCGGCGACCTCGACGAGCGTCGGCAGGGTCCCCGCGATCGCCGCCTCCACCTCGCCCGCGTCCTCGCGCAACTCGGGTTCGACGTACGCGAGCCCGAGGAACGCATAGGCCTCGGCCTCGGTCGGGAAGGTCCGCAGCGTCGCGTCCGGCCCGGTCAGCGGGTTCCCGTCCTCCCCGATCCGGAGGAATCCCTTCTCCGAGAGGGACCACCCCTGGTCGCGAGCCATGGCGCGCAGCCGGACGTTGTGCTCCTTGGAGCCGGTGAAGTGGAGCCGATAGGTCCCGGCCGCGCCGGGCGGCATGATCATGAGGTCGACCTGCGGGCCACGCTGCAGCCGGACGGCCGCCTTGTACCCGCCCCGGTTCACTACGTGGTCGACGAGGCCGAGCCCCGTGAACCGCTCGATCAGCCCCTCGGCGGCGTCCGTCTCGGCGAGCAGGTCGAGGTCACCGATCGTCTCGCGGCGGCGGCGGAACGAGCCGGCGGGCTCGATGCCCAGGACGCCCGGCGTGTCCGCGAGGATCGAGATGAGGTCGTCGACGATGGTCGCGGCGCGGTCGAGGAGCATTCGGTCCGGGGTGGCGGCGAGTCGCGCGATCCCCTCGAGGATGAGCGCCTCGGTCCTGGCCGACAGGCCGCGCAGGTCCCGGATCCGGCCGGCTTCCGCCGCCTGCTGGAGATCCGCGAGGGACTCGATCCCGAGCTCGGTCGAGAGTTGACGAACGGTCTTCGGGCCCAGCCCGGGGATCCGCAGCAACTCCACCAGGGCCGGCGGGACCTCGGCCCGCAGCCGCTCGTAGAAGGCCATCCGGCCGGTGGTCGCGAGCTCGGCCATCTTGTCGCTGATCGCCTGCCCCACGCCGGGCACGCGCGGCGGCGACCCGCCCCGGTAGGCGGCGACGAGGTCCACCGGGCTTCGGCCGATCGCGTCGGCCGCGCGGTGATAGGCCACCGTCTTGAACACGAGTTCGCCCTTGACCTCGAGCATGTCCCCGATCTCGTGGAAGATCCGGGCGAGGTCGCCATTGGACAGCGCCGCGGGCGCGTCGATCGGGTCGTCGGGTGCCTCGTGGGTCATCGCTCGATGGTAGCCGCGACGGCCGCGCCCGGTCCCCGACGACCGCGTCGGTCAGGCGGGGCCGCGGGCCCCGGATGCGCCGGTCTCGACGGGCAGACCCGCGCGCTGCCAGGCCGGGAACCCATCCTGGACCCAGGCCGCTCGATCGAACCCGGCCGAGCGCAGCAGCGACGCCGCGATCGACGACCGGAACCCGGCGGCGCAGATGCACGCGAGGTCGCGGTCCCGGGGCAGGTCGGCGAGCCGATCCGCGAGCGATCCGCCGTTGATGTGCCACGCGCCGGGCACGTGACCGGCTTCGAACTCCGACGCCTGACGGACATCGATCACCAGCGGGGCCTCACGGGGATCCGCCGCGGCGAGCGTCGCGGCGAGCGACGCCGAGGTCAGGCGCTCGGTGGCCTCGACGGGTCGGCCGGCCGCCGCCCAGGCCTCCACGCCGCCGGCCAGGAACCCGACGACGCGGTCGTGGCCGATGCGGATCGCCTGTCGCACGAGCAGGTCCAGGTCGTCCGGCCCGTCGATCACGAGGACGACGGGACGATCGAGCTCGACGACCCAGCCGAGCCACGTCCCGAAGGACTCGTCGAGCGGGATCGAGAGCGACCCGGGGATGTGGCCCCTGGCATGGCGAACGCCCGGCCGGGCATCGACGATCAGGCCGCCACCGTCGACGATCGCGCCGACGGCCTCCGGGGCGAGACCCGGCGGCATCGGGATCGTCGCGCCGAGCAGGGCCGGGCCGGCCTGGTTGATCGGGCGCATGCGGGCGAAGTAGCGGGGAAAGGCCGGCTGACCGGTGAGCAGGGCCCGGGCGAACGCGTCGGGATCCATCGGCGCCAGGAGCGGGTTGTGACGCCGCTCGAACCCGATCGTCGTGGTCGGCGTGTCGGCGATCCCGGTGGAGCAGAGCGAACCCGCCCCATGCGTCGGGTGGACCACGACCGAGTCCTCGAGCCGGAGCAGGACGTCGTGGATCGAACGCTGCATCGCGTGGGCGAAGGGGACCGCGTCGGCCTCGCCGAGCAGGTCGGTGCGTCCCACGGCCCCCACGAGCAGCGAGCCGCCGCTCAGGACCAGGACGGGCTCATCGGCCCGGGTCGTGTCGGCCACCGTATAGCTGACGTGCTCGGGCGTGTGGCCGGGCGTGTCGAGCGCCGCGAAACGCAGCCTCCCGACATCGAACGTCGCGCCGTGCGCGAGCCCCTGGTGATCGTAGCGAAGCGCGGCGCCCGCGCCGATGACATGGGTCGCCCCGGTCAGCGCCGCGAGCTCTCGACCCCCCGACACGTAATCGTTGTGGAGGTGCGTCTCGACGACGTGCGTGATCCGCAGGTCCGCGGCGCGTGCGGCCGCGAGGTAGATGTCCACGTCGCGGCGCGGATCGATGACCGCTGCGACACCGGCGCCATCGTCCGAGATCAGGCTCGACTGATGACCCAGGCCGCTGATCGAGAATGGCGAGACACGCATCGTCGAGAGCGTAGCACCGGCCGTCCGGCGATCCTGCGCAGACCGCCTCCTACATCATCACCAGGCCGCCGTCGACGGCGAGGACCTGGCCCGTGATGTAACCCGCTTCGTCGGCGGCGAGGAAGGCCACCGCGCTGGCGATCTCGTCGGTCGTCCCGAAGCGCCCGAGCGGGGTCCGGGACGTGATCTCCGCCATCAGCGCCGGGGGCAGGTCCTGGGTCAGCTCGGTGAGGACGAACCCCGGGGCGACGGCGTTGACCGTGATCCCGCGCGAGGCCAGCTCCCTGGCGCTCGCCTTGGTCAGCCCGATCAGACCCGCCTTGGCCGCGCTGTAGTTCGCCTGGCCCGTCTGGCCGGCCTGCCCGGACACCGAGGTGATGTTGATGATCCGGCCGGCACGTGCCTTGAGCATGGGGCGGGTCACGGCCTTGATCATCCAGAAGGCGCCCGACAGGTTGGTCTCGAGGACCTCGCGCCAGGCTTCCTCGGTCATGCGCATGATCAGGTCGTCGCGGGTGACACCGGCGTTGTTGACGAGGATGTCGACCTTGCCGAAGGCCTCGAGGACGGCCTTCACGACGCCGTCGGCGGTCTCCGGCGCGCGCGCGTCGCCCTGGATGGCCAGCGCCCGCCGACCCATGCTTTCGACCAGCGCGGTCACCTCGGCGGCGGCGACGGCGTTGCCGCGATACGTGAACGCCACGTCGGCGCCCTGGGTCGCCAAGCGGGTCACGATCGCTCGCCCGATCCCGCGCGAGCCACCCGTCACGAGGGCGGACTTGCCGGACAGATCGATCATGCGGGGACCTCATCGTGCGTGCTCGGGGGCTCACCGGGGACGACATCGTCGAGCGGGACGTCGATGGGTCCGGGTCGGGCCATGATGGCGGCGAGGGCGTCGGGGATCGGATCGACCGAGTCCCAGTCGACCGGCAGCCTTACCTTGACGTCGTCCGGATCGACCGCGGCGTCACCGGCGATCCCGCGCGACGGGTCCGCGGTCCAGCGGACGGTCACGGCACCGGACGTGAACCCGGCCCCGAACGCGACCATGACGACGTGATCGCCGACGCGGATCCGGCCGCTGTTGGCCGCCTCGGCCAGGGCGATCGGCACCGACGCCGCCGACGTGTTCCCGTAGCGATCGAGGTTCACGTACATGCGGTCGAGCGGGAGGTCCAGGCCCTTGGCGACGGCCTCGACGATGCGGACGTTGGCCTGATGCGGGATGACGAGGTCGATGTCGGCCAGCGCCAGACCCGCCCGTCGGATCGACTCGAGCGCGGTGGTCGCCATCGTCCGCGTCGCGAACCGGTAGGTCTGGTTGCCCTCCATCCGGATGTAGTGCTCGCCCCGGGCGATCGTCGCGGCGGACGGCGGGCTCTTCGCGCCGCCGGCCGGCAGCCAGATCATGTAGGCGCCCTGCGGTTCGGTCGTGAGTTCGATCCCCAGCCCGCCCCCGGGCTCGTCCGACGCCGAGAGCACGACCGCCCCGGCCCCGTCGCCGAACAGGATGCAGGTGCTCCGGTCCGTGTAGTCGAGGAAGCGCGTCAGCAGTTCCGCCCCGATCACGAGCACGTGCTTCGCCAGACCGCTGGTGATCCAGGCCTGGGCCGTCGCGTAGGCGTACACGAACCCGCTGCAGGCCGCCGCGACGTCCATCGCCGACGCGCGGGTGTTGCCGATGGCTTCCTTGACCAGGGCCGCCGTGGACGGCATCCAGTAGTCCGGCGTGAGCGTCGCGAGCAGGATCAGGTCGATGTCGTCCGGGTCGAGGCCCGCGGTCCGGATGGCCCGCAGGCCCGCGACCGCGCCCATCGACGCGGTGGTCTCATGCGCGCCGGCGACGCGGCGCTCCCGGATCCCGGTCCGGCTGACGATCCACTCGTCGGACGTGTCCACCATCTGCTCGAGATCGCGGTTGGTCAGGACCTTCGATGGCGCGTACCGACCCCACCCGGTGATGTGCGCGTAGCGCGCCGGCTCGCTCACAGGGGATCCACCTCCACGAGCGGCTGCTTGGCCTTGACCAGGGTGCCGCTCTCGGGGATGACCTTCACGACGCGGCCCGCGAGATCCGACTTGATCTCGTTGAACAGCTTCATGGCCTCGATCAGCCCCACGACCTGTCCGACCGCAACCTCACCGCCCACCTGGACGTACGGACCCGAGCCGGGGGCCGGCGAGGCGTAGAAGATCCCCGTCAGGGGCGCCTTGACCGACGGTCGGCTCGGCGGCCCGGGCTCGCGGGACCCGGTCGTTTCGGCCGCGGGATGGCGCGCTTCCGTCGCCGCGGGGCCGGCCGCCGGAGCCGCCGCGGCGGTCGCGGTGACCGCGACGGCCTTGCGCAGGACGATGCCGGTCCCGCCGCTCTCGACGGCCAGCTCGGTGAGGTCCGATCGGTCCAGCAACGAGGACAGTCGATCGATGAGGGCGAGCAGGGACACGTCGCCGTCGTCGCGTGGCTGGGCGGCCTCGAGACCGGCCGGATCGACGATCACGATGCCCTCGTGTCCGTCCAGGCCCTCCGAACCGGCGGCCGGCTCCTCCGCGGGATCGAGCGTCTCGTCGGTCATGCGACCCACCGCGTGAGGATGAGGGCCGTGTTCTGGCCACCGAATCCGAAGGAGTTGCTCAGGACGGTGTCGACGGTCCGGCGCGTGGCGGTCAGGGGCGTGAGGTCCAGGCCATCGGCCTCGGGGTCCGGATCGGTCAGGTTGATCGTCGGCGGGACGCATCCCTCCCGGATCGTCTGGATCGAGACGATGGCCTCGATCGCCCCGGCCGCCCCGAGCGTGTGCCCGAGCATGCTCTTGTTGGCCGTGATCGGGACGTCGCCGACGCGGTCGCCGAGGATCGTCCGGATCGCCTGCAACTCCGCCTTGTCGCCCTCCGGCGTTGAGGTGGCATGGGCGTTGACGTGGTCGATGTCCGCGGCGGTCAGCCCCGCCTTTTCCATCGCTCGTCGTGCGGCACGGACCGCGCCCATCCCGCCCGGCGCCGGCAGCGTGATGTGTGACGCGTCAGCGGTGGCGCCGTACCCGACGAGTTCCGCGAGGATCGTCGCGCCGCGGGCCTCCGCGTGCTCGAGCGCCTCGAGGATCACGACGCCGGCCCCCTCCCCGATGACGAACCCGTCGCGTCCGCGATCGAACGGTCGCGAGGCGCCTTCTGGATCGTCGTTGCGCGTCGAGAGCGCCCGCATCGCCGCGAACCCGCCAACGAGCGCTTCGTAGACGCCGGCCTCGGTCCCGCCCGCGATCATCACGTCGGCGTCGCCGCGTCGGATGATCTCGGACGATTCGCCGAGCGCGTGGCCACCCGTGGCACAGGCGGACGAGGTCGCGAAGTTCGGACCGGTCATGCCGAAGGTGATCGCGATCTGCCCCGCCCCCACGTTGGGGATGCCCATCGGCACCAGGAACGGGCTGATGCGGTCGGGGCCGCGCAGGGCGTTCGTGCTGAATCCGTCGATCAGGGTCCCGACGCCGCCCATCCCGGTCCCGAGGATCACCCCGGTCCGCTCGGCGAGGTCGCCCTCGAAGCGCTCGGGCAGCCCGGCCTGGTCGAGCGCCTCGCGCGTCGCCACGAGGCCGAACTGGATGTAGCGATCCGTCCGGCGCTGGTCCTTGCGGTCGAGGACCCCGCTGGCATCGAAGTCGCGGACCTGGCCGGCCATCCGCGAGGTCAGCCGCGACGGATCGAAGACGTCGATCGTGCGCACGCCGGGCCGGCCCGCGACGAGGCCCGCCCACAGGCTTGGGACATCGTTGCCCAGCGCCGAGATCGCGCCCATCCCCGTGACCACGACGCGGCGGCGGTCGCTCATCGGACCAGCTTGCCCGTGCGGACCGTCGCGGCGCGGTAGACGTCGCCGGGCAGGCCGCGCGACGAGATCGCGTCCGCGACCGCGAGGGCGTCGAAGGTGGCGCGCTTGATCTCACAGGTGACGTTGTCGTCGGCCAGGTCCACGAGGGCCCAGCTGGCGGTCGGATCGCCGTCGAAGGTGTAGCCCGCGGACCCGGGGTTGACGATGACCTTCCAGCCGAGGTCCCGGACCTCGGGCAGGTGCGTGTGGCCGCAGGCGATCACCCGTGCGTCCGTGCGCGCGACCCGCTCCACGACGACCGTCGGGTCCAGCTCGGGATCGAACCCGGCGGTCTGCGATCCCGGGGACGCGTGGCAGACGAGCGTCATGGATCCGTCGTCGGCGTGGATCCGACGTTCGGCGGGCAGCCGTCGCAGCCAGGCGATCCGCTCATCCCCGAGCGCGTCATGCGCCCATTCGGCCGCGGCGCGGACCGTGTCCGGGACGCCATCGGCCATCCACGGGAAGCCTGCCGCGTAGTCGAAGTCGGCGACGACGATGTCGGTGTTGCCGCTGATGATCGCGGCGCCGTCGCCCTCCATCTCGCGCAGCAGGTCCACGGTGGCCGCCGGTTCAGGACCGTTGAGGACGAGGTCGCCGGCGACCGCCACGGCGTCCGGACGCGCCGAGCGGATGGCCGCGCGAACGGCCTCGAGCGCGAGGGCGTTGCCGTGGACGTCGGCGAGGACCGCGAGTCGGGTCATCGAAGGACCCCTTCGCCGGGGATGATGAAGGACAGCGTGGCCTCGCAGGCGGTCTCCCCGCCGACGCTCGCGACGCCGCGAGCCCGACCGAATCGGCCGCCCAGCTTCTGCATCGTGATCTCGAGCCGGAGGATGTCGCCGGGGGCCACGATCCGCTTGAACCGGCAATCGTCGATGCCGGCGAAGAGGCCGATCCGGTCGCCGAACCCGGGCTGCTTGGCGACGTAGACCGCCATCGTCTGGGCCAGGGCTTCCACCTGGAGGACGCCCGGCATCACGGGCAGCCCGGGGAAGTGCCCCTGGAAGTACCACTCGCTCGCGGTGACGCCCTTGATCCCGACGATCCGCTTCGCCTCGGCGTCGTATTCGACGATCCGGTCGACCATCAGGACCGGCCATCGATGGGGGATCAGGGCCTCGATCTCGCGAGTGGTGTGGATGGTGGCGTCGGTCACGGGCATCTCCAGGACGGGCGTCGGTGGTCAAGTCTCGCCGTTCGGCGGCCGGCGATGCGGCCAGGAATGTGCAGGTCTGCACCACGACACGATGGCGTGGCGCGCCGGCGCCTCACGTGCGAGCGGCGGCGGCCAGGATCGCGGCGCCACCCACTCGATCGAGAAGGTTGGTGGTGAACCTGCCCTCGAGGAACGTCTCGTTGGCCAGGAGCGCCCGGTGGATCGCCACGTTCGTGACGAGGCCGTCGACCACGAGCTCGTCGAGCGCCACGGCGCCGCGCGCGATCGCCGTCGCGCGGTCGGGACCCCACACGATGAGCTTGCCGAGGAGCGAGTCGTAGTAGGGCGGGACTTCGTAGCCGCTGAACAGATGCGAGTCCATCCGGATCCCGGGCCCACCCGGCGCGTGGTAGCGCTCCACGAGACCCGCGCCCGGACGGAACTCCGCCTCGGGATCCTCGGCGTTGATCCGGAACTCGATGACGTGACCGCGGAACTCCACATCGGCCTGAGAGAACCCGAGCGGCTCGCCGGCCGCGATCCGGATCTGCGTCGCCACTAGGTCCATATCGGTCCGCATCTCGGTCACCGGGTGCTCCACCTGGATCCGGCAGTTGATCTCGATGAAGTAGTACGCGCCGGACCGATCCACGAGGAACTCGAGCGTGCCGACGTTCTCGTAGCCGGCCGCCACCACGGCCCGGACCGCGAGCTCGGCGAGCTCCGCCCGGGCGGCATCGGACAGGGCCAGCGTGGGCGACTCCTCGAGGATCTTCTGGTGCCGTCGCTGGACGGAGCAGTCCCGCTCGCCGAGGTGGACGCCGTGCCCGTAGCGGTCGACGGCCACCTGGACCTCGACGTGCCGGGTCTCGTCCAGCCACTTCTCCAGGTACAGCGAATCGTCACCGAACGCGGCCTTCGCCTCGGAGCGGCAGACCTTCAGCACCGATTCGAGCTCGCGCGGGGTGCGGACCATGCGCATCCCCTTGCCACCACCGCCCGCCGAAGGCTTGATCAGGACGGGGTAGCCGATCCGCTCCGCCTCGCCCAGCGCGTGGACCTCGTCGCGGAGCATCCCGTCGGACCCGGGGATCGTCGGCAGGCCATGGGCGCCCAGCAGGCGGCGCGTGCCCTCCTTGCTCGCGAACCGTTCGAGCACGTTCGCCGACGGGCCGATGAACGTCAGCCCGTGGGCCGTGACGACGTCCGCGAAGCCGTCGTCCTCGGACAGGAAGCCGTAGCCGGGATGGATCGCGTCGCAGCCGGTGATGAGGGCCGCGGAGATGACCGCCGGGGCCGACAGGTAGGAGCGCTTGGCGTCCGCTGGGCCGATGCAGATGGCCTCGTCGGCCAGGAGCACCGGCAGCGAATCGCGATCGGCCTCGCTGTAGGCCACGACCGCCTCCACGCCGAGGGCGCGGCAGGCGCGCAGGATCCGCAGGGCGATCTCGCCGCGGTTCGCGATCAGGATCTTGTGGAACACGTCAGCCCTCGCCGGTCAGCGGGGCGACGAGTTCGATGACGACGAGCTCCTGGCCGTACTCCACCGCGTCCCCGGGTTCGACCAGGCTGGACCCGACGACGCCGTCCACGGGCGCGACGACCTCCTGCTGGACGCCGAGCACGTCGACCGAGCCGAGCCGGTCGCCGGCACGCACCGACGTCCCGACCCGGGCGTCGCCGCGCGGCTGGTACGTCCCGACGCCAGGCGACGTGGCGACGACTCGCCGGCTGTCGGCGCCCGCGTGGCCGTCGCGACCGTCCCGACCGGGCCCCACCGGCGTCAGGCCGACGACCGCCGCGTGCCCGTGCCCGCCGCCGGCGCGGCTGGACCGATCGGTCTTGCGGTCACGACTCCCGGCCGCCGGATCCGCGGGCCGGCGAAGACGGACCGTCCAGGACCCCTCGCGCACTTCGAGCTCGCCGAGCCCGGTCGTACCGAGCTTGATCATGAGGGCGGGCAGGAGTTCGGCGGCGAGACGATCGATCGCGGCGTGATCCGCGGCGCGATCGCGCTCGGTCCGGGGCTGGGGCTCGTCGGGCGGGAGCGATCCAGGCACTCGCTACACCTCCTCGCGCGCCGGTGGCTCGTCGCGGCTCCACGACGTGACCGTCCCGCCGATGACCCGCCGACCGGGATCCAGCAATTCCCGCAACCGATCGCCCAACCCCCGACCCGCGGGCGGCCCCAGGTCCGGCAGCTCGGCCTCAGTGTAGGCGCCCAGGGCCCGGTAGCGTCGGTAGCGGGCCTCCACGAGGTCATCCACGGTCAGCGCCGCGAGCGCATCGAGACGGTCCACGATGATCGAGCGCAGCCGCCGGGCGGTCTCCGCGGCGTCCGTATGGGCCCCGTCGCCGGGCTCGGGCACCACGATGTCGACGACGCCGAGCTCGTGCTGCTCCGCCGCGGTCATCCGCATCGCCGCGGCCGCGGCGGGCGCCTCGTCGGGTGTCCGCCACAGGATCGACGCGCAGCCTTCCGGGCTGATGACCGCGTACACGGCATTCTCGAGGGCCACGACCACGTCCCCGACCGCGATCGCGAGGGCGCCGCCGGAACCCCCTTCGCCGGTGATGACCGCGACGATCGGCGTTCGAAGCCGCGTCATGAGCGCGACGCTCCGCGCGATCGATTCCGCGATGCCGCGCTCCTCCGACTCGGGGCCGGGATGGGCGCCCGGCACGTCCACGAAGGTCACGACCGGCAGCCCGAACCGCTCCGCCAGCTCCATGACCCGGATGGCCTTGCGGTAGCCCTCGGGATGGGGCATCCCGAAGTTGCGCCGGATGTTCTCGTCCGTGTCCGCGCCCTTCTGCTGCCCCACGATCGCGACGACGCGGCCGTCGAGACGAGCGAGCCCGGCGACCATCGCCTCGTCATCGCCGAAGAGCCGATCGCCGTGGAGCTCGACGAACGCGTCGGTCATCTCGGCGACGAAGTCGAGCGTCCGCGGCCGGCGCAGGTTCCTCGCCGCCTGCACGCGCGACCAGGCACCGTCCTGCCGCTCGCCGAGTACGGCCGTGGTCCCGCCATTGGTCGGCGCCACCTCGGCCAGCGGATCGGCCGTGGCCATCTCGTTGACCCGATCCGCCAGCGTGGACAGGAACGACAGCGGGCGGAACCCCGGCAGCTCGACGGCCGGTGGCGGTGGGGTGACCTGCGGCGCGTCACGGACGGGCAGCATCCCCAGCAGGGTCACGAGCTCGTCGCGCAGGGCCGGCCGGTCCACGACACGATCCACGAACCCGTGGCTGAACAGGAACTCCGCACGCTGGAAGCCCGCCGGGAGCTCCTGCGAGATCGTGCCCGCGGACACGCGCGCACCGGCGAAGCCGATGAGCGCGTTGGGCTCGGCGATGTTGACGTCGCCCACGGCCGCGAACGAGGCGAACACGCCGCCCGTCGTGGGATCGGACAGGACCGAGATGAACGGGACGCCGGCCACCCGAAGACGATCGACCGCGGCCAACGTCTTGGCGAGCTGCATCAGGGCCAGCGTGCCCTCCTGCATCCGCGCTCCGCCGGAGGCACTGACGACGATCAGGGGCACCCGCGCGCCGAGGGCGTGCTCCGCCGCCCGGGTCACCTTCTCGCCGACGACGGCCCCCATGGACCCGCCCATGAACCCGAAGTCCATGACGCAGATCGCGACGGCCCGACCGCCGATCGCCCCGGTGCCCCACAGGGCGGCATCGCGCATCCCGGTGGCGTTCTGCGCCGCGGTCAGGCGGTCCGGGTAGCTCTTCTGGTCGACGAACCCGAGCGCGTCCACGGAGTGGAGTCCCGCGTCGCGCTCGCTCCAGGTCCCCTCGTCGAGCAGCTGCTCGAGCCGCGCCGCCGCCGACAGCCGGAAGTGATGACCGCACGTCGCGCACACGCGCCCGGCCTTGTCGAGCTGCTTGTTGAACAGCATCGTCCCGCACGACGGGCACTTGGTCCAGAGGTCGGCCGGGTAGGCGTCGCGGCGGGCGCGGAATGACGGCAGCTTGAGCGGCATCAGGCCAGCGTCTCGTGCTTGACCGGGCCGGCGAGCGGCGTGGGCGGGCGGCGGCGGCGCCACGCCACGAACGCGGCCCCGGCGATGGACAGCGCCGCCGACGTCAGGGCCCCGCCGATGAGGAGCGGGCGGACGCGGCCGGGCTCGTCGGCGGCCGGCGATGGTCCTTCGAGGTACGCCGCCAGGGCGGGATCGTCGAGGCGAGGGTCATGGTCCATCGTGATGACCCGGCCTTCATCGCCGGCAGCCGTCGGGAGACGGCGGGCGAGCGCGGCCGCGGCAAGGCGAGCCGCGAGCGCCTCCTCGAACCGGAACGACGGGTGCGCCCTGGGCAGGGCCCGCGCGAGACGGTCGGCGACGTCTCGGATCCCTCGGTCCAGATCGGCCGGGGCCGGCGCGCCATCGGCGCCGGAGGCGTGCCCGGCGAGGAGCGCGTCGAGGTAGCGGTCCGTGAGCAGCGCGTCGATCTCGGTGCCGTCGCGACCGCCCATCGCGGGCGACGTCACCGCCGGCGCCCGCCCAGATCGCCGGCGACGCTTCGCAACGCCCGGTGGATCAGGACCCGGACGGCCCCCTCGGATCGGCCGAGCACGCCGGCGATCTCGGCCGTGGACATCTCGTCGACGAAGCGCAGGATCACGGCCTGGCGCCGGTCGCCACGCAGGCGGGCCACCGCGCGCAGCGCCGTCCGGACCTCGTCCCGTCGTTCGACATCGGCCTCGATGTCAACCCCGCCGACCAGGTCCGCCGCCGCCTCCAGCGGCAGCTCGGGCCGCCGGCGTCGCTGCCGACGGCGCTCGGCGACGACGTTCCGGGCGATCTGGAACAGCCAGACGCGGAACGTCGAGGCGCCGTCGCCGTCCTCGGGACGGGCGCGCTCCTCGAACCGCCGGAGGTGGGCGAGGGCGGCGAGGAACGTCCGCTCGGTCGCGTCCTCGGCGTCGTGGCGGTCGCGGAGTTCATGGATCGCGTAGCTGTACACCTGGGCGACGTACTTCCGGTACAGGGCCTCGAACCGTGTCGGGTCCGCCTGCGCCGCATCCACGAGGGGACGATCCCGATCGAGATGGGCCAATCGACGATGCCCGACCGCCTCCGGTCGGCCTACCTTCCTCAATGCCGGGCGGGCCACGGCGTTACACCCCGCTCGCGACGGGCGACGCCAGGCGCACGTGGGTGACGTCGCCCACCGTCACGATCCGGCGACCGTCCGGAGCCGACGCGTCCGCCACCACGAGAGCCCCGGCGTCGGCGTCCACGTCGAGCGCCATGACGGTCCGCTCGATCCCGCCGGCTTCGATGAGTCGCACCTCGCGGCCGGTCGTGACCTGTCGGTCGCGCCACGCGACCGCGTCGAACCGACCGCCGCGCAGGGCGCCGATGGCCGGCTTGAGCCGCTCGACGAAGGCCGCCGCGAGCGCCACGCGATCGATCGTTCGATCGTGCGCCTCGGCGCGGAGCGAGGTCATCGATTCGGCGAGATCGGCGGGGAACCCGGCGGCGGGCCAGTCCGAGTTGATCCCGATGCCGACCACGGCTCGTGGATCGCGGGTGCCGAGACCCGCGGTCTCCCCGAGGACCCCCGCCAGCTTCCGGACCCCCAGCGCGGACCGGGCGATCACGAGGTCGTTCGGCCACTTCAGGCGCACGATCCCCGGCTGGAGCGCGGCGACGGCCTCGGCCGCGTCGGCCATCGCGAGCGACGTCACCGCCGCGAGACGCCAGACGTGCTCGGGCGCGAGCCACATGGGCCGGAAGCCGAGCGAGAGCAGCAACGCCGCCCCGCGCGGGGCCACCCAGGAGCGATCCTCGCGGCCGCGTCCGGCGGTCTGCTCGTCGGCGATCGCGAGACAGACCTCCGGGACGTCGTCATCGAGCCACGACCGGACGACGTCGTTGGTGGAGCCGACGACGTCGAAGCGTTGCGACCGCGCGAGGAACCGGTCCACGACGGTCAGCCCACCGCGGCGACGTCGACCGGCTCGGGTCGTTCCAGCTCGAACGCGTCGTGGAGCGCCCCGAGCGCGGTCTCGAGCTCGGCCTCGGCCACGATGCAGGTGATGCGGACTTCCGACGTCGAGATCATCTCGATGTTGACGTCGGCGTCCGCGAGCGCCCCGAACATCCGGGCGGCGTAGCCGGGGGCGTTGTGCAGTCCCGCCCCGACGATGGACACCTTGCCGACCGAGGCGTCCGTCGTGAGCTCGCGGGCGCCGAGGTCGCGAACGATCGGCTCGAGGACCTTCTTGCCACGCGCCAGCTCGACGCGCGGGACCGTGAAGGACATGTCGGTGGCGCCGCCGTGGCCGACGTTCTGGACGATCATGTCGATGTTCACGCCGGCCTCCGCCAGGGGCTCGAAGATCGAGCGCGCGACGCCCGGCCGGTCCGGGACGGCCACGATCGTGACCTTGGCGACGTTGCGGTCGTGGGCAAGCCCGCGGACCTTGTTGCGCTGCTCCACGAGCGGGTCCTCCCTGATGAGCGTGCCGGGGGCGTCCTCGAACGAGCTGAGGACCTCGATGACGACATCGTTTACCCAGCCCAGCTCCACCGCGCGGACCTGCATGACCTGGGCGCCCTGGTGGGCGAGTTCGAGCATCTCCTCGTAGCCGATGACGGGGAGCTGGCGGGCCCTGGGGACGAGACGCGGGTCAGCCGTGTAGATCCCGCGGACGTCGGTGAAGATCTGGCAGCGCTCCGCGCGGAGCGCCGCCGCGAGCGCGACCGCGGTCGTGTCGCTGCCGCCACGACCCAGTGTGGTGACCTCGTTCTGCCCGATGGCCGCGGCGCTCTGGCCCTGGAAGCCGGCGACGATGACGACCTTGCCGTTCCCGATCTCGGCGCGCACGCGAGCAGGCTCGATGTTGGCGATCCGCGCCCGGCCGTGGCGTCCGTCGGTCGTGATCCCGGCCTGGGCGCCGGTCAGGCTGATCGCGGGGACCCCGAGGGCGTGGAGCGCCATCGAGAGCAGCGTCGCCGACTGGTGCTCACCGGTCGCGAGGAGGACGTCGAGCTCGCGAGCGTCCGGGTCGTCCGTGATGGCTGCCGCAAGGCCGAGCAGCTCGTCCGTGGCGTCGCCCATCGCCGACACGACAACGACGAGGTCATGACCAGCCGCCCGCTCCCGCGCGACGCGCCGGGCGACGCGCTTGATCCGGTCGGCATCCGCGACGGACGAGCCACCGTATTTCTGGACGACGAGCGGGGCAGACATGACGCGGCGCATTCTACCGCCGCGCCCCCGCCCGCCCGGATGTTTCGTTCGGGCGCCCGCGTCGCGCCGTCGTGCGCTGACTCAGATCAGGGACACCACTCGCGCGCCCTTGTTGCGGGGTTCCACGACCGTGACCCGGCCCGCGAGGTCGAGATCGGCCGCGGCAGCGGCGAACGCGGCCTCGATCTGGGTGAAGGCGGCCATGTTGTCGGCGAAGGCGATGACCGTCGAACCGGCACCCGACAGGCACGCCCCGAGCGCTCCCGCGTCACGCGCGGCGGCGAGCAGGCGAGGAAGGGCCGGGAACGCCTTGGCCCGGTACGGCTCGTGGATCCGATCGAGCGTCAGCAGGCGCAGCAGGTCCGTGCGTCCGGTCGCGAGACCCGCGACCCCGAGGCCGACCGCGCCGATGTTCGCCACCGCGTCGGCGAGCGGCACCTTGAGCGGGAGCGCGTCGCGCATCGCCACGGTGCTCAGGCGCTGGTCCGGGATGAACAGCACGGCCCGCAACTCGCGCGGGACGTCGAACCGGACCGCCTCCACCACGTCACCGACGATGGCACTCACCGTGAACCCGCCGAGGAGCGCCGCCGCCGCATTGTCGGGGTGGCCCTCGATGTCGGTCGCGAGGCGGAGCAGGTCGGCCGTCGTGAGCGGGCCGCCGAGCAGGGCGTTGCCGGCCACGAGCCCACCGACGGTCGCCGCGGCCGACGACCCGAGTCCGCGCTCGAGCGGGATGTCATTGTGCATGACGATCCGCCACCCGACGCCGTCGGGCAGCTCGCCGCGGGCGGCTTCGAGTGCGGCTTCGAACCCGGCCACGAACCGGTTGTCGCGATCTCCGGTGAGCTCGCCGCGACCCTGCCCTTCCACCGTGAGCTCGATCTCGCTCCGGCTCCAGCCGCGGACCTCCAGCTGGACCGTGTCCGTCAACGCCAGGGCCACGCCGAGACAGTCGTATCCCGCGCCGAGGTTCGCCGAGGTGGCGGGCACCTCGACGGTCACCTTGCGTCCATCGAGCTCTGCGAGCCAGTGCGCGACCATGGATCCTCCTACCACCCCAATGCCGTCGCCACCGCGCCGACGCTCGGCGCGGAGTCGATGATGTCGCCGACCTGGGCCTCGGCCGTGGTCGGGTCCTTGAGCCCGTGTCCGGTGAGCACGCAGACGACCGTCCCGGATCGATCCAGCTCCCCGTCGGCCGCCGCCCGGCGGATGCCCGCCACGCTCGCCGCCGACGCCGGCTCGCAGAAGATGCCCTCGTGCCGGGCCAGGTCCCGGTAGGCGGCGAGGATCTCCTCGTCGGTGACGGCGCTGATCCGGCCGCCGGACTCGTCGCGTGCGGCGATCGCCAGATCCCATGATGCGGGCGCCCCGATCCGGATCGCGGTCGCCACGGTCTCGGGGTCGTCCACCGGCCGGCCGTGGACGAGCGGCGCGGCGCCCGCGGCCTGGAACCCCCACATCCGCGGGGTGGCCCCGATCCGGCCCGCCTCGGCGTAGGCCCGGAACCCGGCCCAGTACGCCGAGATGTTGCCGGCGTTCCCGACGGGGATGGCGAGGATGTCCGGGGCGCGTCCGAGCGCGTCGCAGATCTCGAACGCCGCCGTTCGCTGGCCATCGAGCCGGTAGGGGTTGACGGAATTGACCAGCGTGACCGGGTGATCGTCCTGTTCGGCGAGCGCCCGGACGATCGTCAGCGCCTGGTCGAAGTTGCCGTCGATCGCGACGACCCTCGCCCCGGCGATGAGGGCCTGGAGGAGCTTGCCCACCGCGATGTGGCCCCTGGGCAGGACGACGATGACCTCGAGGCCGGCGTGGGCGCCGTAGGCCGCCGCCGACGCCGAGGTGTTGCCGGTGGACGCGCAGACGATCGCCCGGGCGCCGGCCTCGACCGCCTTCGCCACCGCCACGACCATGCCGCGATCCTTGAACGATCCAGTCGGGTTCTGACCCTCGATCTTGAGGTACAGATCCGGGACGCCGATCGCCGCCCCGAGACGTGGCGCGTGGACGAGCGGCGTCGCCCCCTCGCCGAGCGTGAGCATCGGCGTGGCATCGGTGACCGGCAGGAACGCCCGATAGCGCGCCATCAGCGCCGGATGACCGCGGTCGTCCGGTCGCGCCTCAATCATCGATCGGGTACCGGATCCCGCTGGCGGCGGCGAGGTGCTCGCGAGCCGGCGGCTCGACCCGCTCCGGCCCGGTCGTCCCGGCCAGTGGTCGGGCGCCCCACGTCGAACCGGCCGATCGCGCGATGGCGATGAGATCGCCGAGGACGGCCGACGATGTCGCCGCTCCCCCGGCGCCCGGGCCGTCGAAGCCGACGCGCCCGACCGGGGTCGCGTCGATCTCGATCCGGTTGCGCACGCCCTCGGTGCGACCGAAGGCCGTCTCGCGCGGCACCGCGGTCGCCAGGACCGCCGCGCGGATGGCCTCGTCCGGACCGCGTTCCGCCGTGGCGATCAGCCGGATGACGCGGCCCACGGCTGCGGCGTCGCGCGTATCTGCCAGGCTGACGGTGGTGATGCCCGGGCCGGTGGCCACGCCCGCGCCGGCGTCCGGCGTCGTCGTGATCGCGGCTGGATCAAGCCAGCGGTCGAAGGCCAGCCGGGCCAGGATCACGAGCTTGTTCACGGCGTCGAGCCCTTCGACGTCACCCGCCGGGTCGGCCTCCGCGTACCCGCGCTGCTGGGCGTCGGCCAGCGCCGCGGCGTAGGTCTGCGGGGCATCGGGGTCGATCATCGCGGTGAGGATGTGGTTGGTGGTCCCGTTGACGATGCCGCGGATCCGCGTCACGCGATCCGCCGCGAGATCCGCGGCCAGCGGTCCCAGGATCGGGATCCCGCCCCCGACCGCGGCCTCGAACCGGAGAGTCGCACCGGTCCGCCGCGCGATGGCCTCGAGTTCCGCCCCGTGGTGGGCGACGACGTGCTTGTTGGCCGTGACGACGCTCTTGCCCATCGACAGCGCGGCCGCGATCAGGGTATGGGCCGGCTCGTCGCCGCCCATCAGCTCGACGATGATGTCGGCCTCGTCGTCGGCGACGAGGTGCGCGGGCGCATCCGAGACGAGGCTTGCCGGGATGCCGCGCGCGATCGCCCGGGCGACGTCGCGGACGGCCACGCCGGTGAGCTGGATCGGTGGCGCGTCGGCGGACCGGTAGGGCGCGCCCGCATCCAGCAGCGCGCACGCGACCTCGGCGCCGACGGTCCCGGCACCGAGCACCGCGACGCGCAGGGACGGTCGGTTCATGCGGGACGTCGGGCGGGCTTCGGCATCGGCGGAATGGTAGCCGACGTGCCGAGCGCATCGACGGTGACCGAGCGGTGAGGGCCGTCGGCTACACTCGCCGACGATGACCATCGACCTTGCGCCGGCGCCGGCAGCGGCGACGGCACCGACCGCCCGCCCGCGCATCTTCAGCGGCATCCAGCCGTCGGGCGCGCCGCACATCGGCAACGATCTGGGGGCGATCCGGAACTACGTCCGGCTCCAGTGGGAGTACGAGGCCATCTACGGCATCGTGGACTACCACGCGCTCACGAGCACGCACGATGCCGAGCGCCTGCGACTCCAGACGCGCGAGATGGCGGCCGCGCTGCTGGCCCTGGGGCTGGATCCGGAGCGCTGCACCCTCTTCGTGCAGAGCCACCGCCCGGAGGTCACCGAACTTGCCTGGCTGCTCATGACGGTGACCCCCGTCAGCTGGCTCGAGCGCACGCCGACCTACAAGGAGAAGAAGCTCAACCAGCCCGATGACATCAATCACGGCCTGCTGACCTATCCCGTGCTCCAGGCCGCGGACATCATCATCTACAAGGCGTCGCTGGTCCCGGTCGGCAAGGACCAGGCGGCGCATCTCGAACTGAGTCGCGAGATCGTCCGCGCGTTCAACGCGCGCTACGGGCCCACGTTCCCGGAACCGCAGGCGGTGTTCACCGAGTCCCCGGTCGTGCTCGGCACCGACGGCACCCGCAAGATGAGCAAGTCCCTCGGGAACACGATCGACATCTTCGCCCCCGACGACGTGGTCCGGAAGCAGATCATGTCCATGGTCACCGACACGCAGCGCATCCTGCGGACCGATCCCGGGCGCCCGGAGGTCTGCAACGTCTGCCAGTTGCACCGATCGTTCGGCGACGACTACGACGAGATCTGGGACGGCGAGCGGACGGCCCGGACCGGTTGCGTGGACACCAAGAAGCTGCTCGCCGACCGCGTCATCCGCCATTACGCCGACGCCCGCGAGCGATATGCGGACCTCATCGCGAACCCGTCGCGGGTGGATGAGATCCTGGCAGCCGGCGCGGCGCGGCTGGGCCCGATCGCCGAGGCCACCATGGCCGAAGTCCGCGAGAAGATGGGTCTGCGCTGACGATGCTCGAGGTGTCGCCGGGCGGACGGGACCGCCGACTGGTGGGCATCATCCTCGCGCTCGGCGCGACGGCGCTGTTCTTCATCGTCGTCGGGCAGCTCGCGAACCTCTTCTTCTTCTTCGGCGACATCCTCCTGACGTTCTTCCTCGCCTGGCTGCTCGCGTTCGTCGTCAGCCCGGTCGTCGCCCGGATCAGCGGCGTGATCCCGCGCTTGCCGCGGGTCGTGGCCACCGTCCTCGTGTACTCGATCCTGGTCGCGGCGCTCGTCGCGGTCCTCGTCGTGGTCGCGGGAGCGCTGGCGAATTCGATCGGCGAGTTCATCGCCTCCCTGCCGCAGGTCCGCGAGGATCTCCCGAACCTCCTTCGCCCATGGCAGGAGCGGCTCGACGCGATCGGACTCGGCCAGGTCGATCTGACCGCCCAGGCCCTTGCCCTGCTGGACAACCTCGACGAGATCGCGGCCGCCCTGACCCAGCCGTTGCAGCAGATCGCCGTGGCGAGCATCAGCGTGCTCGGGACGATGCTGATCGTCTTCTTCCTGTCCGTCTACATGGTCCTCGACCATGACCAGATCCTCGCGTTCCTCTTCCGGATGGTCCCGCCGAGCTACGCCGACGAGGCGCGGCTGCTCCAGACGTCGGTCTCGCGCGCGTTCAGCGGGTTCCTGCGCGGCCAGGCCGTCATGGGCATCACGTTCTTCGCGATGACCCTCGCGATCAGCCTCGCCCTCGGGGTCCCCCTGGTCGCCCTCACGTCCGTCGCGGCCGGGCTTCTGATGGCCATCCCCTTCTTCGGACCGTTCCTCTCGTGGGCGCCGCCGGTCGCCGCCGCGCTGCTGTTCAAGACGGACGCCGTCCTGCCGACGCTCATCGCCACGACGGTCGCCTGGATGGTGGTCATGAACGCGATCCAGCCGCGGATCATGCTCCACTCCGTGGGGATCCACCCGCTCGTCGTCCTCGGGTCCGTGCTGGTCGGCTCGCGGATCGCGGGCATCCCGGGAGCCATCTTCGGGATCCCGGTGGCAGCGGTCGCCTCGGCGTTCTTCTTCTTCTACCTGCGCCGGTCATCGGCCGATCGCAGCGTGACTGACCGTGCCGCCCGTCGCCTGTCCGAGCGCGAGGGCCGGCCCGTGCGTGTCCCGCGAGAGCCGGAACCCGGCAGCGAACCGGACGTCGAGGATGCCAGCGGGGATGACGGATGAGCGCCGACCAGCCGGACATGACTCGCGAGCGCGCGCGAGCCGAGCGCCGGGACCTCGACAAGGAGCGCGGCGAACCCCTCGCCGGGCCGTCGGCGCGCGGCGGACCGCGCGCCCTGCGGATGGCGGCGCGGCCGCTCGGCGAGTGGACGAGCCGCCCGCGGATCCTCGTCACGAACGATGACGGCGTCGAGTCGCGCGGGCTGCTGGCGCTCAAGACGGCGCTCGATCCGATCGGCGACGTGACCGTCGTCGCCCCGGACACGAACCAGAGTGCGGTCGGGCACACCAAGACCCTCATGCGCCCGCTGCGCGTCCGCGAGCGCACCCTCGCCGACGGCTCGACGGCGTACTCCGTCGATGGCTCCCCGACCGACGCGGTCAGCCTCGCCTTCCTCGGCTACTTCGGCCACGGCTTCGATCTGGTGGCGTCCGGCATCAACTACGGCGCCAACCTCGGCGACGACATCACGTACTCGGGCACCGTGAGCGCGGCGATGGAGGCCGTCATCAACGCCTGCCCCGCGTTCGCGATCTCGCAGGAGTACTACGAGCACCCCGACTTCACGCTCTCCGGCCTCGCGGCCGGCGTGGTCGCGCGGAACATCCTCGAACACGGGCTGTCGGCGGGCGAGCTCATCAACGTCAACGTCCCGGGCGTCGCCGTCGAGGAATGCGGAGGGTTCGAGGTGACCCGCCTCGGCAAGCGCGTCTACCAGGACCAGCTCGTGGAGCGCCAGGATCCCCGCGGGATCCCCTACTTCTGGATCGGCGGGCCACCGCCGTCCGGCCTGGCGGTCGAGGGCACGGACTTCCACGCCGTGATCAATCGACGGATCGCGGTCACGCCGATCCATCTCGACCTCACCGGGCGCCGCCTGCTCAAGCGGCTTCGCACCTGGTCCTGGGGCCTCGGCGACGCTCCCGACCCCGTCGACCGCCCGGGCGCCGCCGAGGCCGACGCTGACGGGAACGCGGACGACGACCCCGACCCCGAATGACCGCGCGGACACCGGCTGGCGACGCGGGTACCATCGCCCTCCCCGGCAGACCGCAACCCCAGGAGGTCCCGACGTGGACGATCTGACCAACCTCATGACCCGGATCGGTGGCGCGGGCGGCGCCACGGATCCCGCCGGCGCGATCGGTGGGCTCGTCGGATCGCTCCAGGCGGAGGGCGGTCTCGATGCCCTGGTCACCAAGCTGCGCGCGGGCGGCCTGGGCGATGCGGTGGACTCGTGGACGTCGACCGGACCCAACCAGGCCGTCGATCCGGCCCGCCTCGGAGCGGCACTCGGCCCGGACACCGTCTCGCGGCTCGCCGCCGGATCCGGGATCGACATCGCGGCCCTGCTCCCGATGCTGGCCGCGTTCCTGCCGCAGATCATCGACATGCTGACCCCGGACGGCACCACGCCGGCCGGCGGGCTGAACGGCGCGATGCCCGACCTCGGCGGTCTCCTCGGCGGTCTCGGCGGTCTCTTCGGCTGATCGCGGCGCCCGCCGGGCAACGCATGCGCATCAGTCGCGACTAGCGGAGCGTCCGAGCGGCGAATCGTTCCAGCCGCTCGAGGGCGACGGGCAGATCGGTCCGACCGAACCCGACCCGGAAGTGGTTGCCGGGGTGGTCCAGCTGTGAACCCGGCAGGATCAGCACGCCCTCGGCCTCGACGAGGGCCGCCGCCCAGTCGTCGATCCGGACGCCCGGCACCGTCAGGCGCGGGAACCCCACCGATCCGGCCCGAGGCCGGACCCAGCTGAAGCGGTCGGCCCAGTCGTCGAAGAAGGCGTCGAGGTGATCGAGGTTCGTCGCGACGATCCCGCGGGAGCGCCCGAGCACCTGGTCGCGGGCACGGAGCCCCATCAGGGCCAGGACCTCGGACGGGCCGGCGGCGCAGATCGTCGTGTAGTCCTTGAACGCCGCGCACCGGGCGAGCAGGTCCCGGTCGCGGGTCGCCAGCCAGCCGATGCGCAGCCCGGCCATCGCGAAGGACTTCGACATCACCCCGAGCGAGATCCCGCGCTCG
>CAYMTJ010000002.1:29248-51703 GCA_964393345.1 uncultured Anaerolineaceae bacterium | reverse complement strand
AGCCAGCTCGGGTTCGCGCCCTGATCGACGACGACCGCCCATGATCCGTCGTCTGCCGCGACCAGCGTGGCGGTCCGATCGGCGAAGGCCGTATCGCCGAGTTCCGCCCCCGGCGGGACGCAGCCGTTGTCATCCGCGCAGAACGCGCCTTCCGCCAGCTCGATCCGGGCGCCGCCCGGTCCCTTGTAGCCGATCTCCATCCGCCCGCCGCCGGCCTGGCGCCACTGCCCGGCCGTCACGTTCCAGCCCGCCGGCAGCACGGGACAGTACAGCGTCCACGACACGGCCTCCGCGACCAGGACGTAGAACTCGCGGTTCTTCGCCGTGCCGGCACACGCCGCGGCGGGGTCCGGGTCCGTGCTGCCCTCCACGGAGGGCTCCGCGCTGGGCGGATCGGACGGCGACGCCGATGGCTCGTCGGACGCCGTCGGCTCCTCGCTGGGCGCCGGATCGCCCGATGGGGATGCGCGACCGCCCGGGTCGGTCGGCGGCACCGTGGATGGGGTGCCGGAGACGGTCGGGTCGCCCGACGGACTCGCGTCGACCGCGCCATCGCAGGCAGCGAGCAGGAGGCCGATGGCGAGGAGCAGGGTGAGCGCCCGCGCACCCGATCGACGTCGCGTCACCCCTTGAGCGTAGCACGAGGGCCGGGGTCGGCCCGCTCAGGCTCCGGCGGGCGAGGCGGTCGGGGGCCCAGCCGGCTGGACGCCGAGGATGCCCGGATCGACGCCGAAGTACGTCCGGACGTGGTGACGATCGAGGGTCGTCGAGGGTGGTCCGTCAGCCACGATCCGACCGCGATCGACGATGACGATCCTCGGGAAGAAGTGCGCCGCGAGCGCGAGATCGTGCAGGACCGCGACGATCGTCGTCCCGTCGCGCACGTTGAGGTCGGCGAGCAGTTCCATCGTGGCCACCTGGTGTCGCAGATCGAGGTGGACCGTCGGTTCGTCGAGCAGGAGGATCGGCGTCCGCTGCGCCACGGCCATCGCGATCAGCACGAGCTGGCGCTCCCCGAGCGAGAGCTCACGCGCGTCCCGGCCGACGAGGTCGGCGATGCCGACGCGTTCGATGGCGGCGGCTACCGCCGCATGGTCGGCCGGCCGGGGCCCACGGAACGGGTCCTCGTGCGGGATGCGACCGAGGGCGACGACCTCCTCGACGCGCGTCGCGAACGGCAGGGCCGCCGCCTGCGGCACGACGCCGAGGCGCCTGGCCACCGCGAGCCGGTCCAATGTGGCGAGGCCGTGTTCGAGCAATTGCACCCGACCGGCGCTCGGCACGACGGTCCCGGCCGCGACCCGCAGCACGGTGGACTTGCCCGCGCCATTGGCTCCGACGAGCGCGACCCGCTCGCCGACGTCGATCGCGAGGTCGAGATCGACGAGCGCGACCCGCTGCCGATAGCGCGCTTCCACACCCTCGAACCGCAGGGCGGTCCCGGATCCCGGACCCACGGTGGGAAGGGCGTGGTCGGGGACCGGCGGCGCGGCCGGCGTGACCATCGTCACAGCTCGTACCCGGCGCGGACGCGCCGCAACAGGATGAGGAAGAACGGCGCACCGATGACGGCGGTCACGACCCCGACCGGGATCTCGCCAAGCAGGCGCGCTGCCAGGTCGGCGACGATCAGGAGCGCCGCGCCACCCACCGCCGACAGCGGCAGGACGGCCCGGGCGGATGGTCCGACGAGCAGCCGGACGACGTGCGGGACGACCAGCCCGACGAACCCGATCAGCCCGCTCACGGCGACCGCCGCGGCCGTGATCAGCGATGCCAGCGCCAGCAGCACCGCGCGCTCGCGTCGGACGTCGATCCCGAGGTGGGCCGCGGTCTCCTCGCCGAGCAGCATCGCGTTGAGCGAGCGGGCGCGCGTGGCGATCGCGATCGATCCGATGGCGACGATCGGCCCCGCGGCGGCGAGCCGCGCCCACGAGGCGCCGTCGAACCCCCCGAGCAGGTAGGCGAAGATCTGGCCGAGCGCGGAACCGGACAGGTACATCGCCATCGCCAACCCCGCGGCGAGCAGCGACCCGACGGCGTAGCCCGTCAGGAGCAGCCCGGTGAGCGGTGCCAGCCCGCCGGTCTGGGCCAGCCGGTACACGGTGTAGACCGCGGCGAGCGCCCCCACGAACGCGAGGCCGTGCAGCAGCCCGAACTGCAGGATGACCACGCGAACGGGGATCAGGACCGCGATGGCTGCCCCGAGCGCGGCACCCGACGCGGCACCCAGCACGTACGGGTCGGCGAGCGGGTTCCGCAGCAGCCCCTGGAACGTGGCGCCGGCGACGGCCAGCCCAGACCCGACGACCAGCGCGGTCAGGACACGCGGCAGTCGGAGGTCCAGCACGATCGTCTCGCTCGCCTCGGACCAGGTCCGGGGCAGGTCCAGGCCGATCGCCCGCGCCAGGATCGCGACCGTCTCGCCGGGCGCGATCGAGACGGAACCGAGCGCGACGCCCAGGATCAGCGCCATGGCGAGCGCGATGAGGCCGCCCCCCAGCAGGACGGCCGGACGGCCGCGCCGGCCGGCCGCACGACGGACGAACGGGCGGATCGCGGCGACGGGCTCGGTCCTGGGTGCCACCGGTCGCCTACGGAGCCGCCGGCTGGGGCGTCGGCACGGCGGCCTCGGGGTGGATGGCGAGCGCGAGCTCGCGAAGGCCGTCCACGAGCCGCGGACCCGGACGCGTGATGATCAGGTCGTTGACGCCCCGGATGGCGCCGTCCTTGACGGCCGTCATCACGTCCCAGCCGGGTCGGTCGGCGACGGCCTCGGGCGTGACCCCGTACGCGGCATCACCGAGCAGGATGATCTCGGGATCGGCGGTGATGAGCGTCTCGAGCGAGATGGCGAAGTCCGTCGGGCTGCCCGTCGTGATCGCGTCGCCGCCGGCGAGGGTGATCATGCCTTCGACGAACGAGTCGTCCGCGGCGGTGTAGATGTCGGTCGTGGCGTCGAGTTCGTAGAAGACGCGCGGGCGGGGCAGGCCCGCGGTCGCGGCGGCCACCTGGTCGAAGCCGGCCCGCATGGAGGTGGTGAGGTCCCCGGCCGCGTCCGCGGCCCCGACCGCGGCGCCGACGAGCTCGATGTCCCGGAGCACGCCGTCGAGATCGGCCGCGTAGACGACCAGCACGGCGACGCCCAGGTCGCGGAGCTGCGCGATGGCGGCAGGATCATTGAAGAAGTTGCCGCCGGCGATGACCAGATCGGTCTCGAGGCCGACGATCTTCTCGACGTCCACCGCGGTGTAGCTCGCGACGTCAGGCAGCGCGACCGCCTCGGGTGGGTAGTCGTCGAAGTCGGTCGTGGCGACGACCCGCGGACCGGCTCCGATGGCGAACAGGATCTCCGTGGTCGCCGGCGTCAGGGACACGATGCGCTGGGGCGCTGCCGGGATCTCGACGGGCGTGCCTTCGTCGTCGGTCAGCGTGATGGGGAACGCGGGCGTCGCGCTGGGGGCGACGCTGGGCGGCGCGGTCACGGGCGTCGCCGTCGGGGCGACGGTCGGGGTCGAGGACGGGGTCGCGGCGGTCGAGCACCCCGCGACCAGCACGAGGACGATGCCGAGGGAGAGGAGCGGCCCGCGAGCCAGCGGGCGACGGAAAGACACGACGAGAACCTCCGGGTCCGAACGGGGAGGACCGAAGGGATCGACGCGTGAATCGCGAACCCCTCCGGTCGATGGATCGACGAAGGGGTTCCTATCCGGTCGGATTCACGGTCCTGCCTACCTCTCTCTCGAAGGTTCGAGCATGCACCGTGGGGTCGGCGACCGGACTTGCGCCCCCTGAGGGGCGGTCACCGTAGCGGGACTGTGCCGGAATCGCACCGGCTTCGCGACCACACGGTATGGGTTCTCGGTTGTCCTGGGAGCCTAGCACAGCGACGCCACGAGACACACCGCGCCGGTGCCGGATGACCGGCAGCTAAGCGCTTTCGGCCACGATGAGCGCCTCGCCTCCCCCGCCAGTCATGGTCCGCCGGAGGAGGTCCTCGATGGTGGGACGACGATGGCTTCGGATGCTGGGACCGGGGATGGCGGTCATGGGCGCACTGGTCGTCCTCGGCGCGGCCGCGCCACCCGGGCCGGGCGGACCGCTCGCGTCGACCGAGTGTGCGGACGGGGGACGCGCCCGGCGAGCGACGGCCGCGCTCCGGCCACCCGCCACGGTCGCGGACGTGGCCGGGACGCCCTGGTACCGGCTCGATCCGGTGCTCGATACCGGCGGGAGCCTGGTCGGCCGGCGGCTCACCGTGGGGATCACGGGCGCACGGCTGGATCGGACGCTGGCGCTGCCCGCGGAGTCCTTCGCCGCCGGGCCCTTCGGTGGCCTCGTCCTGGTCGGCAGCGATGACGGTCGCCGGTCACGACTCCTGTCGATCGACGTGGCGCGGGGCTGTCGCTCCCCGATCGCCGAGTCGAGCGACGTCATCCGTGGAGCGACCGTCGATCCGGCGCGTCCATCCATCTTCGAGCATCGCGTCGATCGTTCCAGCCGGGCGGACCTCGGGATCTGGCAGCGACCACTCGACGCGGACACCCCGCCGAAGCGGGTCCTGGGGCCCATCCCGGGCGACGCCCGGTTCGGGCGCACCTGGACGACGAGCCTCGCGTGGTCCGTCGAGGGCGACCGCCTGCTGGTGGGATCGTGCGCGGCGGTCGCCTGTCGCACGCGCGTCCTCGACGTCATGTCCGGTCGTGTCTCGATGACGGACGATCCTCGCCTGGGCACCCTCGTCGGCGTCGCCAGTGGTCGCCTCGTGGCCCATGGCGCCTGCCGCGGCCTTCCCTGCCCGCTCCACGTCGTGGACCTCGCGACCGGCCGGCTCGAGATGCTGGAGGCCGATGGCGGATCCGCCGTCCTGGTCGGGCCCGCGGGCGCGCCGTCGGTCACCCACGAGGTCCTCGGCGGCGCCGAGCCACGCCTCCGCCGCGTCGGCATCGATGGCCGGGACGCGCGCGACCTCGGCACCCTCCCCGCCGGCACGCGGCTCGGGGGCGACCGGGGCGTCGCACCGTGGGGGCTGAGGCTCCCACCGGATCACATCCTGCTGGCACCGGACGGGCAGCTGCCCGACACCGGGGACCGCGCGCGGACGTTCCTGCGATCGCTTGGCGATGGTCGGACGACCCCGATCGATGAGGTGACGCGATGAACTCGGCCTCCACGACCCTGACGGCCGCGCTTCGGCTGACCCGGCACGCGCTCGGCCCGGCCGTGCTCGTGGCCGCGATCGCCGTGCCACCCCCGGTGGCCGGCCACAGCCCGGACCCGGTGCTGAACGGGACCTTCGACCAGGACCAGGTCCTGACCTTCGACTGGCGCGCCGGCGCCGCCCCGCCCGACGCCATCAAGACGGCGATCAAGGCCGCGGCGACGGATGTCACGACGACCCGGGCGTCACAGGCCGCGACCTTCGTCCTGAAGGCCGGGGCGCCGAACCCGATCGGGTACGGGCCGGGGGCCACCTGCAGCGTCAACGGCATCGCGTGCTTCACGAGGAACGCGCCCATCGGGTTCACGATGTGGTTCCGTGAGCATGGCCATCCATTCGACTGGGGCACGCTGAAGTGGTGCCAGAGTCAGGCCAACCCGCAGGACGGGTGCTTCGACGTCGAGACCGTCGCGCTCGACGAATTCGGCCACATCGAAGGTCTCGGGCACCATGAGAACTTCGCGAACGAATCAGACTACCTCGATGCCGTCGTCCAGACGGTGTCCCACGCGAAGCCAGCCGTGGGCTGGAACATGCACCGGTTCGGCCCCTGCGACGTGGCCACGCTCCAGCGCGAGTACGACGTGCCGAACACGTCCACGCTGATCTCGACGTGCCTGGATCTGCAGACCACGACCACGATCGCCGTCACCCCGGCCGTGGTACCCGCCGGCTCGGCCGCGACCCTGACGGCCACCCTCAAGGTCGCCTCGGATGCCGCGTATGACCGCCTCAAGAACAACCCGCTGTCCGGACGGTCGCTGACGCTCCAGCGCCGGGCCACGGGGACGACGGCGTGGATCGCGGTCGGGACGATGAGCCCCGGGGCGACGAGCGGCACCTACGTCCAGACGCATCGACCGACGTCGGCCACCCAGTATCGGGCGGTGTTCCCGGCCCCGGCCGGCGAGGGCCTCGTCGGCAGCACGTCACCGGTCGTGTCCGTGACGATCGGGGCGTGCACGGGACGCGCCTGCCCCACCGTGGTCTCGCCGACGATCAGGAGCCAGGCTCGATGAGCCGGCTGACGCTCACCGTCGTGATCGGGATCGTGATCGCGGTGCTGGCCGTCGGTTGCCGCTCCAGCGTGCCGCCGGCGTCGGAGGTCGGGTCGTGGACCGGCAGCGCGTCGGCCACCGCGCCGCCGAGCGTCGCGCCGTCGGCATCACCCGAGCCGCTCGATGCGCCACCGGCGGCCACCCTCGCGGCCGAGGGCGGCGACCCGGTCGTCGGACAGCTCGGGAGCTACACGTGGGGTGACGGTGGATCCGACAGTCCATGGCTGCCGGGGGCGCCGATCACGGTCGGGCTCGGAGAGCCGCTCAGCGTGGCGCTGGCCGGCGACGCGGCCGTCGCCACGTGGCGCGTCCAGGCACGATCGTCGACCGACGATGGCGCCGTGTTCGCCGTCGCCGACGGCGACGGCGACATCGCGTTCAGTGCCCCGGACGTCGGCACGTGGTCCGTGGCGGTGACGGTCTCGTTCCGCGCGAGCTCGAACACGGCGACCTACTACTGGGAGGTGCAGGTCCGGTAGGCATGCCCGACGACAACGGGCGCGGCGGTCCCGCCCGCCGCCGCCGGCCTGCCTCGCGCGGCTGTCTCCGCGCGCGTGCCGCCGCGCGCCATCCGCCGCGTTGGGTGGCACACTCTGGCCGATGCCTGCCCGCCCGATGGCCCTCCGAGCCGCCGCCCTGGCCGCGCTGCTGGCCGCCGGCGCCGCGGGTTGCACGAGCGATCCGGCGCCGAACGCTCGCCTCAGTGGACTCCTCGTGCTCGCCGGTGATGCGGGTGGCGGCGAGCTGCGAACCTGGGGCGACGACCCGGCCGATGTCGACGGAGCGTTCGTCGCGACGCCCCGTGCCACGGCCTGGGTGATGGCGGGGCGCGCGGACGTCCTGGTCGCCGCGGTCGGTCAGGGGTCACTTCGCATCAGCGAGCCGCTCCGGCCGGACCGGAAGGCGAACTGGCGACGTCCGGACGCGATCGACGCGACCGGCGACGAAGCCGAGGGTCCGTTCTACTTCCCGACCTGGGATCCGGAGGGTGGGCGATTCGCGGCCCTCGCCGGTGACCCTGATGTCGACGCGCGCCTGACGCTCGTCGACCCGACGGTCGGCAGCGCCCTCGAGATCGACCTCGGCCGAGCGGTGGCGGCTGCCCCGCCGGCATGGGTCGGCGACGATCTCGTCGCGGTGCTGACCGGAACGCTCGACGACCCCGGCTCCATCCTCGTCGACACGACGACCAGCGAGATCGAGGCCGGTCCGCGTGGGGCTCGCCTCATCGCCACCTCGGCGGACGGCGCCACGATCGCGATCGTCGGCGATGACGGCGCCCCGGTCACGATCCGGGGAACGGCGGCGTGGCTGACCGAGGATGGGTCGGCGATCGGCTCGGTCGACCCGCCGGCCGATGCGATCACCGCGTCGGCCATCGCGCTCGATGCCCGGGGGACGCGGCTCGCCATCGCGTGGCTCACCGACGAGGGGGTCATCCGCGTCGCGATCCACGACCGGGCCGAGGGCTGGCGGCGGGTCGCGGAACCGTCGATCGGCGACGCCCCGGCGGCCGTGGTCGCCTGGCGCCGCTAGGACCGGATGCCGCTAGGGCGGGCGCGGCCGGGAGTCGGGGCGTGGCGCGACCGTGTGGGTCGCGCGGGGTCAGGCCGGGACGGACGCCGCGGAGAAGATCGAGACCTGCGCCTCCTCGGGCAGCATCACGCCGAAGACCTTCTGCAGCGTGAGGAGGTGGACGCACGATCCCCAACTCTCGAAGTAGTGGCAGGTGCATCGCCACTGACCGGCGTCGAGGCCCACATGGTGGGTGTCGTTGTCGCCACGGAACGTGAGGGAGAGCCGATCCACGGTGATGCGATCGAGCTCGCGGGCGTACCGATTGGCCTTCTCGACCTTGCCGATCAGTGAGCTGTGCATCGTGGTGCTACCTCCGTCGCCCTGGGGCGCTCGCGGGGGTCGCCGTCCGGTCGTTGCACCTCGACCGGTGATGGCGGTCGCGTGTCCACAGGGTACACCCGGCAGGGGGTCGGGTCATCCCCCGAAACGCCTATGGGGCGCTGGTCCCCTCGCGTCCGAAGTCGTCCTCGAGGCGAACGACATCGTCGAGTTCCGGCGTCGACACCTCGATCAACTCCGTCCGCTCGATGGCCTCGTAGCGGTGGATCCGACCGGTCGGGACGTGGCGGGATTCGCCCGGCCCCAGCTCCTCAGTCCGGACCTCGCCGTCGTCGCCCTCGATCCACAGGCGCAGCCGCCCGGTCGACACCAGGATCGACTCGTCCTTGACCTCGTGCTTCTGGAGCGAGAGCCGTTTGCCCGCCTCGATGACGAGGATCTTGCCGACATACGTGTCGGTGTGGGCCCAGATCAGCTCATGGCCCCACGGCTTCGCGACGCGACGGGTCGAGGACGAGCCGCTCACCCGCGGACCAGCCGTTCACCGGCCCCGAGAAGCGCATCGCGCAGGGTCTCCGACGTCGCCTCGGTGTAGACCCGGACGAGCGGCTCGGTGCCGGATGTCCGGACCAGCAGCCAGGAGCCGTCCTCGACCCAGAACTTGAACCCGTCGTTCGTATCGAGGGCGACCGTGCGGACCACGGGTCGGCCGGCCAGCTCGGTCGGGGCCTGCGCGGCGATGTCGACCAGCAGCCGCCGCTTCGTCTCGGCGTACTGCGAGCGCTCGACGTGGACGTCGATGCGCAGGTACCACGACGGCCCGGCGATCTCGTGGAACCGTTCGATCGCGGACGAGACCGGCCAGCGACCGGCGGCCCGCTCGCGGAGGAAGAGGTCCAGGAGCAGCAGGTCGGCGTAGATGCCGTCGCGCTCCGGGAGGTGCATCCCGAACCCGAAGCCCCCTGACTCCTCCGCGCCCATCATCGCGCCGGTCTCGATCATCTTCGGGCCGATGAACTTGAATCCGACCGGCGTCTCGTGGGTCTCGATCCCGTATCTCGCCCCGAGTCGCTCGGCCATCGAGGTGTTGTTGATGCTCACCACGACCGGATCCCGCCAGCCGCGATGCTCGGCGAGGTAGTACATGAGCAGCCCCGTGACCTGGAGCTGGTGGATGAACGTGCCGCGCTCGTCCGCGGCGCCGGCGCGGTCCGCATCGCCGTCGAGCAGCAGCCCCAGGTCGAACCCGCCCGCCGCGATCATCCCGAGCGCCTCGTCGACGTTCGGCCGGATGGGCTCCGGGTTGACGCCGCCGAAGTACGGGTTGCGCTCCTGGTGGATCTCGGTGACACGGATCCGGCCGCCGGCCAGGAGGCGGCTGATCCAGCCCGCGCCGGCCCCGTAGAGCGGGTCGACGAGGACCGCGATGTCGGCCGCCTTGAGTGCCTCGAGATCGAGCGTCCGACCGACGAAGCGCTCGTACCCGTCGTACGGATCGAAGCGCTCGACGAGGCCGGCCGCTTCGGCATCGTCGAGCGGTCGCCGGTCGATGGCGACCCCGCCGTTCTGCGCGAGCCGCGCTTCGACGATCTTCAGGATGTCTGCCCCCGCCGCCGCGCCCGTCGGTGCCTTCACCTTGAATCCGTTGTCGACCCAGGGGTTGTGGCTGGCCGTGATCACGATGCCGGCCGCGGCCCCGCGCTGGACCACTTCGAAGGAGCTCATCTGGGTGGGTACGGCGCGCTCCGACAGGGCGACGCCGATCCCGTGCGCCAGCAGGACCTCCGCCGCCGCGGCGGCGAAGTGCTCCGAGGCGAACCGCTTGTCGTAGGCGACGACCACCCCCTTGGCCTGCTCGCCACGCTCCACGACGTAGGCGGCCACGCCATCGGCGCAGCGGCGGACGTTCTCGAACGTGAAGTCGTCGGCGATCCGGGCGCGCCATCCGTCGGTCCCGAAGACGATCGTCGATGGCGCGAGCGTCGGGCTGGTCGTGGTCAAGTCATCCTCCGGAGACGGCGCAGCGGGCGATCAGATCGTCGATCCGCGCGCGATCCGGCGCGGCGCCACGCAGGACGGCGAGCGGCTGCGTCGCGGTCATGCTACCCCGACCGAGGGGAGCGATGACCCCGAGGCGCCCGTCCTTGCGGCGGATGACGAGGTCGTCGGCTTCGACCTCGACGGTGTCGCCGGCCTTGACCACGGCGCCGGTCCCCCGCGCCCCGATCGCGGCGAGCAGTTCCGACCACGACCCGAGGTCGGACCAGCCGACGTCCATCGAGGCCATGACCACGTGTCCGTCCCGGGCGGCACCTTCCATGACGGCGTAGTCGATCGACATGGGTCGCTGGATGGACTCGTAGGCACCCTGGAGCATCGTGGGCGACGAGACCATCGGCCCGAGCGACTGGACGAGCCCGGTATACCGCTCCAGCGCCGAGCGGATGGCCCGGCGTCGCCACAGGAACATCCCGGCGTTCCAGGCGACACCGCCGATGCGCAGCAGGTCCTCGGCGCGCGCGGGGTTCGGCTTCTCCTCGAACGCGCGCAGCGGGTAGGCGCCGATGCCGTCGATGGTCTCGCCGCGGTCGGTCACGGGCAGCAGGTAGCCGTACTCGGTGGCCGGTCGGTCCGGCCGGACCCCGAGGGTGACCAGCGGGTCGTCCACGCCGAAGGCCCCCGTCGCCAGTCGGTCCGCCGCGACCGAGATGACGTGCCGGAAGTCATCGACGCGTTCGATGGTCTGGTCCGCGGGCAGGACCAGCATGACCTCGTCGTCCGGCCGGTCGATGGCCAGGACCGCGAGCGCGATCGCGGCCGCCGTGTTGCGGCCCATCGGCTCCTCGAGCAGCGTCACGTCCGGGACCTGCGACTCGACCAGGCGCCGGTACCGCCCGTCCGCGACGACCCAGACCCGGCCGTCGGCGAGTTCCGCGACACGGTCGACGGTCGCCTGGAGCAGCGTGCGCTCGCCCGTGAGCGGCAGGAAGGGCTTGGGGCACTCCGGACGGCTGAGCGGGTGGAGTCGGGTCCCACCGCCCCCGGCCATGATGACGGCGTACATGCGCCGCACATTCTAGGCGTGCGCGGAGCCCTCGATCACCGGGACGGCGGGCGGGCCGAGGGCCGGGTCGGCGGGTCAGTCGCTGACGATGACGTACTTGCCTTCCCAGATGACCTTGCGCTGCCACTCGTGGTAGTAGCCGAACTTCCGGCGGAACTGCTTCATCGAGACGTACGCGTACTTCCACGGATCCGACGATCGGGCCCCGAGCGGACCGCTCACGTAGAAGCCCAGGACCGTGTGATCGTCAGGGTCGTCGGGGTTGAGCGCCGAACGGTAGCCGAGCACGATCCAGGCGTGTCGGCCGTGGCTGACGGTGATGCCCACCGGGTGGCCGGTCCGGTCGAGCGACGCCGAGATCTCGGCGATCGCGTCGTTCTTCGAACTGAACGCGCGGACCTGGTACGGCTCGCCCGTGTATTCGCGCAGCGCCCACGCCCAGCCCTGGAAGTCGTTGCCGAGCGTCCGATAGCGATAGCGATTGTGATTCCGGATCTGGCGATACAGGATCTTCTGGCGGGTGAAGGAGGCGTTCGACGTGCCCTTGATCAGGTTCGTCATGGTCTGCGTGACCGCCGGCACACACCAGCTGTTGCGGTACTGGCGCACGACGCCGCTGGCCCGATAGGTCAGGACGCGCCGGATCTCCGGCGACGGGGTCGGTTCGGGGGTCGGCTCCGGCGTCGGCTCGGGCGTGGGTTCCGGATCCGCCGATGGGTCCGGCGACTCGTCGGCGCTGAGCCCGACGGGCGCGGACCACCACGAGACGTCGGCCGCCGCGGCGGGGAGCGGCAGGATGGCCAGCAGCGTGAGCGCGATGACGGCGGCCCGGATGAGGGCCACCGGGCGCGCGCCGGGATCTGGGTCAGGTGTAGGTCGCATGGCTTCCGGTGAGCGGGGCCACCCGACGGTCGGGCAACTCGGACGAGTATCGCCTATCACGCCGGGTTCGAGAGTGCCCTGATGGTCCACCATCGGACCATGTCGGAGGTCCGGTGCACGGAGGCACGAGCCTATCGTCCGCGTGACAACGAAGTAGCCACCGACACCGGGCGACCGCCGCTCACCGGGCGACGCCGGACGGCGGCGGCGGGGCCTCAGGGCAGGTCGCGAGCCGGCCGGGCGGACGTCGGATCCGCCACGAGTCACCGCACCGGCGGGGCGATCGCCCGGCGACATAGGCGTCGCCCACGACGGCCGCGAGTGCGAGATTCGCACGAAACGGTCGTTGACGAGGCGACCAGCCGCGCCTACCATCGGCCAGCCGAGCGCGCGGCCTGGAGGAGGCCGCCGATGCGTGCCCCATCGCCCGTTCCGAGGACCGTCGTTGACCGCATCCGTCAGTCCCGTCGCTTCGAGGCCCCCCGCGACGTCGAGGGGTGATGGCGCGCCGGACGTCGAGATCCTCGACGTCACGAAGCGGTTCGGGGCGGTCACTGCCGTGGACCACATGCAGTTGCGGATCGCGCGCGGCGAGTTCTACAGCCTGCTCGGGCCATCGGGCTGCGGCAAGACCACGACGCTGCGGATGATCGCGGGCTTCGAACAGCCGACGGAGGGCGAGATCCTGCTCGCCGGCCAGCCGATCGCGGGCGTGCCGCCGTACCACCGCAACGTCAACACGGTGTTCCAGCACTACGCGCTCTTCCCGCACATGGACGTCGCGCGCAATGTCGGCTACGGGCTGCGCCAGAACAAGGTGGGCAAGGCCGAGGAGGAGAAGCGCGTCGCCGAGGCCCTCGAGCTGGTTCGCCTCGCCGACTACGGCCAGCGCCGCACCTGGGAGCTCTCCGGCGGGCAGCAGCAGCGCGTCGCGCTGGCCCGGGCCCTGATCAATCGCCCGACCGTGCTCCTCCTCGACGAGCCGCTCGGGGCGCTCGACCTCAAGCTGCGCAAGGAGATGCAGCTCGAACTCAAGGCGCTCCAGCGCGAGGTCGGGATCACGTTCGTGTACGTGACCCATGACCAGGAAGAGGCGCTCACGATGAGTGACGTCATCGTCGTGATGAAGGACGGCCGGATCCAGCAGATGGGCGATCCCACGGAGTTGTACGAGCGGCCGGCCAACCGGTTCGTCGCCGACTTCATCGGGACGTCCAATTTCATCGCGGGGACGGTCGTCGGTTTCGACGCCGCCACGCGGGTCGCCACGGTCCGGAGCGATCGTGGTCTGACGATGCGCGGAGCGGTCACGGACCGGGCGCGACAGGTCGCGGCCGGCGAGACCGTCACGGTCGCCGTCCGGCCGGAGCGCCTCGATGTGCTACCGGCCGCGGGGGCGGGTGATGCCCCGTCCGGGTCCGTCCAGGTGACCGGCCGGATCCGCCAGGGGACGTATCTGGGTGACCAGACCGAGTATCGGATCGACACCGATCAGGCCGGCGAGCTGATCGTCCGGCACCAGAACGCCGACGGCGCGGGTGGCGCGCTGGGGGCCGGTCCTGGCGATCCGGTGATCGTCCGGTGGAACGAGGAGGCCGATCTCGTCCTCGCTGGATGAGGGGCCCCATGACGACGGCGGGCTTGCCCGTCGCGATGCAGGAGGAGCAACGGTGGCAGAGCGCGATCTCAGCGACTATCTGGCCAGGATCTCCAGCACCAAGGTCAACCGGCGCAGCTTCCTGGCCGCGACCGGGCTGATCGGCGGCAGCGCGGCCCTCGCGGCCTGCACCGGCGGGACGGCGAGTCCCGCGCCCTCGGCCGGCGCTTCGGGACCCGCCGCGGGACCGGTCGAGAAGGAGCTCTTCGTCTACAACTGGAGCGACTACATCTCGCCGGACAACATCGAGGCGTTCAAGGCGGAGTTCGGGGTCACGAACTTCGTCTACGACATCTTCTCGAACAACGAGGAACTCATCGCGAAGCTCCAGGCCGGCGCCTCGGGGTACGACATCGCCTGCCCCACCGCCGAGTACGTCCCGGGCATGGTCGAAGAAGGCTTCCTCGCCAAGCTCGACATGTCGCGGATCCCGAACGCGGCGACCATCAACAAGACGTTCCTGAACCTCTGGTGGGACCCGAACAACGAGTATCTCGTTCCGAAGGACTACGGCACGACCGGCATCCTCTGGCGCAAGAGCCTTCTGCCGGACGTCCCGACGAGCTGGAAGGCGTTCTACGAGCAGGTCAAGGGCGCCGGGTCGGGCAAGACCGTCTTCGTCGACTCGATGGGCGACGTGTTCGTGTTCCCGCTCAAGATGCTCGGCTACTCGCTCAACACCGACGTGAAGAGCGAGCTCGACGAGGCGCGCGACATCCTGCTCGACTGCGCGCCGCACATCCTCGCCCTCGATTCGGACACGTACGGCGACAAGATGGCCGCCGGGGAGGCCTCGCTGACGCTGGGTTGGACGGGTCCACTGGGGCAGGAGCTGGCCGATCTCGTCGCCGAGGGCGACGCCGGCTACTCGGTCCCGTCGGAGGGCACGCTGTTCTGGATGGATGCGTGGGTCATGCTGGCCGACGCCCCGCACCCGAACGCCTCGTACGCCTGGCTCGACTTCATCCAGCGCCCCGAGATCCAGGCCGAGGAGACGAACTTCAACCTGTACGCGACACCCAATGACGCGGCCAAGCAGTTCGTGGACCCGGCGATCCTCGAGAACCCGGCGATCTTCCCGCCCGACGACGTCATCGCCAGCCTCGAAGGCGCCGAGGACACCTCGGGCAACCCGCAGCGCATCGACATCTGGGAAGAGTTCAAGTCCAAGATCGGCGGCTGACGGGAACATCGGGAGTCACGGGCGTGACCACCAGCACGCCGCGATCTGCCCCGGACGGCGCCCGCGCGGGCAAGGTTCGGGGCAGGCTCCTGACCGCCCTCCTGTTGGGACCGGCGGCGATCTGGTACATCCTGCTGCTCGTCGCCCCGCTGGCGATCGTCGTCATCTTCTCGTTCGGCGTACGCGCCCGGAACGGCGGCTACGAGCCCGCGTTCGTCCTCGACAACTACATCCGCGCGCTGGAGCGCCCGGATCCGTTCATCACCAGCCTCGCGATGGCATCGGCCGGCGCGATCGGCTGCCTGCTGGTGGGCCTGCCGCTCGCCTACTTCCTCGCCACGAGGGCGGGCGGCCGCAAGAGCGTGCTCGTCCTCCTGCTCGTCGTCCCGTTCTGGACCAGCTTCCTCATCCGCACGTACTCGTGGCTGATCATCCTCGGGCCGGACACCGGCCTCGCCGGCTGGATCGGCACGGCGATCGGTGACGACCAGTTCCGGATCCTCGGGACACCCGTCGCGGTCCTGATCGGGCTCGTCTACGGCTATCTGCCGCTGATGGTCTTTCCGCTCTACGTGACGCTCGAGCGGATGGACCGGACGCTGATCGAGGCCTCCAAGGACCTGGGGGCCGCGCGCATCGCGACCTTCCGGCAGATCACGCTGCCGGTGGCCCTGCCGGGACTGGTGACCGGCACGATCCTCGTCTTCATCCCCATGATGGGCGAGTACGTCATCCCGCAGATCCTGGGATACGGGCGGACCTACCTGATGGGCAACGCCCTCGTGACCGACTTCCTCGAAGCCCGGAACTGGCCGAACGGCTCGGCTCGGGCCGTCGGACTGATCGTCATCATGTTCATCACGATCTCGCTGTACCTGTGGTTCGTGAACCGCGGCCGCAAGACCCGCGAAGTGAGCGTCCTGTGACCGCGCGACCCGCACGCCGCGGCGCGGACCGCTGGGCGGGCCTGGTCGAGGGCTGGCTGAAGGGCCACACGATCGCGACCTACGTCTTCCTCTACCTGCCGATCGTCGTGGTCGTCGTCTTCGCCTTCAACGACACCACGCGCCGCGTGACCGCGTGGGACGGTTTCAGCACCAAGTGGTTCGGCGTCGCGCTCGCGGACTCGGTCGTCCAGAAGGCGCTCCTCAACAGCTTCCTGGTCGCGATCCCGAACGCGATCATGGCGACCCTGTTCGGGACCATGGCGGCGCTCGGACTCCAGCGCGTCGGCAAGCGCTTCCGCATGGCGTTCGACGGGCTGACCTACGCCAGCATCATCGTGCCCGAGATCGTCATCGCCCTTGCGACCCTCGTGCTCTTCGCCACCGGCTTCGACGTCATCGCGACGGTCTTCGGGGTGAAGATCAACTTCGGTCACCCGACGATCATCGCGGCCCACGTCCTGTTCAATACGAGCCTGGTCCTGCTGCTCGTCCGTGCGCGACTGTCCGGCATGGACCGGACGCTCGTCGAGGCCAGCTCGGACCTCTTCGCGACGCCGTGGCGGACGTTCCGCCAGATCACGTTCCCGATGCTGCTGCCCGCCATCGTGGCCGGGTTCCTGCTGGCCTTCACGTTCAGCTTCGACGACTACGTGATCACCACGTTCGTCTCCGGACCCGGATCGTCGACCCTGCCGTTGTTCATCTTCGGCCAGGTCAAACGCGGCGTGACCCCGGAGACCAACGCGGTGGCGACGATGATCCTCGCCTTCACGATCGGGATGCTGCTCCTCGGCCAGCTGGCCCTGACCTGGCAGAGCCGACGCCAGGGCCGCGCCGGCAGCATGGCCTCGATCATCGCGGAGCAGCGCTAGGCCACCCCTGGGCGTCGGTCAGGCGACCGCCGTCGGTCAGGCGACCGCCGTCGTCGGCATCGGGATCCCCGCTTCGGCCGCGAGCAGCGCCGCCTTGTCGGTCCGTTCCCACGGCAGGTCGAGGTCCGGGCGCCCGAAGTGGCCGTACGCCGCCGTCTGGCGGTAGATCGGCCGGCGCAGGTCGAGCGCGGCGATGATCGAGGCGGGCCGCAGGTCGAAGTGCCGCTCGATGATCGCCTGGATGCGCTCATCGGGCACCGCCCCCGTCCCGAATGAGTCCACCGAGAAGCTGATCGGCCGGGCGATCCCGATCCCGTAGGCGACCTCGACCTCGAAGCGGTCGGCGAGCCCTGAAGCGACCACGTTCTTGGCCACCCAGCGCGCCGCGTACGCCGCGGACCGGTCCACCTTGGTCGGATCCTTGCCGCTGAAGGCCCCGCCCCCGTGGCGGGCCATCCCACCGTAGCTGTCGACGATGATCTTGCGCCCGGTGAGGCCGGCATCGCCCATCGGGCCGCCGGTCACGAAGCGACCCGTCGGGTTGACGTGCATCACCGGGTCCGTGGCACGTAGCTCGGGCGGGATCGTGGCGAGGACCACGGCATCGATGAGATCGGAACGAAGCCGCTCCGGCCGCACATCCGGGTCGTGCTGGGCCGAGACCACCACGGTCCTGACACGCTTCGGCACGCCACGCTCGTACTCCACGGTGACCTGCGTCTTGCCGTCGGGGCGCAGGTACGGGAACTGGCCGGACTTGCGGACCTCGGACAGCCGCCGCGCCATCCGATGCGCCAGCGCGATCGGCATCGGCATGAGCTCGGGCGTCTCGCGGCACGCGAACCCGAACATCATCCCTTGATCACCGGCCCCGAGCTCGGACATCGGCGCCGCGTCGTCGCGTACCTCGAGGGCCGAGTCCACGCCCATCGCGATATCGGCCGACTGGTCCTTGACCGAGACCATGGTCCCGCACGTCAGGTAGTCGAAGCCGTAGTCCGCGCGCGTGTAGCCGATGTCCCGGACGGTGTCGCGCACGACCGCCTGGAAGTCGATGTAGGTGTGCGTGGAGATCTCGCCGAGGACCATGACGAGCCCCGTGGTGGTCGCCGTCTCGCAGGCCACCCGGGCGTCGGGATCGTCGCGCAGGATGGCGTCCAGGATCGCGTCGCTGATCTGGTCGCACATCTTGTCCGGGTGACCCTCGGTCACGGACTCGGACGTGAACAGGTAGTGCGCGGCGTCGACGATGCTCATGCTCGGGTGTACGGCCTCCATCCGCCAGGTTCCGGTGCGGGCGAGCGTAGCACGGGCTCGACGCCGCATCGTCCGGCGCGACCATCCGAGCCTCGGCCGCACGCGATCGCGCTCACGCGCCGGCCCGCAGGGCCTCGAGGTCGAGATCGCGTTCGATCCGACGCAGTGTCTGGTCGTTGATGACGCCCTCGTCGCGCAACGCGATGACGGCCTCGCGCTGTGCGGCGACGACGGCGAGCCGGATGGCCTCGTGGTCGAGCAGCTCGCGTTCGGACTCGTTCTCGGGTCGTTCCTCGCTGGGCCAGACGTGGTTGGCCTCGTGGTCGTACGCGACGCGCAGGTGATCGATGAGCTTGAGGTGACCGGGGTACACGATGGTCAATTCCTCCAGGCGCCGCAGGGCAGCGGCGACGGCGGCGAGCCGCGCCTTCGCCTCCTCGGTATCGGGCCCACCGCGCGCGACCACGCCCAGACGCCGGATGAGCCACGGCAGTGACAGGCCCTGGCCGACGAGGGTCGCGACGATGACGCAGAACGTCAGGAACAGCACCAGTTCGCGCTGCGGGAAGTCGGCGGCCAAACCGAGCGCGGCCCCCAGCGAAACGACGCCACGCATGCCGGCCCACGACACGATGAACAGCGCGCGGGCCGGCGGCAATGGCTCGGCGTCGCGGATGCGACGGCTCACCATGCGCGGCAGGTAGGTGGCCGCGAAGACCCACGCGATCCGCGCGACGATGACGGTCAGGCTGACGGCTATCCCGAGACCGCCCAGCTCGAGGGCGGTGTACGCCCCGAGGTCGGCGATGATCGCCGGCAGCTCGAGGCCGAGCAGCATGAAGACGAAGGCGTTGATCAGCCAGATGACGGTGCTCCACGCGCCGAAGCCGATCAGGCGCGCATCGGGCGACAGGACCGTGGCCGCACGACGACCCGTGATCAGGCCGGCCGTGACCGTTGCGAGCACACCGGACACGCCGATGGTCTCGGACGCGAGATACGCGGCGGTCGGCGCGATCAGCGTGAGGATGACTTCGATCGTCGGCTCGCCCGTCCGCTGCAGCGCGCGTGTCCCGAGCAGGCCGACGATGACGCCGATCCCGATCCCGCCGATCCCCACCACGACGAAGTCGAGGCTCGACGACACGAGCGAGAAGGTCCCCGTGGCGACCCAGACCGTCGCGGCGCGGTAGGCGATGAGCGAGGTCGCGTCGTTGATCAGGCTCTCGCCCTCCAGGATCGTGACGACGCGGTGGGGCACCCCGAGCCGGCGGAAGATCGCGGTCGCGGCGACGGCATCGGGTGGCGCCACGATGGCCCCCAGCGTGAACGCCGCCGCCGGCGGCAGGTCCGGGACGAGCCAGATGACCACGAGCCCGACGGCGATGGTCGTGAACAGGACGAGTCCGATGGCGAGGACGAGGATCGGGCGGAGATTGGCCCGGAAGTCACGGATCGGCGTGAAGTAGGCGGCCGCGAACAGGATGGGCGGCAGGAACAGCAGGAAGACGATGTCCGGCTCGAGCTCGATCGAGGAGCCGTCCACGATCACCCCGGCGATGACCCCGCCGACGAGGAACATGATCGGTTCCGCGACGCCCAGACGCCGCGCGAGGAAGGACAGGCCCGTCGCGGTCACCAGGATCGCGAAGACCAGCTCGATCGGCTCGAGGTGCAGGAGCACGTCGCCGCTCAGGCCGGCGCCGACCGGCCCACCCGAGCTCGCCACTCAGCGAGAGCCGGCAGCGGGAGCGCCGGCAGGTCGTCCGCCGGCTCGAACCCGAGGACGGCGCCGAGGAACGCCAGCTCCGCCTCGAGCGTTCGCCGGATCGCTGTCTCGCCGCGGAACCCGTGGCCCTCACCCTCGAAGGCGATGGACGCGTGCGGGATCCCGTTCGCCTCGAGCGCGGCCGCGATGGCCTCGGCCTGCGACGGCGGCACGATACGGTCCTCGAGGCCCTGGAGGATCAGCACCGGCGCGCTGATCTCGTCGAGATGATGGATCGGCGACCGCCGGCGGTACGTCGCGGCGGCCTCCGGGTACGGCCCGATCAGCCGATCCGCGTAGCGCGATTCGAACTTGTGGGTGTCGCGCGCCAGCGCCTCGAGGTCGCCGATCCCGTACAGGCTGATGCCGGCGGCGAAGACGTCATGGAACGCGAGGGCCGCGAGCGCCGTGAACCCACCCGAGCTGCCACCCATGACGACGAGCCTCGCCGTGTCCACGTCGCCGCGCTCGACGAGGAACCGTGCCGCCGCCACGCAGTCCTCGACATCGACCACGCCCCACGCGCCATGCAGCTGGCGACGATACGCGCGCCCGTAGCCCGTGCTCCCGCCGAAGTCCACGTCCGCGACGGCGATCCCGCGGCTCGTGAGCAGCTGGATCTCGAGCGAGAGCGCGGTCGAGGCGTTCGCCGTCGGACCGCCGTGCGACAGGACGACCATCGGTGGCCGTTCGCCGTCGGGGCCGCGGAACCCCGGGTTGGTCGGAGCGTAGAACAGGGCATGGGCGGTCCGGTCATCGGCGGCCGGGAACGCGATCGACTCCGGGACCGCGATGGCCGTGGGATCCGGGACCGTGGGCGACGTCCGGCGCAGGACGCCCGCCGGGGCGAGCGTCTCGGCATCGAACCGCATGACCATCGGCGCGTCCGCGGGGGAACCGGCCACCGCCACGATCGTCGCCGCGCCCGTCCGGAGGCCGTCGAGCTCGGTGAAGCCGGTCTCGACCTCGCCGACGAGGTCGCCGGCGCGGATGTGCATCAACCGGTCGCGCCCATCGGTCCGCGCCACGGCCACGATGCTGCCGTCGGCCAGGAACCCGTACGACGAGCGGTCGAGGATCCAGGCCGGATCGGCGATCTCCGCGGCCATCGGCGCCAGGGGCTCGAGTCGTGGGCCATCGAGGAGGCGGTAGAGGTTCCACCAGCCGCTGCGATCGCTGACGAGGTGGAGCACGCCGTCGGCAGACCATTCGGGCTGGACGATCGACTCCTCCGGCCCGCCGGCCGCCAGGTCGGACGCGCCGAGCGAGCCGTCGGCCGCGACCGGGGCGACCCGCAACCGCGTCGCGTCCCATGGCATGTCCGGGTGGTCCCACTCCAGCCACGCCAGCCGACGGCCGTCGAGCGAGAGGCGCGGCGAGGCGACGAAGTCCGGTCCCTCCACCAGGACGCGCGGCGGCCGATCGCCGTCGAGTGGCACGTCCACGATCGCCGCCACCGGCTCGCCGTCGCCGGTGTGGTCCTCCCGAACGGCGACGAAACGACGCCGAGGCGCGTCGAATCGCAGGTCGGCGTACCGGTAGGCGCCGTCCGGCGTGATCGGGACCGGCACGTCCGCTCCGGGGTCGAGGCGATAGAGCCGATCGTCGCCGGCATGCGAGAACACCACCGTCCCGCCCGCGACCGCGTAGGACCCGCCACCGTACTCGTGGACGCGCGTCCGGACGTTGAACGGTGCCGGGGTCAGATCCGAGGTCGTGCCGTCGGCCGAGCGCCGGACCAGGACGCGGCGTCCGGCCTCGGACGGCCGCCCCTCGAGCCAGTAGATGTCGTCGCCGTCGACCCATGGCTCGCCGAGGCGGACCGACTCGCCGAGCAGGTCGTCGATCGTGATCGAGGAGACCCAGCTGCCGAACGGAGCGACCGTGACGTCAGGCGACGGATCGGGTGACACCGCGGGCGGCAGGGGCGGTGCGGGCGACGACGGCTCGCCGTCCCAGATCGCGTCGGCGCCGGCAGGCGGCACCCCCTCCACGGGCAGATCGGTGCGCGGATCGTCCATCCCGGACACCCTAGCGGGACCAGCCGAAGAGTGCCCGCGGCCTTTCGGCGGCCGGCCAGCCGGCCACCACCATGACCGTCGCACCGATGACGGCCCCCGCGAGCGACAGGCCCAGGTCGGCGATCGTGTTGCCGTAGGTCAGCTCGAACCCGTCACCGCCGCGAGAGACGAGGAACTCGCCCACCTCCCAAACGATCGCGACCGTGGCCCCGACGCCGACCATCAGGCCGAACCCGACCCAGCGCGCCTGCACGATCGGCCCGACGGCGAGGCCCACCGCCACCGACAGGCTCAGCCAGCCGCCGACATGGGGCAGCGCGTCGAGCCCCGGGCGCGACGAGAGATCGAGACCGATCCGCGCCGAATCGAGGATGAACGGCACGACGAGGGCGATGTCCGCGCCGACCGGGTATGGGCCGGGGCGGCCGTTCGCCCACCACAGGGCCGGGATGATCGCCACCGACAGCGGATAGACCAGGAGACGCAGCGCGATCGCGGTGCCGGCCGCGTTCGAGGCGTCCAGACCCACGATCGCGTAGAGCGGCAGCCCGACGGCGACCGCCTTGACGATCAGGTCCAGCGCGAGAATCGGGCGAGCGACCCGATCCTCGCGACCGTCAGGTGCCGTGCTGCCAGGACGCGACGTAGGCGGCCTGCTCCGGCGTCAT
>CAYMTJ010000002.1:0-29148 GCA_964393345.1 uncultured Anaerolineaceae bacterium | reverse complement strand
GAGGCGATCCCCTTCCCGACCCAGCCATAGCCGGCGATGACGACCTTGCGCCCGGCGATGAGGATGTTGGTCGCCCGCAGGATCCCATCCAGCGTGCTCTGCCCGGTCCCGTAGCGGTTGTCGAAGAGGTGCTTGGTCTGGGCCTCGTTGACGGCGATGACCGGGAAGCCGAGGGCGCCGTCGGCCGCCATCGCCCGAAGACGGATGACCCCGGTGGTGGTCTCCTCGGTCCCCGCCAGGACGTCGCGGACCTGCTCCGGGCGATCGCTGTGGATCAGCGAGACGAGGTCGCAGCCGTCGTCCATCGTCAGCTGCGGCCGGGTATCCGCCACCGCCGCGAGATGCGCGTAGTACGTGTCGCGATCCTCGCCGCGACGCGCGAACGTGGCGATCCCGTACTCGGCGACGAGGGCGGCGGCCACGTCGTCCTTGGTCGACAGGGGGTTCGACGCCGCGAGGACCACGTCCGCGCCGCCGGCCTTGAGCGTCCGCATGAGGTTGGCCGTCTCGGTGGTGACGTGCAGACAGGCGCCGATGCGCAGGCCGTCGAGCGGCCGGTCCCGCTCGAATCGTTCGCGGATGAGGCGCAGGACGGGCATCTCGCGCTCCGCCCATTCGATGCGCCGGATCCCCTCGGCGGCGAGGCCAAGGTCGGTGACGTCGTGAGCGGGGTGGGCGGTCGTGGTCATCGAGCGTCGTTCTCCTTGCGCGCGAACAGTCGGCGGATCGGCACCAGCAGGTCCTGCCACGGCGAGCCGAGGCGGTGGACGAGGCGCTCCTCGAAGCGCGCGTGTTCGGTGTATCCGAGGCGTCGATAGGCGTTGAGGGCCGGCGGGTTGTCGGCCCGGACGTTGAGGACGACCTGATCGCACGAGCGCAGCAGCTCGGCGGTCACGGCGCCCGTGACGGCGGTCGCGAACCCTCGACCACGATAGTCGATGTGGGTCAGCACGTTGCCGACGACCGCCAGCCGGGCGGCGCGACTCACGACGTGCGTCCCCGCCGCCGCCACCAGCTGGCCATTGACCCGGATCCCCATGTACACGCCCTCGCTCAGGGCGCTGGCGGGGAGCCACGACGCGAACCCCAGCTGGTAGAGCCGGTTGAGGTCGCTGATCTCGACGGGCAGGATCCGCGAGACCGTCGCGGGATACGGGCGGAAGTGCGCCCGATCCACCCACATGCGGACCATCGGCGGACCCGGGTCCACGCGGTAGTGCGCCTCGATGGCGGGCAGGTTCTCGGGCCGGACGGCCACGTACGCCGCCCGGGGCCGCATGACGTCGCGCAGGATGGTGTCGATCCCGTCGGAGCGGCCCATCGCGAACATGGGTTGCGGCGTCGGGCCGTGGTACTCGAGGACGAGGCTCACCACCCGGTCGCCGGCGGTCGCGACGCTCCAGCGGGTCCGCGAGAACTCGCGCTCCTCGAGATCGCAGATCGCGTACGCCGCATACAGCCGGTCCCCTTCGAGGAACTCGCGCAGGATCGCCCGGTCCGTCGTGGCTCTCGCCACGAGCCCGTCGCGCCGGCCGAGGACGACGGTCGCCATCAGCGCGAGGTGGGCGGGGGCGGCGGGGCAGCCGTCCGGGCCGATGGGGTGAGCCCGGCCGGGCCGGCCTCGCGGACCAGCCGGTCGTGGCCCGGGATGGCGGCCCAGCGCGCGACGGCCGCCTCGGTCGCGGCGCGAAGGCCCGCCTCGAACGGGGCGCGGACCACGCCTTCCTCGGTCACGATCCCGGTGATCAGCTCGGCCGGCGTGACGTCGAACGCGGGGTTGCGGACGTCGGTCCCGACGGGGGCGATGCGGACGCCACGGAACGTCAGGACCTCGTCGGCCTTGCGCTCCTCGATCGGGATCGCGGTGCCATCGGGCGTCGCGAGGTCCACCGAGCTGGTCGGGGCGCAGACGTAGAACGGCACGCCGTGCCTCGCGGCGAGGACCGCGAGGGTATAGGTGCCCACCTTGTTCGCCGTGTCGCCGTTGGCCGCGATGCGGTCCGCTCCCACCAGGATGACGTCCACCTCGCCGCTCGCCATGAGGTGACCCGCAGCCACGTCCGGCAGGACCGCGTGCGGGACGCCGGCCTGGGCGAGCTCCCAGGCGGTCAGGCGCGCCCCCTGGAGGTAGGGCCGGGTCTCGTCCACCCAGACCTGCAGGTCGCGACCGGCATGATGGGCCGCCTGGACCACGCCGAGGGCCGTCCCGAACTGCCCGCAGGCCAGGGGCCCGGTGTTGCAGTGGGTCAGGATCCGGGTCGGTCCGCCCTCCCGAACGGGGAGGATATCCAGGCCGGCCGTCGCGAGCCGGCCATGGTCCGTCGTCGCCTCGAAGACGATCGCGTCGGCCTCGGCGCGCATCCCATCGGCGATCGCGTCACCGTCCTCCGAGAGGTCGCCGATCGACTCGTAGCGAGCCATGACCCGGTCGACCGCCCAGCGCAGGTTGACCGCGGTGGGTCGCGAGTTGGACAGCGCGTTGGCCGCCCCCCGAAGCGTGGCGCGTCGGGCGTAGGGTCGCGTCGTGCGGACCTTGTCCGCAGTCATCGCCAGCCCGATCGCCGCGACCTGGCCGATCGCCGGGGCCCCGCGGATCGCCATCTCACGGATGTGGTACGCGACCTCGGAGGCCGATCGGTTGCTCACCTCAACCAGGGCGTCGGGGAGCTTGCGCTGATCGATCATGTAGAGCATGCCGCCGTCCTCGCGGAACGCGCTGCGGAAGCCGGTCGGGTCGGTCGGGACGACGTCCTGGCCCGTCATCATCGCGTCGATGCGCTCCGCCGTCCCGTCCGGGTCCAGGAGCGCCCCGGCGGCCTCGGCCGAGACGCGCTGCAGCGCCTGCGCGGCCCCGACGACGGTCGCGGCGGTATTCACCATCTCGCCGGCGAACTGGCGGAAGAACCTCCGTCGGCCGAGATCCGCCTCGGGCCGGGCCGTATCGGGCGGGACCGCATCGGCGCCCGGGTCCGGACGGGGATCCCCGGTCGGCTCCACGGTGCGCCCGGCCTCGTCGATGGCTCGGCTCAGTACTGGACGACGCTGGTCACGCGGCGGCCTTCCAGGCGTTCGCGACCCTTGAGGAAGTCGAGTTCGACGAGGAAGGCGAGCCCCGCGACCTCGCCCCGCAGCCGCTCGACCAGCTCGATCGTGCCCTTGACCGTCCCGCCGGTCGCGAGCAGGTCGTCGACGATGAGCACGCGCTGCCCGGGCGCGATGGCATCGCGATGGATCTCGAGGGTGTTCGATCCGTACTCGAGCGCGTACTCCACCGAACTCGTCTCCGCCGGGAGCTTGCCCAGCTTGCGGACCGGGACCATCCCCGCGTTCAACTGGTAGGCCATCGGCGCGCTGAAGATGAAGCCTCGCGATTCCATCCCCACGACGATGTCGATGCGCTCGTCCTTGTACGGCTCGAGCATCAGGTCGATGGCGTGCTTGAACGCGTAAGCGTCCTTGAGCAGCGTCGTGATGTCATAGAAGAGGATCCCGGGCTTCGGGAAGTCGGGGATCTCGCGGATCTTCGCGCGAAGCTCGTCGGCGGACATCGATTCGGAGACCTCCACGGGTGGCCAGCGAGCGCCGGGCGACGGCTCGGGACCGCGTCGAAGTCTACCGCAGCCGGGCGGGCCGTCCAGCCGCCTACCATGACCGGGATGGACGATCTCGAGTACACCGGGCTGATGGCCCAGACCTGGGACGCGCTGCGCGGCGATACCGCCGACTGGGAGGATCGACACCGCTTCCTCGAGCTCATCCGGGAGCGCGGCGAGCCGGCCCTTGATGTCGGGTGCGGCACCGGTCGGCTGCTGCTTGACTACCTCGCGCTCGGGATCGACATCGACGGGGTCGAGGTCTCGCCGGAGATGCTGGCGATCCTGCGCGAGAAGGCGGCGCGGGCCGGTCTCGACGTCGAAGGACGGATCCATGAGGCCGCGATGGAGACCATGGCCCTGCCCCGCCGCTACCGGACGATCCTGGTCCCGTCCAGCTCCTTCCAGTTGCTCCTCTCGGACGAGGCGGCGGATCAGGCCATGGCGCGGTTCGCCGCGCATCTCGAACCCGGCGGCACGCTCGCGATGCCGTTCATCACCTTCCCGGACGTCGCCACCGACGACACCTGGGTCCGCGAGGTCCCGCTCCCCGACGGGACGACCGTGCGGCGGACGTCGTCCGCTCGCTACGACCCGGTGGAGGGCTTCGAACACACCGACGAGACCTGGGACATCCTGCGGTCCGGGGAGATCGTCCGGACGGAGCGCAAGGTCCGGTCGCCCGCCACCCGGGCGTGGTCGGCGGCCTCGATCGAGTCGGTCGTCGCGCGCGCCGGCCTGGTCGACGTCACGTGGTTCTCGGGGTTCACGAGCGAGCCGGCCCGCCCGGGCGACGAGATCGTGACCGTCGTCGCCCGGGCCCCGCTCGGCGACGAGACGGCACGTTAAGTGGACGTCGGGCTCGGGACCGTCGACGAGCCCGTCGCCTGCGAGGCATGGATCGGAAGCCGGAGGCTGAGGCTGGCACCGAGGATGCCCGTGACGACGGCTACGGCGAAGCCCACGGCGAGACCGGCGACCGGCTGGCCATCGGCCCGGACCGCGATCGCCACGAGGGCGCCGGTGATCCCGGTCCCCAACGCCGTCCCCAGCGTGTCGGTCAGCGACAGGCTGGCCGAGGCGTGGCCCTGCTCCTGCGGCGCGGCATCGCGCAGGACGATGAGCGAGAGGGGTGAGTAGGCCAGCCCCATCCCGATGCCGCACACGGCGAACGTGGGGAGGGCCACCCACACCCAAACGTCCTTCGACAGGATCGCGCTGAATCCGGCGAGCCCGATCGACACCACCACGAACCCGACGCGGACGAACCGCTCCGGGGACCAGCGCGACGCGAACCGTGCCTGGATCCACGATCCGACGGTCCACGCGACCGTGCCGACGGTCAGCGTCAGCCCGGCTTCGGTCAGGCTCTGGCCACGCCAGGTCACGAGCGCGAGCGCGATGTAGGCATCCACGGCGAAGAACGTGAACGTCAGGACGCCGCGCAGGAGGACCGCGGCGGGGACGCCGCGGGCGGCGACGAGCGTCCCGGGCGGGGTGAGCGAGCGGAGCGACGGCAGGCCGATCGCCACCCCGAGTGCGGCGAGGACCAGCGTCGGCACCTCGATCCCGGCGATGAGGAGCGGTCGATCACCGGTCAGCCCGGCCAGGAACAGCCCGGTCGCGACGGCGACGAGAAGCGCGACGGGGAACCGTCGTCGGAGCGAGGCCGAAGCGGCGGCTTCGTCGGTGGCCGACCGCTCCACCGGACCGATGCGGCGGACCGCCGGGAAGGAGATGGCGGCGGCCACCGCGATCAGGGGGAGCAGCCCGAGGAAGACCACGCGCCAGCCGACGAACTCCCCGACGATCCCGGCGATGGCCGGGCCGAAGACCCCGGGCAGGACCCAGGCCGTCGAGAGCGTGGCGAACATCCGCGGACGCATCCGCTCGGGCATCGTGCGACCGATCGCGACGTAGGCGATCGGCGGGATCGCCCCGGCACCGAGACCCTGCAGGACACGTGCCGCGATCAGCACCTCCATCGACGGAGCGAGACCGCCGAGCGTCAGGCCGACCGCGAACAGGCCGATCCCGAGCGCGTAGGGCCGTGAGAGCCCGCTCCGATCGATGAGTCCGCCGCTGACCACGATCCCGATGAGCGAGCCGAGCATGAAGGCGGTGAATACCCACCCGTACGACTCCAGGCCGTCGAGCTCCTCGGCGACGCGCGGCATCACCGTGGAGATCGCGAGCGCCTCGAAGGCGACGAGCGTGATCGTGAGGACCAGGCCGGCCGTCAGCGTCCGGCGCTGCGGCGACCAGAGGCCGTCCCCGGCGGCGGGGGTCGAACGGTGCATCGGTGGCAGCCTACCCGTCCTGGGCCGTCAGGCGCGCGATGACCGCCTGCGTCAGCTGCCAGGCCTTCGTCGGCAGGTGCGGCGCGCGGATCCGGACCTGGTTGGACGCGAAGGCCACGTCGGCGGGCCGGACGCCCGGCAGGCCGCCGTCGCCGAGGAGGCGCATCGCCGTGGCGCGGGACATCGAGGCCCCGAAGCGGAAGACGATCCAGCCGTCCTCGCGGGCGATCGAGGCGACCCCGGCCGTCTCGGCGGTCAGCCGCAGGGCCGCGACCTCGACGAGCCGGACGACCGGTGGCGGCATCGGGCCGAACCGGTCGGTGACCTCCTGACGGAAGGCGGCGAGGTCGCCGGGCGTCCTGGCCCGCGCCAGGCGTCGGTACAGCTCGAGCTTCTGCGACTCGTCCGACACGTAGTCGTCCGGCAGCCGCGCCTCGATCGGGATGTCGACCACGGCCTGCGGGACCTCCACGACGGGCGTCCGGCCCTCGTGCTCGGCCTTACGGGCCTCCACGGCCTCGGCCAGCATCCGCGAGTACAGGTCGAATCCGACGGCCGCCATGTGGCCGGACTGCTCCCCGCCGAGGATGTTGCCGGCGCCCCGGATCTCGAGGTCCGACAGTGCGATCTGGAACCCGGCGCCCAGCTCCGAGGCGTTGAAGATGGCCTGGAGCCGCTTGCGGGCCTCGTCCGACAGCCGCTCGCGCCGTCGGTAGAGCAGGTAGGCGTACGCCCGGCGCGACGAGCGGCCGACCCGCCCGCGAAGCTGGTAGAGCTGGGCCAGGCCGAGCGTGTCCGCGCGGTCGATGATGATCGTGTTGGCGTTCGGGATGTCCAGCCCGGACTCGATGATCGTCGTGCACACGAGGACATCCGCCTCCCCCGACGCGAAGGCGATCATGACCCGCTCGAGCGCCCCCTCGCCCATCTGCCCGTGACCCACGATGAAGCGCGCATCGGGCAGCATCCGGCGGAGCTGCTCGGCCTGGGCCTCGATCGTCTCGACCCGGTTGTGGACGTAGAAGACCTGGCCGCCACGGTCCAGCTCGCGCAGGATCGCGTCGCGCACGAGACCGGCCGAGGCCTCCGCGACACGGGTCTGGATCGGCAACCGGTCCTCGGGCGGCGTCTCGATGACGCTCAGGTCACGGATCCCGGCGAGCGCGAGATTGAGGGTCCGGGGGATCGGCGTCGCGGACAGGGTCAGGACATCGACCTCCTGTCGCAGCTGCTTGAGCCGCTCCTTCGCCGCCACCCCGAAGCGCTGCTCCTCATCGACGATCACGAGCCCGAGGTCCTTGACGCGGACGTCCTTCGAGAGGAGCCGGTGCGTCCCGATGACGAGGTCCACGCTCCCGTCGGCGAGCCCGTCGAGCGTGGCTTCCTGCGCCTTCGGTGGCACGAACCGCGAGAGCAGTCGGACCTCGAGCGGGAACGCCGCGAACCGCTGGCTGAAGGTGGCATGGTGCTGCGCGGCGAGGACCGTGGTGGGCACGAGGACGGCCACCTGCTTCCCGTCCTGCATCGCCTTGAACGCGGCCCGCAGCGCCACCTCGGTCTTGCCGTACCCCACGTCGCCGACCACGAGCCGGTCCATGGGCCGCGTCTGCTCCATGTCGGCCTTGGCCTCGGCGGAGGCGCGCAGCTGGTCGACCGTCTCCTCGTACGGGAAACTGGCTTCCATCTCGGCCTGCCAGGGCGTGTCGGGCGAGAACGCGAAGCCCTGCGCGCCGGCGCGCGCCGCGTAGAGCGCCAGGAGGTCCTCGGCGAGGAGCCCCACGGCGCGACGGACCCGCTGCTTCGCTCGGAGCCATTCGGCACCCCCGAGTCGAGACAACTGCGGCCGCTCGCCACCGGAGTAGCGGGTCACCCGGCCGATCTGCTCGACGGGGACGAAGATCCGGTCGCCGTCGGCGAACGACAGCTCGAGATAGTCGCGATCCTCGCCGTCGGTCCCGCGCCGGAGCATCCGCTCGTAGCGCGCGACCCCGTGGTCGATGTGGACGACGAGGTCGCCGGGTGTCAGCCGATCGAGGACATCGCGCGGGACGACGCGACGCAGCGCCTTCGGGCGGCGGACGCGCACGGTCCCGAACAGCTCGCGATCGGTGACGAAGACCAGGCCGTCGGGTCCGCCGGTGAACCCGCCGTTGAGGCTCCGGCCGACGAGGGTCACCGCGCGGGGGGCCAGGTCGGGCTCGACCCGGTCGACCACCGCGACCGGATGACCGCCACCCTCGAGCAGGTCCGCCAGTCGTGGTGCCTGGTCCGAGGCGAGCACGATACGCGCGCCATCGGCCTGCCACGCCTCGACGGCCGCGACGATGCCCGAGGCTCGGCCCAGACCGAGCACCGGCTCGCGCCAGCCGAACGGGTCGCCGGACGACCGCGCGCCGGCGGCGAGGGCCGCATCGCCGGACGGCTCGGATTCCCACGTGAGCTCGAGCGTCCGCGAGGCGGCGAGCCGGGCCTTCCACTCGCGGGGGAGCAGGTACGTCGACGGCCAGTCCTTCGGGAGCTCGCCGGCCTCGATGAGTTCGGCGCGTCGCTCGTCGGCCTGGCGCCACAGGAACGCGCCCGCCTCGGCCAGGTCGCCTGGCTCGTCGAGGACCAGGAGCGTGTTCGCGGGAATGTGGTCGAGGCCGGTCGCCGGGGCGAGGTGCGCGGCCCAGACCTCGGCCGCGTCGCCGACGGGGAGGGCCCGCGTGGAACGGCCCGGCGCATCGTCGGTCTCCCCCTCGAACCGCGACAGGTCGGCGGCGAGGCGCTCGGGGAGCCGCGCGGCCGCTCGTCCGAGCCGGTCACGCAGCCCGGCCACGCCGCCGGACGGGGCCAGGAACTCCGACGCGGGGAGCAACGCGGCCTCGGTGACCGCGGCGACCGTCCGTTGATCGGTCGGGTCGAACGAGCGGAGCGAATCGATCTCGTCCCCGAAGAACTCGATCCGGATGGGGAGCGGCAGCGACGGCGGGAACACATCCACGATCCCGCCGCGTCGCGCGAACTCGCCGCGGCCGCCGACCTCGGGTACCGGCACGTAGCCGAGGTCGAGGAGCTCATGGAGCAGGACGTCCTGGTGCCATCGCGCGCCGGCTCGGACGGTCCGAGGCCCGGCCGGAAGCTCGGCGGGCGCGAGCGTGTGCTGGAGCAGGGCCTGGACCCCGGCTACCAGGACCCGGGTCCGGTCGCCGTGCCACGCCGCGAGGGCCGCGACGCGGGCCGCCGTCTCGTCCGCGACGAGCTCGCTGCGCTCGTACGCGAGCGCGGTCCGTGGCTCAAGGACCACGACCGCCTCCGGGTCGCCCAGCCACGCGCCGAGTTCCTCGGCGACGCGGTCCGCGATCTCCGCGTCACGGGCGATCCAGACCAGCCGCTCCCCGGTCGCGACGGCCGCGAGCGCCGCAGCCAGGTAGGTCTTGGCCCCATGCGGCACCGCGACGAGCCCGACGTGCCGGCCGATCCGGCGACCCTCCTCGTCCGGCGGTCCGAGCCGCTCCCGAAGCGCCGCGAACGTCCCGGTGGCCGCCAGCAGCGGCGGCAGCGCGGACAGGTCGGGCAGCCGGTGGCGGTCCGGCCGACGGGGATCGGCTGCCGGGGAACGCTCGGCTGCGCGGCGCCCGGCGGCCGTGCGACGGACGGCCGCGGCGCGATCGCCGGCGCGTCGCTCGTCCTCGATGAGGGCCTCGGCGTCGGCGACGTCGAAGTCGACGCGGTCCTCGGTGGCGGCGCGGTGGCGAGCCGCGAACTCCTCGGCGACGCGCTCGCCGATCCGGCGATCCCGTCCGCGGCGACCCCGAAGCGAAGGTGTCGTCTGATCAGGCATCCGGATCGTCCTTCGGGCGCAGCATCCGGCGCCAGCCGGTCCGTGTCCGGCGCACGCCATCGGGTCCAGGAGGCCCGTCGACATCGCCCGGTGCCGCGAGCCGGTCCGTGTCCGCAGGGCGAAGCTCGAACTTGTTGAACGCGTTGGCCGCCTTGCTCGTCCCCTCGCGCGCCCACGCTTCGACCGCGTCCGCGGCGGCGTCCAGGAGCTCATCGAGGCGTTGCCGCTCGTCGGGGGCGAAGCGCGTCAGGACGTGGTCGACCGCGCCCCGGTCCGGTTCACCGATCCCGATCCGCAGGCGGCTGAACTTCTCGGTCCCGAGCTCGTCGATGATGGACCGAAGGCCGTTGTGCCCGCCGGGCCCGCCGCCCTCGCGGAAGCGCAGCTTGCCGAAGGGCAGGGCGAAGTCGTCGGCCACGACCAGCAGGTCGACGAGCGGCGCGTGTTCACGCGCCAGGACCTTGCGAACGGCACGGCCCGACTCGTTCATGAAGGTGAGCGGCTTGACGAGCGTGATGTCGAGCCCTCGGAACCGGCCCATGACCACGTTCGACGAGTCGCGCTGACGCCCGCGGCCGTCCCAGCCGGCGCGCTCCGCCAGCCGGTCCACCACGAGCCAGCCGACGTTGTGTCGCGTGCCGGCGTACTGGGAGCCCGGGTTCCCGAGACCCACGATGACCTTCAACCCCACCTCCGCGGACAGCACGACAGGGCCCGATCCCGGTCCGATGCGGTCGGTGGGAGGGCCTCTGCGGATGGTACCGGGGATGCCCGCCGGATGCTGGCAGGCGCCCCTCTAGCGCTCGAGCAGGCGGCGCTCCAGCGCCCGCATCTCGGCCTCCTCGGCCGGCTCCGCATGGTCCATGCCCATGATGTGGAGCGTGCCGTGCGTGACGAGCAGACGCAGCTCATCGGCGGGCGCCCAACGCACGTCGCCGGCGTGACCACCGCGACCGGTCTCGGCCTGCTCCCGAGCCCGCTCCACCGACACCACGATGTCGCCGAGGTGGGGTCGCCGGCCAGGCGGCAGCGGGAACGGGCCGTCAGAGAGGAGCGGGAACGACAGGACGTCGGTGGGGCCGCTCACCCCCATGTGCGTCGCATTGAGTCCGGCCAGCTCGAGGTCATCGCTGAGGATCAGTCCGATCGACGCCGGGCGAGGAGCGTCGGCGGCCGCAAGGGCCGCGACCACGGCGCGAACGAGGTGCGCGACGGGCGACGGGAGCGCGACCCCATCGCGGACGGTGACGTCCACTCGCCACGGACCGAGGTACCGCGACGTCGTCACGAGACCTGGTTGCGCCGCGACTCCAGGTCCACCACTTGGCTCTGCGGATACGCGATCCGAGTGTGGTACATGCCGAGCAGCTGGCCGACGAACGCCTCCCGGATCAGCTCGAGGTCGCGCAGGGTCAACTCGCACTCGTCGAACTGGTCGTCGCTGATCCGCTCCTCGATGATGCGGGTCACCATCGCCCGGATCGCCGGCTCGTCACGCGAGGCAAGTGATCGGACGGAGGCCTCGACCCCGTCGGCCAGCATGATGAGCGCGGCTTCGCGGGTCTGGGGCTTCGGACCGGCATGGCGGAACGCCCGCGCGTCGACGGCCGCGGCCGCCTTGGCGCCATCGGGGGTCGTCGGCCCACCGAACGGGGCGGCCGCGGCCTCCTTCGCCTTCGCGAAGAAGTAGGACATGACGGCGGTCCCGTGATGCTGCGGGATGTAGGCGATGAGGGCCTTCGGAAGGCGGCTCTTGTAGGCGAGGTCGATCCCGTCAGCGACGTGCTGCTTGAGCACCTGGGCACTGACCTCGGGGTCCAGCTGGTCGTGGATGTTCTCGCCCCCGGCCTGGTTCTCGATGAACCCGAGCGGATTGTTGAGCTTGCCGATGTCGTGGTAGTAGGCCGCCACTCGGGTCACGAGCGGGTCGGCGCCGATCGCCTCGGCCGCGCGCTCGGCGAGGTTGCCCACCATCAGGGAGTGGTGGTAGGTCCCCGGGGTCTCCACGAGCAGGCGGCGCAGCAGCGGTTGCGACGGGTTCGCGAGCTCCAGCAGCTGGAAGACGGTCAGGATGCCGAACACGGAGCCCAGCACCGCGAACGTCCCGATGGCGGCGATCCCGGACCCGGCCGCGGACGCCGCGGACGCGAACCAGAGTTCCAGCACGCCGCGCAGGTCGCGAGCGCCCAGCAGCGCGAAGACCGCCACGACGGCCGCGTTCACGACGAAGACGGCGATGGCCGCCTGGATGAAGACCTGGAGGCGATCACCGCGCCGGATCGCGACGATGCCCGCCATCCCGCCGAGGAAGACGTAGGTCGCGAATTCGAGGGACCCGCCGTTCACGGCACCGCCGATGACGGCGACGAGGCCCATGACCACGGTGGCCAGCGAGGCGTCCAGCAGGACCGCGAGCAGCATCCCGATGGCCGCGGTCGGCAGGAAGTACTGGAGGATCGACCGGCCGGCCGTCACCTTCAACGCGATCGTGGCCCCGGCAAGGAGGAGACCTGTCAGGACCAGCGCGTTGTCGCGGTGCCACAGCGACGGCCGGAACCGCCACACCCACCCGAGCAGCATGGCCACGGTCAGCACGGCCAACAGCAGCCATCCGAAGAAGCTCGCGATGTCCGGGCCGGCCTCAAGGCCGAGACCGAGCGCGTCGATCTTCTCGATGTCTTCGGCCGTGAACCGCTCCCCGCTCCGGATGATCACCTCACCCTGGAGCACCTGGACGCGGACCGGCGGGGTGTCCTCGGCCGCCTTCGCCCGGGCGCTGTCGGTCAGGGACTGGCTGAATGACGAGTTCGCGACCACGAGCGGGCTGATGAGTTCTGCCGCGAGCTCCCGTTCCGCGGCGTCAAGGCCCCCCGCCATCAGCCCCGGGAGGCGCGTTCGCGTCTCCTGGACCCGGGTATCGCGCAGCTCGGCCCGCTCGATGGAGTCGAGGACCCGGGCGGCCTCGGTGCGGACCGAGGCCCAGCGGCCCGGATCCAGGCCCGTCAGGGTGGCCGTCGCGTCATCGCTGAGATCGAGGACCGCGGTCTCGAGGAGGGCGGCTCGCTGCTCGTTGGTCAGCTCGGCCGCGAACGCGGTGTCGATCCGGTCCACGCGTCGCTCGAGCGCGATCTGCTGCGCGTCCGCGATCGCGATCGCGTTCTCGGTCGTGAAGTCATACATGGACTCGACCGCGAGGCGGGCCGCAGCGCGGGCGTTGGCGGTCTGGACGTCGCTCTCGAACTCGAGGGCGCGTGGCGCCACCACGTCGGCCCGCGCCAGCTGCCCGGTCGTCGCCGACAGCGGTGCCTCCGGGAGGATGTCCGAGGCGAGGACCGCGGTCAGGACGAGGACCAGGATCCCGGACGCGATGACCAGCCGGACGGCGTCACTTCGCGTGAACCGGGTGATCGCCTCGACCGGATGGGTCAGCAGCACGTCAGTGCGTCCCCTGGTCGTGACCCGCGAGATCGGACCGCGCGAGGGCCGCCATGACCATCCCGGAGACCACCTTGCCATCGGCCCGGCCGCGGGTTCGTGGCGAGAGCCAGCCCATGACCTTGCCCAGGTCCCGAGGGGTGGCGGCGCCGGTCGCGGCGATCGCCTCATCCACGAGCCGGCCGAGGTCGGTCTCGCTGAGCGCCTCGGGGAGGTACTCGCGCAGGATCCCGATCTCGGTCTCTTCCTTCGTCGCGAGGTCCTCGCGGCCGGCGCCCCGGAAGGCCTCGACGGACTCGCGGCGCGTCTTGACTTCCTTGCTCAGGACGGCGAGCAACTCGTCATCGGTCAGGGCGGTGCCGCCCTGGCGCTTCTCGAGGTTGTAGGCGGCGTTGGTCGCCATGCGCAGGACATCGCGACGCAGGGCGTCACCGCCGCGCATGGCGGTGGCGATATCGGCCTGGATGCGATCTCGAAGGGACACCGTGCTTGGCTACCTCGGGCGGTCGGTTCGACGCCCGCGGGGCCGCAGGGGTGACGTCGGGCGGGGCCCGGGTCAGCCGACCTGCGTACGGGCGTTCTTCTTGCGCTTCGCTTCCTTGCGCTTCCGCTTCACGGAGGGCTTCTCGTAGTGCTCGCGGCGGCGAGCCTCGGCGAGGATGCCGCTCTGCTGGATCTTCTTGTTGAAGCGACGCAGGGCGCTTTCGAACGTCTCGTTCTCTCCCACTCGGACTTCAGCCAATCGGTGTTCACCTCCCCAGGCCCAGGGTCGTGTACTCGCGTGCGGCTCGCGGCCAGCCGGCCCGCACGCGCCCCGGACGTCATCCCGTCAAGGGCTGGCGGAGCATAGCGGAGGGTCCGGGACGGGTCAAACGCGTAGCATCGGGCGATGACGACGCTGATCGACCTCCTGGAGCAGGCCGTGGAGCGGTTCGGCGAGCGCGGGGCGCTCGGTCTGCGGCGCGACGACGGCACGACGATGCACTGGTCGTTCCGCGAACTCGACCGGCGGTCGCGGATCGCGGCATGGCGCCTCCGGGCGCTGGATCTGGAACCAGGCGACCGGATCCTGACGTGGTCACCATCCTGTCCGGACCTCCCCGCGGCGTACTACGGCGCGATGCGGGCGCGGCTCATCCTCGTGCCGCTGGACCTGCGCATGTCTCCGGCCGCCGTGGAAGGCATCGTGCGGGCGTCCGGCGCGCGGCACTTGATCCTCGGGACGGGCCGCGACGCGCCCGATCCGCGCGAGGCCGGGCTCGAGCACTTCCCGACCACGCCCGTGGAGGCCCTTTGCGCTGAGCCCGACCCCGACGACCCGCTGTTCCCGCCGGACTGGGAGGCCCGCCAGGCGGCGTGGGGTCGGCCGGCGGCCGGCGAGCCGTTCCAGCTCATCTTCACGTCGGGGACCACGGGGACGCCGAAAGGCGTGATCCTGACCCACGACAACGTCGTCGCGTCGATCGAGTCGTTCCACCGGATCATCCCGCCGATGACGCATCGGATCGTGTCGCTCCTGCCGCTCTCGCACCTGCTGGAGCAGGCTGTCGGCCTGTACTACGCCCTCGATGTCGGAGCGCACGTGCTCTACGTCCGCAGCCGGAACCCGCGGGTCATCTTCGATGCGCTGCGCGACCACCGGGTCACCTCGATGGTCGTGGTCCCGCAGGTGCTCGACCTGTTCTGGAGCGCCGTCGAGCGGGCCGTGGAGGCGCGCGGGCGGGCGAGTGCGTTCGGGCGCCTGCGGCGGATCGCCCGCCACCTGCCGTTCGCCCTGCGTCGGTGGCTGTTCGGGTCGGTCCACGCCCAGCTCGGAGGCGCCTTCCGACTGTTCCTGTGCTCCGGCGCGTTCCTGCCCCCCTCGCTCCAGGCGGCGTGGGAGGACCTGGGCATCACGGTCCTGCAGGGCTACGGCGCGACGGAGACCGGCACCGGCACCTGTACCACGCTGGACGACCACGGACCGGGTACGGTGGGCCGCGCGCCCGAGGGGATCGAGATGCGTCTCGCGCCCGACGGGGAGATCCAGTTCCGGGGCCGGACCGTCTTCGGCGGGTACTGGGACGCACCGGACGCCACGGCCGCCGCCTTCACCGAGGACGGCTGGTACCGGACCGGTGACATCGGCCATCTCGACGACGCGGGGCGCCTCATCCTGTCGGGCCGGAGCAAGGACATCATCGTCCTGCCCAACGGGTTCAACGTCTATCCGGAGGACATCGAGAACGCGTTGCGGGTCGTCGGCGTCCGCGATTCCGTGGTGCTCGAGACGGCCCCGGGTCGGATCGAGGCCATCATGCTCGGCGGCGAACCGGAGGCTGACCCGGCCGCGACCCGCCGCCGACTCGATGCCGCGGTCAAGGCCGCGAACGCGTCGCTCGGGTCGAACCAGCGGATCGCCAGCTGGAGGCTGTGGCCGGACGAGGACTTCCCGCGGACGCACACGCTCAAGATCAAGCGGGCGCCGGTCCGCGACTGGGTGGCCGCGGACGCCGAGCTGCCGACGGCGACGCCGAACGGCTGATCAGCCCGGCCGGTCGATCAGACCCGTCATGGGATCAGACCCGCCGTGGGATCAGCCGGGCACCTGGAACGGCGCCCCGACGGTCTCCAGCGCGGACTCGATGTCCGGGGTCTTCGGATCGTCGGCGGCGCCCGGGAGCCAGCTGTAGACGATGACGGTGGTTCCCACCCCACGGATCACGTGGTGCGCGCCCAGCGGCCACTGGATGCGCCCCGGGCCGCTCGCCAGGTACGCGGCATGCTCCGTGGCCGCCTGGGCGGCCTGCGCGATGTCACGGAACTCGTAGATGACGATGAACCCCTTGTCAGGGGACGCCTGCAACAGGACCTGGTAGACCGCGCGCGGGGCGCTGGCGAGCATGGGTGCTTCGGCGGGCCGGTACGGCGTCTCGACATCGCGGAGGGTCAGGCCGACGTCGTCGAGCGCCGCCGCGACGAGCCCGCGCGTCTGGATGACCGCGGGCGAGACGTCGAGATCGGGCTTGGCCGAGACCGGCGGATAGGTGATGGGTGACCCGCCGCCCGTCGAGCAGGCGGTCGCGCCGACCATGACCACGGCGATGGCGACGGCCGCCGACCACCCCGTCCGGTGATCGCGGCGAGCGGGACGCGTGCTCATCCGGGCGGCCATTCGAAGGCCCGCCCGCCCATCAGGTGGAAGTGGAGGTGGTCGACCGTCTGGCCGCCCCACTCGCCGACGTTGGTCACGACCCGGTAGCCCGCGTCGGCGATGCCCTGGTCCAGGGCGATCTCCGCAGCGACCGCGAACATCCGGCCCAGCAGCGGACCGTCCGCCTCCGTCAGGTCGGCCGCCGAGGGGATGTGCCGTCGAGGGATGACCAGGATGTGGGTCGGGGACCGTGGCGCGATATCGCGGAACGCGATCACCGCGTCGTCTTCGTGGACCCGGGTGGACGGCAGCTCCCCTGCGACGATCCGACAGAACAGGCAGTCCGCCACCGCGTCTCCTTCGTTCACCACAGCACCGGCTTGGAGCTCATCAGGAACCCGATCGTGCCCACGAGCCCGGCCATCAGGTACGACACGTAGCGCTGCCGGCGGGCGCGATCCTTCCAGACCGCATCGTCCGAGGCCGCCTTGATCCCGATGAGCCGACGCAGGTTCGGCCGCTGGACGAAGAACGCGATCACGAGGTTGGTCGCGTAGATCGCGAGCGCGACGAGCAGCCATGGCTGCTCGAACATGACCGGCCCGAGGATCGAGACGAGGCTCAGCCCGGTGGCGGCGAGACCCAGCCCGATGATCATGGTCCCATGCGTCTGGGCCCACAGGAGCGTGCGCACCACGCCGCTGTCCGAATCGACGGTCGCGCGACGCGTCCGGAGCGCGAACGGCAGCAGGATGGACGGCAGGAACAGGCTGATCGCCAGCACGATGTGCGTGGCCAGCAGGATCGGGAACAGCGACGCGGGCATCGTCACCGATCGTAGCGCGTTCGCGGGATCAGTTCGGTCGTTGCGCCTCGAGGGCGACCCACTCGCCCTCCGCCGAGCGATCGCCGACGACGAGGCCCGCGGCCTCGAAGGCCCCGCGGACCTCCGCCTCGCGGTCGACGAAGATGCCCGACGCCACGAGGACACCGCCGGGGCGCAACTCGGCGTGCAGGGCTGGTGCGAGCGGCACCAGGACCCCGGCGATGAGGTTGGCCAGGACGACGTCGAACGGTGGCTCTCCGGTGGGCAGGCTCCCCTCGCGGGCCCGGATCCGGCGACGCAGCGCGTTGCGGCGGGCATTGGCGATCGTCGCCTCGATCGCGATCGGATCGGTGTCGACCCCGACGGCCGACGCCGCCCCGAGGCGCAGTGCCGCGATCGCGAGGATGCCCGATCCACAGCCGACGTCGAGGACGCGTGCGCCGGTCAGCGATCCGCGGTCTTCGGTCCGGCCGCGGTCCGCGAGCGCCTCGACGGCCGCCAGACACAGGCGTGTCGTCGGATGCAGCCCCGTCCCGAAGGCCATGCCGGGATCCATCGCCACGACGACGTCATCGGGCGCCCGTCGATGGCGGCGCCACGTCGGTCGGATGACCAGCCGGCGGCCGACGCGCAACACCGGGAAGTGGGCCTTCCACGCCTCGGCCCAGTCGGCCTCCTGCACGATCCGGGTGCGCAACTCGCCGATCGGACGCAGCCCGAACGCCTGGAGATGCCCGAGCGCGACGGCGACATCAGCGGCCGCCCGTTCCGCGGCCGCGGCGTCGCGGGCCGGCAGGTAGGCCCGGACGATCGCCGGTCTCGTCGGGTCCACGCGCGCGCCGAGCCCCTCCTCGACCAGCTCGAAGGCCGGTTCGACCGACGTCCCACCGGGCGCGGCACGCCCCAGGATCTCGCTCACGGCCTCCACCGCCTCGACGTCGGCCTCGACGGCGAGTTCCAGCCAGGCCCCGGGTTCGGTCACCCGAGGCCGAGCTTCTCGCGCAGCCCGCCGCCCGAGCCCACGTCCTCGCCCGCCTCGTCGGCGTACTCGTGAAGCAGCTCGCGCTGACGCTTGGACAGCTTGGTCGGCACGGTCACGTCGATCATCACGTGCAGGTCGCCGCGCGACCCGGACCGGCGGAGGTGCGGGACGCCCTTGCCGCGCAGGCGGATCTCCGTGTTCGGCTGGGTGCCGGGCTTGATCTCGACCTCCTCCTCGCCGTCGACGGTCGGGACGGTGATCCGCGTCCCGAGCGCCGCCTGCGCGATCGAGACGGAGGCCTCGTAGAACAGCTCGGTGCCCTCGCGCTTGAGCGTCTTGTGCGGCGCGACGTGGACCGCCACGTACAGGCTCCCGGCCGGCCCGCCCCGCGGTCCGATCTCGCCCTCGTTGGACAACCGGATCTGGTGGCCTTCATCGATGCCGGCCGGGATCGTCACGCGGAGCGTGCGCTTGCGCTCGGTCCGGCCGTCGCCGCGGCACGCATCGCACGGGAGCTCGACGATCTTGCCCTCGCCACGGCAGCGAGGGCAGGCGCTGACGTTGACCATCTGGCCGAGCATCGTCTGGCGGACGCTGCGGACCTCGCCGCGGCCGTCGCAGTGGGTGCACGTGACCGGCTCCGTGCCGTCGGCGGCCCCGGTCCCCTGGCAGGTCTCGCAGCGCTGGAGGACGCGGAAGTCGATCTCCTTCTCGACGCCGCGCACCGCCTCCTCGAAGGTGATGCGCAGGTCGTAGCGCAGGTCGGAACCAGGCTGCGGTCGGCCGCGCCGGGCGCCGCCGCCGGCCCCCGCGCCGCCGAAGAACGCATCGAAGATGTCCGAGAACCCGCCGAAGCCCTCGAACCCGGCATCCGGCCCGCCGTCGATCCCGGCCCGCCCGAACGTGTCGTAGCGCTGGCGGCGGCTCGGGTCGCTCAGCACCTGGTAGGCCTGGTTGATCTCCTTGAAGCGCTCCTGCGCCTCCGGATCCGTGTTCACGTCCGGGTGCCACTGCTGGGCAAGCTTGCGGAACGCGCGCTTGATCTCGGCGTCCGAGGCGTTGCGCTGCACGCCGAGCAGCTCGTAGAGGTCGCGTTCCGTGGTGGCCATCGCCGGGAAGTCTACGAGAGGCGCCGACGAGGCGCGGACGGACCCGCGGCGGCCAGGTCCTTCGCGCGGTCGATGACCGCCGAGAACATCGCGGGCGTCAACCGGCCCGTGAACGTGTTCTGCTGGCTCGGGTGATACGAGCCCAGCAGGACGTACGGGCCGACGACCGCCTCGGCCAGATGGCCGAACCGGGGTCTGGGCCGGGCGATGTGTCCCTGGTCCGCGGTCGCCCGGAGCGCGGCGTCCCAGCCGAACGCGCCGAGCGCGACAAGGACGCGCACGCGGTGCAGCAGCCCGAGCTCGCGGGCCAGGAACGGCGCGCAGGCGTCGCGCTCCTCGGGTGTCGGCTTGTTGGCCGGCGGCGCGCAGCGCACGGCCGCCGCCACGTAGGTGTCGGTCAGGGTCAAGCCATCGTGCGCCCGGTCGCTCGCCGGTCGATCCGCGAGCCCGGCGGGATGGAGCGCCGCCCACAGGAAGTCGCCCGATCGGTCGCCGGTGAACACGCGACCGGTCCTGTTGCCCCCATGGGCCGCGGGCGCGAGCCCGACCAGGAGGATCCGGGCGTCCGGATCGCCGAACCCCGGGAGCGGTCGGGCCCAGTAGGTCTTATCGCGGAATCGCGCCACCTTCTCCTTGGCCACGCGCTCGCGCCACTCGACCAGTCGGGGACAACGCCGACACTCGACGATCTCCGCGGTGAGCGATGCGAGCGCGGCGCGGTTCGCTGCCGGATCGCCGTCAGTGGCCACGAGCGTCGTCGCGCCCTACTTGAGCAGGAGGACGTCGAGCCGGCGCGAGGTGATCGCGAGCCCCACGAACCCCATGACCGTCAGATAGGCCACGTGGACCAGGAGCACCGGCGAGATCGCCCCGACGCTCAGTGACCGGATCAGGTCCACGCCCTGATAGAGCGGCGTCAGCTGGACCACGACCCGGAGCGCCTCGGGGTACGTGTCGAGCGGGAAGAACGTGGCGGAGAACAGGAACATCGGCAGGACGACCAGCTGCACGAGGTCGAAGTCCTGCCAGGTCTTCATGAAGGACGTCGCCGCCATGCCGACGGCGCCGAAGGCGAACCCGACGAGGAGCGCCGCCGGGATCGCGAGGATCACCCACGGGGACGTGGCGAGGCCCAGGACCACCATGACCCCCAGGAACCCCACCGCGTACAGCCCGCCGCGGATCAGGGCCCAGGCCAGCTCGCCCAGGGCGATGTCCCCCGGCGACAGCGGCGTGGCGAGGATCGAGCTGAAGGTCTTGCTGTAGTTGAGCTTGAAGAAGAAGTTGAACGTGCTCTCGTTGATCGCCCCGTTCATCGCCGCGCTCGCGAGGAGCGCCGGCGCCACGAACGCCTGGTACGTGATGGGCGCGCCGCCCGGACCGGTCAGCGTCCCCACCAGCGCCCCGAGCCCGAACCCGATCCCCACGAGGTAGAACAGCGGCTCGAAGAACCCCGAGAAGATCATCAGCCAGTTGTGGCGATAGACGTACAGGTTCCGCTCCACGAGGCGCGCCGACCGCCTCGAACCGATCAGGAACGTCGGCGCGACGCGCATCACCGCCATCAGCGCACCATCCGGCGTTCGACGGCACGGATCATGAGCACGGCCCCGCCGATCGCGAAGACCAGCAGCGCGCCGACGTGGATGAGCGCCAGGACCGGCTCGTCGCCCGCCGTCCCCAGCGACATGCCGCGCGTGAGCGCGACGCCGTGATAGAGCGGCGTGACCCAGGCGACCGGCTGGAGGAAGGCCGGCAGTGAATCGAGCGGGTAGAACGTGCCCGACAGCAGGAACAGCGGCGTGATGACGAAACGGAAGATCGACGCGAACTTCTCGGGCGTCTTCTGCGTGGCCGAGAAGGCCGCGATCGGCGCGGCGAAGGCCATCCCGGTCAGGACCGCGGCCGGGATCGCGAACACGATCTCCACCGACGCCGCCACCCCGAAGGCCACGATGACGATCGTGAAGACCGTGGCGATCAAGGTGAGCCGTGCTGCCATCCAGAGCAGGTTGCCGATCGCGATGTCGCGCGGCGAGATCGGTGTCGCGTGCATGGCGTGGAACACCCGGTTCCAGACCAGCCCGTTCATGATCGGGAAGGTCGCCTCGAAGGACCCCGTCTGCATCGCCGTGGCGGCCAACAGCCCGGGCGCGAGGAACGCGAGATAACTGATCCCGCCGAGCGCGGTCGTCCCCGAGCCCGACGAATCCACGTAGCCCCCGAGACCCAGGCCCATCGCGGCAAGGAAGAGGACCGGCGACAGGAACGAGCTGAACAGGCTCGCGCGGAACGTGCGCCGGTACTGCAGGAAGCGGTGCTCGAAGACGCGGCCCACCGTGGACCCCGACACGGCGCGGACCGAGACCGTCACGATCGCCCCGCTCAGTCGACGAGCGAGCGGCCGGTCAGCCGCAGGAAGACGTCCTCGAGCGACGACCGCCGGACGAGGACCGCCTCGGGTTCGAGCCCTCGCTGGTGGACGGCCACGGCGGCCGCCTCGCCGTCGTCGGCGTACAGCAGGACGCGGTCCGGCAGGTGCTCGATGCGCTCGGCGATGCCCTCGAGTTGGCCGTCGAGCGTCTCGGCGATGCCCGGGGCGAACCGCAGCTCGGCCACCTCGCGGGTCGAGTACTGGGCGATGAGCGCCCGCGGACTCCCCTCCGCCACGATGCGGGCCTTGTCCATCACGACCAGGCGGTCGCACAGCTGCTCGGCCTCATCCATGTAGTGGGTGGTCAGGACCAGGGTCACACCGCGCTGCTTGAGCCGGTACAGGCGGTCCCAGAGGAGATGGCGCGCCTGCGGGTCGAGCCCGGTCGTCGGCTCGTCGAGGAGCAGGACCTCGGGCTCGTTGATGAGCGAACGGGCGATCGTGAGACGGCGCTTCATCCCGCCCGACAGCGGCTCGACCTGGTCGCCGGCACGTTCGCTCAGCTGGGCGAACTCGAGCAGATCGTCGGCCCGTCGGCCCACCTCGGCGCGGCTCATGCCGAAGTACCGCCCGTAGATGACGAGGTTCTCGCGCACGGTCAGTTCGTTGTCGAGCGTGTCCTGCTGCGGGACGACACCCAGACGCGCCCGGATGCGTGGACCGTCGCTCGCGGGGTCGAGACCCATGACCGTGAGCGTGCCCTCGGTCACCGGGGAGACGCAGCCGATCATCCGCATCGTCGAGGTCTTCCCGGCGCCATTGGGCCCGAGGAACCCCAAGGATTCGCCGGGCGCGACATCGAAGTCCACGGCGTCGACGGCCGTGAAGGTCCCGAAGCGCTTGGTCAGCCCGCGAGCGTGGATGAGGGGCCCCGTCGAGGGCCGGGTTCCTGACATGAGCGGGCATCGTACCGCCGCCACCGACTCGGCGCCGGGACGGGCGCCGGACCGATCACGCGGCGGCCCCCGACCGGCGCCGATCCACGGGCGCGACCGGTGCCGGATCGCCGAATGGGGGCGTTCAGGACGGCTGGTCGATGCGCTCCAGCGTGCTGTCGCTGCCCATGAGGATCAGTTCGTCGCCCTTCCCGATGACGATGTCGCGGTGCGGGTTGAACGTCACCTCGTCGCCCCGGTGGAGGGCGATCGGACTGACCTGCAGGCGCCCGGGCAGGTCGATGTCCTTGAGCGACCGGCCGAGGAACGAGTCCGGTGGCCGGACCTTCACGATGCCGAAGCTGGTCGCGAGGTCGAGGTAGTCGATGACGCCCGGGATCCCCAGGGAGTGCGCGACCCGGACGCCCATCTCGCGCTCCGGGTAGACCACCCGATCCGCCCCCACGCGCTCGAGGATCGTCCCGTGGAGCGCCGTGGCGGCCTTGGCGATGACGTGCCCCACCCCGAGGTTCTTGAGCGCCATCGTGGCGAAGATGCTCGCCTCCGTCGCGGTATTGATCGCCACGATCGCGAACTGGAACTCGCCCGCGCCCACCGATCGCAGGGCGTTCTCGTCACTGGCGTCCAGCTGGACCGCCTGCGTGACGTCGGGCGCGATCTCGTTGACGACGGCCTCGCTCTGGTCGACGGCGAGGACCTCGTTCCCGAGGCGCTCGAGCTCGCGCGCGGCGGCGGTGCCGAACCGCCCGAGACCGATGACCAGGACCGATGTCTTCATGGGGACTCCTTCACGAGATGGTCGCTCATCCGATGCGCATCGTCTCGACGGCCGGCCGCGAGAGCACGACGTGAGCGCGCGCCGTGAGGGCCAGGACCAGCGTCAGGGGACCGAGGCGTCCCACGAACATCGCCACGATCAGGACGACGCGCGCTGGATCCGGGAGGCTCGAGGTGATCCCGGTCGACGCGCCCACCGTCCCGAGCGCGGAGATCGATTCGAACAGGACCTGCGCGAAGTTCGCCCCGGGTGCCAGAAGCTCGATCAGCAGCGCGACCGAGAAGGCGATCGCGATCGAGAGCAGGGCCACCGACAGTGCCCGGTAGATGAGGATGTGCGGGATCCGCCGGCCGAATGCCTGTGCCGACGGCAGCCCGCGCGCGGTCGAGACGATCGCGACGAGCAGGATGCTGAAGGTGTTCACCTTGATCCCGCCGGCCGTGGATCCAGACGCCCCGCCGATGAACATCAGGGCCATGACCACGAACAGCGAGGCCTCGATCAGCCCGGACGTGTCGAGCGCGCTGAACCCGGCGGTCCGCAGCGTCACCGACTCGAACAGGGCATTGAGCGGGCGCTGCACCTCGGGGAGCGCGCCGAGGGTCCTCGGGTTCGACCACTCGAGCCCGCCGATCGCCAGCGCCCCACCGAACACCAGCGCGACGGTCGTCAGGAGGACGATCTTGGTCTCGAGGGCCAGGCGGTTCCAGCGGCGCTTCGCGAACACGTCGCCGATGATCAGGTAGCCAAGCCCACCGATCACGATCAGCGCACCGATCGGCGCGAGGATGAATGGGTCATCCGCGTAGTCGGCGAGGCTGCGGAAGTCCCCCATGAGATCGAACCCGGCGTTGTTGAACGCCGAGATCGAGTGAAAGACACCCCACCAGGCGGACTGGGCGAGCGGCTTGCCGTCGGCGACGAACGCGACCATGAGCACGGCCGCGCCGACGACCTCGATGACGAGCGTGAAGACCGCGATCCGCTTGACGAGGGTCGTGACGCCGCCCAGCTCCGGGACCCCGGTCGACTCCTGGACCAGGATCCGATCACGTAGACCGGTGCGCCGACCCAGCAGCAGGAAGAGCAGGAGCGTCGATCCGGTCATGAACCCGAACCCCCCGACCTGGATCAGCGCCATGATCACGGCATGCCCGAATCCGCTCCAGTGGCGTCCAGTGTCGAGGACCGCCAATCCGGTGACGCACACGGCGGACGTCGCCGTGAAGAGCGCGTCGAACGGCCGCGTCCATGACCCGTCGGCGGACGACAGCGGGAGCATCAGCAGTCCGGTCCCGATGACGATGACCACCGCGAACCCGATGACGAGGACCAGGGCCGGCGGCGGGGGGCGGCGGGCCCGGCGCACCGGCTTCACGCGGTACTCACGCGGCTTGACGAGTTCGACACGGATCCGCCGATCGCCCGGCCGGGAGCCCTTGATGGTCACCCGTCGAGTCTACCCAGCGCCGATGATCCCCCGTGTCGTCGACCCCGCGACTCGCGCGACGCGCGCGAACCGACGCCCCGAGACCTCCGCGACCCCCGCGCGCCGGCGTCCCCCGGGCCCAGAAACATGCTACGCTGCGGTAGCACAAGAGATCGGACGCGATCCAACCCCGCCGCAGGAGCCGACATCATGGCCACCATCCCCGCCGCCGCCGCCGGACTCATCGACGCGGCGCTCGTCGGCGAACTGACCGTCATCGACGCGGCCGGTCGCCCGGTGACGTATCCGCTGATCCCGCTCTGGGACGGCGAGCGCGTCTACATGACGTCGTCCACGCTGTTCAGCCGCAAGCTCGAGCACATCCGCGGCAACCCGCGGGTGTCGGTGTCGATCACGGACCCGGTCGCCGTCGGGGGCCGCCGGGACCGCGTGACGATCCAGGGCGATGCCCGGATCATCGAGGAGGATCCACACGGGGGGTGGGAACGCCTGCTCCCGATCTGGGAGGTCAAGGAGCCGTCCATCGTGATGTTCCTCAAGGCCCGCGTCGCGCTTCCGCTGTTCTTCGAACGGGCGCTGATCGAGATCACACCTCGGCGCGTCCACTACTGGTCCGACGGGGAGGCCGCCACGGCCCCGGTCGTGACCGTCATCGGCGAGGAGGCCGCGTGATGCGCAGCACCCCGGAGATCGATGCTCGGGTCGGCCTCGACAAGCTGGCCACCTATCCATTCCACATCGCGACCTGGGTCGACGACACCGGCTACCCGGTGAGCGTCGCGGTCGAGGCGCTGATCGACGGCACAGCCCCCAAGGCGCGATTCGCGAACCCCGCCGGCCTGGCGATCCCCACTGACCGAGTGGTGTCGCTGACCGGCTCGCACATCCGCCCACAGCCCGGTTACGGGTACGACGAGCGCCGGCACGTGACGGTGTGGGGCACGCCGGCCATCGGCGACGACGGGATGGTGACGCTGACCGGTCGAACGGCGTGGGGCTGGGACGAGGCCGAGGTCCCGTTCTTCGAGTATTCGGAGCGTTCGGTCGGGAAGTCGCGCAAGTACTTCGATGCGCTGAGTGCGGAGCGGGGAACGCCGGTCCGACCCAAGCTGTCGTTCGGGTTCCTGACGCTGCGAACCACACGACTCCCGTTCCTGACGGCGACGATCGTGCCCGTCCTGCTGGGGATCCTCATCGCGGCACGGACGGGATCATTCGACCTCGTCGCCGCCCTGCTCACGATCATCGGTGCGTCCTTCGTCCAGCTCGGGCTCAACGTCGCCAATGACGTCTTCGATACCGTCCAGGGAGCCGACGACGCGAACGTGACGCCGACCCAGTTCAGCGGCGGCTCGCGGGTCATCCAGTACGGCCTCGTGTCGCTTCGCCAGATGGCGACGCTCGCGACGATGTTCTACGTCCTCGCGGGGGTCATCGGCCTCGTGCTCCTCGCGACCCGCGGTTCGACGGCCCTGCTCGTGATCGGGGTCGTCGGGTTCATCGTCAGCCTCGGCTACACGGCGCCACCGTTGAAGTTCGTGTATCGCGGGCTCGGCGAGGTCGCCGTGGCGCTCGGGTTCGGGCCGCTCATGCTGCTCGGTGCGTATGTCGTCCAGACGGTCGGCGTGCTGTCGTGGGAGCCGTTCGTCGCGTCGATCCCGGTCGCACTGCTCGTGGCGCTGATCCTGTACGTCAACGAGATCCCGGACCGGCGCGGCGATGCGCACGCCGGGAAGCGAACCTTGCCGGTGCGGTTCTCGAAGGGCGCCGTGATCGGCGGGTTCAACGTCGCGGCCGCGGGCGCGTATGTGGCCCTGGTCATGGGGGTGGTGCTCGGTGTCCTGCCGATCCCCGCCCTCCTGATGCTGCTGACCATCCCTGCCGCGATCCGGGTGTCGCGGGGCCTCGCCCCGAACTACGACAACCCGTACGCGCTGATGGCCGTCATGGGTGCCAACGTCCAGCTCCACCTGCGAGCCGGGCTGCTGCTCCTGGCCGCCTACGCCATCGTGCTCATCCTGGGAGCCGCCGTCCCGACGATCCCGCTCTACCTCCGGTAGGGCGACCGGGAGGAAGGCTCCAGCCGGGCGCCGGCAGGTCGCCCAGGCGTCGGCACGCGCCACCCTCCCAACCAGCCCGGCGTGGACACACGCCGGGCGTCGGCCTGCGCCGCTCTCCCAGGCGCCGCGCTCCAGCCAGCTCGGCGTGGATACGCCGGCCATCGCTCGTTCACCGAGCCGATCTCCGTCGGATGTCACTGGCATGAGCACACGTCACGCGGCTCAGGCCACCATCGGGCGTTCCGTGCGTGGCCGCGTGGCCCACTCCCGACAGATGCACCCCGGCGGTGGCATCTGACCGCAGCGCCGCGACGAGCGCTCGAGTGAGTGCCAGATGCCGGAAACGGCGAACCTTGACGCCGTGCGAAGGGCGGTGCCCGCACCACGCCGGCACCTCGAGCCGCTGGCCCGCGCCCTGCGCACCCGGCGGCGAGTCGATGATCGCGCACTAAGGGCCAGGTGAGCGCCAATCACCATCATGCGGCGGCATGGATGTCATCCGGTTCGGTCTCGGCATCCGGGCCCTTCGTCATCGACGGCGATGGACGCAGGCACGCCTCGCCGCAGAAGCCGGCGTGTCCCGCGCCCTCGTCGCGCGGATCGAGCGCGGTCACGCAGACAGGGTCGCCGTTCACACGCTCGTGCGAGTGGCGGCGGCCGCCGGCGCGTCGATCTCGCTGCGACTCCTGTGGCATGGCGAAGGTCTTGATCGACTGCTCGATGCCGCGCACGCCAGCCTCGTCGAGTGGGTGGTCCGGTGGCTGGAGAGCCACGGCTGGGCGAGCGCCACCGAAGTCTCCTTCAACGTCGATGGCGAGCGGGGCTCGATGGACATCCTCGCCTTCCATGGACCGACCGGTTCGCTCCTGGTGATCGAGGTCAAGTCGGTCGTTCCCGATGTCCAAGCGACGCTGCACGGGATCGATCGAAAGGCCCGCGTCGCGCGATCCGTGGCACGGGAGCGAGGCTGGAAGGTGACGTCCATATCGCGACTTCTCGTCCTGCCCGACGATCGGACGAGTCGGCGACGCGTGGCGGCCCACGTCGCCACCTTCGAGGGTGCCCTTCCTGCGAGGACGATCGCGGTCAAGCGCTGGCTCCGTGCCCCGATCGGGGAGATCCGCGGGATCCTGTTCGCGTCAGATGTCACTCAGCCGAGCACTCGTCACCGCGTCGGCCGGTCGCGGGCGGCCGCCAAGCGTGTCCCCGATCTCGAAACCTGACAGATGCCACCGCTCGGCCCCGTTCGACAAGGACCGTGGGACCAACGCTCACCCGAGTGACGATCGACAGAAACCCAGCCCTCCCGAGCTTTCGCATGGACGCGTGGCGAGGGTGGCCGACCGCGAGCCGCCGCGCCGCGTGGCGAGGGTGGCCGACCGCGAGCCGCCGCGCCGCAACCCGTTCGCCTGCGCCGCCGGGTGGGCCGCAGCTCGCGCCTCGGCACCGGCCGCGGGCGAGCGGAACCCACCGCGGACCCGCCGCGGAACCGCCCGCTCGCGCGCCGCCGAGCCCGCGGGAGTTAGACCTCCTTGAACTCGCCCTCGACGGTCTCCTCGCCCTCGGCCGCGGCCCCGGCACCGTCCGCCGAGCCGTCGCCGTCCGCTGAGCCGGCACCGTCGCCGGTCCCGTTCGAGCCGTCGCCGGGATCGCTCGCCGCGCTGGCCGCGGCCTGATAGGCGGCCGTCGAGACCCGCTGGAGCGATTCCTGCAGGGAGTTCATCTGGCTCCGGACCGCGTCGACGTCCGCGCCCTTGAGCGCGTCGCGTAGCCCCGAGACCTTGTTCTCGACCTCGAGCTTGTCCTCGGACGCGACCTTGTCGCCCAGGTCCTTGATGACCCGCTCGGCCTGGAAGGTGAGGGCCTCGGCGTCGTTGCGGACCTCCACCTGCTCGCGTCGCTGGCGGTCTTCCTCGGCATGCTCCTGCGCGTCGCGGACCATCTGGTCGACGGCACTCTTGTCGAGCATCGAGGAGGCCGTGATGCGGACCTGCTGCTCCTTGCCGGTCGCGCGGTCCTTGGCCTTGACGTCGAGGATGCCGTTGGCATCGATGTCGAACGTGACCTCGATCTGGGGCACGCCGCGGGGAGCCGGCGGGATCCCGTCGAGGATGAACCGACCCAGCGTCTTGTTGTCCGTCGCGAAGTCCCGCTCGCCCTGGAGGACGTGGATCTCCACCTGCGACTGCGAGTCGCTCGCGGTCGAGAAGGTCTGCGACTTCGACGTCGGGATCGTCGTGTTGCGCTCGATGAGCTTGGTCATGACGCCACCGAGCGTCTCGATGCCGAGCGACAGCGGCGTCACGTCGAGCAGCAGGACGTCCTTGAC
>CAYMTJ010000001.1:126889-140894 GCA_964393345.1 uncultured Anaerolineaceae bacterium | reverse complement strand
CCATGCATCTGCTCGTCATCGAGGACGATCCGCGTCTGAGCCGGCTGCTGCGACGCCTCCTCGAGGAGGACAAGCACGTCGTCGAGCTCGCGACCGATGGCGAGAGCGGGCTGGAGATCGCGCTCGCGGCGGACGGCGTCGAGGCCATCGTCCTCGACGTCGGGCTGCCGGACCTCTCCGGGCTGGAGGTCGCGCGGCGCATCCGTGCGTCGGGCTCGGAGGTGGCGATCCTCATGCTGACCGCCCGCGACACGGTCGGCGACCGGGTCTCCGGCCTCGACGCCGGGGCCGACGACTATCTCGTCAAGCCGTTCGCCTTCGAGGAGTTGTCGGCACGGCTGCGGGCGCTGGCCCGACGCGGTAACGGCAGCCGGCGCCCGGAGCCGAACCTCATCGTCGGCCCGGTCACGCTCGACGAGGTGGCCCGGCGGGTCACGGTCCACGGGCGGACCGTCGAGCTGAGCCCCCGCGAGTTCTCCCTGCTGGAGTGCTTCCTGCGGCACCCGGGCCAGACCCTGTCGCGTGACCAGCTCCTCGACCAGGCGTGGCCGTTCAACGTCGCGGTCACGCCGAACGCCGTCGACGCGTACATCCACTACCTGCGCGACAAGCTCGGGGCCGCGGGGCGGCTGATCGAGACCGTCCGGGGCGTGGGCTACCGGATGGCCGATGCCTGACGAGGGCCGCCGTCCTGAGACGGCCCCGGCGGGCGAGGAGGCGGCCGACAGCGCCGATGCCGGCCTGCTTCGTGGCGTCCGACGCAACCTCGTCCTCTGGAGCGGCGGCACGACGCTGGTCGTCCTCCTGGTCCTCGGCGCGGCCCTGTACGTCACCGCGGCGAACTCCCTGGCGAGCTCCAGCCAGGCCCAGCTCGAGTCGGCGATGACCCCGCTGCGTGCGATCGTCAGCGGGGAGCGGCCCGATCCCGGCGATGCGTCCCCCTACGACTTCGATTTCGCGTCCGGGACCTTCGCGCTCGTGGTGGACGCGGCCGATCGACCGATCGGCCGTCCGCGGTTCCGGCTGCCGGACGGGCTGCCGGCGATCGACGCCATCGGCGCGGCGCGGTCGACCGGGCGGGATCTTCGCATCGCGGTCCTCGGGACCATTCCCGTCAGGATCCTGTCGGAGTCGGTCACCGACCCGCGCGGTGACACGTACGTGATCCAGGTCATCCAGGACCGGACGGCCGAGCAACGGACCCTCGACGTGATGCTCGTCGTCCTCGGGGTGGGCGGCGTCGCGGTGCTCCTCGTCGCCTTCGGGTTCGGCACGCTCTATGCCCGTCGCGCGCTCGTCCCGATCCGGACGTCGCTCGCGAACCAGCGCCTCGCGCTCCGGCGCCAGCGCGAGTTCGCCGCCGATGCGAGCCACGAGCTGCGAACCCCGCTGACCGTCATCCGAAGCAGCGTCGAACACCTGGCGCGCCACCGCGCCCAGGCCGTCGGCGACGTCGGCACCGCCCTCGACGACATCGACGACGAGGTCCGCCACATGACGTCGATCGTCGAGGATCTCCTGCTGCTCGCCCGCTCCGACTCGGGCGCGGTCGCCCTGGAGCGGCTGCCGGTGGATCTCGGCGATGTCGCCGCCGACGCCGCGTCGGCGCTGGCCAAGCCGGCCGGTGATCGCGGTGTCGCCGTCCAGGTGGACCCGCAGCCATCGATGGTCGACGGCGATCCCGCTCGACTGCGCCAGCTCGTCATGATCCTGGTCGACAATGCGATCCGCCACAGCCCCGCCGGCGGGCAGGTCAACGTGACCGTCCGGGACGATGGCCTCGGCGCGACCGTCACGGTGGACGACGACGGGCCCGGGATCCGGCCGGAGGAGCGGGCCAGGATCTTCGAGCGCTTCTATCGAGCGCCCGGCGCGCCCGGTGGCGGGACCGGCCTCGGCCTGGCGATCGCCGCCTGGATCGTGGCGCGCCACGAGGGTCGGATCGACGTGGACGACCGGCCCGACGGCGGCGCCCGCTTCACCGTCCGACTCCCCGCCGCGTCCGGTCAGGCCGTCGCGAACGTCCGGCCCGCCTCGGAGACCAGGTAGCCGTCCGTCCCCCGCCCGCATCAGGTCGTGGCGCCGGCCACGGCGCTGATCATGGTGCTGTTCGACGCGAAGCGGCGCAGGAATCAGCGGCGGCGACCCGATCGGGTCGCCGCTGCTGTCGCTGCCGGTCTGGGAAGAGGATCAGCCCGGCGTGGTCGATGCGCTCGGTGCGGCCGACGCGTCCGGCACCTCATCGGCACCCGGACCGCCCGGCCAGCCGTGGCCACCATGACCACCACGACCGAACGGCGAGGCCGTCCCGCCGCGGACCGCCTCGGCGTCGATCGAGCCGTCCGCGGCCTGGGTCCCGGCGGCGACGATGAACATGCCGACCGTGACGTCCGCGAGCGACGCCTCGGCGTCGTCACCGATGGCGTAGGTCGTCGTCGACGACACGCGGACGGTCGCCGTCGTGCCGTCAGGCTGGGTGAGGGTGATGGTGGATCCGTCGATGGCGGACACCTGGCCGCCGACGCTCGGCAGGACCACGCCGATCGCGGTGATCGTGTAGCTGCCGTCCGTGGCGAGCTCCTGGCGGAACCTGATCTGGTCGCCGACCTCGAGGTCGCCGAGGGCGATCGTGGTCCCGGCGCGTGTCACGGCCGTCTCGCTCGTCGCGGCGATCGTCCGGGTCCAGCCGTCGTCGGTCTTGAGCGACAGGCTCGATCCATCGATGGCGGTGATGGTGATCGCGCCTGGGCCGAAGCCGTGTCCGCCGCGTTCGAACCCGGGGCCGCCGAAACGACCCCCAGCCGCGGCGTCGCCCGCGACAGGATCCGTCGCGGCGACCGATAGCGCCCCGGCGGCCGCGGGGTCGGCAGGACCCGGCGACGCGCCGAGCGCGGCCATGGCGCCGACCGCGACGAGCAGGCCGGAGCCGAGGATGATGCCGCCGCGGGCGAGGGTGCCCGGAGCGGCCGGGCGAACCGGTCCATCGAAGGCGATGCCGTCCGTCGCGTCGGGCGACGGTGGCGTGATCGGGACGTTCGGTTCGGTCATGTCGGACCTCCAGAGACTTGGCGTGGGCTCGCGGGTCGTTGGCGGTGAAGGTTCACCGCTGCCGCCAGTGTCCCGGGCGAATCTTCGAGGGTCCTGAGAGTCGGATCGACATCGATCCGGGGACGGGTGCCCGCATCGCGGCATCTGTCCGACGACGCCGCCGACGCGAGGACGACCGATGGCGCCGTCGCGATACTGGCGGGACACAGGAAAGGAGCGGGCGCAGGGTGTCGATCTTCGGACGTGACAGCGAGGGCGTGGCGTGGCGCCCCTCACCCGAGGTCGCCGAGGCATCCCGGCTGGGACGATTCCTGCGGGCCACGGGCGAGCGGTCCCTCGAGGCCCTCCAGGCTCGCGCCGCCACCGACCCCGGGTGGTTCTGGGGCGCCGCGGCCGACGACATCGGGATCCCCTGGGATCGTCGGCCCACCCACACGCTGGATCTGACCGGTGGCGCCGCCTGGGCGAGGTGGTGGGCCGGCGGCGAGTTCGACTACGCGAAGGCAGCCGTCGAGCCGCGCGCCGCCCGTGACCCCGACGGCATCGCACTGGTCTGGGAGGGTGAGGATGGCTCCGTCCGGCGCCTCGGCAATGCCGAGCTCGCGTCCGCGGTCGACCTCGCCGCGAGGCGCCTCTTCGCGCACGGGGTCCGGGCCGGAGATCGCGTGGGGATCCTCCTCCCGATGCTCGTCGAGACGGTGGTCGCCGTGCTCGCCCTCGGTCGGCTCCAGGCGATCTATACACCCATCTTCAGCGGGTACGGCGCACCCGCGATCGCGTCGCGACTCGCGGACTGTGAAGCGTCCGTGCTCATCACCGCAGACGGGTTCCTTCGCCGCGGCGCATGGGTTCCGCTCAAGGCGGCGGCCGATGCCGCGGTCGATGCCGCCCCGTCGGTCCGTCGAGTCATCGTCGTCCGCCGCGCCGGTGAGGCGATCGAGATTCCCTGGTCGCCCGAGCGCGACGCGTGGTGGGACGACCCGGTCGTCGGCGAGGAGGACGCGGTCGTCGGCGGACCCGTGGATCCGGAGACTCCCTATCTCCTCATCTACACGTCAGGCACCACGGGCCGACCAAAGGCGGCCGTCCACGTCCACGGCGGGTTCCCGATCAAGGGGGCGCAGGACCTGGCGCACCAGTTCGACCTCGGTGCGGACGACACCCTGTTCTGGTTCACCGACCTCGGCTGGATGATGGGTCCGTGGGCGATCTCCGGGGCGCTGCTGCTCGGGGCGAGGCTGGTCCTGTATGAAGGCGCCCCGGACTTCCCGGGGCCGGACCGCATCTGGTCGCTGGTCGAGCGCCATCGCGTCACGCACCTCGGCCTGTCACCGACGGTCATCCGCTCGCTCATGGCCCACGGCGAGGAGCCCGTGCGCTCGCACGACCGCTCGTCCCTGCGCGTCCTGGGCTCCACCGGTGAGCCGTGGAACCCCGGTCCGTGGTGGTGGTTCTTCCGCGAAGTCGGCGAGGGGCGCTGCCCGGTCATCAACTACTCGGGCGGGACCGAGGTCTCGGGCGGGATCGTCAGCGGGAACGTTTTGGGTCCGATCAAGCCCGCCTCGTTCTCCGGGCCGTGCATCGGGACGGCGGCGGACGTCGTCGACGAGTCCGGGACCCCGGTCCGTGGCGGTCAGGTCGGGGAGCTGGTGATCCGCGCGCCGCTCCCCGGGATGACGCGTGGGTTCTGGCGTGACGCCGAGCGCTACGAGGCGACGTACTGGTCCCGGATCCCCGGCGTCTGGGTCCACGGCGACTGGGCGAGCATCGACGACGACGGATTCTGGTTCATCCACGGCCGATCCGACGACACCCTCAAGATCGCTGGCAAGCGCGTCGGGCCGGCCGAAGTCGAAAGTGCCGCCGTCTCGCACCCATCCGTCCTGGAGGCCGCCGCCATCGGCGTCCCGCACGACATCAAGGGCGAGGCCGTCGTGGTCCTGTGCGTCCTCCGACCGGGGGAGACCGATGACGAAGGGCTCCGGGCGTCCATCGGTCGGACCGTGACGGATCAGCTCGGCAAGCCGCTCAAGCCGGAGCGGGTCGTGGTGGTCCGGTCCCTGCCCAAGACTCGGTCCGGCAAGGTCATGCGGCGCGTCGCGCGGGCCGCCTGGCTCGGCCTCGACCCCGGCGACGTGAGCGCCCTCGATGACCCGCTCACACTCGACGCGATCCGCTCCGCGGCCATGGGACGTCACTAGCGCAACAGGACCGCGATGGGCGGCGTCCTTGGAACGGCACATCCGCACGTTTGGGGGTCGGCATGTCTTGGGCACGACGCGTCGAGATGTCGGCCGATCAGGTTCGGATCGCGTTCGGCGTCGTCCCGTTGCCCGGCGCCCAGGACTGCCAGGGCGTCAGGCCGACGCCGGTCGTCGTCGAGCTTGGCGCGCCGCTGGGCGTCGCCAGGTGGTGAACGCGTCCGTCCTGCCGTTCCAGCCCCTCGGTGAAGAGTTCTGAGTCGCGGCAGCACCGCTGCTCGCCGGTCCCTCGTATGCTTCGGCGATGACGGCCACGACCACGCCGGAGCGCGACATCGTCAGCTGGGAGGATCTGGACCGGCTGGTCCTGGATCTCGCCGACCGGCTCGCCGGGACGACGTTCGACGTGATGCTTGCGATCACCCGCGGCGGGCTTGTCCCGGCCGGGATGCTCGCCTACCGGCTCCGGATCCGGAACATCCTGGTGGCCGCCGTGGAGTTCTACGACGACCACGGGGTCCCAGGGCCGCACCCGACGTTCCTCCAGTTCCCGGCCGACCCGCTGCTTCGCGGCCAGCGCGTGCTGATCGTGGATGAGGTCTGGGACAGCGGCACGACGATCCACGCGGTCACGGACCGGGTCCTCCAGGCCGGTGGCATCCCGACCACGGCGGTCCTGCACCACAAGCCGACGCACTCGATCGTTCCCGGTCACCCCGACGTCGCCGCAGTGGAGACCGACGGCTGGGTGGTCTACCCGTTCAAGGCCGGCGGCTGAGGAGGTTCCGATGACCCGAAACATGCTCCTGGTGGGCACCAAGAAAGGCGCGTTCATCCTCGAAAGCGGTGCCGACCGGCGTGACTGGGCGGTCCGCGGGCCGATGTGCGAGGGCTGGCCGATCCACGACATGATCGTCGAGCCGGCGAGTGGCGCCATCCTGGCGGCCGGCGGCAGCCCCTGGTTCGGCCCGGCCGTCTGGCGCAGCGACGACCGCGGCGAGACCTGGACCCACTCGTCGGAGGGCATGACCTACGGCGATGGGGCCGAGGCGATCAAGACGGTGTGGAGCCTGGCGACGACCCCCGACGGCGCGATCCTGGCCGGCGTGGAACCGGCCGGCCTGTTCCGGAGCGAGGACGGCGGCGCGACCTGGCGACACATCGAGGGGCTGACGAACCACGAGACCCGGCCCACATGGGAGCCCGGGGCCGGGGGCCTGATCCTGCACACGATCGTCCCCCACCCCACGGACGCCGCCCGGACGTGGGTCGGGATCTCGGCCGTCGGCGTCTTCGAGACGCGCGACGGCGGCACGTCATGGGAACCGCGCAACAAGGGCGTCCGCGCCGACTTCATGCCGGACCCTGACCCCGTCACCGGCCAGTGCGTCCACAAGTTCGTGATGGCCGCCGGCGAACCGGAGACCCTCTACCAGCAGAACCACTGCGGCGTCTACCGCTCGGACGATGGCGGGGCGCACTGGACGGAGCTGACCGCCAACGGGCTGCCGTCGGAGTTCGCCTTCCCGATGGTCGCCCACCCGCGTGACCCCGATACGGTCTGGGTCATCCCGCTCAACGGCGCCGACCAGGGGCGCTTCGTCCCGGACGGCAAGCCCGCCGTCTGGCGGACCCATGACCGGGGTGCCTCCTGGATCCGCAGCGATGACGGCCTGCCGACCGAGGGTGCCTACCTGACCGTGCTGCGCGAGGCGATGGCGCGGGACACGATGGATCCGGTCGGCGTCACGTTCGGGACCGAGACCGGACAGCTCTGGCAGAGCGTCGACGAGGGGGCGTCGTGGCGCCAGCTCACCGATTCGCTCCCCGAGATCTGGGCGGTCGAGGCCGTCGTCGTCGACGCCTGACGCCGCGATGGCGACCGTCCTCCTCCCTCGGGCGCTGCTGGCCCTGTTCCCCGGAGCGCAGAAGCGAAACGAGGTGACCGGCGCGACCGTGGCCGAGATCCTGGACCGCCTTGACGCGGCGATCCCGGGGATGCGGGAACGCCTCGTCCAGGCCGGGCCCCGGCTGCGCCCGCACATCAACGTCTACGTGGATGGCTCCCCGGCCGATCTCGACACGCCGGTGCGACCCGGCGCGACGGTCCACGTGATCCCGGCGGTCTCGGGCGGCTGAGCCGCCGACGTAGGCGACGCGCCGGGCGTCCGCGGTCCCGCGGCGGCGGACCGGGTCACGGTCAGGCGCCGGATGGACCGAGCGCGGCGAACGGGTCGAACGATTCGATCCTGGTCGCGACGGCCGCCCCGCCCAGCGCACGCGGTCGACCGTTCACCGGCCCGACACCGGCGATCGTGTCCCACCCGCCGTCCGCGAGCCGGTCCAGGGTTGCGATCGCGGCCTCGACGGCCCCGCGGGCATGGTCGAGCGCGACCCCGGAGAGGGGACCGAGGACGCGGGCGGCAGCGGCCTCCCGGGCGATGCTCGCCGCGGCCCGCGTCTCGCGCGACGCCGTCTGCGGTCGCCCCGGACGACGCATGACGAAGGCGGTGTCACCCGACCCGACGAGGGCGGCCGCCAGCAGGTGCGGCCACGCGGCGATCCTGTCCGGCGGCCCATCCGGCTCGATGAACGCGAGGGCGTGCTCCGGGTAGAGGGCGCGTCGGACCGCCGTCTCGGCGATCGACCGGGCCCCGGGGTCGGGTTCATCGGCGATCCACGTCGGCAGCGCCACCACCGCCACCTGCGCCGTGGGCAGATGGTCCGCCCTGGCCAGGGCGACGGCCAGGGCCTGCAGCCCGAGGGCGCGGCCGGAGCGGGTCGCCGGGTCCGCCGGCACGCCCGAGCGCAGGTCGGGCGCAACGACCAGCGAGCCGGCGCCGATGGCCATGACCGTCCCGGCGCGCAGGTGGAGGCGATCGGCGAACGCGTGGTCGGCGAGGACCCGCTCCGGGTCGACGCCGCTGGCGACGATCTCCGCCATCGGGTCGGATTCCACGATGTCGATGCGCTCGAACGCGGCGACGACCGCGTCCTCTGGCGACCAGAGCGCCGGCGCCGATGTCGCGAGTCGAACGTACGCTCGACGCTGGGCGGCCAGCCGGTCGACGAGTCGGCGCAGCTCGCCGAGGGCTCGCTGGCTCCCGGCGGGCGCCGATTCCACGGAAGGATCCCGCCCAAGGGCGGCACGCGAATCGCCGGGCCGCCACTCGGGGACGTCCTCGCCGGCCTGCTGCAGGCGCTCGGCCAGCTCCCGGCCCACCGGGACCTCGATGCGGACGACGTCCATGCCCGCCCCGACGAGGGCGGTCACCTCTTCGAGCGCGCCCTCGAGATCCGGCTCGGTCAGCGTCGTCCCGATCCACGGGCGCTCGGCGTCCCCGAGCAGGTCCAGGATCTCGCGGCGGGCGACCCGGTCCGCGTCGATGCGCTCGATGGCCGCCTTGGCGAGCCGGGTCGCTTCGACCTCCGCGACCGCACGCCGATCCGGCTCGCGAAGGAGATCGGCCTCGAGACCCAGGTCCACCGAGCCGGAGGCGACGTCGAGGGCGAGTTGTTGTGGATCGAGGTCGTACTCGAGCAGGCCCATGGCGAAGGGCAGCGCGATGCCGCCCCCGAGGCCGCGGTCATCCTTGGCCAGCCAGCGCTGGACCGTCGCACCCGCGAGCGGGCGCCCGTGCGCATCGACGCCCGTCACGCCGAAGAGGCGCAGGATCGCCCGCTCCTGGCCCAGGGAGGTGGACGCCCGTGCGGGGCGACCGAGTGCGGCCGCGACGGACTCGGCGCGTTCGAGCAGTCGGTCCAGCGGTCCGAAGTCGGTCACGGGGGCCAGTATGGACCGGGCTCAGGCGACCGTGCTGGCGACCCGGTTCCCGGTCACGAAGCCGCGATACGCGGTCACCGGATCGTCCGAGGTGTAGCGGACGCCGCGATCGCCGACCCGCTCCGCCCCGGGCACCAGCGCGGCGAAATCGGCGACCACGCCCTTGCCGTAGTCGACCTCGATGACCACCGGCGGACCGACCGCCAGGACGCGCAACTCGCCGGTCGCGGCACGCCGGACGGCCCGTTCCGCCCCGGCCCTGACCCGCCGGCAGGCCTCGGTCGGATGGACGGAGATCGCGCTGTGCCCTCCGTCCACGGTCTTGACGACGACGCGCTCCGCCCACGGCAGCCACGCCTCGACCTCGTCGGCGAGCCCGTCGTCCCCCGTGACGAGCCCGACGGGGATGCCCCACGCGCCGAGGACCAGCGCGTTGAGCCCGTACTCGCCGGTCGGGCGACCGTCGAGCCGGGTCTCGACCGGCAGGCCCGTGTAGGTGTGCGCGATGGTGCCGGTGGGGTGGCCCGCCCGAGCGTGATACCCGACGAACAGCGCGACGTCGAAGGCGGGCGTGCCGTCGGCGGTCGGCCTGGCGCCGGCGACCATGGACCACGCCTTCTCCCCCTGGAGCACGCGCGCCGCCGCGTGCAGCTGGGCCGGCAACAGGTTGGTCATCGTCCAGTGGCTGTCATTGACGAGGATGTCGGTGGCCCCGGCCTCCAGCGCACCCTCGATCGCGGCGTTCGTCTCGCCGATCATCAGGGCCGCGGCGTCCGGGTAGCGACGATCCGACGGGTCCGTGGGGTGGGGATGGTTGATCCCGCCGATCCCTTCCATGTCGACGCTGATGTAGACCCTCATCCCGCCGTCTCCTCCGGTCCCGGACGCGCCGGGTGCCCGATCCACACCTGCCCGTCGGCGAAGCGCTCCGCCTTCCAGATCGGCGCACGGGCCTTGGTCTCATCGATCGCGTAGCGGGCCGCGTCGAAGGCGGCGTCCCGATGGGGCGACACCACCACGATCGCGATCGACACGGCACCCAGCGGCACGACGCCGACGCGATGGACGATCGCGAGGCCGGTGACCCCGAACCGGGCCTCGATCTCGTCGGCGATGGCGCCGAGGATGTCGAGCGCCATGGATTCGAGCGCCTCGTACTCGAGGGCCAGGACGGACCGGCCGGCGTGGCGTGCCGCCTCCATCTCCTGTCCTGGCGCCGGCGTCCCCGGCGTCGCGCGCGTCCGCCCGATGAACCCGACGACGGCGCCGTCACCCGGATCGGCGAGGCGATCTGCGAGGTCCTCGAGGATGGACGCGTCGAACGCCGCGTCGCGGAGCTCGAGGATCCGAACGCCGGACCCACCGGAGACCGGCGGGATCAGGGCGACCTCGTCGCCATCGGCAAGGGCGGCGTCAGCGTCGGCGTACGAGCCGTTCCTGGCGAACCGGACGGACGCCCGCCCCGGCGCCAGACCGGCGTGTCGCTCCACGAGCGCAGCCCAGGCGTCCTCGATCGTCGCGTCATCGGCGAGCTCGACGGCGACCTCCTTCGCCCCGGTCAGCTCCCGCTGGTGCGCGAAGAGCCGGACGCGCACCCGGATCGACCCGGCCATCAGCCCAGCCACCGCGCGAGCAGGATCCCGTCGCCCACCGGCAGGATCGTCGCCGCGAAGCGAGGGTCCGCGAGGACGGCGGTCGAGAAGGCCCGGAGCGCGGCGACGCTCGCATCGCCGGAGGGCGCGGGCCGCGTCCCCGACACGCGACCGCTCCACAGGACGTTGTCGGCGAGGACGAGCGCCCGCGGCGCGAGGCGCGGCACGGCCGCCTCGAGGTAGGCCCCATATTCGTGTTTCAGGGCGTCGATGAAGACGAGATCGAACGGCCCGCGCAGCGCCGGATCATCGGCCGCGAACGCGTCGAGGGCGGGGGCTGTCACCTGGACGATGGCCGCGTCGTCGATGCCCGCGGCGCGCCACCAGCCGCGGGCGAGATCCGTGCGACCGGCATCGGGATCGATGGTCACGATCGACCCACCGGCCGGCTGTCCGAGCGCCATCCAGAGCGTGGAGTAGCCGTACGCCGTCCCGACCTCGAGGATGCGTCGCCGATCGCCCGCGAGTGCCTGGAGGACGCGGCCCGTATGGCGATCGACGATGGGCACGTCCTTCGGATGCGCCGCGGCCTCGATGGCCAGGAGCGCCGCGCCCGGTGCCGCGCCCGCCGACTCGATCCACGCGAGGTCCGTCTCGTCGGGGATCCAGGTCGCGTCGCTCTTGCCCATGCTCGTTCCCTTCCTTCGCCGTCAGACCAGGATCCCGGCGCCGAAGTACAGCCCCGCGGCGAGGATCGTGCCCGCCGCGATCGAACCGACGTTGATGTAGAGCAGCCCGGTCGCGGACTCCATCGACCGCGACCGCGCGGTCTGCACGGACGCCCACGAGACGATCAAAGGGAAGACGAGCCCCACGATCAGCCGGAGCCACACGAACAGCGCCCACGGGCCCGCCAGGACGGCGAACGGGGCGAGCCCTGCGGGTCCGGCGCCCGTCGCGACCCAGGTCCCGAAGAGCACCACCTGGATGGCGGTCACGGCGAACAGGATGCGCGCGAGCAGGATGAGCGGCGCTTCGGGGAGCTTGGGGGTCACGAGATACCAGTGCCCGAGGATCATGGCGGCGAACACGCCGCCGGTCGCGGCGCTGATGACGGCGAGCTGGAGCAGCAGCGTCAGCGCGCCGAGCCCGCCGCCGCCCCATGCGAACGAGCCGGCCACCAGCGTCGCGGCGGCCGCCGCGAGCGCGAGGGCCTCGAGCACGGGCGCCAGCGTCGGGAGCGGCCCGCGGGCCACCGTCGCGGCGATCGCGAGCACCCAGAACGCGAGCAGGGCGGACCGTCGGGGAGCGTCCCACGTCGCATCCACCACGACGGGCGACTCGCCGAGTCCGGCCGGGAGCGCGCCGTCGGACATCCAGGCCAGGACCCCGAAGCCGACGGCACAGATCGTCGTGAACGCGAGGTAGCCGCGGGTGGCCGTCGTTCGCCGGCGGAGCAGGACCACCGCGGCGAATGACCCCACCGACAGGCCGGTCAACACCGTCCAGTTGATGAACGCCAGTTGCTGGGCGATCTGCACGGCGGGCACGCAGCGAGTGTAGACGGGTCGCTAGGATGGACGGGTCCACGGCCTGAAGGAGAGGTGCCCGATGCCTCCCGCGCGACCTCAGGTGGTCCGACGATCGCGGCGTGCGGTCGCGTTGGCCGCCGCGCTCCTGATCGGAGCGACCCAGGTGTCCACCGCGTCGGCGGCGCTCGTCGCACAGCCGCTGGCCGTCACGGTCAGCGGGTTCCAGGACACGGTCGCGCTCAGCGGGCTGGTCAATCCCACCGCGGTGCGCTTCGCGTCGGACGGTCGCGTCTTCGTCGCGGAGAAGAGCGGCCTCATCAAGGTGTTCAGCAGCCTCTCGGCCACGACGCCGACGGTCTTCGCCGACCTGCGCACGAATACGCACAACTTCTGGGACCGCGGTCTGCTCGGACTGGCCCTCGACCCGGGGTTCCCGGCGCAACCGTACGTGTACGTCCTCTACACCTATGACCACATCCTCGGGAGCACGGCCGCGGCCCCGCGCTGGGGCGCCGCCAACGTCGCCTCTGATCCTTGTCCCTCGCCACCCGGGGCGACAGCCGACGGCTGCGTGGTCTCTGGCCGCCTCTCCCGACTCACGGCTTCGGGCAGCGTCATGACCGGACCCGAGCAGGTCTTGATCGAGGATTGGTGCCAGCAGTTCCCCAGCCACTCCATCGGGAGCATCGAATTCGGTCCGGACGGAGCCCTCTATGTCAGTTCAGGCGACGGGGCGAGCTTCAACTATGCCGACTACGGGCAGGGCGGCGGGACGCTCCCGAACACCACGAGCCCGGTCATCCCACGCAACCCGTGCGGCGATCCGCCGGGCGGCGTCGGTGGCGCCATGGTGTCGCCGGGCGCCGAAGGCGGCTCGCTGCGCTCCCAGGACATCCGCACCCGCTCCTCGGGCGGCGGGGGCGGCGGCGGCGGGAGCACCGGCCCGTACCTGACGGAGGTCCTCGCCGACTCGCCCGCCGTGTACTACCGGCTGTCGGAGACGTCCGGCTCCAGCGCCGTCGATGCATCGCCCAACGGGCGGACTGGGATCTATGCCGGGGCGTACACCGCCAACGCGGCGAGCCTGCTCGCGACGGACACGAATGCCGCGATCACGCTCACGGACGGGCGGGTCGACCTGCCCTCCACGGTCAACCCGTGGGCCGGCGACTTCACGCTCGAAGCGTGGGCGAAGCCATCCCAGGCCACGGCATGGGCGGCCGTCTTCAGCCGCGAGACCTACCAGGTCAGCGGTCTGCGACTCGGCCAGCAGGGCGGGCAGTGGGGGTTCTGGACCACGGAGTCCGGGGGGTCCATGGAGATCGTCGGCGGGTCGGTGGTCGCCGGGCAGACGTACCACATCGTCGGGACCCGATCGGGGAGCACGTATCGCCTGTACGTCAACGGCGCCGAGGTCGCCAACGGCACGGGGACCCTCGTGACGCCGACCGGCGGTGGACGGTTCGGGACGGTGGGCGGGGCCCCGTTCAAGGGCGTCCTCGATGAAGCCGCCGTCTATCCGACGGCCCTCTCGGCGGCGCGGATCGCCGCGCACTATGCGGCCGGGCAGGGCTCGGGACCGCCGCCGCCCTCGATCGCGGATCCGGTCGGCCTCGACGGCACGATCCTCCGCGTCGACGCGGCCACGGGCCTGTCGAGCGCGGGCAATCCGCTCGCCGGTGACAGCGAGGAGAACGCGGAACGGATCATCGCCTACGGCCTCCGGAACCCATTCCGGATCGCGTTCCGCCCCGGCACGAGCGAGCTGTGGGTCGGCGACGTCGGCTGGGTGGACTGGGAGGAGATCAACCGGATCGTCACCCCCACGTCGGGCCTGCGGAACTTCGG
>CAYMTJ010000001.1:110157-126789 GCA_964393345.1 uncultured Anaerolineaceae bacterium | reverse complement strand
GTGGACCTCGAGGGCGGGACGATCCATCGGATCGTGTACCTGAGCGGGAACCAGGCACCGACCGCATCGTTCACGGCGACGCCGTCGAGCGGCCCGGCGCCGCTGAACGTCGCCTTCGACGGGCGCGCCTCGAGCGACCCGGAGGGCGGGGCCCTCACCTACAGCTGGGACCTCGATGGCGACGGCACCTACGGCGATTCGACGAGCGCCACCCCCAACCGGACGTACACCACCTCAGGGACGGTGACCGTGCGGCTGCGCGTCACGGATCCCGGCGGCGCCACCGGTACGACGTCGCGCACGATCGCCGTCGCCAACGACCCACCGGTGCCCTCCATCGCCAACCCGACCGCCCTCACGACGTGGAAGGTCGGAGACACCATCGCCTTCAGCGGCTCCGCGACCGACCCGCAGGACGGCACGCTCGCGGCGAGCCGGCTGACCTGGACGCTGATCCAGAACCACTGCCCGTCGAACTGCCACCCCCACACCGTGACGAGCTGGGTCGGCCAGGCGAGCGGGAGCTTCGTCGCGCCTGATCATGAGTATCCGTCCAACCTCGAACTGCAGTTGACGGCCACCGACTCCACGGGCACGTCCGCCACCATCTCGGTCGTCATCGAACCGCAGACCGTCGACCTGCAGATCCGATCGGTGCCGAGCGGCCTCCAGGTCACGACCGGCGGCTTCACGGCCGCCACGCCGTACACCCGGACCGTGATCCTCGGCTCGCGCAACTCGGTCACCACGCCGACGCCGCAGACGCTCGCCGGGACGAGCTACACCTTCGATTCGTGGTCCGACGGCGGCGCCCGGACGCACGACATCATCGCGACCGCCGGGGGCGGGACCTACACCGCGTCGTTCAGCGCCGCGCCCCCGGCGACCGACTACCGCTCGGCGGTCCTCGCGGACGGGCCGGCCGCCTACTACCGGCTGGCCGAGACGAGCGGCAACTCGGCGGCCGACGCCTCACCGAACGGCCGGACCGGCTCGTACACCGGCACCCACACGAAGGGGACCGCCGGGCTGATCGCCGGAGACAGCAACACCGCGGTGACCTTCACGAACGGACGCGTCAACGTCCCCTCCTCGGTGAATCCATGGGCCGGCGCGTTCACCATCGAGGCCTGGGTGAAGCCCTCGCAGACGAGCGCCTGGGCCGCCCTGTTCAGCCAGGAGACCTATCAGGCCAACGGCCTGCGCCTGGGTCAGCAGGGGAACCGCTGGGGCTTCTGGACGACCCAGTCGGGTGGCAACGTCCAGATCGTCGGGGGCACGGTCGTCTCGGGGCAGACCTACCACGTCGTGGCCACGCGCTCGGGGACCACGTTCCGCCTGTACGTCAACGGCGTCGAGATCGGCAACGCCACCGGGACCATGGTGGCGCCGGCGGCCGGTGGCCGGTTCGGTCAGGTGGGCGGCGCGCCGTTCAAGGGGGTCATCGACGAGGCGGCGATCTACCCGACCGCGCTCTCCGCCGCCCAGGTGGCCGCGCACTTCACGGCCGGGGCGCCTTGATCACGATCACCTGGCACGGCCACGCCACGATCGAGGTCCGGACCGACGATGGTCGCGTCGTCCTGATCGACCCCTGGTTCGGGAATCCGCGCTCGACACGGACCGCGGAGTCCGTCACGGCGTGCGACCTGCTGCTCGTCTCGCACGGGCACGGGGACCACCTGGGTGACGCCGTCGCGATCGCCAGCCGACTTCGACCAGTCTGGCCGTGCATCCACGAGATGAGCCTGTGGCTGTCGCGTCGTCTGCCCGGGGGGAGCGACGCGACGATCGGCATGAACAAGGGCGGGACGGTCGAGGTCGCGGGCATGTCGGTGACGATGACCTCGGCCGACCATTCCGCCGGTGACTGGAACCCCGGCGGCGAGACGACGCTCTATCTCGGCGAACCCGCCGGCTTCGTCGTCGAGGCGGTCCCCGGCTTCCGGTTCTACTACGCCGGCGACACCAACGTCTTCGGCGACATGCGCTATATCGGCGAGCTGTATCGACCGGACGTCGCGATCCTGCCGATCGGTGGCCACTACACGATGGGCCCGCGCGAAGCGGCGCTCGCCGTGGAGCTGCTCGGCGTCGGCGACGTGATCCCCATCCACTACGGAACGTTCCCCATCCTCACGGGCACGCCTGACGCGCTACGCTCCGCCCTCGCCGAGCGTGGGCTCGGTGATGTGCGCGTGCACGCACCGGACCCGGGCGGTACGGTGTCATTCAGATGAGTGGTCGCTCGGGGGCCGGTTGACGTACCGTATCGGTTCCTCGGATGGTGGCCTGCAGCCACTGGCGAATGATTCGGAGGACGAACGATCGATCCGTTCGCCATCGCGCTCCTCGCCTGGATCGTGGTGTTCACCGGCGCCGCCGGGATACTGGCACGTCGGCGTGACCGGGCGATGGCCGTCTGGATGGCTTTCGGGGCACTCCTAGGTCCCGTCGCGCTCCTGCTGCTCTGGATCGCGCCGCCGGGTCTGTGCGGCACGTGTCGGGCGTCCGTGCATGGCTGGGCCTCGGTGTGCGAGTGGTGCGGCAGCGCCCTGACGACGCGCCGCGCGGAGCGGCCCGTCGCGGCGGCACCGGTTCCGGCCGCGGTGGCCGTCGAAGCCCCTCGCCGACGCATCCGCAGGACCGAGCCGGTGGACGAGACCACGCCGTCGTCGGTCGATGTCCGACGCACCATCGAGAACACGTCGGACGCGCGCATCCGTGAGCGCCTGACGTCGCTCAGCTCGCGCCGAGCGGCGAACGCCGGTGCGGGTCGCGTGGAGGCCGTGGTCGACGGTGGGCCTCGTCGCGTCCTGGCCACCGGGATCTATGTCACGGGCACCGTGCCACTCGTCGGTGGCTCGCGGTATGCGCTCGAAGTCGGCGGCGCGACCCTCCGCGTGCTGGGCCCGACCGACATCGATCCGGGCGCCGTAGCGCTCACGCAGGTGCTGGCCGGCATGGAAGCCACGGGGTTCGACGAGCGCCTCGTCCTGACGTTCGGCGGTGGCGGGCGGCACGGCATGGTCCTGGTCTTCACCGGTCTCGAGGGCAGCTCGGCCGCCGGCGTCTCGGCGGCGATCCTGACGGCCGCGCGGGCGACCCGAGTGGCGTCGTGACCGCGCAGCGGACGAGCCCGAGTGGGAGCACCTCGCGACTGCGGTCGCTCGTGGGGCCGGAGGTGGTGGCCGCCATCCTGGTGATGATCGTCGCCGCGATCGGCCTCGTGGCCGTCAACACGCCGCCAGGCTTCGCGTCGCTCCCATCGACACCGGCGCCATCCGCGATCGGCGCGGTCGCCTCGCCGTCCAGCCCGCCTCCGACGACCGCACCGACGCCTGCCGCGAGCGCCGGGGTCGGCGGGATCGTGGCGACCCCGCGACCGAGCCCCACACCGCTGCCGACACCGACGCCGATCGCCTGGCAGAGCCAGGCGCGCTCGCTGCTGATCGCCGGCGACCGGGTCATCGAGGCGCGCGAGTCCCTGCGCGAGGCGCTGGACGCCACACCGGTCAGCGCGGACGTCCTGAGCCGGGGGCTTCGGACCCTGAACACGAATCTCGCCATCGCGACGACCGCGGCCCGGACCCTCGAGCGGGCCGGTGGGCCATTCACGATCTCGAGTGCGATCCGCGGCGTGATGGAGGTGGCGTCCGCGACGAGCCTCGAGACCCTCAAGGCGCCGCTGGCGGACGCGCCCGCCTATGCGGCAGGCAGCCGCACGGTCGTCACCTCGCTCGAGGCGCTCGAGGGTCGCCTGCGCGATCTGGCCGACGCCGCCGGCATCGCGGACCCGTATCCGCTCGCCAGTCCGTCGCCGGCGCCCTGAGCCGTCCGCTCGTCGTGTCGACCCCACCCCCGGCGCATCCCGGCTACCATCCCGGCGTGTCGGCATCCTCCACGCTCCCCCGTCCGCGCCGCATCCTGCACATCGCCAGGCGCTATGCGCCGCTCGTCGGCGGCATGGAGCGGTACGTGCTCGACGTGGCGACGGACCAGGCGCGCTCCGGCGCCGACGTCCGCGTCGTGACCCTGCGCAGCGACATCCTCGGGGTCCACGACGGAGTGCTCCCCGCCGACGAGCGGCGCGACGGCGTCCGGGTCATCCGCCTGCCGGGTACGGGCAACCAGCGCTTCGGGCTCTGCTTCCGGCCCGACCGCCTGGCCCGCGAGATCCGCCAGGTGGATGTGGTCCATCTGCACGACCTGCGGTTCATGACCGGCTTCGTGTGCGTCGCGGCGCGGCTCCTCGGTCGTCCCCTCGTGTATCACACGCACGGGCTGCTCTGGCACACGAGCTTCGCCTCGGGTCTCAAGCAGCGGCTGATGCGCCACTACTACGGCCCGCTGCTGCGGTTCGGACGCGCCAACGTCGTCGCCAGCAGCGAGCACGATCGCGAGTTGCTGCTGGCCGACGTGCCGAGCCTGTCGTCGCGCACGGTGACCCTGCCGAACGCCGTGGACCTCGTGCCCTACCTCGCCGCCGAGCGGCGTCCGGTCCCGGGCCGGCTTCTCGTGATCGGCCGGGTCGCGGACCGCAAGGGGATCGACCGACTCCTGGCCGGCCTCGGGGTCCTGCGCTCACGCGCCGACGCGCCGAGCTGGTCCCTGGTCATCGCGGGGACCGAGGACGCGGGCGAGCGCGCCCGCCTCGACGGCATCATCGAACGCCATCGATTGGGCGACGCCGTGACCTTCCTCGGGGGCTACACCGATGCCGAGCATCTGACGCTGCTCGAGGAGGCGGCGTTGGCGATCTTCCCGAGTCGAGCGGAGGGGTTCGGGCTGGCGCTGCTGGAGGCGATGGCCGCGGGCGTCCCGCTCCTGGCCAGCGACATCCCGCCACATCGAGCCCTGCTCGCCGGCGGTCTTGAGGATCGCCTCGTGGACTTCGACCGGCCTGAGGCCGTGGCCGACGCGCTCGCCGCGGCGCTCACGTCGCCGGGAACGTCCGCCTCGACCGCCGACCGGTCCCTGCGCGCCGCCGCCGCGCCGTACGCGATCCGTCGCCTCACCGACGACATCGGCGAGCTCTACAACCGCGTTGGTGTCCCCCCGAGGAGCGTTTCGCCCGCTTCCTGACGCTCGTACCGCCCGAGCAGGTACTAGTCCGCCCACGAAGCAGGTGGGCCATCGAGGACCCCACAGGACCCCTCCGCGCGTGCCCTGAACCGCTCAGCCCGAGCCCGGTGCTGGAGCGCAACGATCCGGAACCATCGGGTGTATTGCCCTCTCCGGACCCGGCTGCCACAGTCGCACCTCGACCGAAATAGCACACCCGTCGCGAGGCGGGGCCGCAAAGCCACGGGCCTGTCGAACCAGGTAGCCGGGTTGCCGAAGTTGGATCTGTGGCCGTCGCTCACCGACGGCCGGATCCGGGCCGACGACTGTCGCCCTGGGTCCGATCGGGTTCTCCCTCCGTGACCGGCCATCTCGACGGGCCGAACCGGAGGACGCCCATCGTGAGAAACATCCGGGTCGCCGATCGACGCGACTGGGTCATCAACGAGCGGCCGGCCATCACCCCGAAGGCCGGGAAGACCCCGAACCGCCACCGGCGTCTCACGGACGCCCTCGCCACGCTCCCCATCCTGCTCCTCGTCCCCGCGATCGCGCTGATGGCCATCCCGGCATCGGCATCGTCGTCGGGTCGTTCCCTGCTGACCAAGTGGTCGAGCGACTTCCGCACGTCCACGATCCAGGAGACGAGCCGCCAGCTGGAGTACGAGGGCACCTGGATCCGTGCCGATCACGACGCGTACTTCGGTGACCATGCGCGCTTCTCCGACGAGCGCGGTGCGACCGTGAAGCTCACGTTCGAGGGATCCGCGATCTCGTGGGTGGGGCCGGTCGGGCCGACCCGCGGCAAGGCGTGGGTCTACATCGATGGCCGCCGCGTGCGCACCGTCGACACGTACGCCCCCTCCTTCGAGCCCGCCCGCGTGCTGTTCCAGATGACCTGGGCGGAGGTGGGCCGCCATCGGATCGCGATCAAGGTCCTGGGAACGGCCGGGCACCCGACGGTCGCCGTTGATGCCCTCGTGGTCCGCGGGAAGCTGAAGAAGCGGTTCGAAGCGCCGAATCCGCCGGAGACGCCGGCAGCCACTCCGACGCCCGCGCCTGCGTCGACGCCGGAGGCCACACCCGGGTCGACGCCGGACCCGACTCCGGCTCCGGTCGTCACGCCCGCACCGGTCGTCACGCCGGCCCCGACGCCGAAGCCGACGCCCGCCCCGACGCCCGAGCCCACGCCGACGCCGAACCCGCCGTCGGGTGGTACCACCGCCTTCGGGAGCCGACCGGCCCACGCGCCGTACGACATCTCCGGCGGGTCCAACGTCACGATCTCGAACGTCACCATCGACGGCGGCAGCGTGGGCGCGCCCAAGGGCATCGGGATCTCCATCCGCAACGTCACGGGCACCATCACCATCCGCGACGTGGACCTGTCCGACCTCGTCGGCGGCATCTACATCAGCCAGTCGTCGGGCACGCTGGTGATCGAGAACGTCCGATCGCGCAACATCGGTGACGGCACCATCGGCGCCGGGCACTCCAACCACATCCAGCTCGCCGAGAGCTCGTTCAGCGGCGTCATCCGCGGCAACCTGTTCCTCGGGGGACGGACCGAGGACATGGTGTCCACCTGGCACTCCGGCGGCCGTGGGGCGGGCAAGGAGCTCGTCATCGAGGACAACCGCTTCCAGGGACTCGTCAGCGACACGGGCACGGCCCGGGCGTGGACGTCGGGCTCCGGGACCGGCCTGATCCTCTCGGACGGCGCAGGGTCGTCGAAGAACGGCTGGATCATCGCCCGGGACAACACGTTCCTGACCCCCGGTCAGGTCGGCATCCAGCACATCGACGGTCCCGGACTCCAGGTGTACGGCAACATCGTCTACGGTGAGAAGCGGGCCAAGAACAACAATCCCATGACGTCATGGGAGGGCAACCCGCGTGGCACCGTCCGCGACAACCGGTACTGCTGGACGAACGAGAACGGGTCGCAGCCGTCGCCGTGGTTCACCGAGTACGGGTCGCTCACCGTGACCGGCAACGTGAAGGACTGCTCGATCAACCCGGCGGCCCTGAAGATCGCGCTGCCCTGACGGGCGGCGTCTCCGACAGCAGCCATCCGACGCCCCGAGCCAGACGGCCGGGGCGTCGGCTCGCCACCGCCGGATCGAGGCGTGGGGGCCTGACTGGTACCATCGCCCATCGGCGGGACGGTCAGCCGGACATGGGCAACGGGTCCAGCCGCCGGCTCCTCGCCGACGGAGGTCATCCTGCACACGACCCGTCCACGCCGGGCGCCTCGGCCGTGGCACGCCATCCCGGCGCTGGCGGCGGCCTTCGCGTCGCTGGTCGTCCTCGCCCCGATCCTGCTGGCGCGAGAGGTCCCGCCGAGCCATGCCGGCACGATCGCGGCCGTCGAGCACTCGCCCGGCTCCCTCCAGTCGCTCATCGATGCCGCGCCCGCGGGCGCGGACGTCATCGCGCCTCCGGGGATCTACCGTGAGACCGTGTCGATCTCGCGGGCGCTGACCCTGCAGGGCCCCGGCGTGGAGATCCGCGGGTCGGACGTGTGGACCGAGTGGCGGGCGGACGGCGACCGCTGGATCAGCGCGGATCGCGTCCCAGAGTTCCAGACCGGGGCGCGCTGCCTCGAGGCCCGCTGTGACTGGCCGGAGCAGGTGTTCGTCGACGGCGCCGCGCGGCGCCAGGTCGCGGACCGGCCCGGCGCGGGCGAGTTCGCCCTGGACGGGGACCGACGGATCATCCTCGGTGACGACCCGGGCGGTCACGAGGTGGAGGTCACCATGCGCTCGTTCTGGGTCGAGGTGGACGGCGCGGATGTCACCATCGATGGCCTCACGATGCGGCACGCCGCGACCCCCTCGCAGTTCGGCGGCCTGCAGGCGCGCGACGGCGGCGACCGGCTGGCCGTGCGCAACGTGACGCTCAGCGACGCCCACGCCGCCCTGATCAGCTTCCAGGACGTCAGCGATGCCAGCCTGACCGACAGCCTGGTCGAACGCGGCGGCCAGCTGGGGATCCAGAGCGGCGGCGACGGGACGACCAACCTCACCATCGCGGGCAACACCGTGCGTGGCAACAACACCGAGGGCTTCGACCCGGAGTGGGAAGCGGGCGGCATGAAGATCACGCAGGCGGTCGGGCTGCGCGTGACCGACAACGACGTCACCGACAACCTCGGTCCGGGGATCTGGTGCGACATCGATTGCCGAGACATCGTCATCGCGGACAACCGGGTCACCGGCAACTCGGGGAACGGGATCTTCTTCGAGATCAGTCAGGGCGCCGACATCGCCGACAACCGGGTCGCGGAGAACGGCTGGGCTGCTCCCACGTGGGGCTGGGGCGCGGGCATCCTCATCAGCTCGTCGAGCGGTGCCGACGTCCACGACAACGACCTGGCGTGGAACGCCGACGGCATCACCGTGATCAGCCAGGACCGCGGCCGAGACGACCCCGATCTCGTGTTCGACACCACGATCCGCGACAACTGGATCTTCTCGGATGCGGCTGGTGGCTACCTGCTGGCCTGGCTCGAGGACTGGGACAGCGGGATCTACGACCCCGCGTCGAACAACGTGGGCATCACGAACCGGTTCTGGCACGAGCGACCCGAGCCCGGCCCGTGCCGGTTCGAGTGGGAGGGGTGCAAGCGCGATATCGCGGCGTTCGCGGCGACGCCCGGCGGGACCGGGAGCGTCTTCGTGAGCCAGCCGGAGCGGAATCAGGTCATCGCGAGCGACGAGCTCCCGCCGGTGGCACGGCCGCACGCGACCGAGCCGCTCCGCCCTCGTGACCTCGCGCTCCTGCTCGTGGCCCTCGCGGCCGCCGGCGCGGTGCTGCTGGGGTCGGTGGTGGTCCTCGCCCGGCGACGCCGTCGCGCCGGCGGCGCGCCGTGATCCAGGGACGACGATTCGCCGGACGAGTCGGCTGGGGCGTCGCCGACCAGGCGCTGTCGAGCTTCACGAACTTCACCCTCGGGATCGCCATGGCGCGCTCCGCCAGCCCGTCCGAGTTCGGCGTGTACGGCCTGCTGTTCGCCGCCTACCTGATCGCGATCAACGTCACCCGTCCCATCGCGATCGAGCCGCTGCTCATCCGCTTCTCCGGCACGGAGGACCAGCGCTGGCACCGGGCGCTCTCGGAGGCGTCCGGCACCGTGGCGACGGTGGGGGTCCTCCTGGGATCGATCGGCGTCGCGATCGGCCTGACACAGAGCGGATTCCTGGGCGCCGGCTTTCTCGTGATGGGGCTGCTCATCCCGGGTCTCGTGCTCCAGGACGGCTGGCGGTTCGCGTTCTTCGGGGCGCGTCGCGGCCGCGCCGCGTTCGTGAACGACCTCGTCTGGGCGGGCACGCTGCTCCCGGTCATCATCGTCCTCGAGCTCCAGCACGCGCCGTCGCCGCTCGCCCTGGTCGCCGCGTGGGGCGTCACCGCCAACGTCGCCGCCATCGTCGGGATCCTGCAGACACGCGTCTGGCCGAACCCGGGCGCCGTCCGGCGATGGTGGCGCGCGAACCACGACCTGGCGCGACCCCTCCTGGGCGACCGCCTCGCCACCAACGTCGTGGGCGAGCTGACGCCCTACGCGATCGGCGCGATCGCCGGTCTCACGGCCGTGGGCGCGTTGCGCGCGGCGCAACTGCTGCTCGGGCCGTTCACGGTCCTGTTCCAGGGACTCGGTCTCGTCGCCCTCCCCGAGGCCGTGAGGATCCTCGACCGCTCGGACCAGACGCTTCGACGGACGGCGTCGCTCTACTCCGGTGGCCTGATCGCCCTGGTCGCGGCGACCGGGGCCGTCCTGCTGCTGATCCCGACCGAGATCGGGGGTGTCATCCTCGGGGCGAACTGGCCGGCCGCGCATGACACCCTGCTGCCGTACACGTTGTTCGTCGCGGCGCTGATGGCCGTCGCGGGTCCGTCGGTGGGGCTGCGGGCGCTCGGCGAGGCCCGGGCGACGTTTCGGGTGGGCGTCCTGCGGTCGGCGCTCGGGTTCGGTGGCGCGGTCCTGGGGGCCGCGGCCGGCGGCGCCCCGACGGCCGCGCTCGGGATGGCCGTGGGCCACGCGCTCGGGGCCGTCGAGACGTGGCGGGAGTTCCTGCGGGCGGTGGCGCGACGCCCCCACGGGACCCCGAGGCCAGCCCCCGACGGGATCGTGCGACCCGATCTGACCTGACGTCCCGCGGCGTTGCCCGGACGCACCGATTTCAGGCTCGCTTGTGCATTCTTGGGCACTGCTGAAAGGTGGAATCAGAGGTGCCCTGTGGTACTTTCAGGTTCCCCGAAGGCCCGGACTGCCGGGGGCGAGTCCGACGGACGTGCAAGCCGCGACCATGGTCGCGGGGGGCATCTAGACGACTCGAACCGCACGCTTCCGGGACCTGCCACAGGGGGCTCGATTGATTGATCCGCTGACGGCTTCACCCTCGCTTCCGGGTGAGTCGCCGCGCGTCCGCCCGACGGCGATCGGCCGCGAGGCCGCCGCATGATCCGGCGCCATGGACGGACCATCCGCATCCTGATGATGTTCGGCGACGCCATGGTCGCCATGGTCGTCCTGCTGGGGATCTCGGCACTGCGCTTCGGGCCGGTCTGGCCCGACGTCTGGCAGGTGGTCGTCCCCTCGCCGGTCCTGCTCGTCTCGCTGTACGCCCTCGCCTGGGTCGGCCTGCTGGCCCTCCAGGGGATCTACCAGTCGCGCGCCCACTGGACGCTCGCGTCGGAGACCCGCAGCGTCATCTGGGCATCGATCCTCCTCGGACTCATCACGCTGGCCAGCCTGTTCCTGCTCCAGGCCGGCGAAGTCAGCCGCCTCGTGCTGGTCCTCGTCATCCCGACGCAGGCCGCGGTCACGGTCATCGCCCGCTCGGTCCTGCGCAGCGTCCTGCGAGCGCTCCGTCGGCGCGGCCGGAACCTGCGCCACGTCATCGTGGTGGGAACCGGGCCATCGGCGATCGACTTCGCCACGCGCCTCGAGGATCGTTGGGACCTCGGCTTCGTGGTGACCGCCCTCGTCGGCGATGAGCCACCGACGGCCGCCGGGAACCGCTGGCCGTTCGGCGGCACCATCGAACGGCTGCCCGCGATCCTGAGCGACCAGATCGTCGACGAGGTCGCCATCTGCCTGCCCGCCTCGGATCGTGCGCGCATCGATGCGATCGCGCGGCTGTGCGTGGACCAGGGCAAGACCGTCCGGATCCCGCTCGAGATCCCCGGGTCGGCGCTCAACAGCGGCCACGTGGAGGACCTCGATGGGACGCCGGTCGTGTCCATCGTCGCCGGGCCGGACCGGGAGCTCGCCCTCGCCGCCAAGCGGATGGTCGACCTCGCCGGCACGCTCGTCGGGGGTCTTCTGATCTCCCCGATCCTGCTCGTCGCGGCCATCGCCATCAAACTCGACGACGGCGGCCCGATCCTGTTCCGCCAGCCGCGGGCCGGACTGAACGGACGCCCGTTCCAGATCGCGAAGTTCCGCACGATGGTCGTCGATGCCGACGCCCAGCGTGACGCCCTGCGCGAGTTCAACGAGATCGAGGGCAACGCCTCGTTCAAGATGACCAACGACCCGCGGATCACCCGCGTCGGTCGCTTCCTTCGCAAGTCCAGCATCGACGAACTCCCACAGCTGTGGAACGTCCTGCTCGGCGAGATGAGCCTCGTCGGTCCTCGGCCGCATCCGTTCGACGACGTCGCCGGATACGACGATTGGCACCGCCGCCGGCTGTCCATGCGTCCCGGCATCACCGGGCTGTGGCAGATCGGTGGACGCCGCGAGACGAGCTTCGATCGCTGGGTCGAGAAGGACTTGGAATACATCGACCGGTGGTCGCTGTGGCTCGATTTCCGGGTCATCGCCTCCACCATCCCCGCACTCATCCGCGCAGAGGGTAGGTAATCCATCCATGAGCACGAATATCGCCGTCATCGGCTGCGGCCACGTGGGCCTGGTCATGGCGGCCGGCCTGGCCAAGCTCGGCCATCAGGTGGTCGGCGTCGACCGCAGCGAGGCATTGATCGGACAGCTGTGCAGCGCCGAGGTGACGATCCGCGAGCGCGGCCTGCCCGAGCTCGTCAAGGAGGGCCTCGGCTCCGGTCGGCTCACCTTCACGACGTCCTATGACTACGCGATCCCCGAGGCCGACTTCATCTTCCTCGCGGTCGACACGCCCGCCACGCTGGCGGGAGCGGCGAACCTGCGCAACATCCGGGCGGCGACGAAGTCGATCGCCGGGGCGCTCAACGGCCGCATGCCGATCATCGTCAACAAGAGCACGTCGCCCATCGGGACGGGCGAGACGATCGAGGGCCTGATGGAGGCGGCACTCGCCGACCGCCAGGTGTCGCCCCGGATCGTCAGCAACCCCGAGTTCCTCCAGCAGGGCTCCGCGGTCGACGACTTCTTCAACCCGGATCGCATCGTGATCGGCGCTCGCGCCGAGGAGGACGCCCGGGCGGTCGCCGCGCTCTACGACGGTCTGCCCGGCGAGCGGGTGCTGACCGACCTGCGCACGGCCGAGATGATCAAGTACGTCTCGAATTCGTTCCTGGCCACGCGCGTGTCGTTCATCAACGAGATCGCGCGCCTGTGCGAGGCGATCGGCGTCGACATCGACCAGGTGGTCACCGGCATCGCGGCCGACCCGCGCATCGGTTCGCACTTCTTCAAGGCCGGGATCGGCTACGGCGGGAGCTGCCTGCCGAAGGACGTGGCCGCGCTCCGCTACGTCGGCGAGGTCATGGGGGTCGCGACGCCGGTGCTGTCGGCCGTCCAGGAGATCAACGACGCGCAGCGCATGAGCGCCGTTCGCCGGCTGCGGGCCCGCCTCGGGTCGCTGGAGGGCAAGACTATCGCGGTCTGGGGCCTCACCTTCAAGGGCGGGACCGAGGACACGCGGGACTCCCCCGCCGCCGACGTCGTGCACCTCCTCCAGAACGAAGGCGCCGTCGTCCAGGCCTACGATCCGGGCGTCGCCGAGTACCCGGCCGGAGCCGGCGAGGCCCTGCGCCCGCTGCTCCGTTCGAGTGCGATCGACGCGACCACCGGGGCGGACGCCCTGGCCATCCTGTCCGACTGGCGGGAGTTCTCGAGCGTCCCGCTCGCCGAGGTCCGGGCCGCCATGCGCGGACGCGTCATCTTCGATGGACGCAACGTCCTCTCCCGTGACGAGGCCGAGGCCCTCGGCTTCGCCTACATCGGCGTCGGCCGCGTCGCGCGCACGCCTACCCGGCGCCGGTCGGACGCGTGAAGGTCCTGGTCGCAGGCGGCGCCGGGTTCATCGGCAGCCACCTGGTGCGGGAGCTTCGCCGTCGCGACCACGAGGTCGTCGTGGTCGACGACTTCTCGACGGGGCGGCCGGCGAACCTCGGCGACCTGGCCCACGATCCGGGCGTGCGCGTGATCGAGGCGGACGTGCAGCGAACGCCATCCATCGGCGTCGACGCCGTCCTGCATCTCGCGTCGCCGGCCAGCCCGGACGACTACGACCGGCTCCCGCTCGAGACGCTGGCCGCCAACTCCTTCGGGACGTGGCGCCTGCTCGACGTGGCGCGGGATGCCGGCGCCACCCTGACCTACACGTCGACCTCGGAGATCTACGGCGACCCGCTGGTCCATCCGCAGCCCGAGACGTACTGGGGGAACGTGGACCCGGTGGGGCCACGGGCCAAGTACGACGAGGCGAAGCGGTTCGGCGAGGCGCTGATCACCTCGTACCGGGCGGTCCACGGCGTCCGCGCGAACATCGTCCGCCTCTTCAACACCTACGGTCCGGGGATGCGTGCCGATGATGGCCGCGCGATCCCGGAGATCGCGTCGGCCGCGCTCGAGGGCCGGCCCATCCCGATCCACGGTGACGGGAGCCAGACGCGCTCGTTCTGCTACGTCAGCGACACGGTCGACGCGATCCTCGCGGTCGGCCTCGACCTGGCCGCCGACGGCGAGATCCTCAACATCGGCAACCCCCACGAGATCACGATCCGGTACCTCGCCGAGGAGATCGTGCGTCTGACCGGCTCGTCCTCGGCGCTCCAGTTCGATCCACGACGGCCCGGCGATCCGGAACGTCGCCGACCGGACATCAGCCGGATCCAGGCCCGCTACGGATGGTCCCCGACGGTGGACCTCTCGACGGGGCTGGCCCGGACCATCGATGGGTTCGTTCGTTCGCGCGCGACCCCGACCATGAAAGCCGTCGTAGCGGCTGGCTCGGCGATAGGCGCCTGAGTCGAGACCACGGAGGAATCATGACCACGCGAGTCCTCGTCACCGGCGCCGGTGGCTTCATCGGCCACCACCTCGTGACCTATCTCAAGGCCCGCGGCTACTGGGTCCGCGGTGTGGACCTCAAGCTGCCCGAATACACCGAGGTCGACGCCGACGAGTTCGAGCTGCTGGACCTGCGCCGCTGGGACGACGCCCTCAAGGCGATGCGCGGGGGCATCGACGAGGTCTACGGTCTCGCCGCCGACATGGGTGGCATGGGCTTCATCTCCACGCATCACGCCGAGATCCTGCACAACAACGCACTCATCAATCTTCATACCCTCGAAGCCGCTCGGCTCAACGGTGTCTCGCGATACCTGTACAGCTCGTCGGCCTGCATCTATCCCGAGTACCTCCAGACCGATGCGGACGTGAAGCCGCTGCGCGAGGAGGACGCCTATCCGGCGCAGCCCCAGGACGCCTACGGCTGGGAGAAGCTCATCACCGAGAAGCTGTGTGAGTACTACACCAGCGACTACGGGATGGAGACGCGCATCGTCCGGTTCCACAACATCTATGGCGAGTACGGGACGTACGACGGCGGGCGCGAGAAGGCCCCCGCGGCGATGGCCCGCAAGGTCGCCAATGTCGAGGACGGCGGCGAGATCGAGATCTGGGGCGATGGCGAGCAGACCCGCTCGTTCTGCCATGTCGCCGACTGCGTCGAAGGTATCCATCGCCTGATGCGATCCGACTACCGCGAGCCGCTCAACCTCGGCACGGACCAGATCATCACGATCAACGACCTGGCCAGGCTGGTCATCGGGATCTCCGGCAAGCGCGACATCCGCTTGCGCCACGTCCCGGGACCGCAGGGCGTCCGCGGTCGGAACTCGGATAACACCCGCCTGCGCGAGGTGCTCGGCTGGGAGCCGCGGATCTCGCTCGAGGAGGGGATGGTTCCCACCTATCGCTGGATCAATGCCCGCGTGCACGGCGAGGAGGATCCCGCATGGACGCCGCTGGCGGCGGTCGCCGCCGGATGATCCAGCGCGTCGACGTCCTTGGCGTCGGCGTCAGCGCCATCGACATGACCGCCGCGCTCGACGAGATCGCGGCCTGGATCCACGACGGGGAACGGCACTACGTGTGCGTCACCGGGGTCCACGGCGTCATGGAGAGCCAGCGCGACCCCGACCTCAAGCGGATCCACAACGAGTCCGGGCTCACCACCCCCGACGGCATGCCGATGGTGTGGGCCGGCCGCAAGGCCGGCGCCGCCAACATGTCGCGGGTCTACGGGCCGGACCTGATGCTCGCCCTTGCCGAGCGCGCCGCCGCCAATGGCTGGCGGAGCTTCTTCTACGGCGGCAAGGACGGCGTGCCGGACCAGCTCGTCGCCAAGCTCCAGGAGCGGTATCCCGCGTTCATCTCGGTCGGGACGTACTCGCCGCCGTTCCGCGCCCTCACGCCAGAGGAGGATGCGGCCATCGTGGAGCGGATCAACGCCGCGCGGCCGGACCTCGTCTGGGTCGGGCTGTCGACGCCGAAGCAGGAACGCTGGATGGCCGCGCACGTGGGACGGCTGACGGCACCGGCGCTGCTCGGTGTCGGGGCAGCCTTCGACATCCATGCCGGCACGCTCCCGCAGGCGCCGCGCTGGATGCAGCAGCGCGGCCTCGAATGGCTGTATCGGCTCTTCCGGGAGCCGCGACGCCTGTGGCGCCGATACCTGTCGAACAACCCACGCTTCGTGTGGGCCATCGCCCGCTCGCGTCCGTTCCTGCGCTAGACACCGGGGCCGGGGCGCAGCGCGAAGCGCGCGAGGCCGCGTGGGCCGCGGGGCGCGGCACGAGCGAGCGACGCGAGCCTGGAGTTCCAGCGCGGCTCGTGGGCCGGCGCGCGGCGAGGCCGCGGGGGCGCGTGCCGCGTGCCGGCACCGTGCCCGCCAGGTCAGACGGAGCCGCGCAGCCCAGTGCCGACAGGCCGCGCGCGGCGCCGTGCTCGCACGACCGGATCCCGTCAGATGGCACTCACGCGAGCGTTGGTCCAAGGATCGTGGTCAGGTGCCACGAGCGACGACCATCTGTCAGGAACGGCCCGGGCAGTCACGCACGGGCCGTTGATCCAGCGCTCGGCCTGGGTGACGTGTGCTCAGGTGAGTGACATCTGACACGTCTGGACCCGAGTCAGGGCGGGTGACCCCGGCGAGCCGCGCGAGCCAGTGCCGGCACGACGCAACAAGCCCGGCGCGTCCGGCGAGCCGCGCGAGCCAGTGCCGGCACGACGCAACGAGCCCGGCGCGTCCGGCGAGCCGCGCGAGCCAGTGCCGGCACGACCCGAATGCCTCAGGTTCGGGGCGTCGGCGCGACCGCCGCCACCGACCCCTG
>CAYMTJ010000001.1:59514-110057 GCA_964393345.1 uncultured Anaerolineaceae bacterium | reverse complement strand
CGACCCGAATGCCTCAGGTTCGGGGCGTCGGCGCGACCGCCGCCACCGACCCCTGGGAGCGCTGTTCCGCGACCTCGCGGTCGATGATCCCGGCGACCGCGATACCCAGTCCGATGACGCTCCAGAACCAGATCCCACCCATCGGCCCCTGGAGGTAGACGTCGAACGAGGCGTTGACCAGCGCGGCGAGCCAGTACACGAAGATCCAGCCGGTCACGCGGACCCAGCGGTCGAGGCTGGCTGCCCGTGCACGCAGGGCCGCCCGCAGGATCGTGGCCGCGAAGACCGCATTCACCAGTAGCCACAGGACGAACATCGGCACGCCACCGCGCGCCAGCAGCTCCAGGTGCCCGCTGTGCGGCGCCCGGAGCGAGCCATCGGCATTGACCTGGAACCCGTCCTCGTCGGCGAGGTTGATCCCGAAGCCTTTGCCCTGCCAGAAGTACGGCCCGTCGACCGTGTAGTCCACGATCTTGCCCCACCAGCGCAGCCGCCAGGTCTTGGTGCCCTCGAGGATGGGATCGTCCTTCTCGCCCGCGACGACACTGACCACGTTGTTGACGACCTGGTCGAAGGACAGCTTGCGCGCCAACCCGAGATCCACCTCCGGGTTGACGAGCCCGACGACCGCGAACAGGAAGGCCCCCACGAAGACCAGGGAGAACCAGCGCGTCGTGGCGCGCGCGAAGAGGACGCTGGTGGTCATCATCGCGGCGGCCAGCATGCCGCCCCGGTTGATCGCCCCCGCGAGCCCGACGGCGAGGAGCCAGCCCGCCCAGATCGCCCAGTCCCGGACGGCGGCGAGGTTCGTCCCGCCGAGGCCCAGGACCATGAACGCGCCGATCGCCCCGAGATGCACGCCGACATCGCCGCCCTTGAACACGACGATGGGCTCGTCCGAGCCCGGGACCCGCGGCAGGGCGTCGTTGGCCACGATGAACAGCACGGCAGCGACCGGCACCCACACGATGAACCACGGGATGAACCGGGCGTACAGGCGCATCAGCGCGTCGACGTGTTCCTTCCGGACCGTCACGGACACGGCGATCGCGAAGAGCGCGTATCCCCACGAGACGCCGTCGCGGAACGCGTCGACGCCATACGGCGCAACGTACGGAAGGGTCCGATAGGCACCCCACGCCATGAAGGGGATCAGGGCGAGGTGGAAGACGTGCAGCCGGGCCGTCGGGAGCGACACGAGGATCGCCAGGACCCCCACGACCAGGACGACCTCGCCGATGAAGACGGGCGCGACGCCCAGGTACGCGCCGCCGCGTCCAAGGAAGGCATACACGACCAGGATGAACAGCAGGCCGATGTGGAAGATCGGCACCATCCGCTGCCCGTACGACAGCATCCAGATCGCGAACGCGATGAGGAACGCGATGAACCCGACGAGCGGCGAGACCGCGACGAGCGCGCCGATGACGACCGCCGCCACCGTCGCGGCGATGGCGATCGCGCCAGCAGGGCTCGCCCGGGAAGCGTCGAGCGTGGTCATCGGTGGCCTGCCGACCTCACGGCCGGTCGTGGCTCAACGATCCGAACGCGCCGTCCCGACGCGCGCGCCCGAACCGACTCGCCCCTCGCGCGACCCGCCGTTCCGCCCGACGGCGTCGCTCGACGACGAGCCTGGCCCGTCGATCGGGGCCTCGGTGTCCCCGTAGTAGGTGAAGTACCCGAGCGCGGCTTCCTTGCCGTCGCGCTCGCTCACCCCGTTGAGGGCCGTGCCGAGGATCCGCGCGCCGACGCGCTGGAGGTTGTCGCGACCGCGCAGGAGGGCCGCGCGGCGCGTCCGTCCGGAGGCCGCCACGAGGATCGTCCCGTCCGTCTGCGAGGCCAGGACCGTCCCGTCCGTGACGGCCTGGAGCGGCGGGCTGTCGATGATGACCATGTCGGCGTTCGCGAGGAGCGTACTGATGATCTTGGGCATCCCGCCGGAGACCACGAGCTCCGCCGGATTGGTGGGTCGCACGCCACTCGGGACGACGCGGAGACCGGGCACCTCCGTGGGCTGCGCGATCGTCTCGAACGGCACGTCGTGCCCGCGCAGCAGGTCCGTCAGGCCCGATTCGTTCGGGATCCGGAACATCGCGTGGAGTTCCGGCTTGCGCAGGTCGCCATCGACCAGGACGACCTTGCGACCCGCCTGGGCGTAGGCGATCGCCAGGTTGGACGCGAACGTGGTCTTGCCATCGCCGGGCATGGCGCTCGTGACCAGCAGCGACCGCGGCGGCTGGTCGCCGCTGGCGAAGTCGATGCTGGTCCGGACCTGGCGGAAGCCTTCGGCCGCGGGCGAGCGCGGGTAGAGGAGCGTGGCCAGCCGGTAGAAGAGCGGACGACGATTGTCGCCCGGCATCTGGACGATCGTGCCGAGGCTCGGCAGACCGGTGAGTTGCTCGACATCCTCCGGCGTCCGGAGCGTGTCGTCGAGCCGTCGTCTCGTGTAGGCGAGGGCGACGCCGAGCACCAGGCCGAGCGTCGCGCCCAGCAGCGTGTTGAGGACCGGTCGCGGCGCGACGGCCTCGAGCGGACGGACGGCGGGGTCGAAGATCGCGAGCTGGTTCGCGGGGGCGCCCGTCGACAGCTGGATCAGGGTCGAGAACGTCGCGCGCAGCGTCGCCGCCCGGCCGTTGAGGACGTCGAGCTGCGTCTGCTGCGCCGGTGTCAGGGTCGGCAGGGCGACGAGTCGGTCGATCGCCCCCTGGACCTCGTCGATCTGGTCCTTGGTCGCGAGGAGCTGCTGCTCGACGTAGACCTGGAGCACCTGGTAGATGGGCGAACCCGACGCCGGTTCCTTGAGGATCTCGGCCGCGAAGGCGTTGGCGATCCGTGCCGCCTGGTCGGGATCCCGGTCGTCGACCGTGATGGTCAGGATCGTGCTTTCGAGCGCCGCCTGGGACTTCACGTGCTTGAGCAGTTCCTCGGGCGTGGTCTGGAGACCCATCGCCGCGATGACCTGGCCAGCGACTCGGTTCGTCCGGGCCAGTTCCGCGTACGTCTGCGACAGGCGCTGCGACACCTGCAGATCGTCCAGCTGGTTGGAGGCGCCGCTCGTCGTCGACTGTCCGACGTTCAGTCGCACCGTCCCCTCGTACGTGGGGGGCAGCAGGAGACTCACGACGAGGGCCACGACGAGCGCGAGGCCCGACGTGACCGCGATCAGCGGCAGCGCCGACCGCAGGAAGACGAGTTGATGACGGAGTTCCACGGGATCGACCTCAGGTGGCGGCACGGACCGCAAGGCGCGATCCGGTGAGAGTGGATGAGTCTGGATGGCGTCGGCCGGTCGACCGACGATCGCGAACGGTGATCGGGTGATGGAGGATACGCGGGCCGCCGCCGATCCGCCGCGAGACGCGGCTCGAGCGATCGACCCGGCGCATGCCCCGGCTCACGATCCCGCTCCCGATCGCGGGGCGACGGTCACCGGCGTGGCGACGGCGTCGGGCACCTCGGTCGCTGTCGCGCCCCGCTCCGCGCGGGCTGGCCTCGGCCGTCGCGAGAGCGAGAACCAGTTCACCGCCAGGGTCGCCGCGGTGGCGAGGATCGCGCCGAGGGCGGCGCCCTCGGCCCCGGAGGCACCGACGAGCCACCAGCCCACGGCCAGCGTCAGGACCGCTCCGACCGCCGAGGCCACGAAGACGGCCTGGGTCCGCTCGGCGGAGAGGAGCGCGACCGCGGCGAGCGCCTGCAGGTAGCGGACGATGCTGAACACCGCGAGTGCGGCGACCAGTCCCTGGATCGCGGGATATTTGCCCTGGAACAGGACACTCGAGATGGGGTCGGCGAGGATCGCGACGGCGAGACAGACGGCGACGACCGGCGGGACGGTCCATACGTGGAAGCGGCGCAGCATGGCCATCATCCGCGCGTCGCCGCCCTCGACCCGGGCACGGGACAGGCGGATCGGCAGCACCGTCGCCACCGAGAACACGATCACGTTGATGGGACCGAAGATCAGCAGGGCCGCACCGTACACGCCGGCCGCCGCGGCACCGGCGATCGCGGCGACGAGGTACGCCCAGAGCCGGACCGAGAGGATCCCCGTCAACTCGCTCGCGGCCAGCCACTTCCCGAAGCGCAGGTTCGCCCAGACGTCGGCGCGGGCGGCCTGGCCCGCCAGGCTCGGCCGGAGCTGCACGGCGCCGAGCGCGGCCGCGGCGAACGACGTCCCGCCGACGGCGAGGATCGCCGAGACGGCGGTCAATCCCCCCAGCGCGGCGAGGGCGGCCACGAGGAGGAGCTGCCCGCCGTAGCTCACCACGTCGTTCGCGAACGCCGCGCTGTTGCGGCTCTCCACGTACAGGACCCGTCGACAGAACTCCTGGAGCTGCCACCCGATGGCCGCGAACCCGAGCGCCAGGACGAGCATCGAGACGTCGGAGCCAAGGCCGATGATCAGCGCCGCGACGATCGCGACGATCCCGGTGAACGCGGACATCCCGAGCTGCAGCACGCCGGTCGAGGTGGTGAAGTCGACATAGGCTCGACCCAGCCGGCTGGCACTCAGGACCGCATGGGGCTCGGCGATGAGCGCGCTCTGGAGCGTGTTCGAGACGTACAGGCTCGTATAGGCCACGGTGTAGATCCCGAAGGCGTCGATCGGCAGCGCGCGTGCCACCAGGAGCACGGTCAGGAAATTCCCGGCGGAGATCAGCGCCTGGTCGGCGAGCGCCCACGAGGCGACCCGCCGGCCGGGTGATCCGATGCTGCTCATGCCGGCCGTCGCGTGGGGAGGGGCAGCCGGACCAGGACCGAGAACACCAGGCGAACCGGCAGCCAGCGCCACGAGATCCCGAGCCCGCGAAGCTCCGGCAGCGCGAGGAGCTTGAGCACGGTCGCGGCACCGGCCGAGTCGCGAACCTCGAGCTTGCGGTACACCCCCCCGAGCACGAACTGGTGCATCCAGTCGCGCTGGCAGCGTCGGACGGCCTCGAGCGACAGGACGCCCTTCGCGGCGGCGCGATCGAAGATCGGCAGGAGGTCGGCGATCGTGCCCTCGTGGAACATGCCCGTCGTGGTCCCCGCCTGATGGACGGTGTACCCCGCGACCTCCTCGGGCTCGAGCCGAACGCCGAACCGGGCGAACAGTCGCGTCTCGAGGTCGAAGTCGGTCGGGACGCGGACGGCGGGATCGAAGAGCCCGACCTCGTCGAAGGCGTCGCGCCGGACGACCAGGCCCGGCGTCCGGACGTAGGACGAGTTGGTCAGGATCCGGCGGAGCGCCTCCGCGGGCTCCAGGCGCCGTTCCCGCGGGTGGACCTGACGGCGTCGGATCCGACCGTCGAGGGTCACTACGCGCACGCCGAACAGGAAGACATGCTCGTCCGCTGGAGCGCGTCGCAGACCCGCGAGGAGGCCGGCGCCTCCGTCGGGGAGCAGGTAGTCGTCGTCGTGGACGAACAGGAGGTAGTGCCCCGAGGCGGCGGTGATGCACTGGTTCCAGTTCGCGACCGGCCCGATCCCGGGGTCGTTCGGCAGGTACTGGAGCCGACCACGCCAGGCCTCGCGGAACCGCTCCACCTCCGGGCCGGAGACGGCCGGCGAGTTGTCGGAGATCACGACCTCGATCATCGACGGGTCGGGGAACGCCTGGACGAGCGACGCGAGCGCACGCCGAAGCAGGTCCGGACGCTCGAAGGTCGGGACCGCGATCGTCAGGAGCGGCGGATCCACGAGCGTATCAGTCACGGCGTCACCAGCCGGGCCGTGACCCGCTCGCGCGGCGACCGAGGTACCCCATCATCGCGCCGGATGGGCGTCGCGCATGGTGTGGATCAAGCGTCGGGCCCCCTGTGGTGCGGAAGTCGCGCGGATGTTGGCGGCGGATCGACCCCGATGGGTGGGGCCGCGGCCGGATCAGGACCTCGTGACTATACGAAAGGGGCATCCGAACGTCCATCGATGGGGGCCCATCCGTTCCGGCTGCGTTGACGGATCGCACCGACCCGGACCCCTCGCGACCGCCCCATTCCAGAGCCGACCACACACGGATGCGGTGGGTCCGCCCACGACCCTCGACGGGGATCGATCAGGCTCGGTGGGCCGAGGAGCCGACCGGCCGAGGTGCCCGCTCGATCGCGCGGCTCGCGGGTCGGACGCCGTTGCCGAGCAGCCATGAGCCCATCATCAGCGCGAGCCCGACGGCGACGACCGAGATGGCGCCGGTCGGCAGCGACAGCCACGCGACGAGGAAGCCGACCTGCGGGAGCACCGTGACGACTCGTCCGATGATCGCCGACGCCGGCGTGATCGACGGGTCGATGGCGGGGTTCGAATCCCCCTTCGTCTCCACCCAGATCTCCCCGTCACGTTCCACGATCCGGGTGATCCGGTGCGTGAAGATGGACCGCTCCGGACCGCTTCGAAGACTCACGACATCGCCCACGGCCAGGTCCCCGGGCGCGACCGGTTCGACGATCACCGCGCCGCCGACGGGGAGTGCCGGCGCCATGGATCCGCTTGCGACGACGAGGGTCGTCCGACCGGTCAGCGGCAGGAGCCGCCCGAGGACGACGACGGACAAGCCGACGACGATCAACGTCACGAGGGCGATGTCGAGCGAACGCCGAACCAAGGTCACGGCGCCGGCGCGGAACCGCATCGGGTACGTCCTCCGCTGGAGTGGAACGACGGTCGCGGCCCCACGCGGAGGCCGCGACCGACGTGCAGCCGACGTTCGATTACGGGTTGTTCGCGGTCTGCTCGGCGTCGAACGTGAACGTCGCCGCGGAGGTCAACCCCTGGAGCGTGTTGCCGGCCGTCAGCGGCAGGCTCACGCGGAAGCACAGGACCTCGTTGGCGGCCGCGGCAAGGGTTCGGTCCCCCGCCTGGGCTCCCTGTGCCGGGCTCCCGATGGCCGCCCCGTCGAGGGCGGTCGCCGCGAGGATCGTGGCGCCGTCGAAGGTGGCGCAATCGGTGCCCTGCGCCTTGACGGTCAGCTGGAGCGCCGCGCCCAGCGCGGTGCTGGCGGCGGTCGTCAGCGCGTATCGCAGCGAGGCCGTCCCGGCATTGGCGATCGTCAGGGTGGCCGTGTTCTGGTCACCCGGCATCATCGCGGTGACGGTGAACGCGACGGTCGGGCTCGACGTGATGTCGATCGTGCCGCTGGTGAAGCTCCCGGTGGTCGCGGCCGTATCGGTGAAGACGGCCAGGGAGAAGGCGCCGGCCCCGACGCCGATGATCGTCGTGGCCAGGAGGCCGGCCATGACGCGGGTTCGGATGCGACGTTGCGCGCTCGGCATCCGTGTCTGGAGGTGTGACTCCTGCACGTGGATTCCCTTTCGTTCGATGGCTCGACCGAGTCGGTCGTGTCGGCGCCCATCAAACGATGGCGGGGTGCGGTCCGGATATGGGTGGGAGGGTCAGAAGCGCCCGGTCGATGGTCCGTGACGGAACGCACACGCCCGCGGGCGTCCGGATTCAGTCGTGACGGTCGCGACCACCGGCGTCGGCCAGGCGCTCGTCGTACCGACGGTCACGCCAGGCCAGTGCCGCCTTCAGTCCGTCGCGCTTGACGATCGCATCCCACTCGCGCTGCTCGGGGGTATCGGCGGCGTTGATGATCGCCCCGAGGTCGAGGCCGGCCTCCACGGCCAGCCGGAATCCGGCCGCATCCATGGCCCGATTCAGCATCAGCTTGGTCGGTGCCATGACCTCCGGTGGGGTCCGGGCCAGCCGGTCCGCCAGCCGGTCGACCTCCGCCTCGAGCCGGTCCGGGGCCACGACGCGGTTGATGAGCCCGATCCGCTCGGCCTCGCTCGCATCGATGAGGTCACCGGTGAGCAGCAGCTCGCGGGTCTTCTTCTGGCCGATCAGGTACGGCATGAGCAGGGTCACCGGGGCTGAGCCGTAGCGGATCTCCGGCTCGCCGATCTTGGTGCCTTCGGCGGCCACGACGAGGTCGCAGGCCATCGCCAGCTCGAGGCCACCGGCGAGGGCGTAGCCATGGATCTGGGCGATGACCGGCTTGGGGCAATCGAGGATCCGAAGCGTGGCATCGACGTCCGCCTTGAGCAGCGCCCGCCACTCCACGGGTCCGTGGATGTCACCCTCCTCGGTCAGGTCGTAGCCGGACGAGAAGGCCCGTCCCGCCCCCTGGAGGACGATCACGCGGACGCGCGGGTCGGCGGTCGCGGCATCGATGGCCGCGATGAGGTCGTGGATCAGCGGCGCGGACAGGGCGTTGAGCTTCGCGGGCCGGTCAAGGGTCAGGCGAACACCCCAGGGCGTCGCGTCGCTCCGGACGAGCGGCGGTGTGGCGGCGTCAGTCATCGGCTCTCCTCGGGCGTGGTGGTCGCGAGGACGACGAGGGCGTCGACGGCCAGCGCTCCGGACGCGGTCGCGATCACGGGGTTGAGGTCCACCTCCAACACGTCGGGCCGGGCCGCCCCGACGCGCCCGAGCGCGACCAGCATGGCGGCGACGGCCGAGCGATCGACGCCCGCCCGGCCACGCACTCCGTCGAGGAGACGGCGACCGCGCAGATCGTCGAGCATCTCGAGCGCGACACGCGGGGTGACGGGGGCGAGCCGGATGGCGATGTCGTCCATGATCTCGGCGAGGATCCCACCGAGCCCCACGACCACCGCGGGTCCGAACTGCGGGTCACGACGGAGGCCGACGATCAGCTCGACACCCGGCTCCGCCATCGGTTCCACGAGCAGGCCGCGCACCTTCAGTCGGCGCAGCCGCGCGTTCTCGAGCATCGCCAGCGCCGCGGCGTACACGGCGTCGTCGCCGACGAGATCGAGGGCGACGCCGCCGAGGTCGCTTTTGTGGGCGACGCCCTCCGCGTCGAGCTTGAGCGCGACGGGCCCGCCCAGCCGCCTCGCCGCCGTCACCGCCCCGGCCGCGTCCGCGACCAGCTCGGCAGCCGTGACGCTGATCCCGGCTCGTCCGAGGAACCCGAGGCTCTCGTGCTCGGAGAGGGCCCGCGTCTCCACGACCGCCGCGGGACCAGCGGCGTCGTCCGCCCCGTATGAGGTCCGATCGGCGGCGAGCGCCGGCCACGTGCCACGCCACGGTCCGACGGCGCGCCGATTCTCGCGGCGGGCGGCCCAGCGAGAGACGCTCGCGATGGCCGTGAATGCCTCGAGCGACCCACGAAGGAGCGGCGCCCCGGCCCCCTTGGCGTCGAGCATGGCCTTGGTCTCCGGCGGCGGCTCGCCCGAGGTGAGCGACACATAGACCGGCAGGATGTGGGGCCGATCGGCGGTCGCCTCGAGGAGCTGGAACGCGACGTCATTGGCCGTCGCCACCTCGGCCGGGAGCGACCGGTACGGGAAGTCGTGGACGATGCACAGGACGTCGTACGCGCCCGATGCGGCCAATGCCTCGAATGTCGCGCCGTAGGCGACCGCCGGCGCGTCCGCGCCCCACGGATCGAGCGGGTTTCCGACGTAGCCCATCGTCGGGAGAGCCGCGAGGATGGCCTCGCGGGCGGTCTCGGGGATGGGCGGCAGGTCCACCCCGGTCTGGGCGGACTGGTCGGCGACCAGGGACGCCTCGCCCGTGGAGACGGTCACGACCCCGGTCCGCCCACGACCCACGGATCGGCCGGTCCGGCGCATCCCCTCGACCAGCTCCGCGGTCTCGAGGAGCGCATCGAGGTCCCCGCAGCGGATCACCCCGGCGGCATCGAGTGCGGCGTCGGTCACGCGAGCCTCGCCCGCGAGGGAGCCCGAGTGGGCGACCGCGGCGACCTGGGCCTGCGGACTCCGACCCACCTTCACGACCATGATCGGCTTGCCAATCTCCAGGGCCCGGTCGGCGAGCGCGAGGAAGCGCTCCGGCCGCTTGAACCCCTCCACGAACAGGATCACGGAGGTCGTGTCCGGGTCGTCCAGGCAGTAGGCGAGGAAGTCGCACACATCGAGGACCACCTCGGAGCCGCAGCTGATGATCCGGCTGAAGCCGACGCGGTTCCCGGAGTGGACGAAGGCGTCTGCGACGGATCCGGACTGCGCGATCCCGGCCACGCCGCCCCGCGGCAGATACGGCGACACCTCGCCGATATAGGTCGCCGAGTTCGCGGTCAGATCGATGACGCCCATGCAGTTCGGGCCGACCAGGGCCAGTCCATGATCGCGGGCGACGCGCGCGACGTCGAGCTGCATCTGCGCGGCGGCCGCCCCGCCTTCCACCACCCCGCCGCCCGGGATGATCACCGCCGGGATCCCGGCCGCGGCCACCTCGGCGGTCATCGTCGCGGCTCGCAATGGGTTCAGCGCCAGGATCGCGACGTCCGGGCGCTCCGGCAGGGCATCGAGACCCGGGAAGCAGGGCTGCCCGTAGACCTCGTCGTACTTGGGGTTCACGAAGTGACAGCGCGTCTCGCTGCCCATCGTGCGGAGGTTGTCACGGACCGTCTCGCCGATCCAGTTGCGCGGCGACGCCCCGATCACCACGACGGACCGCGGTGCGAAGAGGGGCTTGAGATCGATGACGCCCGGCGCCCGCGACGCTGGTGCTGCCTGGCTCACCCCACCACCCGGCCGACGCCACGCTTCTCGAGGGCCCGGGCCACGATCAGGCGCTGGATCTCGGACGTGCCCTCCCAGATCCGGTCGACACGCAGCTCCCGGAAGAATCGCTCCGCGGGGAACTCGCGCATGTAGCCGCGACCGCCGAACACCTGGACGACGCGGTCGGCACAGCGGAAGGCCGCCTCCGACGCGAACAGCTTGGCCATCGACGCCTTGGCGTGGACCACCTTGGCGTCCGCGCCGCTGTCGACGAGCCAGGCGCACTCACGGGTCAGCAGACGGGCCGCCGACGCGTCCGCGGCGGAGTCCGCCAGGGGGAACGACACGCCCTGGAAGTCGAAGATCCGCTCCCCGAACTGGACGCGTTCGGTCGCCCACTCGACGGCGAGCGTGAGCAGCCGCTCCATCGCGCCGCTGCAGCGGGCCCCGATGTGGATGCGCTCCTCGACGAACCACTCGTTCGTGAGGTCGTCGGCCTCGCCGACGCGCCCGAGGACGGCGGTCGCCGGCACGCGCACGTCCTCGAGCACGAACTGCGGGTGACGATCGGCGAACGTATGCATGTAGTCGGGATCGTGCTTGATGCGGACGCCGGGGATGTCGTAGTCCACGAGGAACAGGGTCGGCAGCCGCCGATCGGCATCGACGACGTTCGCGTGGAAGATCATGAAGTCCGTGTCGTCCGGCCCGGTGACGAACCACTTCTCCCCGTTGAGCACGTACTCCCCGGTGGCCGCGTCGCGGACCGCCGTCGCGCGGAGGGCCCGGGCGTCCGAACCGGCGCCATCCTCGGTGACCGCGTAGCTGCCGGACCGTTCGCCGCGCATCGACGGGTCCAGGTAGCGGACCCGCTGCTCCGGGGTGCAGTGGACGAGCACGTTGTACGGGCCGGGGATGTACGACCAGAGCCCGCCGGTCGACTGGCCGAGCTGTTCGTGGACCAGGACCTGTTCCATGGCGGACCAGCCCTGGCCGCCGAGCGCCACCGGGAACGATCCCCCGTGGAGTCGCGCGTCGATGGCCGCTCGACGGATCGGCGTGCCCCAGTCGCGTGGGACTCGCCCCCCGGCGGCCTCGAACTCGGCTTCGCGCGGTTGGAGTTCCTCGCGCACGAACGCGCGGGCACGCGCCTGCAGGTCGAGCTGCGCCGACGTCAGGCTGAGGTCCATGCCGCCAAGGATGGACCACGGACCGCGTCCGCGACCGGCCGAGTCGCAGGCCGCGAGACGCGGGAGCCGCCGCGCGGCGCCATTCGTCCCGTGGCAGCCTGCCAGGCCAGGTTTCCTGCGTCGGCGAGGCGTTCGGGCTTCGCGGCGCCACGGCTCACCTGAGATCAGGCCTGCCACGCCCGCATTCGTGCACGTTCTCAGGCTTCTCAGGCCAGCTCCGGCCCGCACATCAAAGGCCCCGGCCGCGGACCGCGCCGCGACGACGAGGCGGCCCGGCCCCGACCGTCCTCGCGGCCGCCGCACCCCTACCCAGGCTGGGCGAGCACCATGATGCGGATCTCGGTCATGTCATCGATCGCCCAGCGGAGCCCCTCGCGACCGAGGCCCGAGTCCTTCACGCCGCCGTACGGCATGTGGTCGATCCGGTACGTCGGGATGTCGTTGATGATCACCCCACCCACCTCGAGCTCGCCGAACGCGCGCCACGCGCCGGCCAGGTCATTGGTGAAGACCCCGGTCTGCAAGCCGAACATGCTGTCGTTGACCTGCGCGATGGCCTCGTCCATGGTCCGGAACGGGGCGGCGACCACCAGCGGGGCGAACGCCTCGTTCGAGCAGACCTGGGCGCTCGTCGGGACGCCGGTCAGGATGGTCGGCGGGAAGAACGACCCGTCCGCCCGGCCACCGGCGAGGAGCGTGCCGCCGAGCGCCACCGCCTCGTCGACCCAGCGCTGCGTGCGCGCCGCCTGGTTCGCGTCGACCATGGGCCCGACATCGGTCGCCGGGTCGAGCGGGTCGCCGAGCTTGAGCGCCTTCGCCCCTTCGACGAAGCGGGCCATGAACGCATCCCAGACGTCCTCGTGGATGAAGGCGCGCTGGACGCTGATGCACACCTGGCCGGCATACGCGTAGCCGCCGATCAGGATCCGCTTGACCGCCCAGTCGAGGTCGGCGGTCCTGTCGACGATCACGCCGGCATTCCCGCCGAGCTCGAGCACGACCTTCTTCTTGCCGGCGCGCTCCTTCATCCGCCAACCGACGCTCGGGCTGCCGGTGAACGTGAGCAGCTTGAAGCGATCGTCGGCGACCATCCGGTCACCGAGCTCGCGGGTCATCGGCAGGATGCTGACGCTCCCGGCCGGCGCGCCGGCCGCCTCGATGATCTCGGCCACCGCGAGCATCACCAGGGGATCCTTCGACGGCGGCTTGAGCACGATGGGATTGCCCGACGCGATCGCCGGCGCGACCTTGTGGGCGGCGAGGTTGAGGGGGAAGTTGAACGGGCTGATGCCCGCGATCGGGCCGATCGGGAACCGCCGCGTGATCCCCACCCGGTCCTTCGACGCGGGCATCAGATCGAGCGGGATGAGCTCGCCGGTCATCCGCTCCGCCTCCTCGGCACCGAGCCGGAAGGTCAGCGTCGCCCGGTCGACTTCCACCAGCGCATCGCGGATCGGCTTGCCGGCCTCCAGCGCGATCAGGCGACCCAGCGCCTCGCGGCGCGCCTTGATGCCGGCGCTGACCTCGCGCAGGATCCGACCGCGCTCGTAGGCGGGCAGCCGGCGCGTGATCTCGAACGCGGCGACCGCGGCCTCGACGGCCTCCTCGTACTGCGCTTCGGTGGCCTGGTACGTGGCGCCCGCCGGACTGGCCGGATCGGCCGGGTTCTCGACGACGAGGACGTCCGGTGACTCGACCCAGCGGCCGGCCAGGAACATGGGATGCGGCTTGACGCCGGCGGTGATGGTCATGGGTCGTGGGCTCCGACAGGCGGCGATCAGGTACGTCCGATGGTACCGCGGGCCGTCACGCGGCAGGTCCACCGTCGCGCTCGAGGCGCTCGATCGCGGTCTTGATCTGCTGCTCCAGGGAAAGGATGGTCACCTCCAGCCGCTCGACCCGCTGCAGGATCTCCGTGTTCCCTCGAAGGAGGCGCTCGTTCTGCGCCTCCTCGATGTCAGCTTCGGCGGCCGCGTGCTCGAGCGTCATCCGGTCCCGGACGGCGGCGCGGTTGCCGGCCAGCAGGATCAGGGGCGCCGCGTACGCCGCCTGCGTCGAGAACGCAAGATTGAGCAGGATGAACGGGAACGGATCGAACCGGAACAGCAGGATGATGTTGCCCGCGACCCAGAGCGCGACGATGACGGTCTGGATGATCACGAACCGCCAGCTCCCCATGAACCCGGTGACGCGATCGGCCACCCTCGCTCCGAGCGGCGCGTCGATCTCGATGGCCCGGTTGACCGGATGCCGGGTCGTTCCGTCCCGCCGCGATCGAGCCATCGACGTCCTCCCGCTGCGATCGACGGACACCCCGCCGACGGACCATGCGACGATACGCGCATGAACGATCTCCGTGACGCGCTCCGGGTCAAGCCCGGCTCCCGTGCCCGGCTCTCGAAGCTCGACCCCGCCGACACGCACGGCTTCGATCGCGCCGCCGCGGAGAAGGCGACGGCCAAGCACCTCGCACGGCTCTCGGACCTCCAGGACCGCTTCTGGGCCGAGGCGCGCCGCTCGGTCCTCGTCGTCCTGCAGGGGATCGACGCCGCCGGCAAGGACGGCACGATCAACAAGGTCATGGAAGCCTTCAATCCGCAGGGCTGCCCCGTCACGAGCTTCAAAGTGCCGAGCGCGGAGGAGCTCGCCCACGACTTCCTCTGGCGCGTCCACAAGCGGGTGCCACGCAAGGGCGAGATCGGGATCTTCAACCGCTCGCACTATGAAGACGTGCTCGTGGTCCGCGTCCACGATCTCGTCCCGAAGGCCGTCTGGTCGAAGCGCTACGACCAGATCAACGACTTCGAACGGATCCTGACCGCGAACGGGACCACGATCGTCAAGTTCTTCCTGTCCATCGACCGCGACGAACAGCGCGATCGGTTCCAGGCCCGCTACGACGATCCCGCCAAGCGTTGGAAGTTCTCGATGGGTGACCTCGAGGAGCGAACGCGCTGGGACGACTACCAGGCGGCCTTCGATGAGGCGCTGACGAGGACGTCGACCGAGATCGCGCCCTGGTACGTGATCCCCGCGAACCGGAAGTGGTTCCGCAACCTCGCGGTGAGTTCGATCCTCGCGGCCACGATCGCGGACCTCAAGCCGGCCTACCCGCCCGCGCCCGACCTCCCGCCCGACCTCGTCATCGAATAGCGCCGCCCTTCGGGCGCCCGGCGGCGCGCCGGTCTACTTCTTCCCGCCGAACAGGGTCCCGAACACGCCGCGGATGATGTCCTGACCGAGCCGCGACGTCACGACCTTGCCACCGGTCCGGATCGCGTTGTCCAGGGACCGCTGGCGCGCCTTCTCCGCCGCGGCCGTGGCCTTCTTCGCGGCCGACTGCCGACGGGCCTCCTCGCGCGCGGCCCGCTTGACCGCCGCCTCGTACTCGCGCTGCTGGCGGGCCGCTTCGCGCTGCTGCTGCGCGGGCGTCATCGTGTTCATGCCCGTCGCCGTCGTGGGCTCGACGCCGGCCCGGATCAGGGCGTCGGTCGCCGCCTGCCGGGCCGCCGCGAGGCGGGCCGTGATGCGCTCGTGCGCGCTGTCGCGATCGATCGTGGCGCCGTACTTGGCCTGGAAGGGGCTCGTGGCGATCCGACCCTGGAATTCGACCTGGTCGATGGGCGCCATCAGCGAATCCGGGGGGATCAGCCTGGTCGGGGCGAGCGTCGTCGGGACGCCCCGCGGCGAGAGGACCGTGACCAGGGCCTCCCCGGTGCCGAGCGACGTGATCTGGCGCTCGACATCGAAGAAGTCCGTCATCGGGAACGTCCGGGCGGTCTTGCGCAGCGCATCGGCGTCGTCGGCCGTGAACACGCGCAGCGCGTGCTGGACGCGATTGCCGAGCTGGGCGAGGACGGACGACGGCACGTCGGTCGGCGTCTGGGTGACGAAGTAGACACCGACGCCCTTCGATCGGATCAGCCGTGCAGTTCGCTCGACCTGGTCCATCAACGGCTCGGAGGCATCGTCGAAGAGCAGGTGCGCCTCGTCGAAGAAGAAGCACAACTTGGGCTTCGGCAGATCCCCGGCCTCGGGCAACCCTTCGTACAGTTGCGCCAGCATCCAGAGCATGAACGTGGAGAAGAGGCGTGGCTTGTCCATGACGTCGGACAGTTCGAGGATGCTGATGATCCCCTCCCCTTCCGGCGTGGTCCGGATGAGGTCGTCGACGTCGAACTCGGGCTCGCCGAAGAAGACGTCCGCGCCCTCCTGCTCGAGCACGATGATCGAGCGCAGCAGGACGCCCACCGACGCGCTCGACATCCCGCCGTACTCGGCGAGGATCGGCTTGCCCTCGTCGGACGCGAGGTACTTGAGCGTCGTCGCGAGATCCGCCAGGTCCAGCAGCGGCAGGTCGTGGTCGTCGCAGTACTTGAAGATCAGCGCGAGGATGCTGGTCTGCGTCTCGTTGAGATCCAGCACCTTGCCGAGGAGCAACGGCCCGAAGGAGTGGACCGTGGCACGGACCTGCGCGCCTAGCTTGCCGGTGAGGGACAGGAACTCCACCGGGTGACCGGACGGCTCGAACGGCCAGGCCATCGCCTCCGTGCGTTCGACGAGCTTGGGATGTCCCGTGGCACCCGGCGCCGCGAGACCCGTGAGGTCGCCCTTGATGTCCGCCACGAAGACCGGGACGCCGGCCTTCGAGAGCTGCCCGGCCATGAGCTGGAGGGTCTTGGTCTTGCCGGTGCCGGTCGCCCCCGCGATGAGGCCGTGGCGGTTGAGCATCGAGAGCGCGACCGCGACGCGAGGATCGTTGTACAGCTCCCCGTCGAGCATCGCGCTGCCCAGCACGAGGCTGGGTTCCGTCAGCGCGTAGCCGGCCGTGATGGCCTCATGATAGGCGTCGTCCACGGGGTCCTCCGAAGAGCGCGCAGCGTGAGATGGGGTGCGTAAGGGTATCATCGCCGCTCACGCGCCATGCATGGCGCCCACGTTCGGAGGGTTAGGACATTGGCTGGTATCGAAGACGTCGAGGGCATCGGGCCCGCCTATGCGGAGAAGCTCGCCGCTGCGGGCATCAGCACGACCGATGGGCTCCTTGAGCGGGGAGCCTCGGCGAGCGGCCGAGCCGAGATCGAGGCCGCGTCGGGCATCTCGCACACCCTCGTCCTCGAGTGGGTCAACCACGTCGACCTGATGCGGATCAAGGGCGTCGGCTCGGAGTTCTCGGACCTGCTCTCCGCCGCGGGCGTGGACTCGCCCGCCGAGCTCGCCCAGCGGAACGCCGCGAACCTGGCCGCCACGCTCCAGGAGGTCGTCGCCGCCCGGCCCGGGACGGTCCGCCGCATCCCCAGCGAGGATGTCCTCCAGGACTGGATCGATCAGTCGAAGCGTCTGCCCCGGGTCGTGGAGCACTGAGCCCCGATCGAAGCCGCGCCGACCGGCGTCGATCGGTCGCCGGTATCCCTCAGGGTCAAAGGAGTCCACGACATGGGTGAATTCAAGGCGTTCCTGCTCAAGACCAACGCGCTCGCGCTGGCGATCGGCGTGATCATCGGCGGGGCGGCCGGTACCGTCGTCAACTCGCTCGTGAACGACATCATCATGCCCCCCATCGGGCTCGCGCTGGGCGGGGTCGACTTCTCGTCGTTGAGCATCAGGCTCCAGGAGGCCGTCGGGGACAAGCCCGAAGTCGCCATCCGATACGGGCTGTTCATCAACTCGATCATCGCGTTCGTCGTCCTGGCGTTCGTCGTGACCCAGCTCAGCAAGCTGGTCAAGGAGCCGGCTCCGCCGCCGACGAAGGACTGCCCGTTCTGCCGCGAGTCGAACGCGGCCGACGCCACCAAGTGTCGGGCCTGCGCGAGCGGGATCTGACCGCGACGCGCGACGTCGCACGCAGCGGCCCGCCGGCGACGGCGGGCCGTTCGATTCAGGCGTCGATGCTCGGGTAGCTCCCGAGGACGCGCGTCATCGAGGTCACGGTCGGGAGGGCCGTGAGGACCGCGTCCATCCCGGGATCCGCACGATCCCCGTCAAGGTCGATCCAGAACACATATTCCCACGGTCGTTCGCGGCTCGGCCGCGACTCCAGCTTGCGCATGTTCAGCCCGTGTCCCGCGATGACCCGAAGGACCGCGAGCAGCGTGCCCGGCTCGTTGCGGACCGCGACGACCAGCGTGGTCCGTCGAACCGCGTCGGGAGACTGGCGGATCGGGAGCTCGGGACCGTCGGACCGATGCAGGACGAGGAAGCGCGTCCGGTTGCCGGGCAGATCGCCGATGTCGTCCGCGAGGACCGTGAGCCCCACGAGACCTGCCGCGCGTGTCGACAGTACGGCCGCAGCGGCCCGTTCGCCGCGGGCGACGATGTCCTTTCCCGCGCCGGCCGTGTTGTACGTGGTCAGCAGCTGCCACGGGCGGGCCCGCAGGAACGCTTCCGCCTGGCCGAGCGCCTGGATGTGCGAGTAGACCCGCTCGATGTCGTCGATGGCCTCGCCGGGCAGGGCCGCGAGGGCGAGGCGGATCGGCACGGTGACCTCACCCGCGATGGCCAGGTCGAACTCGATCAGCAGGTCGTAGTTCTCTCGGACCGTTCCATGGATGACGTTCTCGATCGGGATCACGCCCGCCACGGCGCCCGCGTCACCTCGGGTGACCGCCTCGAAGACCGCGCGAAAGCCGGGAAGCGGGGCGCGCCGGACGTCGCCGAACGCGGCGAGGACGGCGTCCTCCGCGAAGGCGCCGGGTTCGCCGGCGTAGACGATGGTCGGGGCGGTCATGCCCCGGAGTCTAGCCCGCTCGCCAGCGAGAGACGATGGTCGTGATGGCGACGGGATCGAGGAGCACGATGTGCCCGGGCAGCGTCGCGACCAGGCCCTCATCTCGGAACTCCCGAAGGACGCGGGCCACCACCTCGCGGACGGTGCCGACCCCGTCGGCGAGCGCCTGCTGGGTCACGGGGGCGATCACCGTCCCGGTGATCGCGTCCTCGACCGCGACGTCGAGGAGCTGGAGGGCGACGCGCTCGCGCATCGATCCGAAGGTGTTCGCCGCGAGCGTGGCGTACGTGTCGATGAGGCGGCGGCCGACCTCGCCGAGGAAGGCGACCGCGACGCGACCGTCGGCGGCGATCGTCTCGAGCAACCGATCCCAGTCGAGGACCAGCATCGAGACATCGGTGACGGCCGAGACACTGAGGGACGTCCGGGCCGTCGCCAGGCTCCCGACCATCTCCCCGGCACGACCATAGCGAACGCTCAACCGACGCCCATCCGGGGCCTGGAGGTACGTCCGGACGACCCCACTGACCACGAGTCCGACTCTGTTGGCGCCGATCTCCGACCTGAAGATCACCTCGCCGGCCGGCACGTCGATCGGCACCGAACCGACCAGGATCCGGGCGCGGGCAGGTTCCCCCAGCCCTCCGAGGAAGGTCTCGTGACCGAGATCGTCGATGATCGACGTTGGCAGGGCTGCGACGCGCGACAGCAACGCCTGCTCTGGCATGGGCCAGGCCTCCGAATACCCCCCGGAGCCCCCGTCGCGACGTCCGGTCGTCCGACGGCAGCGGACGCGCGCCCTTCGAGCACCCGGTGACGCGGGTGCCGATGAGGAAGAGACCGTATCACCTGTCACGGGGGCGCCGTCGGGAATCGCACCCTACGGGACGCGACCTCAGCGCTCGAACCAGGCGGTCGTGTCGTGGTGGCCTTCGTCCGAGTCGAGATCCGCCCGCCGCTCGCGTGCCTCGCGAGGATGCACGGCGCTACGCCGACGGGCCCGCGTGCCCTGCCTCGCGGCCGCCTCGGGCGCGCCGCGCCAATGGGCTTCTGACAGCATCGCGTCGAGGGCCATGATGTAGGCCTCGATGGCCGCCGCGATCGTGTTCGGTCCCCGGCTCTCGCCGGCGTACTCGCCGAGTCCACGCTCGCCCTCGGACGGCGGCGGCGCGACCCGGACGGTCACGGCGCCGTCGGCGTCGGTGCCTTCGCCGAGCGCATGGATGTCGAAGGCCAGGAGTCGCGGATGGCCGTCGAGGACTTCGCTCAATGCCGCGTCGACGGCGCGAAACAGGGCGTCGATGGGGCCGTTCCCGTCGGACGAGGCGCGCCACTGGTGGTCGCCGGCGGTGACGACGACCGCTCCCCGGCTGCGGCTGTTGGACCCGGAGGTGACCGTCCAGCGGGTGAGGTGGAGCGTCGCCATGGCGTCGGGATCGCCGGTCCGGGCGGTCATCGGTCGACTCCAGCCGGGCTGGCGGCGCTCGCCGGGCTGGCCGGGAGGCGACGCTCGTCGCGGCGCCGCACCTCCGCGCCGGAGGTCCAGATCGCGTACTCCAGCGAGTCGGCGAGGGCCGCGGCGGACGCGGCGATGATGTTCGTGTCGCTGCCCATCGTCGACCAGGCCCGGGCGCCGTCGGCCGAGTCGATGATCACGCGGGTGCGCGCCGCCGTCGCCGCCTCGCCGTCGAGGATGCGCACCTTGTAGTCGACGAGGTGGACGTCGTCGATGTCGGGATAGAACGCGCTGAGGGCCTTGCGCAGGGCCGCGTCGAGCGCGTTGACCGGCCCGTTGCCGTCGGCCGCGGTGTGGAGGATCTCGCCGTCGACCTCCACCTTGACCGTCGCCTCCGCGAGGAGCTCCCGCCCGTCACGCTGCTCGACCAGGCACGTGTAGTCGACGATCCGGAACGGCGCGCGGTATTCCTTGCCGTGGCGACGGATGAGCAGCTCGAAGGACGCCTCGGCGCCCTCGAAAGCCTGGCCCTCGGACTCGAGCTGCTTGATCAGCGTCGAGAGCTCGCGCGGGTCGATGACGCCCTCGAGCTCGTGGCCCAGCTGCCGCGCCCGGATCGCGGTGTTCGCCCGGCCCCCGAGCTCCGACACGACGAGACGGCCGGCGTTCCCGACGGCGGCCGGATCGACATGCTGGTAGCTGCGTTCCACCTTCGCGACGGCGGCCCCGTGCACGCCGCCCTTGTGCGCGAACGCCGAACGGCCGACGTACGGCTGGTAGTCGGACGGATTGACGTTGGCGATCTCCGCCACGGACCGCGACAGCTCCGTCAGACCGTCCAGCGCACCGCCGCCCGCGGGCACGAGCACGTGCGGCGTCTTGAGGGCGAGGTTGGCGACGATGCTGATCATGTTGGCGTTGCCGCAGCGCTCGCCATAGCCGTTGATGGTGGCCTGGACGTGGCGGATGCCCGCGGCGACGGCCGCCATCGAGTTGGCGACCGCGAGCTCCGCGTCGTTGTGCGTGTGGATCCCCCAGGTCACCGGTCCGGCCGCCCGATCCGCCTCGAGGGTCCGGCGCGCGTCGGCGATCGCCGCGACGAGGTCATCGGTCAGCGTGCCCCCGTTCGTGTCGCACAGGACGATGGTGCGCGCCCCGGCATGCCGGGCGGCCCGGAGGGTGTCGAGGGCGTAGTCCCGATCCGCCGCGTACCCGTCGAAGAAATGCTCCGCGTCGTAGACCGCTTCCCGTCCGCGATCGACGACGAACGCGACCGAGTCCGCGATCATGTCCAGGTTCTCCGCGGCGCTGGCCCCGAGGACCTCCTCGACGTGGAGCAGCCACGACTTGCCGAAGATCGTCACGACCGGCGTCTCGGCGGCGACCAGCGCCTGGAGGTTAGGGTCGTCGGCCGGGCGGTTGGCGCGGTGCCGGGTGGATCCGAAGGCCGCGAGCCGGGCCGACTGCCAGCGCATCGTCCGCGCGGCCGCGAAGAACTCGATGTCCTTGGGGTTCGAGCCGGGCCAGCCCCCTTCGATGTACGGCATCCCGTACTCGTCGAGCATCCGGGCGACGCGCAGCTTGTCGGCGAGGGACAGGGTGATGTTCTCGCCCTGCGTGCCGTCGCGCAGGGTCGTGTCGTACAGGACGACCGGCTCGCCGGTCATGGTGCGACGCCGGTCATCGTGCGGCCGCGGGTGCGGCGAGGCCGTCGATCACGGCCGTCGCGAAGGCGGTCGTCCCCACGACGACCAGACCGTCATCGGGATCGCGTGCGTCCGCCAGGTCGCCTGTCCGCCAACCGGATCGGAGGGCGCCGGCGACCGCTGCCTCGATCGCGTCGGCCGCGTCCCCGCGACCCAGCGACAGGCGCAACAGCATCGCGGCCGACAGGATGGTGCCGATCGGGTTCGCGACGTCCTGGCCCGCGATGTCCGGCGCCGACCCGTGGATCGGCTCGTACAACCCGAAGAGCCCGTGGGCGGTCCGGCGTTCCCCGAGCGACGCCGATGGCAGCATGCCGAGGCTCCCGGCGAGGACCGCGGCCTCGTCCGAGAGGATGTCGCCGAACAGGTTCTCGGTCACGATGACGTCGAAGTCCGCGGGCCGACGGATGAGCAGCATCGCGCACGAATCGACGAGCTGATGGTTCAGCGAGACCGCGGGGAACCCCGCGGCGACCTCATCGGCGATCGTTCGCCACAGGCGCGAGGTGGCGAGGACGTTCGCCTTGTCGACCGACGTGACCTTGCTGCGCCGCGTCCCGGCCAGTTCGAACGCCAGCTGGACGATGCGCCGGATCTCGTGCTCCGCGTACGGCAGCGTGTCCCGAGCGGTCCGGGCGCCGCGCTCGCCGCCGGCTTCCTCGCGCGGACCGAAATAGATGCCGCCGGTCAGCTCCCGGACGATGAGCATGTCGACGTCGTCGAGCAGGTCCGCTCGGAGCGGCGACGACGCCGCGAGGGCCGGGTGGACGGTGACCGGCCGCAGGTTGGCGTAGAGCCCCAGGCCCCCACGCAGGGCGAACAACGCCTGCTCCGGGCGGACCGCGGCGGCCGGATCGGACCAGGCCGGCCCACCGACCGCACCCAGCAGGATCGCGTCGCGCTCGCCACAGGCCTCGACGTCCGCGGGGCGGATGGCGACCCCGTAGGCGTCGATCGCGGCGCCGCCGGCGAGGATCTCGGTCCACTCGACCTCGAAGTCGAAGCGCACCCCGGCGACGTCGACGACACGGCGAGCCGCGGCGACCACTTCGGGACCGACGCCATCGCCGGGGATCGTCGCGACCCGGAACGTCGTCACGGCAGGCCTTCCTCCGACCGTGGCCGAACGAACGCGACGGCGACGCCGTTGATCTCCGCGCCGTGGAGCTTGTTGATCGCGGCGAGGTACGCGTCGAGCGACGCCTCGATGATGTTCGTGGAGAGTCCGTGGCCGGAGACGATGAGGGCACCCGGTCCCTCGTCGGAGGAGCGCCGGCAGCGGACGAGCACCTGGCCCTGCGCATCCTCGCCGCCCGACACCGCCTTGATCTCGTACTCGGTGAGGATCGGGTGCCAGCCGAGGACCGGCTGGATCGCCTGGTCCACCGCCCCGAAGAGCGCATTGACGGGTCCGTTGCCCGTCGTCTCGGCGGTCCGCTCCTCCCCGTTCGCACTGAGCGACACGGTCCCGGTGGCGTTGCCGCCGTGGGACGAGGTCACGCTCCAGCCCACGATGGCGACGCTGGCCGGGACCTCCGACGCCCGCTGCTCCGCCAGGGCCAGCAGGTCGGCGTCGGTGACGTCCTTCTTGGCATCGGCGAGCGCCACCGCCTGGCGGTACAGCTCGTCGAGGGCCTCGCCGTCCACCTCGTAGCCCAGCTCCCGCATCTTGCCCTGGAGCCCGCGCCGACCGGAGAGCTTGCCGATCGTCAGCTGGCTGCCGGACAGGCCGACGGACTGGGGCGTCATGATCTCGTACGTCAGCGGGTGCTTGATGACGCCGTCCTGGTGGATGCCGGACTCGTGCGCGAACGCATTGCCGCCGACGATCGCCTTGTTCGGCTGGACGGTGAAGCCCGTCAGGTAGCTGACCAGCCGGCTCGCGGCGGTGATCTGTTCCGTGACCACGCCGGCCGCCCCGCGCTCGAACTGCGTCGGTCGGGTCCGCAGGGCCATCACGACCTCCTCGAGGGAGGCGTTGCCGGCCCGCTCGCCGAGCCCGTTGATCGTCACCTCCACCTGCCGCGCGCCGGCCTGGACGGCGGCCAGCGTATTGGCGGTCGCGAGACCCAGGTCGTTGTGGCAGTGGACGCTGACCGTCGCCTGGTCGCCGACGAGGTCCACGACCCGCTTGGTCAGGGCGCCGAACTCCGCCGGGATCGCGTAGCCGACCGTATCGGGGATGTTGACGGTCGAGGCGCCCGCCTCTACCACGGCCTCGTAGACCTGCAGCAGGTAGTCCAGATCCGTCCGCGACGCGTCCTCGGCGCTGAACTCGATCTCGGCGTCGCGGCCGAGCTGCTCGCGACCGTGGCGGACCCAGCGAACGGCCTCCTTCAGCGCGGTCTCGCGGTCGATCCGGAGCTTGTGCTTGAGATGGATGTCGCTCGTCGCGATGAAGACGTGGAGATGCGGCCGCTCGGCCACCCGGATCGCCTCGATCGCGCGCTGCGGATCGCCGTCCTTGCAGCGGGCGAGCGCGGCCACCGCGATGCCGCCGCGCGTTTCCTGGGCGATCCGCCGGACGGCCTCGAAGTCGCCGGGTGACGCGGCCGGGAACCCGGCCTCGATGACGTCGACCTTGAGCCGGACCAACTGGCGGGCGACCTCGAGTTTCTCGGCCGCGGTGAGCCCGGCGCCGGGCGCCTGCTCTCCGTCGCGCAGGGTCGTGTCGAAGACGCGCACGCTCCCCGCCGGGACGAACGGCCCGGCGGGCCGGGGTACGGCGCTGCTCATCTCGAGGCCCCGGGGGTCGTCGTCGCGGCCTGCGCCTGGCCAGCCTGCACCTCGACCGGGTTCAGGAACGGCATCTGGGCCCGCAGCCGGCTCCCGACACGCTCGATGAGATGATCGTGGTCGGCGGCGCGCAGGCGCTCGAACTCGGCGCGGCCCGAATCGCTCTCGGTCACCCAGCGGTTCGCGAACGTCCCGTCCTGGATGTCGGCCAGGACGGCCTTCATCGTCGCGCGGACGTTCTCGTCGATGATCCGCGGGCCGCTCACGTAGTCGCCGTACTCGGCGGTGTCACTGACGCTGAACCGCATGAAGTTGAGCCCACCGCGGTACATGAGATCGACGATGAGCTTGAGCTCGTGCATCGTCTCGAAGTACGCGAGCTCGGGCTGGTAGCCCGCCTCGACGAGGGTCTCGAACGCCATCTTCACGAGCGCCGACGTCCCGCCGCACAGGACGGACTGCTCGCCGAAGAGGTCCGTCTCGGTCTCCTCCTTGAACGTCGTCTCGAGCACACCGGCCCGCGTGTTCCCGAGAGCCCGGGCGTACGCCAGGATCCGGTCACGCCCGGTCCCCGACACGTCGCGATGGACCGCGAACAGCGCCGGCACCCCGCCACCGGCCTGGTAGACGCTCCGGACCAGGTGGCCCGGACCCTTTGGGGCGACCATGCCGACGTCCACGATGCCCGGCGGGTCGATCCGCCCGAAATGGATGTTGAACCCGTGCGCGAGCATCAGCAGGTGCCCGGCATGCAGGTTCGGGGCGATCTCCGCGTCGTAGACCGCCTTCTGGGCGGTGTCCGGGACGAGGATCATGATGACGTCGGCCGCGGCCACTGCTTCGGCGACATCGAGCACCCGCAGCCCGGCCTCCGCGGCGATGGACCGGCTCTTGGACCCGGCGGCGAGCCCGACGACCACGTCGACGCCGCTCTCGTGCAGGTTGAGCGCGTGCGCATGGCCCTGGCTGCCATAGCCGATGATCGCCACCGTCTGGCCGACCAGCGCCGCGGGATCGGCGTCGTTGTCGTAGTACATCTTCGCGGTCATCGCTTGATCGCCTCCTCGATGGATCCTGCTCCGCGCGCCATCACCACGGCGCCGGTGCGGACCAGTTCCTTGATGCCATACGTCCGGACCAGCGCCACGAAGGCGTCGATCTCGGTCTCCGTGCCGGTCACCTCGGCCACGACGGCCCCGTCGGTCACGTCCACGACCCGCCCACGTGACAGCTCCACCATGCGCAGGATCTCGGCCCGGTCGTTGACCCCGGCCCGGATCTTCACCAGCGCGAGTTCGTGCTCGACCGTGGGTTCCGCGGTGACGTCCTGCACCTTGAGCACGTCGATGAGCCGGTAGAGCTGCTTGGCGGCTTGCTCCACGGCGACGTCGTCGCCGTGGAGCGTGATCGTCATCCGGCTCACGTCCGGCCGGTCCGTCCGGCTGACCGCGAGCGAATCGATGTTGAAGTTCCGCGCGCGCATCAGGCTCGAGACGCGATTCAGGACGCCGGGCTTGTCGAGGACGATCGCGATCAGGACGTGGCGGCGATGCTCCCCACCACCCGGCAGCGCACGCGGGGGCGGGGCCGCATGGGCCGGCGCCGCCGTGGCGGCGCTGCTCGCCGGCTCGTCGCTCATTCGTCCGCCCCGCCCCACTTCTCGATCAGGTCGGACAGGCCCTTGCCGGCCGGCATCATCGGGAACACGTTCTGCTCCTCGGCGATCTCGAACCAGATGAGCGCAGGCCCGTCGACCGCCTGGGCCGCGGCGATCGCCGGGTCCACGTCGGCCGGCGTCCGGGCCCGGAACGCGGGGATGCCGAATGCGTCGGCGAGCTTCGCGAAGTCCGGTCCGGGCAGGTGGGCCGAGTGGTAGTTCCCTGCGTAGATGATCTCCTGCCACTGGCGGATCATCCCGAGCTTCTTGTTGTCCAGCAGCGCGATCTTGACCGGGATCCGGTCGACGACGAGCGTCATCAGCTCCTGGAACGTCATCTGGAACCCGCCGTCGCCGGTGATGGCCCACGTCTCACGGTCCGGCCGGCCGAGCGCCGCGCCCATCGCCGCCGGCAGGGAGAAGCCCATCGTGCCCAGGCCGCCGGAACTGACATGGCTGTTCGGATGTCGGAAGCCGGTGTAGCGGGCGAGCCACATCTGGTTCTGGCCGACGTCGGCCACATAGGTGGCGTCGTGCCCGCTGAGCTCGCCGATCCGCTCCACCACGTAGTCGGCGGACAGCAGACCGTCACGCCATGCCCCCGATCCGTGCCAGCTCGACGCGACCGAATCGGTCTTCCACTCGGCGAGCTGCGCCATGTACGGCGCCCGGGTCGCCGGGTCGACGGGGTCGACCAGGCGCGTCAGGCCCTCGAGCACGCGCTTGGCGTCCCCGACGATGGGCACTTCGACGGCCACGTTCTTGCCGATCTCGGCGGGGTCGATGTCCGCATGGATGATCCGGGCGTAGGGCGCATACGTGCGCACGTTGCCCGTGACCCGGTCGTCGAAGCGCATGCCGATGGCGATGAGCAGGTCGGCCGTCTGGATCGCCCGGTTGACGTGCTTCCAGCCGTGCATGCCCATGTAGCCATAGGCGAGCGGGTGCGTCTCGTCGATGACCCCGATCCCGAGGAGCGTCCACGCCACCGGGATGTGCAGCTTCTCGGCGAAGGCGCGCAGCTCGTCCCAGGCCTCGGCATGCAGGACGCCGTGCCCGGCGAGGATCACGGGTCGCCCGGCCCGGGCGATCTCGGCCGCCGCCAGCTTGAGCTGCCGGGGATGCCCGTCCATGTTCGGCCGGAAGCCCGGCAGCCCGGCGATCACGTCGGCCTCGGTCGGGTGCTCCGCCCGCGTCTCCTGCTGGAGGGCGTCCTTCGTGATGTCGATGTGGACGGGCCCCGGACGCCCGCTGCGGGCGATGTGGAAGGCCTCCGCCACCACCCGCGGGAGATCGTCCGCGTCACGCACGAGGTAGTTGTGCTTGGTCATCGGCAGCGTGATGCCGTTGATGTCGATCTCCTGGAACGCGTCCTTGCCGATCAGGGCCGCGGGCACGTTCCCGGTGATCGCGACCATCGGCACCGAATCGAGGAGGGCCGTGCCGATCCCGGTCACGAGGTTGGTCGCGCCCGGACCGGACGTCCCCATGCAGACGCCCACCCGGCCCGTGACTCGCGCGTACCCATCCGCGGCATGCGCGCCGCCCTGCTCGTGGCGCACGAGGACGTGGCGCAGCTCCGGGTAGTCACCGAGGACGTCGTAGAGGGGCAGGATCACACCACCCGGGTAACTGAAGAAGACATCGACGCCCTGGCGGAGCAACGCCTCGCACAGCACGTCCGCGCCGATGCGCGTCCGCTTGCGCTCGCGTCCTTCGTGGAGCATCGCCTTGCGGGCACGCTCGACGGCCAGGGCTTCCGGGGTCCCGTCGGCCGGCACGTGACTGTGCCGCGACGGGCCGGGACGTGGCTCGTTCGATGTCCTCGTCTTGGTGGTCATGCCGCTCTGCCCTCGTGTCTGGTGGTCGGAACAAACGAAAGACCCCCGCCTCCCGGCGAGGGTCCCATCGGTCTTCGGTGGTTGGTGCGCTACGAGCGCCCGTTCCTCCGCGTTCCTCCGTTCTCCCGCCGGGAGCCGGTAATGAGGCCAAGAAGGCCGTCAAGCCCGGGAAGCGAGCGAAGCAGGTCGAGGAGGGATACGTCCGGGAGGCCGGCCGGTTCGATGGGCAGGTGGACGCGACGTCCGTCCGTCGTGATCACGACGGCGACCTGTCGACGATCCTGGCGATCGAAGCGACCCAACGTGGACTCCCAGTGACGGGTCATCGTCCGACCGGACGACGTGGGGCGCAGTCTACGAGGCGACGCGCCATCTGGCAACTCCGGCTCGTGCGGGTCATGCCGAGGCCGAACGCAAGCGCTCGATCAGCCAGTCCGAGCTTCGGCTGAGCACCGCCAGATCGAGCGGCTCCATGCTCGGCCGGTCGGTGGGTCGACCGAGCAGATAGCCCTGCCCCGCGCCGATGCCAAGGGTTCGCACGATGTCGAGCTGCTGCGGGGTCTCGATCCCCTCAGCGACGACGAGGGCGCCCCAGCGGTCGGCCAGGTCGCGCAGCGTCTTGAGGATCTCGAGCGACGTGTCGCGGACCGCGCCGCCCTGGACCAGCGAAAGGTCGATCTTGACGATGTCGAACCGGAGCTGGCTCAGGAGCCGCAGTCCGGCGTTGCCGGCACCGACGTCGTCGGCCGCGAGCTTGATCCCGGCCGTCCGGCACGCCTCGACCGCCCGACGCAGCCGTTCGACGTCCTCGACCGCCTCGCGCTCGGTCAGCTCGAGCACGATGTTCCTCGGGTCCAGCCCGTAGCGGACGATGAGGCGGATGAACGCGTGCACGCTGAAGTCGTCGGACTCGAGCGTCCGCGGTGACAGGTTGACCGTCAGCGATCCGCGCAGCCGCAGGCGCGACGCGGTCTCCATGACGACCTTGACGCAGGCGAGGTCGAGCTCGCTGGTGCGGCCGACGGCTTCGGCGGCCTCGAACATGGATCCGGGGTCGGAGAAGCCGCTGTCCGGCAGGGGCCGGACCAGGCCCTCGAAGCCGCGTGGGACGCCGGTCGAGAGATCGTAGATGGGCTGGAAGACGGCACGGATCGCGGCCGTCGCGGCGACGCGCGCGATGGCGGCCGACAACTCGGCCGGCTGGCGCCCCGCCGCCGAGCCTTCATGGCGCGTGGGATCGAAGACCGTGACGCACGTCCGGCCATGCCGCTTGCTCCAGAACAGCGCGGCGGCGGCCTGGCGATACAGGGAGTCCCGGTCATGCGCCAGGGCCGGCCCGGCGCTGATCCCGGCCGAGAACGAGATCGTGTGCATGGCCCCCCGGCCGCTCTCGCCGGTCAGGCAGGCCGCCAGAAGGCGCCGGACGATGCCCTGTGCCTGGTCGGCGTCGGTCTCGGGCAGGATGATCGCGAACTCGTCCCCGCCGATCCGGAACGTCCGGTCGGAGCGGCGAAGGAACGTGGCCATCGTCGTCGCGGCCTGGCGGAGGACCTCATCGCCGGCCGCGTGCCCGCTCGAGTCGTTGATGCGCTTGAACTCGTCGAGGTCCAGCATGACGAGCGACAGCGACCGTCCGGAACGGGACGCGATCGCCCATTGCCGCTCCACTTCCTCCTGGAACGCCCGGTGATTGCCCAGACCCGTGAGGGTGTCGCGCAGTGCCTCCGCCCGGGCGCGGTCATACGCGTCCTCCAGGATGCGATGGGCGGCGGCCAACCGCTCCGCGGGCTCGAGGACGCGTCGGGCGAGCCACACGGTCAGCGTCCCGAGGATGAAGGCGATGAACAGGATCCCGACGGTGGGCACCACGAGGGAGGCGCCCCAGCCCCAGGCGAGCGCGTAGACGACCGGGGCCGCGATCCCGATCGGGATCGCGAACATGGTGATCAGGGCGAGGAACAGCCGCAGCCGGACGAGTCGAAGGTTCGTCGACTCGCCCATCCAGGGCTCGTTCGCGGCCGGGTCGGTTCGGATCGTGGTGCCTCGCGCGAGCGTGTTGCCGGTTGGAGACTGGTTATAGCCCTCCCGACGGCGCGTGGATATGCCCCGACGTACCGGAGGCCCTAGGACCAACGGGTGACCTTCGTCCGATGGTCCGGTCGTCCTGGGCCGCCCACCATCGATGCGATGTTCATCCTCTACGCGATCCTTGCCGGCCTGGTGCTCGGCATCCTCAGCGGCGGATCGGCCGAGCGACTCGGGCGTCTCCACTTCCGTTGGGGGGCCCTCATCGCGATCGGGATGATCGTCCAGCTATCGCTGTTCTCCTCCCCGATCGGGGCGGCGCTGGGCGACGCCGCACCGGCCGTCTACATCCTGTCGAACGTCATAGTGCTGGTCGCGGTCGCGGTGAATCTGGCGATCCGTGGGCTGGCCCTCGTCATGGCCGGCGGCGTGTCCAACCTCGTCGCCATCGTCGCGAACGGTGGCTACATGCCCGTGAGCCCCGAGGCGCTCGCGGCGATGGGCCGGGCCCCGCAGGACGGCTACTCCAACAGCATCCTGATGGACCACGTGAACCTCGCGCCCCTCACCGACATCTTCGCCATGCCGACGTTCCTTCCTGCCGCCAACGTCTTCAGCGTCGGGGACGTGCTGATCGGCGTCGGCGCGGCGATCGCGCTGATCGTGTCGATGCGGGTCTCGCCCGGTTCCGACGCCGCGACCGCATCGACCGCGCGGGACCAGGGCGTCGACCATGGTGCGCCGGCGCACTGACCCGACGCACCGTCCAGGACAGGACCACCGGACTATGGCGGGCCGGCATGGCGCACGCGAGCGTTCGGTCTGCGGGGCGATGTTCGCTCCCTCGATCCAGCCGTCCAGGGCAAACCCGTCGTGAGACGGGGACGCAAAGCCAGGGATCTTCTTGCGAAGACCGCCCGGCCGCCGGGGACGATCGGGCGTTCGTAGAACCAGAGGTGGTTATCGTGAAGGCGAACCTGGCGCGCTTCACCGTGGCCCTGTCGCTCCTGGCGACGATGGCCCTGTCACTCGGCGCGGGCATCAAGTGGTACTAGCCATGAACGTCATGTTCGTGGCTCCGTCCATCGATCCCCGGCGTGACGCCCTGCGACCCGGACCCGAGTCCGGTCATCGCTGGCGCTGAGAACCTCGGCGGCGGGCCGACACGGCCCGCCATCGGACTCATGGAGAGCGGTCCCGTCGGGGCCGCTCTCTCCATGTTCGGCCGACACGAGCTGGCGCGCGGGTCGCTGGCCAAGCCGATCCGATAGGACCTTCGGGTCAGCGCGCGGCCACGGTCTCGCGCGCGAGACTTCGGCAAGACACCCCGCACCTTGATCGAGAGAGCATGTCCGCCGCCTCCACCCGCGTGACCCAGACACGACGCGCCTCATGACCGAAACCGGGCATCGAGTCCCGCTGTGACGGCCTCGCTTGGTCGCTCGCTCGCTGATCGGATCGAGCCGGCCCTCCGGGTCCGCCTGTTCACGCTGTTCCTGATCGCGGTCTCGGTGGTTGGGTACGCGGCGGTGATCAGCCACCTGCCGGTCAGTGCGGCACCGTTCCTGATCCCGTGGCCGATCGCCGCGGTCGCGTTCTATCTCGGCGAAGTCAACGTCGTGGTGGTCCACTTCCTCCGAGAGCGGCACGCGTTCTCGCTCAGCGAGCTCCCTGGCGCGATCGGGCTCTTCCTCCTGACCCCCACGGACTACGTCCTCGCCTACCTCGTCGGCGCCGGCGCGGCGGTCATCCTCGATCGAGGCCAGCCCGCCATCAAGCGCATGTTCAATCTGGCCCAATTCGGGGTGACGGCGGTGGTCGCGCAGGTGGTCTTCCACGTGATCGCCAATCCGGTCGGGCGACCGGAGCCCCTGGACTGGATCGGGGCGTTCGCCTCGAGCGGCGCGACGTCGGTCCTCGGGGCGGTCCTGGTCGCGACCGTGATCTCCCTGTCGGGGGGCGCGCCGCAGTTCAAGAAGCTGCCCGAGATGATCCGGTTCAGCGGCATGGTCGCGATGGCGAACACGAGTCTGGCGCTGCTCGCCGTCATGGTCGTCTGGATCGACCCCCGGTCGGCGCTCCTCCTCGCGGTCCCGACGTCGGTCGTCTTCCTCGCCTACCGCGCCTACATCGGCGAACGCGAGAAGCACGAAAGACTCGAGTTGCTCTACGAATCCAGCCGTCTCCTGCACTATGCACCGGAACTCGACTCCGCGATCGCCGCGCTGCTCGAACATGCCCGTCGCATGTTCCGCGCGGAACGCGCCGAGCTCCTGCTGTTCCCTGATCCGCTGGCCGAGACCGCGCTCCGCTCCAGCGCGGGAGGCGCGGACGGGCCGGAGTCCATGGTCCCCGTGATCGTCCCGGTCGATGACCCGCTCCGCTCGCGGGTGCGCCAGGAGCACGCGGCGTTCCAGGTCCGCCCGACGTGGCCGTGGACGGCCGACCCACTCTCGATCCGCGGCGCCATGATCGGACCCCTCGTCGGCGAACGTCGAGTCTTCGGGGCCATCACGATCATCAACCGCCTGGGCGAGGGCAGCCGGTTCGAATCGGACGACCTCCGACTGCTCGAGACCGTCGCCAACCAGGCCGCCGTCGCGCTGGAGAACGGCCAGCTCGAGCAGTCGCTCCACGAGTTGTCGCGGCTCAAGGAGCAACTCCGCCATCAGGCCTACCACGATCCATTGACCGGCCTCGCGAACCGGGCCCAGTTCGTCGAGGAGGTCGAGCGCCGGCTCGGAACGCCGGTCGATGGGTCGACGTCGACGACCGTGGTCTTCCTGGACCTCGATGACTTCAAGGTCGTCAACGACACCCTCGGGCACGCCGAAGGCGATCGTCTGCTGATCGGCGTGGCCGAGCGACTCGGCGCCGAGCTGCGTCCCGGCGACCTTCTGGCCCGGTTCGGCGGCGATGAGTTCGCGATCCTTCCGGAGGCCGGCACGACGGTCGAGGATGCCCTCGCGATCGCCGAACGGATCATCGCCGCCCTGGAACTGCCATTCCCCATCGGCGGCACGGACGTCATCGTCGGGTGCAGCGCCGGGATCAGCGCGGCACGCGGCTCTGACCGCGTGGACGAGCTGCTGCGCGATGCGGACGTGGCGATGTACCGCGCCAAGGCGGACGGCAAGCGTCGAGCCGAGGTCTTCGATCCCAACATGCATCGTTCGATCGTCGAACGGCACGCCATGACATCCGACCTCGGCCGCAGCATCACCCGCGGCGACCTCGACGTGTACTACCAGCCGATCGTCGCGCTCGCCACGGGCCGGATCGTCGGCGTCGAAGCGCTGGTCCGCTGGCGTCATCCGACGCGTGGCCTGGTGGGTCCCTCCGAGTTCATCCGACTCGCCGAGGAGAACGGCGCGATCGTCCCGCTCGGGCGGGCCGTCCTGCGCGCCGCGACCCGGCAGGTGGTCGAGTGGCACGGGCATCCCGGACTGAGCGGCCTGTCGTTGAGCGTCAACCTGTCCCCGCTCCAGCTGCAGCACCCGGGCTTCATCGACGAAGTCCGCGCGGACCTGGCCGAGTCCGGGATCGACCCGCGGGACCTGACGTTCGAGATGACCGAGACGGCGATGTTCCGCGATATCGGGGCGACGATCGCGTCCCTCGAGTCGCTCCGGGACCTTGGGATCCGGATCGCCATGGATGACTTCGGGACAGGCTACTCATCGCTCGCGTATCTTCGGCGCTTCCCCGTGGACATCCTCAAGATCGCCCGCGAGCTGATCGGGGCGCCTGGCGAACCGGACGATCCCGAGACCTGGGCGTTCGCCCGCGCCATCGTGGCGCTCGGTCGATCGCTGGGCCTGTCGATCGTGGCCGAGGGCATCGAGACCGAGGAGCAACTGCGGATGCTCCGCCGCCTCGGATGCGGGCTCGGCCAGGGGTACCTGTTCGGCCATCCCACGCCGCCCGACGAGCTGACGGCGACCCTGGCGGCCGGGGGTTCGGCGCGGGCGGACGGCATCGCGGCCTCGGCCTGAGGGGTCGGACCGGCACCCTCTGGTACGCTGCGCACCCGTCAGCACCGACACAGCGAGCCTTCCCCGCATGACCGCACCCCGCACCATCGTCTCGAAGATCTGGGACGACCACGTCGTCGCCCAGGATCCCGGATCCCCGGCGATCCTCGCCGTGGACCTGCACCTCGTCCACGAGGTCACCAGCCCGCAGGCGTTCTCGGGTCTCCGGGCCCGCGGCATCGGCGTCCGACGCCCCGGCCAGACCGTCGCGACCGCCGATCACTCGGTTCCGACGACGCCGCGCGACCTGCCCATCGTCGACGCCATGGCCGCGGCGCAGATCCGCCAGCTCGAGCAGAACTGCGCCGAGTTCGGCATCCCGCTCCACGGCATCGGCTCGCCGAGCCAGGGGATCGTCCACGTCATCGGACCGGAGCTGGGCCTGACGCAGCCCGGGATGACCATCGTCTGCGGGGATTCGCACACGAGCACCCACGGCGCGTTCGGGGCACTCGCCTTCGGGATCGGGACGAGCGAGGTGGAGATGGTCCTCGCCACCCAGACGCTCCTCCAGCGTGACCCGAAGACGTACGAGGTCCGGGTCGACGGGCGACTGGCCCCCGGCGTGAGCGCCAAGGACATCATCCTGAACCTGATCTCGAGGATCGGCGTCGGCGGTGGCACGGGTCACGTGTTCGAGTACCGCGGCACCGCGATCGGGGCGCTCACGATGGAACAGCGGATGACCATCTGCAACATGAGCATCGAGGGGGGCGCGCGCGCGGGCCTGATCGCGCCGGACGACACCACCTTCGAGTATCTCCACGGTCGGCGGCACGTCCCGAAGGGCGCGGCGTGGGACGAGGCCGTCGCCCGCTGGCGGATGCTGCCGAGCGACGACGGGGCAGCGTTCGACCGCAGCATCACGATCGACGCGAACACCCTCGAACCGATGGTGACCTACGGAACCAACCCCGGAATGGGGATCCCGATCACGAGCCGCGTGCCATCCCCGGCATCGCAGGCCGATCCGTCGCAGCGCCGCGCCCTCGAGCGCGCGCTCGAGTACATGGACCTCCGGCCCGGCCAGGAGATCCTCGGCCAGAAGGTCGATGTGGTCTTCGTCGGGAGCTGTACGAACGGTCGCATCAGCGATCTTCGCCTCGCGGCCTCGGTCCTCAAGGACCGTCGCGTCGCCGAGGGGGTCCGCCTCATGGTCGTCCCGGGCAGCGACGAGGTGAAGCGGGAGGCCGAACGGGAGGGTCTGGCCGAGATCTTCAAGGCGGCCGGCGGCGAGTGGCGCGAAGCCGGCTGCTCGATGTGCATCGCCATGAACGGGGACCAGCTGCAGCCCGGCCAGTACGCCGTCAGCACGAGCAACCGCAACTTCGAAGGCCGGCAGGGCAAGGGCGGGCGGACGTTCCTGGCCTCGCCGCTGACCGCCGCCGCCAGCGCGATCAACGGCGTGATCAGCGATCCGCGACGCCTGCCCGGGATCGAGTCGCTCGCCGCCGTCGGGGGGCGCTGACGATGGGCGAGCCGTTCACGATGTTCACGAGCGGCGTGATCCCGCTCGACAAGGAGAACGTCGACACGGACCAGATCGTCCCCGCCCGCTACCTGAAGGTGACGGACAAGGCAGGGCTGGCCGAGGCCCTGTTCCGGGACTGGCGGTTCGAGGAGGACGGGCGTCTCAAGGACCCGCCCTTCGTCCTCGACCAGCCGGCGATGGCCGGCCGGCAGATCCTGCTCGTCGGGGAGAACTTCGGCGCCGGGTCATCGCGCGAGCACGCGCCGTGGGCGCTTCGCGCGTGGGGGATCCGCGCGATCATCTCCACCTCGTACGCCGACATCTTCCGCAGCAACAGCCTCAAGAACGGCGTGCTGCCGATCGTCGTGGACCAGGCGACCCATGCACGGCTCCTCGCGCTCCTGGCATCGGATCCCGATGCCCGGTTCACCGTCGACCTGGCCGAGGGCGGGCTCCTGCTGCCGGACGGCAGCACCATCGACTTCGAGATCGATGCGTTCGCCAAGCGGATGCTGGTGGCCGGACTCGACGAGCTCGGGTACCTCCTCTCCCACGAGGCCGAGCTGGTCGCATGGGAGGCCGCGCACCCGCCGCGGATCGACTCCCTCGCCGGGGCTCGCTGAGCGCGGAACCACACCGCGCCCGGCGTCGTCTCCGGCCCATGAACACCATCCGCCGGGCGACCGGCCCCCTGCTCGTCATGGTCCTTCTTGCGGCGTGCACCGGTGGCGGTGGCTCGGCCCCGAGCGCGACCGCGCCGCCGTCCGCTACCCCGCCGGCGTCGGTGCCGGGTGACGGCGACGGCCTGGTGATCCCGAAGCCCGGCCAGCTCGATCCGCGACCCGTGCCGATGGACAAGCTCACCGCCACCGTCGACGGCCGGCACGTGCTGATCACGGCGACCTGGACCAGCGGCGTCGAACCCTGCTACGTCCTCGACACGATCCTGGTCGACAAGGACGGCTTCACGTACACGATCACGCTGCGCGAGGGTCACGGACCCGATGACGTCGCCTGCATCGAGATCGCCCAGATGAAGGCCACGCGGGTGGACCTCGGCGAACTCGAGCCCGGCACGTACACGATCGTCGATGGCGCCGGCGGGGCGGCACCGATCGAGGTCATCGTGTCCTGACCGCTCCTGCCCGCCGACCGCGTCGTCGGGCGACCTGTGCGACGATCGGCGGGTGAACCCGCTCGATCTCGCCGCCATCGGGCTCGTCCTCCTCGGGGCGGTCCTCGGGTTCCGCTCCGGGGCGCTGCCCCAGGTCGGAGGCCTGGTCGGCGCCGCGATCGGGGCCGTGGCGGCCATCGCGGCCCTGCCGTTCCTCGCCGATCCCATCGCCTCGATCGACCCATCCCTTCGCCCGTTCGTGGTCCTCGCCGGCCTGCTGCTGGCCGTCGGCATCGGGGAGTCGGTCGGCTCGGCGATCGGCCTGAGCACCACCCGCCAGCTCGGCACCGGGTTCCTGGGGGCGGCCGATCGCGTCGGCGGCGCCGTCGTCGGGATCGGGCAGGCGGTCCTGGTCATCTGGCTCGTCGGCGGGCTCGTCGCCCTCGGCCCGTTCGTGGGACTCACCGAGGCGGCCCAGACCTCGCGGGTGATCCGGACCCTCAACGCGGTCCTCCCGGCCCCGTCGGCGCTTGCCGTCGAGCTCGGCAAGGCTCTCGATTCGACCGGGCTCCCATCCGTCTTCGTGGGCTTCGAACCGCTGCCCCAGGCGCCGGTCGACCTGCCGGACGATCCGACCACGCGGGCGATCGCCGAGCGCGCGGCTCGCGCGACCGTCAAGGTCTCGGCCGGCGCCTGCGGCTACACGTCGAGCGGCACCGGCTTCTCCGTCGCCGAGGGCTATGTCGTCACGAACGCCCACGTCGTCGCCGGCGCCGGTGCGCGCGCCGTTCGGGTGACGGCCCACGACGGACGGCTGCTGGACGCGGTCCCGGTCGCATTCGATCCCGATCTGGACATCGCCCTGTTGCGCGTGGACGGACTCGGGCTGCCGGCCCTCGCCTTCGCGGATGTCGCGCCGCGTCGTGGGGACCTCGGCGCCGCGCTGGGGTACCCCGGCGGCGGGTCGCTCACCATCCTTCCGACGGCCGTGACGGGTGCCTACGAGGCCACGGGCCGCGACATCTACGGAGAGGACCGCGTTCGTCGCGCGATCCTCGAGCTGCGCGCGTCCATCGATCGCGGCGACAGCGGCGGGCCGTTCGTCCTGGCGGACGGGACGGTCGGCGGGGTGGTGTTCGCCGAGGCCCGGACCGACGACGAGGTCGGCTATGCGCTCTCGGGCGTGGCGGTATGGGACCGGATCGAGCGGGCCGTCGGCCGGACGAGGGCCGTCGATACGGGGGCGTGCATCCGCTGAGACGCGGGCGAGCACGCGCGAAGACGGGGCGGGTATCCGCTCAGGCCGGCCACCCGACCCACCGCGGCTGGATGCCGGACGGTCTGACACCTACACTGGATGACCCAGCCACGACCGAGGGATCCACGCGCATGTCCGACGCCGTCCATCCGTACGAACGACCGTCCGATCCAGCGAAGCGCCACTCCGCGGCGCTCACCGACGGCCCGGACCGCGCCGCCGCCCGCGGGATGCTCAAGGCGGTCGGGTTCACGGACGAGGACCTCGCCAAGCCGCTCGTCGGCGTCGGGACGACGTGGATCGAGACGATGCCGTGCAACTACAACCAGCGGCGCCTCGCCGAGCATGTCAAGGCCGGCATCCGGGCCGCGGGCGGGACGCCGATGGAGTTCAACACCGTCTCGGTCAGCGATGGCGTGTCGATGGGGACCGAGGGGATGAAGGCCTCGCTGATCAGCCGCGAGATCGTCGCCGACTCGATCGAGCTGGTGGTTCGCGGGCATCTCCTCGATGGCGTCGTCTGCCTGACCGGCTGCGACAAGACGAATCCCGGCGCGGCCATGGCCCTCGGCCGACTCGATGTCCCCGGGTTGATCCTCTACAACGGGACCATCTACCCGGGCGTCTACAAGGGCCAGCGCAACGCGACGGTCGTGACGATCTTCGAGGCGATCGGGGCGTATCGGGCCGGCAAGATCACGCTCGACGAGCTGTACGAGGTGGAGAACGCCGCGTGTCCGGGGGCGGGCGCCTGCGGCGGCCAGTTCACCGCCAACACGATGAGCATGATCCTCGAGTTCCTGGGCCTCAGCCCCGCCGGACTGAACGGGATCCCCGCCGAGGACCCGGCGAAGGACGCGGCCGCGTATCGCTGCGGCGAGCTCGTCATGGACCTCGTCCGCGCCGACACCCGCCCGTCCTCGTTCGTCACGCGGGCGTCGCTCGAGAACGCGATCGCCTCGGTGGCGGCGACGGGCGGCTCGACGAACGGCGTGCTGCACCTGCTCGCGATCGCGCATGACTTCGGGGTGCCGCTGTCGATCGACGAGTTCGGGGCCGTCGCAGACCGGACCCCCGTCGTCGGCGACATGCAGCCCGGCGGTCGCTACACCGCGCTCGACCTGTACGAGGCGGGCGGCGTGTCGCTCGTCATGCGAGAGCTCCTCAAGCGCCCGGGTCTGCTGCACGGGGACGCGCCGACGGTCGACGGCCGGACGATCGCCCAGATCGCCGCCGACGCCGACGAGACCGAGGGCCAGCGCGTGGTCGTCCCGATCGATGCGCCGCTCAAGGCGACGGGCGGCCTGGCCATCCTCCATGGCACGCTCGCTCCCGAGGGGTGCGTGGTGAAGCTCGCGGGCCATGAGCGACGCCTACACCGCGGCCCCGCTCGCGTCTTCGAGTCCGAGGGTGAGTGCTACGCGGCCGTCCGCGATCGCCGGATCGTGCCCGGTGACGTCGTCGTGATCCGCAACGAGGGTCCGGTCGGTGGTCCCGGGATGCAGGAGATGCTGAGCGTCACGGGCGCCCTCGTCGGCGAGGGCCTGGGCGATGCGGTCGCCCTGATCACCGATGGCCGCTTCTCGGGTGGGACCCACGGTCTGATGATCGGGCACATCGCGCCCGAAGCCGCGCTCGGCGGACCGATCGGGATCGTCGAGGAGGGCGACACGATCGTCATCGACGTCGACCGCAGGGCGCTCGATCTCGACGTCCCGGCCGAGGAGATCGCGCGCCGGCTCGCGGCCCGGACGCCGCGCCCACCGCGCTACCGGACCGGCGTGCTGGCGAAGTACGCCGCCCTGGTCGGCTCGGCGTCCGAGGGCGCGGTGACGACCGGACCGCGGATGACGACGAACCTCTGACCACGGAACGGGCGGTGGCGCGGGCCCGGATCGGGATCAAGACCTCGCCGCAGGGCGTGGACTGGCCCGACCTCGAATCGGCCTGGGGCCGTATCGGCGAGCACGATGTCTTCGACTCGGTGTGGATGAACGACCACCTGACCGACATCGGTCGCGATCGTGCCGGCCGATCGCTCGAGGCGTTGACGGCGATGGCCGCGCTCGTGCACCACGTCCCGGGCAAGTGGGTGGGGCACGCCGTCCTGTCCGCCACGTTCCGTCACCCGGTCGTCCTCGCCAAGGCCGCCACGGTGCTCGACCACGCGACGGGCGGCCGATTCATCCTCGGCCTCGGCGCGGGCTGGTTCGACCCCGAGCACACCCCGTTCGGGATCCCGTTCCCGCCGATGCCCGAGCGGTTCGACCGCTTCGAATCCGCCGTCCATGTCATCCGCGCCATGTTCAGCGACGAGGCCGCGAGTGATGCCGGTGTCACGCGTCCGGACCGCTGGTATCCGCTCGATGGGGCGACCAACCACCCCCCACCCCTGACGTCCGGTGGGCCGCCCATCTGGCTCGGAGGGCAGAAGCGGCGCGGGATCGCGCTGGCCGCCGCCGTCGCGCAGGGCTGGCTGCTGCCGGCCGTGCTGCCCGACAAGTCCCCCACCGACCTTGCGTACTTCATCGACCGGCGGGACGCGATCCTGGCAGCGCTCGACGCCGCGGGGCGTGGCGCCGAGGGATTCTCGCTGCTGGCGCAGGTGCCGACCGGCGCGACGGCCGAGTCACGGGCGACGGCGCGCGACAGGGCGATCGACATGCTCCGCCACGGGGCGACGCACATCCTGCTCTCGATGCCGCCGCATCTCGGTGGCGGCGGCGTCGACGCGGTCGCGCGCGATGTCGCCCGGCCCATCCGCGACGCCGTCGGATGAGGATCACCGTCCGGCCGGTCCGTGACGACGCGGACCTGCTGACCGCCGCGGAGATCATGAGCGCCGCCAGTCCGAGCGAGCCCACGACCGTCGACGAGATGCGCTGGCAGGACGTGACCTATCCCGGCGGGATCAGGTTCCTCGCGGATCTCGACGGGGCGACCGTCGGCGCCGCATCGGTCGGCCGGATCTACATGTATGAACCCGGCTTCGACGCGCTGTGGGGCACGATCGACGTCCTCGCGCCCGCCCGACGCCAGGGCGTCGGGTCTCGACTCCTGACCGCGATCCGCGAGGCGACCGTCGCGGCCGGCAAGTCGGCCCTGCTCATCCCGGCTTCGGACGCCCGACCCGAGGGCATCGCGTTCCTCGAGCATCGCGGGTTCAGCGAGTACGACCGATCCCGGTCCGTCCATCTCCCGCTGGTCGACCTCGAGCGCCCCGGCGTGGCGCTCCCCGATCACATCCGGTTGACGACGCTCGAGTCGGCGCCCGACCTGGTGGGCGGGATCCACGCGGTCGCCATCGAGGCCTTCGCCGACATCCCGGGTGGCGAGCGCCCGATGGACGTGGGCGACCTCGCGGAATTCCGGGCCCGGGACGTCGATCGAGATGTCGTGCCGCCGTGGGGATTCATCATGGCGATCGATGCCGCGACGGGTTCGGTCGTGGGCTACACCTCGCTGCAGATGGTGCCCGGGTCGTCGACCGCGGCCTGGCACGACATGACCGCCGTCGTCCGCTCGTGGCGAGGGCGCGGCGTGGCGAGCGCGATGAAACGGGCGGCGATCGGCGCCGCCATCGATCATGGATTGACGGACCTGCGGACCTACATCGACGAATCGAACGTCGGGATGCAGACGGTCAATGCCCGGCTCGGCTACCAGCCGCTTCCCGATGAGCTGACGATGCGCGGATCGGCCCGGAGCGGCATCATTGGACCGTGACCGACGGGACGACGACCAGCGACTCCCTCCCGCCCGACCCGGTGGCCTATGACGAGGTCCGCAACGCCCACGCGCGGGCCCGCGGGCTGCCGGGGCCGTACATCGCCGGCGGGCACGACCCGGATCCCGCCGCGGGCCGGCGCGAGGAGCGGTTCTACGGGCGGCTTCTGGTCGCGATGGTGCTCGCCGTCGTCCTCGGCGGCTTCGTCGTCGGCCTGATCGTCGCGGTCCTGGGGGCAGCCACCCGATGACGGTCACGGCGCGCGCAGGGGCGATCGACTGGACCGCCGCGCACGACACGCTCGTCGAGACGCTTCGCGAGCTGATCGCCATCCCGTCGATCAACCCGCCGGATCCAGCCGCACCGGATGGCGAGACCCGCGTGGCCACGCGCATCGCCGAGTGGCTCGTCGAGCTCGGGCTCGTTCCGGAGACGGTCGAGCCCGTGCCCGGTCGCGGTTCCGTGCACGTCCGGCTGCGTGGTGACGGCACCGGCGGCGATCCGCTGCTGCTGCTCTCGCATCTGGACGTGGTCCCCGCCCCGCCCGAGCGCTGGAGCCACCCGCCGTTCGCCGCCGAGATCGCCGACGGCTACGTGTACGGGCGCGGGGCGGTCGATATGAAGACGATGGTCGCGCTCGAACTCGGCGTGGTCCGGTTGCTCGTCGAGGAGGCGGTCGCGGCGGGCGTCGATCCGGCGGTGGATCCCATCCCGGGTCTTCGACGCGACGTACTCTTCACCTGCACGGCCGACGAGGAGGCCGGTGGCATCGTGGGCGCCAAGTGGGTCGCGGAGCACCGACCGGAGTGGCTCCGCGCGGCCGGCGCCCTGAACGAGTGCGGCGGCGTGTCGGTCACGGTCGCCGACCGGCGCCTGTACCCCATCCAGGTGGCCGAGAAGGGGTTCGCCGCCTATCGGATCGCCGTCCGCGGCACCTGGGGCCACGGTTCGATGCCGCGCGCCGACAACGCGGCCGTCCTGGCCGCACGGATCGTGGAGCGGCTCGCCGTCCCCGGGCCCGTCCGCGTGACCCCGGTCATGGAGCGCTTCCTGGAGGCCGCGGCGGCGGCCCTCCCCGAGCGACCGGCACGGGTCCTGCGGGGTCTGGCGACCGGCGACACGGGTCGCGCGGAGGCCGCCCTCGAATCGGTGTGCGACCCGATGTATGCGCGCGCCCTGCGTGCGCTTGTCCGCGACACGGCCAGCCCTGACGTGATCCACGCCGGGGTCAAGTACAACGTCATCCCCGGCGATGCGGTCGTCGAGGTCGATTGCCGCGTCCTCCCCGGGACGACCGAAGCGGACATGCGGGCCCAGCTCGTGGAGCGGATGGGACCCGATCTAGCCGCCGTCGCCGACATCTCGCTGATCGTCTTCGGCGAGCCGGTCGAGGCGCCCTCGGGCGGGCCGCTCTACGACATCCTCGCCTCGACCCTCGTCGACCATGACCCGGACGCGGTGCCGCTTCCGGTGATGGCGCCGTTCGCGACCGACGCCAAGCACACGAGTCCGCTCGGCGTGCCGACCTACGGCTTCTCGCCGCTGCGCCTCGAGCCGGACGAGCGCTTCCTCGAGCGGTTCCACGGGACGGACGAGCGGGTCTCGCTCGACGCCCTCCGGTTCGGCCTGCCGGTCCTGTACGACGTCGTGCGGCGCTTCAGCGGCTGAGATGCCGGCGCCCTGAGGCGCGGATCGTGGCCCCGGCACGCTCGAAGCCCATGCCGCGACCGCCCCACGGTACGTGGCGACGTCGGGAACGGTCGCGACGTGGATCCCGACCGTCCCACGTCAGGATCGACCCCGTGTGACCGTGGGACGGTGCCGCGCGCCGACCGGGGCGCGTCGGACGTCACCGCGTTCCGTCCCACGGCACCGGGCCCGTCCGGTCCAGGCCGAGGGACCGGTGACGGGACGATCGGGGCCGCATCAGCGCACGGATGGCGACGCCCTCGTCCCTAGCCGCCCTCGTCGCGCGGGGCGCGGATGAGGCGGCCGCGGCGATTGATCGCGTGGGTCGCGAGCGCCGCCACGCCCATGGCGACGATCGCCCGTTCCGCGGTGGGCAGCGGGCGAACCGCGGAGAGGAACTGGTCGGCGCGCGACCGGTCCACGACCCGCAGGATCGCGTGACCGCGCTGGGTCAGCCGCAAGGTCCGCTGGCGACGGTCCTCGTCTTCCTGGTGACGCTCGACGAACCGCCGACGGACCAGTCCGTCGACCAGCCGGCTCGTGGCCGACGGCGACCGACCGATCTCCTCCGCGAGTTCACCGACCGTCATCGTGCTGCCATCGGCCAGGACGTAGAGCGCGGCGAGCTGCGTGAACCCGAGCCGCAGCTCCCCGAGCTGACCGGCAAAGCCGATGACCAGCTCTCGCCAGAGGGCACGGCCCATCGCGACGCGCTCGCTGATCTGGCGCACGTTGGGCAGCCGGTTGCCGGCAGCCAGCACGGGTGCGGAGAGATCGGCCTCGAACCGACGCGCGACCGCCTGTCGCGGGGCCACGCGGCGACGGGCGGAGAGGATCGGATCCGGCACAGCCGAAGGGTAGGCGCGCGACGAGGTACGTGCAACCGTGCACGCGAATCGGCCCCTTCGGACCGTTCCGGTCCTACCCTCACCGGCGATGACCGACTTCGCCTACGTGTTTCCCGGCCAGGGGTCGCAGTCCGTCGGGATGGGCCGAGCGCTGGCCGAGACGTCCCCGGCCGCGGCCGACACCTTCGCCGCCGCCGATGCCGCGTCCGGTTCGCCGATCCGTACCCTCGCCTGGGAGGGTCCGGCCGAGGAACTCGACCGGACCGAGAACGCCCAGCCGGCCCTCCTCGCGACGTCGATCGCGATCCTCGAGGCGATGCGCGAGCGGTGGGCGTCCGCGGGTCTCCCGGAGCCGACACCGCGCTTCGCGGCCGGTCACTCGATGGGCCAGTACTCCGCGCTCGTCGCGGCCGGCGCCCTCGCGCTCGGGGACGGGATCCGGTTGGTCCGTCGGCGCGGCGAGCTGATGCAGGCGTCGGGTGGTGGTCGAGACGGGTCGATGGCCGCGATCATCGGTCTCGACGACGCCGCCCTCCCGGATCTCGTGGCGCGAGCGAGCGCGCACGGGGTCTTCGTCGTGGCCAACCGGAATGCCCCGGGTCAGGTCGTGGTCTCCGGGGAGCGCCCGGCGATCGACGCCGGCGCCGGGATCGCCCGGGAGCTGGGGGCCAAGCGGGCCATCGTGCTGCCCGTCTCGGTCGCGGCCCACTCGCCGCTCATGGCCGAGGCGGCCGACGGGATGCGCATCGCGCTCGCCGACGTCGCCTTCGCAGCCCCCCGGGTCCCGCTCCTGGCCAATGCCGATGCCCGGACGATCACGACCGCCGATGGCTGCCGCGTCGAGCTCGTCGAGCACCTCACTGCGGGCGTCGACTGGGTCGGCGCGATCGGGTCGATGGTCGCCGCCGGTGTCGCGACCTTCGTCGAGGTCGGGCCCGGCAAGGTCCTGTCGGGGCTGATCCGGCGGATCGCGCCCGATGCCGAGATCATCGCCGCCGACGACCCGACATCCCACGACCGACTGCTGACGCTGGCCAGGCCCCACGCCTGAGCCCACGATCCACCGAGCGCGAAGGAGACCGATCTTGCGAAGACCCGACTACGACCGACGCGTCGTCGTGACCGGCCTTGGCGTCGTGAGCCCCGTCGGCAACGACGTCGATACGGCGTGGTCCAATCTCGTCGAAGGCCGCTCCGGGCTCGGACCGATCACGCGCTTCGATCCAGGACCCTACGAGGCCAAGCTCGCCGGCGAGGTCCACGACTTCACCGCCACCGAATGGATGGACCCGAAGGCGGTCCGTCGCAGCGAATCGAGCATGCACTTCGGCGTCGCCGCGGCCAAGCAGGCGCTCGCGGACGCCGGGTTCGAGCTGACGGACGAGAACCGGACCGAGGTCGGCGTGGTCTTCGGCTCGGGCGCGGGCGGGATGTCGATGATGATCGACAGCTACGTCTCGCTCCATGACCGCGGGCCGCGCACCGTCGGACCGACGTTCATCGCCAACGCGCTCGTCGACAGCTGCTCCGGGATGATCGCGATCGAGACCGGCGCGATCGGGCACAACGTCTGCATGGTGTCGGCCTGCGCGACCGGCACGCACAATGTCGGCGAGGCGGCCGAAGCGATCCGCCGCGGGGACTGCATCGCCGTGATCTCCGGGTCCACCGAGGCCCCGCTGCTCGAGGTCGGCCATGCCGGGTTCACGAACATGCGCGGGATGGGCATGCCCCGGCCGGGCGAGGGCCCCGAAACGGTCTCGCGACCGTTCGACCTGACCCGGGACGGGTTCGTCCTGGGCGAGGGCGCCGGGTCGCTGTTCCTCGAGGACCTCGAGCTCGCCAAGGCGCGCGGGGCCCACATCTATGCCGAGGTCGTGGGCTACGGCTCCGCCGCGGACGGCTGGGACATGGTCCAGCCGATCGAAGCCGGCGTCGGGTCGGCTCGCGCCATGAAGATGGCCCTGGAGCGCCGGGGCGTCCCCGCCGACGAGGTCGACCTCATCAACCCGCACGGCACCTCCACCCCGCTCGGCGACAAGCGCGAGGCCGAGGCGCTGTGGACGGTCTTCGGCGCGCGCGCGGCCGGCTCGGCGCGGTCACTCGCGATCAGCGCGACCAAATCGATGACCGGGCACCTGATGGGCGCCGCGGGCGCCTTCGAGGCCTTCGCCACGGTGAAGTCGATCGCGGAGCAGGTGGCACCCGGCACCCTCAACTACCGCGATGCCGATCCGGACTGCGACCTGTGGGTGCTCGCCGAGTCCACGCCGATGCCCATCCGCTATGCCCTCTCGAACAACATCGGCCTCGGCGGCCACAACGGCGCCGTGATCTTCCGACGCTACGACGGCGACTGATCGCGTCGTCTCGCGCACGGTCCGGACGCGTTCGCGTCCCTGCTACGATCGGGCGACGTCGCCGACCAGAGAGGAACCACGCTCGTGCCCGAACTCGATCCGACGCGTCGCGCCGTCATCACCGGTCTTGGTGCGGTCATGCCGATCGGCAACGACTTCCCGACCTACTGGTCCAATCTCGTGGCGGGTGTCACCGGGACGCGGCTGATCTCGAGCTTCGACGCCTCCGCCCACGAGGTCCGGATCGCGGCCGAAGTCCTCGACTTCGATCCCACGACGGTCATGGACGCCAAGATGGCCCGCCGGATGAGCCGGTTCATCCACCTCGCGATGGGCGCCGGCAAGGAGGCCGTCCGCGACTCGGGCATCGACTTCGCGGCGATGAGCCAGGAACAGCGCGACCGCGTCGGTGTCGTCGTCAACACCGGCGGGGGTGGGATCGAGGAGATCATCGACGGGACGCATATCCAGGACTCGAAGGGCCCGCGGTTCGTGAGCCCGTTCGCCGTTCCCGCCCTGTCGGGCTCGATGGGCGCCTGCATGCTCTCGATGGAGTACGGGCTGACCGGCCCCGTGATGACCCAGGTCGCCGCGTGCGCGACGTCGGTCATCGCCTTCCACGACGCTCTGCGACTGATCCGGACCGGCGAATGCGACGTGGTCCTGACCGGCGGCTCCGAGGCGCCGATCGTCCCGATGGGCGTGGCCGCCCTCGCGAACATGACCGCGCTGTCCAAGCGGAACGACAGTCCCGAGACCGCATCGCGACCGTTCGACGCCACGCGCGATGGGTTCGTGCTCGGTGAGGGCGCGGGCGTCGTCGTGGTCGAGTCGCTCGCCCACGCCCGGGGGCGCGGCGCCACGATCCTCGCCGAGATCCTCGGCGGGGCGCTGACCGCCGACGCCTTCCACATCAGCGCGCCCGACCCGTCCGGACGCGGGCAGGCTCGATCGATGACGGCGGCCCTCCGGAACGCGGACGTCGCGCCGAACGAGATCGATTACATCGTCGCGCACGGCACCTCCACCGCCCTCAATGACGCCACCGAGACCAAGGCCATCAAGGCGGCGTACGGCGATCATGCGTACAAGGTGGCGATCAGCTCGCCGAAGTCGATGATCGGCCACCTCGTCGGAGCCGCCGGGATCGCGAGCGTGCTCGCCGCGGTCGGCGCGATCCGCGACCAGGTCATCCCGCCGACGGCCAACCTGCGCACGCCCGATCCGGAGTGCGACCTCGACTACGTGCCCCTGACCGCGCGACCAGCCCGGGTGGACACGGTCGCCGTCGACGGGTTCGGGTTCGGTGGCCAGAACGCGGTGGCGATCTTCCGGCGCGTCACGGACTGATCGCGGGCGTCCGGGAGGCCGGACACGGCCGCTCGGGGCGTCCCGGCTCAGGTCCGGAGCGGCCGTCCCTCGAAGGCTTCGATGGCGGCGACCTGCTCGTCGGTGAGCGGACTCGCCTTGAGCGCCGCGTAGTCGTAGTGGACCAGGATCGAGTCGCCCACGGCAACGAGTCGTGGCGGGTCACCGGGCCGTGCCGCATGGAGCCGGTGCTCCAGCGTGAACGACGAGCGGCCGATCCGGGTGGCCCGCGTCTGGACGGTGACGATCTCGCCGTAGAAGGTCTGGGCGCGGTACACGATCCGTGCCTCGGCGAGGATCAGGCTTTCGGCATCTTCGGCGACCGAGGTGAACGTCTCGCCGGTCACGTCCGTCCAGTAGCGGATCCGGCCCATCTCGCAGAAGGTCAGATAGACCGCGTTGTTGACGTGGCCACGCGCGTCGGTATCGGAGAACCGCACGGAGATCTCGATCGCGTGGTGGAACGGCCCAGCCAGGTCCCGAGGATCCGGGACGGTCGGCGCCTGGTGCGACGCGTGGTCGTGGGTCATGCCGCGGAGTCTACGACCCGGCGTCGGCCCCGAAGGCGCAGCGAGTTGAGGACGACCGCCACCGAGGATGCGGCCATCGCGCCGGCCGCTAGCGCCGGGTCCAGGGTGATCCCGAAGGTCGGATACAGGACGCCCATCGCCACGGGGATCAGCGACACGTTGTAGGCGAACGCCCAGAACAGGTTCTGCCGGATGATCCGCATCGTCGAGCGCGAGAGCCCGATCGCGGTCGCGATGGCGCGCGGATCGCCGCCGACCAGGGTGACGTCGGAGGCCTCGATCGCGACGTCGGCGCCGGTCCCGATCGCCACGCCCAGATCCGCGGCGGCAAGGGCCGGGGCGTCGTTGAGCCCGTCGCCCACCATCGCCACGACCGCGCCCTCCGCTCGCAGGCGGTCGATCAAGGCGGTCTTGTCGCCGGGCAGGGCCTCGGCCAGGACCCGATCGGGCGCGATCCCGACGAACGTCGCCACGGCCCCCGCGGTCGTGCGCGAGTCGCCGGTCGCGAGCCACACGTCGAGTCCCGCGGCCTGGAGCGAGCGCATCGCCTCGAGGGCGCCGTCCTTGATCGGGTCGCTGATCGCGATCAACCCGATGACACGCCCGTCGACGGCCACGAGCGCGACCGTCCGACCGTCCGTTGCGACCGCCTCGGCGTCAGCGTCGAGCGGCGACGTGTCGACATCGCGGGACCGGACCCAGCGAGGGCTTCCCACGATGACCGCACGTTCGCGGTCGAGGGCCTCGACCGTCGCCTCGACACCGCCGCCGACCGTCGTCGCGAAACCCTTGAGTCGAAGGAATCCGAGCTCGTCCTCGTTGGCTCGGCGAACGATGGCGGCACCGAGCGGGTGCTCGCTGCCACGTTCGACGGACGCGGCGAGGTCAAGGACCTCGGCCTCGGTGGACCCGGGAGCCGCGATCACCGCCTCGACCGTGGGTCGGCCGGCGGTCAGCGTCCCGGTCTTGTCGATGACGACGGCGGTGACGCGATGGGCCATCTCGAGCGCCTCGCCGCCGCGGATGAGAATCCCGGCCTCGGCGCCGCGACCGGTCCCGACCATGATCGCCGTCGGTGTCGCGAGGCCCATCGCGCACGGGCATGCGATCACGAGCACGCTGATCGCCGACACGAGCGCTCGGGTCAGGCGCGGCTCCGGTCCGACGAACAGCCAGACGAGGAACGTCGCGGTGGCGATCACCAGCACGATGGGGACGAACACCTCCGCGATCCGGTCGGCGAGGCGGGCGATCGGGGCCTTCGAACCCTGGGCGCGCTGGACCAGGTCCACGATCCGGGCGAGCGCGGTGTCCCGGCCGACCCGTGTCGCGCGCATCACGAACGTGCCCGTGGTGTTGAGGGTCGCGCCGATGACCTCGTCGCCGACGGCTTTGGCGGCGGGGATCGGTTCACCGGTGAGCAACGCTTCGTCGACCGCCGAGGCCCCTTCGACGAGGATGCCGTCGACGGGCACCTTGTCGCCCGGTCGGACGCGGAGCAGGTCGCCGACGACGACGGCTTCGAGCGGGATCTCTTCTTCCGCGTTCCCGCGGATGCGTCGCGCCGAGGTCGCGGCGAGCGCAGCCAGCCGGCGGATCGCACCGGTGGTCTGGCGCTTGGCTCGTCCTTCCAGCCATCGGCCAAGGAGGACGAGGCCGATGACGAGGGCGGCGCTGTCGAAGTAGGTCTCGGGCTCCAGCCCGGCGTCGCGAACGATCGACGGGACCAAGGTCACGACCGTGCTGTAGATCCACGCGGCGCTGGTCCCGATGGCGACGAGCGTGTCCATGTTGCTCGTCCCGTGCCTGGCCGCCCGCCACGCGGCGCGGTAGAACCGGCCGCCGGCCCACGCCTGGACGACCGTCGCCGGGACCAGCGCGATCAAGTTCCGCGTCTCCATCATGAGGAGCATCTCCGGCAGGGCCATGAGCGCCATGATCGAGAGGGCGACGACCACCGAGCCCACGGCCTTGGCCAGCAGGATGCGGGCACTCCGGGCCTTGGCGAGATCGTCGTCCGACAGCTCCTCGACCAGGGACCGTGGCGCCGAGTCAGGATCCGGCGCCGGGGCCTCGCGGATGTCGTAGCCGGCCGCCTCCACCGCCCCGACGAGGTCCGAGGGGGCGGCCAGGTCCGGGAGGTATCGGATCGTCGCGGTCTCGGTCGCGAGGTTGACGGACGCGGTCTCCACGCCATCGGTCTGGCGGAGGAACCGCTCGATCCGGTTGACACACGACGCGCAGGTCATGCCCTCGATGGGCAGCGTGACCTCGACGGATGTGGAAGGCGCGGGGCCGGGCGTGATGGTCGTCATACTCCCTAGGAGTATACAGCCT
>CAYMTJ010000001.1:57063-59414 GCA_964393345.1 uncultured Anaerolineaceae bacterium | reverse complement strand
CGGGCCCGGGGCCGGAGGCCGGATCCCGCTGGTCGGGCCCGGGGCCGGAGGCCGGATCCCGCTGGTCGGGCCCGGGGCCGGAGGCCGGGTCCCGCTGGTCGGGCCCGGGGCCGGTCAGATGTCACTGTGGCGAGCACGAGTCACGACCGTCGGGTCCTCGTCACGCGATCCGTGTGTGCGGAAGTGCGTGGTCCGTGCCAGATGTGCGGCTCCAGCAGCATCTGGCGTGGATCGCTTGACGAGTGCTCAGGTGGCTGGCATCTGCCGGGATCCGGCCGCGCCGCTGGGGGACGGGCGCCGGGGTGGCCGCTTGCGCCGCTGGGGGACGGGCGCCGGGTGGGCCGCTCGGACCGGGCCGTGCCGCGCCGCTTGGGGACGGGCGCCGGGTGCCGGCGAAAACGGGCGCCGGGTCGGCGAGGCCGCCCAGCACGTGCCGTGATCAAGCCATCGTGATCAAGCCATCGTGGGCGCGCCCCGGGGGCTAGACTGCCTCGAACATGACCGCCGCGGCCACGCCCTCGCCGCCCGCTCCGTCGACCCCGCCCGCGCCGTCGATGTTCGCCGTGTTCCGGCGGCGTGACTTCTCTCTCCTTTGGACGGCGCAGCTGGTCTCGACCGCCGGATCGTCCTTGACCGACCTCGCGGCCGGGATCTGGGTCTACCAGCAGACGGGATCCGCCCTCGCGGTCGGGCTGACGCTCATGGCCACGGCCGTCCCGAGCCTCGTCATCGGACTGCTCGCCGGCGTGTACGTGGACCGCCACGACCGCAAGCGGATCATGATCCTGACCTGCCTGATCCAGGCCATCGTCGTGGGACTCATCGCCCTCGCCGTCGGCATCGAGTCGATCGTGGGGCTCTACGCGCTCCTGCTGCTCAACGCCGGGGTCAAGCAGTTCTTCGACCCGGCGCACGACAGCCTGATCCCGGAGATGGCCAGCGACGAGGAGCTGTCGGCTGCCAACGCGTTCCTGTCGATCGCGGCCTTCGGTTCGACGGCGATCGGGTTCGCCGGCGCCGGCCTCCTCGCGAGCACGGTGGGGGTCCAGCTCGCCTTCGTCATCGACGCCGTCTCCTTCGTCGTCGCCGCCGCGCTGATCTTCCTGATGGGCCGCTATCCGATGCCGGTCCCGGAGGAGGATGCGTCGGTCGCGGTGATCGTCGAGAACCTCAAGTCCGGGATGGCCGTGCTGTTCGGGACGCCGATGATCCGCTCGCTCTTCCTGGTGGGCGCGTTCATGTTCGTCGCGTTCGGGCTCTGGAACGTGCTGCTCCTGCCGTTCTCGATCAGGGAACTCGGTGCGACCGAATTCGAGTACGGGCTGCAGGAGGGCCTGACATCGGTCGGGTTCGTGATCGGCTCGCTGTTCATGGCCCGCTTCGCCGCCCGGTTCCCAGAGCCCGTGTGGATCATCATCTCGATGATAGGCATGGGCGTGATGGGGATCGCCTACGCCCTCGCTACCACGGTCCCCGTCGCGATCGTACTGGTGACGATCAGCGGGTTCCTGCAGCCGCCCTCGTCGGTGTCGCGGTCCGTCCTGCTCCAGCGGGCAACACCGCGCGAGATGCGCGGCCGCGTGTTCTCCGCGTTCTACGTGATGCGCGACGTCATCTTCCTGATCGGGATGGCGGGGGCCGGCCTAGCCGACGTCGTCGACATCCGGCTCCTTATCATCGTCGCGTCGAGCCTGCTCTTCGTGTCCGCGGGGATCACGTTCGTCGCCCCGGGGATGGGGATCGGAACGTGGCGCGCGGCCAGCGAACGGCTCCGGGCCGCCGGTGCCGCACCAGCCCTCGAGCTGGCGCCGGCACGGGCCGCGACCCTTGCGGACTTCGAACGCCTGGCGGTCCGGATCGGCGCGTTCGGGAAGCTGAGTCCGGCGCAGCGAGCCGAGTTCCTCGACGGCGCGACGCTGCGCGAGGTGCCGGATGGCACGCGCGTGATCGAGCAGGGCGATGTCGCGACGTCGGCCTACTTCGTCCTCGACGGGTCGGCGACGGCCGGCATCCCGGACGCCGATGGCTATCGTGGGCTCTCGACGATGGGCGCGGGCGACTTCTTCGGCGAGATCGCGGCCCTCACGGGCAGCGCCCGGACGGCGGATGTCGTCACTGATGTCCCTTCGGTCCTGCTCGAGGTCCCGGCCGACGGCCTGCGGGCGGCCATGCAGGTCCCGGAGGTCCAGAAGCTCGTCTCCTCCACGCTCGCGTCGCGCCTGATGCGGACCGAGAACGCGGACCTGCCTCGCCTGGCCGGCGTGGACCAGGACACATTGCGCGACCTGCGCACGCCCAGGCCCGAGGTGCCGGCCCTCGCCGGCTCCGGCGATCGTGCCGGCTCCGGCGAT
>CAYMTJ010000001.1:32045-56963 GCA_964393345.1 uncultured Anaerolineaceae bacterium | reverse complement strand
GCCGGCTCCGGCGATCGTGCCGGCTCCGGCGATGGGGATGTCGCCTAGACGACATCCGAGCGGTCAGCCCCGGACTGGCACGGCGCGAGACGCGGGCCTATCGTTCCCCCATCGAACCTCTCGACGAGCCGGTCCGACAAGGAGGGTGAGATGCAGAAGAAGATCCAGCTTCCCAAGGAGCACCTGATCGAACCCGAGGAAGCAGCGAAGCGGTCCATCGGCGACGACGACGTCGAAGGGCATCGCGCGCGGCAGACCCCAGACGACTTCTCGCGACGGAGCCCCTCGTCGGGCGGCGAGTTCAGCCCGTCATTCCCGTCCACGGGTGGCGACTTCGTCGATGATGACGACGTCGAGGGCCATCGCCGCCACTGATCGACCACTCGCCTCGGACCACGACCGCCCGGATCGCCCGGGCGGTCGCTTCATGTCCGGCCGGGATCGTCCGCCGTGGCCGCCAGGAGGGCCTTGACCTCGAACGGGCGGGCACCCGGGTGGCGGTCGCGGATCCGCGCCGCGTACCCGGCCAGATGCGGCGCGGCGAACGAGTTGCCCGTGGCCCGGATGCGCGTCCCGCCGCGCCAGGCGACGTCGACATCGAGGCCGTAGGCGCCGAACTCGACCGGGGGCGACGGGTTGTAGAACCACACGGCGGGATCGGCGACATCGTGCGCGGCCGTGGAGATCACCGTGGCGAACAGCGACGGCAGCGACGGACCCGCGACGTTGTTGGCGGCACTGACCAGCAGCGTGTTCGCGAAGTACGCGCGATCCGCCACGTCATGGAAGACGGCAGCCAGGGCCTCGCTGCGCGACGAGAGGCTGAGGTTCACGATGCCGATCCCCTCGGCCGTCGCCCACTCGATGGCGGTCAGGAAGGCCAGGCCCTTGCCCCGGTTGTCCGGCCCGAGGACCCGGATCGAGATGAGGTCGGCCCCCGGCGCCACCGCATGGATGATCCCGGCGCAGGCGGTCCCATGCCCGACGACGTCCACGGCGTCGGGGTCGTCGCGAACCACCGCCTCCTCCCCGTCCAGCTCTACCACCACGCTGCGGACGAGGCGGCCACCGATCGCCGGATGGTCGCGCTCCACGCCGGAATCGACGATCGCGACCGCGACCCCCGACCCGTCCGCGTCCCCGAAGACCTCCGCTCGGTCGAGGGCGCCGAAGGGCCCCTCGCGCGCCAGGCGATCGCGGCGATCCGCGGCGAACGGTTCGCTCCAGGCCGTCCCACGAAGCTCCGGCATCGTCATCACGCGCCGCCGCGGCGGCCGCGGCGGGCCGCCGTCCGGCGCGCCAGCGCGTCGAGGATGTCGACGACGAAGTCGACGTCGGCTGGATCGGTCGGCCCCAGCCGGGCGATCCGATCCGTGATCCGCCAGACCGGGTCATCCGCCCCGGTGGAGGCGGCAGCGGCGGAGGCCACGAGGGCCTCGACCGCGTCGCGGTCGAGCGACCCCGGTCCGGCGGCGGCCACCGCGATGAGCGCATCGCGCAGCAGGTCGGTCGCGCGTCGGTCCAGCCGCGTCGCGGTGACCGCCACGCTGGCCTGCCGGGCGAAGACCGTCGCGAGGTCGATGTCGCGGAGGTCGAAGGTGCCCCCGTTCCGTCGATCGAGGATCTCGAGCACGCCCAGCACGACCGCGCCGTCGACGAGCGGCACCGCCAGCAGCGAGCGCGGGATGTAACCCGTTCGCTCGGCGGCGGAGCGCTCGAACCGAGGATCGGCGGCCACGTCGGCGATCGCGATCGGCTGACCCGTGGCCTGCACGTATCCGGCGATCCCGTCACCCGACGCGATCGACACCCCGATCACGCCCTGTCCGCGCTCGCCGGCCGCGACACGAAAGACGAGGCGGTCCGTGGCGGGGTCGTACAGGGCGAGCGACGCCGCCTCGGCGTCGAACAGGCTGACGGTGGCATCGACGATGGACTGGAGGACGAGCTCGCCGGCGGGTGGCTCGAGCCGGACGGCCGCCTCGAGCCGCCGGGCGACGGCGGCCAGGGCCGCGGCGGCGGCGTCGGCGTCGGTCATCGGCGGGCCGCGGCGGCGAGTCGTCGCGGGTCCGGGATGACGAGCACGTCGCCCTCGAACCGCACGAGGGCGTCGTCCACGAGGTCGGCCAGGAGCCGGTTCACCGATTGTCGAGAACCGCCGATCATGCCCGCCAGCTCGGCCTGGGTGAACGGCCAGTCGAGGCGGACCTCGGTCGAGGGGATGTTGCCGTCGTCGTCGACGATCCGGCGGACGAGGTGCTGCGCGAGGCGGCCAGGCAGGTCGAGGAAGTGGAGATCCTCCACCTGCGCCGTGAGCCGACGGATCTCGCCGGCGAGCGAGGCGAGCAGCGCGCGCCGGAGCGTGGGCTCACGCTCCACCACCGACTCGAACGTGCGCTGGTCGAGGACCAGCGCACTGACGGGCTCGAGCGCGACCGCGGTCGCGGACCGCGGGGCCCCGTCGAGGAGGGCGAGTTCTCCGAAGAACCCACCGGCACCGATCGAGGTCAGGATCGCGGCATCGCCGCCGTCATCGGCTGGCACCAGGATCTTGACCGAGCCGCTGACGATGACGAACAGCGATCCGCCGGGGTCGCCGAGATGGAAGATGACCTCGCCGCGCTTGAATCGCCGGGCCCGGAGCGCTCCCACGCACGACTCGAGGGCGGGGTCGTCCACCCCTTCGAACAGGCGACAGGCCCGCAGGGCATCGCGGGCGATCGAGGCGTCGGCGGCGCTGGGGCCCATGCGGTTCGTACGCGGACGGTGCCGCGTCAGGAGCCCTCGGCGATCAGGGCCGGGGCACCGGCCGCATCGGATAGACGCCGACGACGATCGGCGTCCGGGGATCGAACGAGAGCTCGTAGCCGATCTCGCCGGCGCGGACGAGTTCGCCGAGGAGCTGCCCCTCGCGATCGGGGAGCCCGACGTAGATCCGGCCCGGCGACAGCTCGATCGGGCAGACGTCGTCGTCACCGCCATCGATGGCGAACCGGCGTCGCAACTCATGCATCGGGACGTACGGGCGGCTCTTGATGAACCGGCGGAGTTGCGGGGCCGTGCACGGTGACGACCGGTCATGACCACTCATCGGTCGCGCCACGGGGCCGGTCGGGGGGTGATCGGGTCGCCCGGGCGCCGTCGGTGGCTGGGGTGCCGGCGGCGCGTCCGGGTCCAGGGGCGGGGCGGCGGCGACGGGGGCCTGGGGCGCGACCGGGGCCTGGGGTGCCGTCGGGACCGGCGGGTCGACCGATGCGGCGCTCGCCGACCGGGCCGGTCCGCCTGGCTCGGTCGCGGGGGTCTCCGCGGACGGCCGCGGGGCGGTCGATCCGACGTCCGGCCCGCCGGCTGGTCGCGACGGTGGTGCCGGTCGCGGCGACCCGCCACCGTTCTGCAGCGGGAGGCCGAGGTCGGCCGCACGGACGGCGCGGCCGTCCGTCGAGGGCCCGGGTCTCGGCCCCTCGCGACGAGGTCGTTCGTGATGGTGGCCGCGGCCGTGGCGCCGGCTCATCGGCCGGTCGTCCCGGGTCGCGCGTCCCGGTGCTGGGCAACGCCGCCGTGGCGACGCGTGGGCGTGGTGGTCATGGACACTCAGGCTCGGCGAGCCGCTGGGAGGCGACCCGTCGCCCGATGATACCGCAGGTCCGGAAGCCGTCCGGCTCAGCCGTCGACGACGAGCAGTTCGCGCGGAGCCTCGTTCAAGACGATCGGACCGTCCGGCCCGCAGACCACGATGTCCTCGATCCGGGCTCCGTACTCGCGGTCGAGGTAGATGCCGGGCTCGATCGAGAACGTCATCCCCGCGTCGAGGGGCAGGGCGTTCCCGGCGACGAGGTACGGATCCTCGTGCCCGTCGAGCCCGATCCCGTGGCCCGTTCGGTGGAAGAACGCGGCCCCGTACCCCTCGGAGTCGATGATCGTGCGTGCCGCCGCGTCGATCGCCTCGCACGCGACCCCCGGCCGGACCGCCTGCGTGGCCGCGGCCTGTGCCGCGTACAGGACACCGAACAGGTGCCGGAACCGCTCGTCGGGTCCGTTGGACGGATCGCCGTCGGTGACCCACAGCGTCCGCGTGACGTCCGATCCGTACCCATCGAGCGTCCCGCCGATGTCGAGGACGATGGGCTCCCCGGCGGTGATGACACGATCGGACGCGTCGTGGTGGGGCGAGGCGGAGTTGGGTCCCGACCCCACGATGGCGAACTCCGCGGTCTCGTGGCCCTCGGCGATCAGCCGCCGCCGGACCTCGGTCGCGACGTCGAGCTCGGTCCGACCGACGAGCCGACCCGCGGCGACCTGGGCCACCACGCGGTCAGCCGCCCGCGCGGCCAGCCGCAGCCGCTCGACCTCCGCGGCATCCTTGCGCATCCGGAGCTCGCGAAGCACGACCGACGCGGGCTCGAACCGCGCGACGGGGAGCGCGGCCTGGAACCGCAGCAGGTGGCTCGACCAGAGCGTGTCCGAGACGGCGATGCGCCCGCCAGGCGCCGCGGCCGCCGCCGGCAGGAGAGCGGCGACGAGCGCATACGGATCGTCGGTCTCGTCCCACGTCACGATGCCCACGTCGGCGCGCAGCCCCGCCTCGGCAGCGCCACGTTCCAGCCGTGGGACGACGATGGCGGGCCGTCGGCCAGGCACGGCCACGAGCATCGTCAGGCGCTCCAGCGGGAGCGCGACGTAGCCGGTCAGGTAGCGAAGATCGGCTCCGACGCCGACCAGGATGCCCGCGCAGCCGTGCGCCGCCGCCGCGGTCCCGAGCCCGGCCAGCCGCGCGTCGTAGCGGTCGCTCCCGATGGCCGGCGGTGCGCTCGTGCTGGCGGTCACGAGGCGAGCCAGCGACGCACGCTCGCGGGCCCATCCTCGAACAGCTTGCGGTAGGCGAGCACGCGGTCCGCGCCGGCCGCCAGCAGCCGCTTGCGCTGGATCGGGTCGTCGTGCTGCCCGACCGCCAGCACCCGGGTCCCGGCACGGATCGCCCGACCGACGACCTCGTCCGCGTCGTAGGCGTGCGCCGTCAGGTCGACGATCAGGAACGGCGTGGCGGGCAGGTCCGTCGCCGTGCGCACGGTGACGGGCTCGGCGGACGCGTCGCGGACCGCCCGCGCGAGGCGATCCTGCCAGATGAGGTCCTGGGCCAGGACCGCCACCCGGACGCTCACCCGAATTGATCCACCAGGTGGTGGAAGACGTCCCGGGCCGACACGATGCCCGTCGGGCGACCATGCTCGACGATCGGGATGTGCCGGAACCCCCCGACCGCCATCTTGTGGATGGCGATCGCGATCGGGTCGTCGTGGCGGAGGACGACGGGATCGCGGGTCATCAGGTCTCCGACGCGGAACGCGGCAACGGACTTCCCGGCCACCTTCACCACGGCATCACGGTCCGTGAAGATGCCCACGAGCTGCTCGCCCTCGACCACGAGCACGCAGTCGACCTCGGCCTCGTGCATCCGGGCGATCACCACGTCGAGGGGCGTGTCCGGCGCGACGACGACGGGCTCCGGCGCACGAAGATCGTCGAGGTGCTGGCCGAGCAGTCGGCCATGGAAGGAGGTCGCCGGCTGCGGGATGTCGCCCCAGGCGAGATCCGCGCCGCAGTTGTCGCAGACCTCTGCCCCGGTCAGGTTGAAGGTCCCGCAGACCGGACAGTCCATCTCGCTCCTCCGACTAGTCGACGGTCCAGGTCTCCCCACCGGCCAGCACCGCCGCGAGGTCCCCTGCCCCGGACTTCGCGACCGCCGCCGTGAGCTGATCCTCGATGAGCTGATGGTGGGTGGGGCGGCTCACGGCCCGCAGGACCCCGACCGGCACCGGGAACTCCGGATACGACATCCGCGAGAGCATCAGCGCCAGGTACGGCTCCTCCGCCGCCTCATCGTGCACGAGCAGGTCCGCCTCCGTGACGCCGTCCTGCCCGATGGTCACCACCTCGGGATGGAGACCGTTGAGCCGGATCCCCTTGTCACGGTCCTTGCCGAAGATCATGGGCTTGCCGTGCTCCAGCACCAGCATCCGGTCCTCGCGGACGTCACGGTCGGTGAAGTCGCGCCAGGCGCCGTCGTTGAAGATGTTGCAGTTCTGGAGGACCTCGACGAAGCACGAGCCCTTGTGCCGTCCCGCGCGTTCCAGCGTCCCCTGCAGATGTTCCGTGTGGGTGTCCACGGAGCGGGCGACGAAGCTGGCCTCGGCCGCGATCGCGATCGTGAGCGGGATGATCGGCGTGTCGACCGAACCGACCGGCGTGGACTTCGTGCGCTTGCCGAACTCGGAGGTCGGCGACGCCTGGCCCTTGGTCAGCCCGTAGATCCGGTTGTTGAACATGACCAGGTTGATGTCCACGTTGCGGCGCATCGAATGGATGACGTGGTTGCCGCCGATCGAGAGCGCGTCGCCGTCGCCGGTGATCACCCAGACCATCAGGTCCGGGCGCGAGGCCTTGAGGCCCGTCGCGAGCGTCGGGGCGCGGCCATGGATCGTGTGGAACCCGAAGGTGTTCATGTAGTACGGCAGGCGGCCCGAGCAGCCGATCCCGGAGATGAAGACGATGTCCTCCTTCGCGTAGCCGAAGTCCGGCATCACCTTCTGGGTCTGCGCCAGGATGGAGTAGTCCCCACAGCCGGGGCACCACCGCACCTCCTGGTCGGACACGAAGTCCTTCCGGGTGAGCTTGATGATCTCGGCGTTCTCGGGGCTGAGCGGCGGCTGACCGTCAGGAGCGGTGGCCGATCCGTGTCCGTTCGTGTCGGTCATGCGGGTGTCTCCTCGAGCAGGCGCTCGGCCTCCTCGACGATCTCGGCGATGCGGAATGGCTTGCCCCGGACCTTGTCGTAGCCGACGGCATCGACGAGGTACTTCGCGCGGACCAGGAGCAGGAGCTGTCCGAGGTTGACCTCCGGGATGAGGACCCGTCGATAGGACCGCAGCACGTCCTCGGTGTTGGCCGGGAAGGGGTTGAGGTGGCGCAGGTGCGCGTGCGCGACGGACCGACCGTCCGCCTGAAGGCGCTCGACCGCGGATCGGATCGCCCCGTAGGTCGATCCCCAGCCCAGGATCAGGAGGTCCCCGCTCGACGGTCCGTGGACCTCGAGGGGCGGGATGTCGTTCGCGATCCCGGCGATCTTGGCGGCGCGCAGCATCTGCATCCGGTGGTGGTTGTCCGGGTCGTAGCTGACGTTGCCCGTCACATCGGCCTTCTCGAGCCCGCCGATGCGATGCTCGAGCCCGGCGGTTCCCGGGACGGCCCACGGCCGCGCCAGCGTGTGCGGATCGCGCAGGTACGGGCGGAACGGTCCCTCGCCTGGTTCGGCGTTGGGCACCCCGATGTCGGGCAGGGCCGCGATGTCCGGGATGCGCCAGGGCTCGGAGCCGGTCGCCAGGAACGCATCGGAGAGGTAGGCGACCGGGGTCATGTACTTGAGCGCGATCCGCCAGGCCTCGATGGCGACCTCGAAGCACTCCCCGGGCGTCGCGGGCGCCACGATGGGGATCGGCGAGTCCGCGTTCCGGCCGAACATGAGCTGGAGGAGGTCTGACTGCTCGTTCTTGGTCGGCATCCCGGTGGAGGGACCGGCGCGCTGGACGTCGATGACGACGAGCGGCAGCTCGACCATCAGGGCGAGTCCCATCGCCTCGGTCTTGAGCGCGATGCCCGGCCCGGACGAGGCCGTCATCCCGAGGGATCCGCCGTAGCTCGCCCCGATCGCCGCGCCGATAGCCGCGATCTCGTCCTCGGCCTGGAACGTCTTGACCCCGAACGCCTTGTAGGTGGAGAGCTGGTGGAGGATGTCGCTCGCAGGGGTGATCGGGTAGCTGCCGTAGAAGAGCGGGCGCGCCGCGAGCTTCGAGGCCGCGAGGAAGCCGAGCGCGGCGGCTTCATTCCCGGTGATGTTGCGATATGTCCCCGCGGGGAGGTTCGCGGGCTTGACCCGATAGTGCGTGTGGAAGATCTCGGTGGTCTCGCCGAAGGCGTAGCCCGCCTTGAGCGCACGCTTGTTCGCCTCCGCGATGACCGGCCGCGCCGAGAACTTGGCATCGACCCAGGCGATCGTGGGCTCCATGCTCCGCTCGTACAGCCAGAACATGATCCCGAGCGCGAAGAAGTTCTTGGTCAGGTCCTTCTGCTTGCTCGTCATGTCGAGCCCTTCGAGCGAGCGCTCGTTGAGCGTCGTGATGGGGATCTCGAACACGGTGAACGGCTTGAGCGAACCGTCGGTCAGCGGGTTGCTCGTGTAGGCCGCCTTGTTGAGGTTCTGCTGCGTGAAGGCATCGCGATTGACGATGAGCGCGCCGCCCGGTGGGAGATCCATGATGTTGGTCTTGAGCGCCGCCGGGTTCATCGCGACGAGCACGTCCGGTTGATCGCCCGGCGTATGGATCTCGTTGGAGCTGAAGCTGATCTGGAAGCCCGACACGCCGGGGAGCGAGCCCGCGGGCGCCCGGATCTCCGCCGGGAAGTCCGGCAGCGTGCTGATGTCGTTGCCGAACACGGCCGCCGTCCGGGTGAACTGCGTCCCGGTCAGCTGCATCCCGTCGCCCGAATCGCCGGCGAACCGGATCGTGACCCGCTCGAGTTCGGAAACGTCCGCCCCGAGCTCCTTCTCGGAGATCGTCACGCCCCTTCCGACGCCTTCATGTGCTGGTGGGGTCGGGGTGGGATGTTGAGCAATGCCTCTGGGAAGGACTCGGCCACGTAGCGGATGATGTCGATCTGGCGGACGACGCCGACGAGGTAGCCGTCCTCGTCCACCAGCGGGACGTTGCGGTAGCGGCCGCTCTCCATGAGCGCGATCGCGTCGCGGATCGTCTGGTCGAGGTCGAGCGTCCGCGGCTCCGTGGTGATGAGCGTCTCGATGGGGTCGCTCAGGTCGATCTCCTCACCCACGATGCGACCGAAGATGTCGCGCTCGGTGAGCACGCCGACGAGGCGGCCATCGCTGTCACAGACGAAGACCGAGTCGCTCGATCCGGTGCGTTGGATGGCGCGGATGCCCTGACGCAGCGAGGTCCCGGGCTTGACCGTCACGGGCTGACGCCTGGTCAGGACCCCGAGGCGCTCCTCGAGCATGGCGGGCACGCGGCGGACGACGGCGGCTTCCGTGAGTTCTGTCACGAGGAAAGTGTAATCGGTCGGTGCCTGGGACGACCGCGATCAGCCTCGAGGCCCGCTCCCGCCGCTGCCGTTCGGCGCCCGCGCTGCCGTTCGGCGCCCGCGCTGCCGCCGAAACGGCCGACCGACGGCCGACGCTGCGGCGGGTCGCTGGCGTATCGTGTCCGGACGACGGCGGCACTCGCGACCGCCCGACCCCGGAGGCGCCCGCGTGGCCACGACCTTGGCATGACCCTGCGCGATCGAGTCCTCGCCGGGGAGACCACCCTGGGCTGCTGGGTGTCATCGGGATCGCCGTTCAACGCGGAGCTCCTCGGACGGGCGGGGTACGACTGGCTGGTGCTGGACACCGAGCACGGGATGGGGTTCGAGGCAGACCTCCTGACCCAGATCTACGCCGTCGGGACGACGCCGGCGACCGCGCTCGTCCGGATCGAACGCAGCGACCGCCTCCGGGTCGCGCGGTCGCTGGATCTTGGGGCGGGCGGGCTGGTGGTGCCCCGGATCGAGTCCGTCGCGGACGTCCATGACACGCTCGGCTGGATGCGCTTCCCGCCGGCGGGGCAACGCGGGGTCGCGCTCGGCGGCCGAGGCCAGGGCTTCGGCGCGGTGGGGCACGCCGATATCGGCAGCCTCAACGACGTGGTCCTCGGCGTCTTCCAGATCGAGACGGTCACCGCCCTCGCCGAGATCGACGCCATCGCCGCCGTGCCGGGCGCCGACGTGCTGTTCGTGGGGCCGGCGGATCTCTCGCACGCCCTGGGGGTCCCGGGGCGCTTCGACGATCCGAAATACCTGGACGCCCTGCGAACCGTCGTGGCGGCTTGCCGCCGACACGGCAAAGCCGCCGGGATCCTGGTCCACGACCCGTCCGCCGTGGCTCGTCACCTCGAGGCGGGCTTCACGTTCCTCGGCGCGGGATCGGATGCCGCCCTGCTCGGGATCGGCGCGCGGGCGATGCTCGGAGCCGCGAAGCCGGCCTAGGGACCGTTGACGAGACCGCTCGTATCGACGACCTCGAGGTCTCGGCCGGTGATCACATCGAGCTCGTGCATCACGTCATCGTCGAAGCCCGGGTCGCTGGCGCCCGTGATGTACCACGGTGACCCGTTGTCGGCCAGGATCATCCCGTAGCGCTGGAGCGCGACCGCGATCGCCCGCGCCTGCGGGGAGAACCCGGACACGTCATAGCTGGCCTTGAGCCGGACCCGGAGCCCCATCGGCGGCAGACTCGCCGAACCGGACGCCCCCGCCTGGTGGCGGGCCGGGTAGATGTACGACGTGCGGGTCTCGTCGGTCGTGAACCGGAGCGCGTGCGCGATCTCCCCGGCGACGACCTCGTCGTAGCGGACGAGCCCGGGGAGGATCGGCAGCCCGGCGGCATCGGCGCTGGTCCAGCCGGCGGGTCGCAGGGCGTTGGACTGGAGATCCCAGGTGGCTCCACTGCCGGCCCGCCACGTCCCGTCGACCTTGCGGGCGTTGAAGAGCTCATACAGCCGGCACAGGTCGCGGTCGACCATCAGGATGTGCCGATCCGAGCCGCCCTCGACCTGGGGGTTCGCCGGGATCGGGTACGGGACGTGGTCGGACTCATCGTCGTACTGGAACGTGACCGTGGAGCCGGGGGTGTCACCGTCCACGACGTTGATCGGGATGCCGTACCCGGCATACGACCCGAAGTCCATGTGCAGCCCGCGGTCCAGGCCGATCGCCGCGATCATCGTCGTGGAGTTCGACGCGACATCACGGTCGTCCACCCGGATGTTCCACACGTTGTCCGCCGGGAAGATCGGGCAGTCCGGAGCACCCGGGAGCGTCGGCGCGCCGCCGGGGTTCGCCGGCGGGACCGGGTGGCTCGCGGCGCTCTTGGGGTCCGTCCCGGCGCGGACCTCGGTCCCGTCGTGGTAGCCGTCGCCGTCCGTGTCGGCCCTGCGCGGGTGGGTCCCGCGGTCCTGCTCCTGGCGGTTCGTGAGGCCGTCGCGGTCCGGATCCTCCTTGCCGTCGCCCTTGCCGTCGCGGTCGGTATCGCCCTTGCGCGGGTTCGTGCCGGCCAGGTACTCGTAGCGGTTGTTCAGGGCATCGTGATCGGGGTTCTCCTTGCCATCGGGCTTCCCGTCGCGGTCGGTGTCCTTGCGGTTCGGGCTGGTCTTCGACTTGTTCCGCTCGAACGCGTTCGGCAGGCCGTCGCCATCGGTGTCGGTGTACGCCAGGGTCGAAAGCGGGAGGGCGGCAAGCATCGTGGTGGCCAGCAAAGCGACCACGACGGCGCGTGGGCCATGACGACGGACGGACATGGCGCGATGGTGGGTCATCCGCCCGTTCTCCGCGACCCACCAAGACGTTCCGAGGCGATGGCTCCGTGGTCCGGTTCCGGCGCGCACCGCCGGGCCGGCATCAGCCCTGCGCGATGTCGCCGCGGCGTTCGAGGATCACGATGTCGCGCCAGCGACCCGAGGTGTCCTGACCGATCGCGCGATGCTCCCCGACGCGGCGGAACCCCACGCGCTCGTGGAGCGCCAGGCTCGCGGCATTCTCGCGCAGGACGCCGGCGAGCAGGGTCCAGAACCCGGCGGCCTCGGACGCCGAGATCAAGGCGTTGAGGAGCGCCCTCCCCACGCCGCGTCCCTGTGCGGCAGCGTCCACGTAGATGCTCTCCCAGGCGACCCCGGCGTAGACGAGCCGGGCCGAGTAGCCGCTCAGCGCGCACCAGCCGAGGACGGGGCCACCCGGCTCGTCTCGTGCAACCAGGCGCCCGTCCGGCTTGTGCGAATGATCGAAGTGGTGCCAGTCCGGCGGCTCCCGTTCGAGGGTGGCATCGCCCGTGGCGATGCCGTCGGCGTAGATTCGCCGGACCTCCGGCCAATCGTCGGCGGTCATGGCGTCGATGACGATGGGCGTCATGCCCCGACGGTCCATCGCGACGTCAGTCCGGGAACGCCTCGGGACCGCGCTCGCGCAGCTCGCGGGCCTCGCCGGACGGGTCGGCTGCGGGCAGCCAGCTGTACGGGTACGCCGCGTCGTCGAGGTCCATGGCCGCCTTGGTGACGTGGAGCGGGTGGAAGGTATCGACCATGACGGCGAGCTCCTCGGTCGCGTCCCGACCGATGGACGCCTCGACGGTCCCCGGATGCGGACCGTGCGGGATCCCGGCGGGGTGGAGCGTGAACGAGGCGATCTCCACGCCCCGTCGACTCATGAAGTTGCCGGCCACGTAGTAGATGACCTCGTCCGAGTTGATGTTCGAATGGTTGTACGGGGCCGGGATCGCGAGGGGGTGGTAGTCGAACTTGCGTGGCACGAACGAGCACACCACGAAGTTGCGCGCCTGGAACGTCTGATGGACCGGCGGCGGCTGGTGGACGCGGCCGGTGATCGGCTGGAAGTCCCCGATGGCGAACCGGAACGGCCACAGATAACCGTCCCAGCCGACGACGTCGAACGGGTGGCGCTCGTAGTGATACGCGGTGATCCGGTCCTGGCTCCGCACGTGGACCACGAACTCGCCGGTCTCATGACGCGGTTGGGCGAGGTCTGGGGCGTGCAGATCGCGTTGGGAGTACGGACTGTGCTCGAGCAGCTGACCGTAGTCGTTCCGGTAACGCTTCGGCGGTTCGATCTCCGATGGGGCCTCAAGGTACAGGATGCGCTGCGCGGACTCCGGGTCCGGATCGAGCCGCCAGGTAGTCCCGATCGGGATGACGAGGTAGTCGCCCGGGCCGTACCGCAGCGGCCCGAAGATCGTGTCGCAGACGCCCGTCCCCTCGTGGACGAAGAGCATCTCGTCCGCGACCCCGTTCCGATAGAACGTGTCCGCCGGCATCGGCCCGGCGGGCCGGACGATCCCGAACACGACGTCGCCGTTGAAGTAGAGCGGGACCCGGCCGGTCACGATGTCGCCGTGCGGTTCGAGCCCGCCCGTCTTCGTCAACCGGTGGCGGTGCAGGCCGTCGTCCGCGGCCTCCAGCCGGATCCGCGCCCCCGGTTCGATCCGGTGCGTCCGGGTGGGGGCGGTCAGGTGATACAGCAGCGAGCTTCGGCCACTGAACCCTTCGACGCCGAAGAGCTCCTCCGCGTACAGCGAGCCGTCCGGGGCCCGGTGCTGCGTGTGGCGCTGGCGGGGGATGCTGCCGCGGGCGACGTAGTACATCGAACGACTGGCCTCCTCGCGTGAGGAGGCCAGTCTAAGCGCCGGGGATGGGTCAGCGGTCAGGGGCAGTTGACGAGGCCGTTGGCCGCCTCCCAATTCTCGATATCTGCGCCGATCGGGTCGGTGGAGTGGTCCACACCCTCGGCCTGTGCGTCCAGGCCGCGTCTCAGGTAGTCGGCGATCTGCCGGATCAGTGTTCTCTGGGTCTCGAACTTGGCCACGTTCGCCGCGTGACCGGCGACAAGCTCCGCGGGAGGCGACAGCTTCCCCAGGTCATCGATCAGCCCGCGGTAGAGGTCATCGTAGCTGTCGAGGGCAGCGACCCAGTCGGCACGCTGCTCAGCCGAGATCGAGCCATCCCAGATCAGGACCATCGGATCATGGAGTGGTGTCGCGGTCGCCGTGGCTGCGCTGCACAGGGCATCGCGTGCCGACCGGTACGCGACGAGCGCCGCCTGGGCGTCGGTTGGAGTAGCCGTGGGCTCGGGGCTGGTCTGCGGTCCCCCGACCCCGTCGGACCGTGGCCCGAGGGCGTAGGCGCCGCCGGCCACGATCGCGATCACGACGACCGCTGCGGCCGCGAGGCGAGCAGGTGTACTCATGATGGAAGCCCTCCACGGGATCCGAAGATCCCGCTCCTGTGATGTCGTTTCGATGTGGAGGAGCGCGGCCTCGACGGCGCGGTCAGGCACCTGGGTCGGGCCGTCCTCGAGCCACGATCGAGCGGCGCGTTCGAGCGAGCGATCGTCGGTCATGCGAGGCGTCCTCCCTGGACGGCGGTCTCCGCATCCGCCACGAGGGCGGCGCGGAGTCCAACGGTTGCGTAATGCAGACGCGAGCGGACCGTGCCCGCCGGGATCTCGAGCATCTCGGCGATCTCCACGAGCGGCAGTCCGAGGTAGTGATGCAGGACGAAGACCGCGCGTTGGTCGATCGGGAGCCGACGGAACATCCGCTCCAGTTCGTCGCGGTCGGCGATGGCACTGCTCTCGTCCGGGATCGACGGCCCGTCGATGGGCAGGACTCGGACGGTCGCGGTCCAGTGGCGTGCCCGCTGCGATTCGTCGTAGCAGGCATGAACGAGGATCCGGTGGATCCACGCCTCGAAGCGTTCGGCTTCCCGCAGGTGCGGAAGCCGGCGCCAGGCGAGGATGAGGGCGTTCTGCAGCGCGTCCTCGGCGAGGCCCGCATCGCGCAGGATCCGGTACGCGAGCGCGTACAGCGAATCACTGACCTGGTGCACCAGGACGGTGAACGCGGCACGATCGCCACGCCGGGCCTGTTCGACAAGGTCTCGATCCACTCCGTTCTCCGATGGGCCGGAACCGTGGTGGTCCGGGTTACCTCGTATGACGGAAGGATGGACCCGGAACGTTCAGCCGCCGCGGCCGCGTCGGCCGCACCAAGTCATCGCGGAGCGGGCTCCGACCGTCAGTCTAGGTCGCCGTTCCGGGGGGTCGTGCCACCACCGGACTGCGCAGGACCCCGAGCCGCTCGACCTCGAGTTCGACGACGTCGCCGGGCAGCAGATACCGACCCAGTGTCGCGTCGCGGACTTCGAGCAGGCACCCAGTCCCGACGGTCCCCGATCCGAGCAGGTCGCCAGGTCGCAGGTGGACATCCGCCGAGGCGCGCGCCGCCAGCGCGCCGAACCCGTGGACCGCGTCGGACCAACGGCCCCGCGAGATCTCCTGTCCATTCACGCGGGCCGTCATGACCAGGTCGAACGCTCGGCCGGAGCGCGCCGACTCGACCTCGTCCGGCGTGACCAGCCAGGGACCGAAGGAGCTGGCGAAGTCCTTGCCCTTCGCGGGGCCCAGCCGCAGCGCGGTCTCCTCGCGCTGGAGGTCCCGGGCCGACCAGTCATTGAAGATCATGTACCCACCGATCGCGCCTTCCGCGCTGGCCGGGCTCAGATCGGTCGCCGGCGTGTCGATGAGCGCAGCGACCTCCAATTCGAAGTCCAGCTCGCGGGATCCCAGCGGGGCCCAGACCGGCTCATCCGGCCCGCGGATCTCGGTCACGTTGGAGAAGTAGAAGACCGGCAGGTGGTACCAGATCTCCGGGACCGTCCCGCCACGTCGCTCCCACATCGTCCGGACATGCCCCTCGAACCCATAGCCGTCGCGGAGCGAGGGCGGGCGAAGGACCGGCGGCCCGAACGCGAGGTCCCCGCCATCGAGCACGGCGGCGTCGTCCTCGTCGCGACTCGCGAAGCCCTCGACGAGATCGCGCAGCGCCTCCACGCGCAGTCCGCGGGCGAGCAGGTCATCGAGGGTCGAGAGCGGCTGGCGGAACAGCGCCGCATCGTGCGCGAGCTGTGGTCGGGTGGTGACCATTCGTCGCCGGGCGACCTCGAGGTCGAGCCAGCCGGCCGGCCGCTCGACGGCGGACGACCCCACGGCCGGCGCCGCGGGGAGGGCGGCCGCGAGGCGCCACGGGACGCCGGCCGGGCCGTGTCGATCGCGGACGTGGGCGACGCGCATCGTGCCACCTTAGCGAACCGGGTCGAACCGCGGTCCTGCCACTGCATGACCCTATCGGTGGGTGTCGGTCGTCGGGCGCGCGTGCGAGGCTCGGCCGATGGAGCTTGCCCCACGTCGCCCCGGGGCGACGACCATCGATGGCGGCCAGGACGCCGGCGATCCCGCGCAGGACGGGTCGTTGCGGGTCCTGCTCGTGACGATCCGCCTCGTGTCGGTCGTGGCCGGTCTGATCGGCCTGGCTACCATGTCGGCCGGGATCGTGTTCGGTTCGGTCGCCGAAGCCCTGGTGGGAGTCGCCGCCGTGACGTATGCCGTCTGGCTCGGCATCGAGGTCCGCCGCTCGGCCGGGGCGTTCGGCGAGCCATCCGTCGTCAGGATCGCCATGGCGACCCTCAGCCTGATCGCCGTCGCCATCGTGCTGCAGCCCTGGATCGGCCGGGCCGTCACGGTCGCGGCCATCGTGCCGGTCGTCCTCGCCCTGCCGTATGCCTCGGTCCGCACGATGACGCGACTGGCCGTCGCCGGTGGACTCGTCGGCGTGGGCGCCTATGTTGCCGGTCGGCTGGCGCCGACGTCTGGCGAGATCCCGGCGCCCGTCGAGGCGATCCTCGCCACCCTGACCTTCGTCTGCGCGCTCGGGTTCCTGCTGGCGTTCCTGCTCCAGGTGGGACGGCGCCTGAAGGACACCGCAGCCGATCTGCGAAGCGTCGTCACGATGTCGAGCGATCTCGCCAAGTCGCTCGATCCGCAACTCGTCGGCGACGGGATCGCCCGCCACATCGCCGGAGCGGTGGGTGCGGACGACTGCACGATCAGCTTCTGGGACCGCGACGGCGATCGCGTCGTCTCGCTCGGGTTCCATCCCCCCTCGAGGCGCGACACGATCGAGGACTCCTACGACCTCGATGACTATCCCGCGACGCGCGCCATGCTCGTGGATCAGCGCATCGAGGTCATCGATGTCGCGGACCCGCGCGCCGACCCCGCCGAGGTCGCCCATCTTCGCTCGCTCGACCAGCGCAGCCTGGTCATGATCCCGCTCGTCGCCATGGGCACGACGATCGGCCTCGTCGAACTCGCGTCGAGGCGTTCCGGCGTGTTCGACGCCCGCCGGATCGACCTCGCGCGCATGCTGGCGCACGAGGCGGCGATGGGCCTCGAGAACGCCCGTCTGTATGACAAGGTCCGGCACCAGGCGTTCCACGACGCGCTGACCGGGCTGCCGAACCGGCTGCTCTTTCGCGACCGCGTGGAGGCGGCGCTCCGCGCCAGGGGGTCCGACGAGGGCCTCGCCATCCTGTTCATCGACCTCGACTCGTTCAAGGAGGTCAACGACCGACTGGGCCATGCGCGCGGGGATGCCGTCCTCGCGCAGGTCGGCGAGCGCCTCGCGGCCAGCATGCGCGACGGCGACGTGGCCGCCCGCCTCGGCGGCGATGAGTTCGCCGTGCTCGTGCGCGACGTCCAGTCGGATGACGTCGCGGTCGCCATCGCCAGCCGGCTCCTCGATGCGCTTCGCCGACCGTTCAGCCTCGGCGACACGGCCGCTGACCTCGACGCGAGCATCGGCGTGGCGACCACCGGCCCCGGTTCGGATACCCTCGAGGCCTTGCTGCGCAACGCGGATGTCGCGATGTACGCCGCCAAGGCCAAGCGGCGCGACGGCATCGAGCTGTTCCACCCCGCGCTCCGCGAGGAGCAGGCGGCCCGGGCCGCGATGGCCTCGCGGCTGCGCGGCGCCGACACCCGCGATGAGCTCCGCCTCGATTACCAGCCCATCGTCGACCTGGACACCGGGCGTCTTGTCGGCCTCGAGGCCCTCGTCCGGTGGCAGGCGCCCGGACGACCGCTCGCCATGCCGGCCGAGTTCATCGGGTTGGCCGAGGAGAGCGGGGAGATCGTCCCGATCGGTCGGTGGGTGATCCGCGAGGCCTGTCGGCAGACCCGCGACTGGCAGGTGCGCCTCGCCCGCGAGGACCTCGAGATCAGCGTGAACCTGTCGGCCCGGCAGTTCGCCGACGACGGGCTGATGACCACGGTCGACGAAGCGCTGCGGGAATCCGGGCTGGATCCACGCACCCTGGTCCTGGAGATCACCGAAAGCACGCTCATGCAGCACACGACCAGCATGGTCGCGCGACTCGCGGCATTCCGCGAGCGGGGCGTCAGGATCGCGATCGACGACTTCGGGACCGGATACTCGTCGCTGAGTTACCTGCAGCAGTTCGCGGTCGACATCCTCAAGATCGATCGCTCGTTCGTGGACGGTCTGCAGGAGCGTCGCGACAAGCCCGTCCTCGCCAGCGCGATCGTGGCGCTCGGGCGGGCCCTCGGCCTCGAGATCGTCGCCGAGGGCATCGAACACCCGGACCAGCGGGACGCCCTCGCCCGGCTCGGCTGCCGACTCGGTCAGGGCTACCTCTTCGGTCGGCCCCTGGGTGCCGCCGCGACCGAATCGATGCTGGCCGGATCGCTCGCGGGCGAGGGCCGGCCGGCGCCGCCGAGCGGGGACCGCGCTGACATCGACGCGCCCCGCAGCGACCCGCGGCGGCTCCGCCTCGTCTCAGGCGACTGACCCGGCGCTCGCGATCCAGCCGGTCAGAACGGCTTCGTCTCCATCAGCCACGTGAGCAGCCCGATGGCGACGACCCCGCTCGCGGTCACGACGGCCGGCTGCAGGCGCGCCTGCGCGGCGGCGAGTTCCGCATCCGTCCCCGGTCGCGGCGTCTCGCCCTTGGGGGTCTCGCGCGTGGCGATCCCGAGCGCCTTGCGGACGTTCGCCATCGGGCCCCCGGCCAGCGGGGTCATCAGGAGGAAGATGACGACGAAGATCGCGATCGACGCCCACGGCCACAGCCGGCTGAAGTAGCCGCCCATGATCGCGGCGACGATCCCGGTCACGACGGCCGCGATCAGCAGGATCCCGGCCCACAGGAGCGCCATCTGCGAGAGGTCGACGATGGCGGCCATCCGGACGCGATCGGTCTCGCGCTTCACGGCGAACATCGCGAACGCCGAGACACCGTGTGCCCCGAACGACAGGATCACGAGCAGGACGTGGGCGAAGACGACCCACGGGTAGAACTCCATCCGACACCCTCCAGCGCTGACGGACCCCGGTTTCGAGCGCAGGATACGTCGTCGCACAGGGGCCGATTCAGAGGTTCCCGCGCTTCTCCTGCTCGCGCTCGATCGCCTCGAACAGGGCCTTGAAGTTGCCGACGCCGAAGCCGCGCGACCCGTGCCGCTCGATGATCTCGAAGAAGAACGTCGGCCGGTCCTGGACCGGACGCGTGAAGATCTGGAGGAGGTAGCCCTCCTCGTCCCGGTCGGCCTCGATGCCGAGCGCCTCGAGGGTGTCGATCGGGACGCCGACGTCCCCGACGCGCTCCGCGAGGTTCGCGTAGTACTCGTGCGGGAGCCCGAGGAACTCCACCCCGTTGTCGCGCAGCCGGCGGACCGTCCCGACGATGTCGTCGGTCCGCAACGCGATGTGCTGGCAGCCGGGTGAGCGGTACCAGTCCAGGTACTCCTGGATCTGGCTCTTCTTCCTGCCGGTGGCCGGTTCGTTGATCGGGAACTTGATCCGCCCGTTGCCGTTGGTCATGACCTTCGACATGAGCGCGCTGTAGTCCGTGTGGATGACCGTATCGTCGTAGTGGATCAGCTGGGCGAACCCCATCACGTCCCGGTAGAAGTCGACGAACGTGTCCATCTCGCCGAGCCCGACGTTCCCGACGCAATGGTCGACCTCGATGAGCGACAGGCCCTCGGCCGCGCGCGCCGGGCGCTTGACGGCGCGGTAGCCGGGCGCGAAGGCGCCGTGGTAGTCGCGCCGGTCGACGAACGAGTGGAGCACCTCGCCGTAGGTCCGGATCGAGGCCCGTCGGAGGATGCCGTCCTCGCCGCCGTCGAGCTCGACCGGGGCGTGAGCCGAGACCGCCCCGCGCGCGGTGGTCTCGCGGTGGGCCGCCTCGACGTCCGCGACGGCGAACGCGATGTCGTGTACGCCGTCACCGTGCTCGCGAACGTGATCCGCGAGCTCGCCGTCCGGGGTGAGCGGCGCGGTGAAGACGAAGCGGATGTCGTTCTGGACCAGGACGTAGCTGGCGCGATCGCGGACCTTGGTCTCGAGGCCACTGAAGGCGACCGGGGTGAAGCCCCACAGGGCGCGGTAGTAGGCGGCTGCCTGACGCGCGTTCCCGACCCAGAATTCGACGTGGTCGATGCCGTCGAGCGGCAGGAAGTCGGCGGCCTTCGCGTAGGCGTCCGCATCCACCCGGGCGCCGGCCTGGTTGGCCGCGCCACGGGACAGCGTCTCGGTCATGATCGCGTCGCTCCGTGCTGTCGGGAGGGCGGGCGGCAGGGCCGCCCGGTGGGTCATCGAGGCCATACTACGCCCGACGTGCGACACTCCCGTCCATGAGCGACGACGACGTCACCGCCCGGTTCGACGACGCGCGCCGGCGGGTCGAGGCGACACGGGCGGGAGTGCTGGCGGGGGATCCCTGGCCGTTGTCCGCCCGCTTCGATCACACGCCCGAGGCGTCGTGGGGGCCGCCGGAGATCCTGGCCCACCTCGTCGAGATGGTCCCGTTCTGGGAACGCGAGCTGGACCGCGTCGCGCGCGCCGCGCCCGACGCTCCCCCGACCCCGTTCGGCCGGATCGCGACCGATGCGGACCGCCTGGCCGAGATCGAGCGGCTCCGGACGATGCCGCCCGTGGAGCTCTACCGCCTGCTGGACGATGCCCTGGCCTCGATCGCCGACCGGTGGGCGGACTGGCCACCGGCCGCGCACGCGAGCATCGGCCTGCACCCGACGCGCGGCGAGCTGTCCGTGGAGGCCGGGGTGGAGCGCTTCATCCTGAGCCACGTCGGCGAGCACATCGATCAGCTCGGGGCCATCGTCGCCGAGGACGACCGCGACTGACGATCAGTCGGGCGGCGGCTCGTCGAGCACGTGCGTCCGCAGGAACCGCAGGATCCGCTCGAAGGCGTCGCGCCGATTCTCGCGGCGCTCCCAGCCGTGGCCTTCGTCGTCGTACCAGTGGACCTCGTGGGTCTTGCCCTCGATCTCGAGGGCCTCGACCATCCGCTCGGTCATGAGCGGCACGACGCGCTTGTCCTTGCGACCGTGGAGGATCAGAAGCGGCGCCTGGATCCGCTCGGCCCGATAGACCGGAGATCCGCGACGGTAGAGCTCGGCGCGGCGCGCATCGTCGGGCGAGCCCATCATGCGGGCGAGGTCCAGGCGTCCGAGCCGGTCGCCGTGGCGATACGACTCGGCGATCTCGGAATCGCCGTACAGGTCGACGCCGGCGCGCCACAGGTCGGGCGCTTCGACCAGGGCGCACAGGACGAGATACCCGCCGTAGGACCCGCCGTAGATGGCGAGGCGCCCGTCCGACCAGGGCTGCTCGGCCGCCCACAGCGCCCCGTCGATGACGTCGTGGACGTCGGCGTGACCCCACTCATCGTGGTTCGCGTGCCGGAACGCCCGGCCGTACCCCGTGGAACCGCGGAAGTCGATATCGAGGACCGCGAAACCGGCCTCGATCAGCAGCAGCTTGAACGGCTGCCAGCTGCGATACGCCTGCGCCGTAGGCCCGCCATGCGGGTACACGATCGTCGGCACCCGGGCGCCGCCGCGCTTGCCGGTCGCGCCGGACGGACGCCACAGCGTGCCCTCGACGCGGAGTCCGTCGCGGGCCGTGATGACGATGCGCTCGCCCGTCGGGACCTTGCCAGCCGCAAGCGCCGGTCCCAGGACGGACGGGCGCGACGCGGTGACCCGCCGCGGGCGCGCATCGTCGGGCGCGACGCCCGGCACCGGGAGCAGCCAAAGATCCTGCGGCTGCGTCTCGCTCTCCCCGATCGCGGCGACCCAGGCGCCATCCGGCAACCATCCGACCGCGCGCCAGATCCCGTCGAACGGGTTGATGCGACGACCGGCCCCGACGTCCGCGCTGACGACCCGCGGGGCCTTGGGCGGACGGCCGCGACCGCGCTTCGGTGGCACGGCCCCGGCGAGATCGCCGACCAGCAGGTCGACCAGGCCGTCGCGGACCTCGATGTGGACGAACCGCGTGAGGTCCGGCGAGGCCAGCGGGACGAAGCCAGGGTTCCCACTCGGGTCGCCGTGCTCGCGCTCCCCCGAGGTCAGGACGAGGCGGTCATGGCCATCCGCGCTCAGGCGGACCACCTGGAACCAGCCATCCGCATCGGACACGAACAGGAGTGACTCGTCGGGCAGCCAGCTCACGCCGGTATCGAGGCTGTCGTGACCGGCGACGACGCGGACCGCACCGCCCGTGAGCTCGACCGTCGCGATCTGCCGCGTCTCCGGATCGTTCGTCTCCCAGGCCGCGACGACCGCCAGGCGGGAACCGTCGGGGGCCCACGCGAACGCGTCGACATCGATGCCCGGCGCGGTCACGGCGGTCGCGGTCGGCGGCTTCGGGTCGCTCGCCGGTCGGCCTCGACGCGGCACGGGTGCATCGATCCGCCAGATCTGGCTCCAGCCGCGCCGGCGCGACAGGAACGCGAGCTGCTGGCCATCGGGCGACCAGCGCGGAGAGAGGGCACCGCCGGGCTTCGCGACGACGCGCGTCGTGCGCGACCCATCCACCTCGGTCACCCACAGCTCGTCGTCGCGGACATAGGCGATCCGACGTCCGTCGGGCGACCACTGCGGGTCCGACACCGGCTTCTCGGATGCCGTGAGCTGGACCGGCGGCCCGCTCCGCAGCGACATCGTGAATAGCTGGCGGGCGCCGGCGGCTTCGGCCGTGTAGGCGACCTGCCGATCGCGCGGATGGAGCCGATACTCGCGCGGCGGATCGACCGCGACGATGGCCTCGATCGTGAGCCCGCCCGGCTTCGAACCGGGAGTGCCGGGCATCAGGCCGCGGCCTCGGGCCAGCCGGTCCTCGCTGCCCACGGACCGAGCATGGCCAGGTGCTTGCGGAGGTGCCCGTGGAGGCAGTCGTAGGTCCAGCTCCAGCCGTCCGGGGAGCGCAGGTCCTCGTCGGTCAGCCGATCGACGGCGTCCTGGAGCCCGGCGCTCGCCTCGCGATAGCGGGCCAGGGTCTCGGTCACCGTCTCGCCGCGGGATTCATCGACCATCCGCTGGTTCCAGGCCTCGATCCCGTCCTCGGGGTCGGCGAGCCAGTGCCCGCGCCGCTCGAAGACCTCGATGGCCCGCACGCCCTCGGCTGCCCAGTCCGCGAGATGGCCGATGTGGTCACGCAGGGTCCAGCCCGGCGTCGGGGTGTCGGTGTCCCAGCGGTCGACAGGAACGGCTGCCAGCAGCGCGTCGAGGTCGCGCTCGTGCGGCGCGGCCTCGCGACGGAAGTCGTCGGCGTCCGCCGACCGGGGGTCGTCGACGAAGGGGTCACCGTCGATCTGTCGACGGCGGAGGGCGGCCGCCCACGGCTCGATCACGCCGAGATGATCGAGATAATGACCGTGCAGCGTCATGTAGACCCAGCCCCACGCGTCGTCCTCGCGGATGGCCGCGGTACCAAGGCGCCCGGCGACCCCGAGCAGGGCCGCGCGCGAGGCACCGAGACGGTGGAGGATCTCATCCCGCGGGAGCCCGGACCACGGGTCGCGAAGACCCTCATTGAAGCGGTCGAAGTCGCCACCATCGAAGTCGGCGTCGCTCGGCCACCGGCCCGTGCCGATCGCCCGCTCCGTGTAGTCGATGGCGAGTTCCTGCCAGGCCGCGATGTGACCGACGTGATCGGCGAGCGACCAGTCCGGGCCACCCGCGTCGGACGGCGCGGCCCCGGGGAGCCGCCAGGCCGCCTCGTCCAGGCCGGCCCAGGCGGCGTGCAGGCGGTCCCAGAGCGCGGCCTCGTCCGCCCACAGGTCCCGCTCGGCGACGCGCAGATCGCGACCGCGGACGTCGGCGAGGACATCGCGTCGCAGGTCAAGGACCAGGGTCTGGCGCTCGGCCGTCACCGCCCTCCGCTCCGGCGTGCCTCGGGCTCCGCCGCGGACTGCTCCAGTTGCTCACCCAGCTCCACGGTCCGACGGAAGGCCGCCCAGACCGCCTCCGAGAGCACGGTGCGCAGGCGGCCGGACTCGAGCTCGTGCAGGGCCGCCGCCGACGTCCCGCCCGGCGACGTGACCATGTTCCGGAGCTCCGCCGGGTGCATCCCGGACTGCCGGGCGAAGAGCGTCGAGCCGTCGAGGGTCTCGATCACCAGATCGTGCGCGATGTGGCGCGGGAAGCCGAGGTGGACGGCCGCGTCGATGAGGGCTTCCATCACGAGGAAGACGTATGTCGGCCCGGTGCCGCTGACCGCGGTCGCCATCGCGACCATCTTCTCGTCGTCGACCTCGAGCTGTGTCCCGAGCGCGCCGAGCAGGGCCGCGGCCTGGGCGCGCTGGTCGTCGGTCGTCTGCGGTGTGGCGTACCAGACCGTCATCCCCTTGCCCAGCCGCGCCGGCGTGTTGGGCATGCTGCGGACGACCTGGTCGTGGCCGAGGATGCCGACGAGCGCCGCGGTCGTGGCGCCGGCGAGGACGCTCAGCACGAGCTGGCCGCGGCGCAGGTGCGGGCCGATCTCGCGGCCCACCCGGGCCAGCATCTGGGGCTTGATCCCGAAGAGGACGACGTCCGCGCCGGCGACGGCCTCCACGTTGTTCGCGACGGTCCGGATCCCGTACTCGCGCTCGAGGTGCTCGCGGCGCTCCGGGCGCGGGTGGCTCGCGACGACCTGGCGGGGATCCACCAGGTTGCCGCGGAGGAGCCCGGCGATCATCGCCTCGGCCATCACGCCCGAGCCGACCGTCGCGATCGTGGCCTTCGCAAGGGGGGACATCGGCCGGAGTATAGCCGCGGCGCGAACCGGTCCCGTCAGGCAGTCGCCGAACCCAGTACGAAGAATCGCCCGGTCGTGGTGATGGACCCGGGCTCCAGCCCGGCGGCGCGCAGCGCGGCATCGAGCTCCGCTGGCTGGTGATAGACCTTGACGATCGTGAACGCACGGCCGTCGTCGAGGCGGCGGACGGACACGTCGTCGGCCGGCGCCGGATGGTCGACCGCCGAGGACTGCGGATCCGGCAGCGAATCGATGAACGCGAAACGCCCGCCCGGCTTGAGCCAGCGACGGACGAGCTCCAGGAACGGGACGAGCCGGGCGCGCGGGACGTGGCTCAGCCAGAA
>CAYMTJ010000001.1:0-31945 GCA_964393345.1 uncultured Anaerolineaceae bacterium | reverse complement strand
GGACGAGCTCCAGGAACGGGACGAGCCGGGCGCGCGGGACGTGGCTCAGCCAGAACCCCGTGAAGACAGCGTCCACCGGGCGATCGGGCTCGGCCCAGGCGTCGCGGACATGCAGGTGGGCGCGCAGCCCGTGGGCCACGAGACGCTCCCGGGCACGCTCCAGCGGTCCCGCGTTCGCGTCGTAGAGCGACAGCTCGCCCCTGGGGGCGAGCAGCGGTGACCACCAGCCGGTGCCGGCGGCCAGCTCGACGATCTCGCCGCGGATCGGCTGGCTATCCAGCCACCGTCCGGCGGCGTCGAGTTCCGCGTTCCAGGCGGTGTCGTGGACGGCGCCGCGCGCGTACCGCCCGCGGCGCAGGTACCAGTCGTCGTATTCCCCGGCACGGGCCGCGTAGTACGGGATCAGCGCGGCCTCCGGGTCGAGCGCGGCCGGTGTGGGATCCGGATCGGGGCCCATGGGCCCCATGGTCGAGGCCCCGGGCTCCGGGTCGCCGGGCCCACCGGCGCGGCCTCGCTCCGTGATGGCCTTGTGCAGTCGGAAGCGCAGGAACCCGTTGTCGCCGGCCTTGCCAAGACACGTGGAGCAGAGCTGCGCCCAGCCCTCGAGGTCGTCCTCGGTGCGGCAGGCATGCGCGGCACCGCACCACAGGCACGCGAACGACGCTCGGAATGCGACGGCGTCAGGCAAGGATCGGCGTCCACGAACCGACCGGAGCCAGGTCCTCGAAGCCGTCCGGGTCGAGGATCTCGGCGAGCATCTCGATCCCGTCGATCACCCGCGGTCCGGGCCGGCTGAAGTACGCGGACCCATCGACGGCGAAGACCTGGCCGCGTCGAACGGCGGTCAGGTCGCCGTAGCCGGCGGGTCGCGGCGTCCGGGCCCAGGCCTCGACGGTCTCCGTCACGTGCATCCCGCACGGCATCAGGACCAGCATCTCCGGATCGAGGTCCGTGATCGCGTCCCAGGTCGTCTCGGTCGAGCGCTCGCCGTCGGACGCCAGCACGTCCCAGCCGCCGGCCCGACGGACCTGCTCGGGGACCCAATGGCCGGCGGTGAACGGCGGGTCGAGCCACTCCAGGCACGCCACCCGGGGCGGTGCCTGCCCCCCCTCGCGACGCTCGCCGACGGCACGCTCCACGCTCCCGAGTCGTTCCCGGAGGGCCTCCACGAGGTCGATCGCGGCGTCCTCGGCTTCGGCCATCGCCCCGACGGTCGTGATCGTGTTGAGGATCCCTTCGATCGAGGTGGGCTCGAGCGACACGACCGTGATGGCCGCGTCGATGCGGCGCGCCACGTCGTTGACCTCCTGGTAGCTCACCGCGCACACGCGACAGAGCTCCTGGGTCAGGATCAGGTCCGGTCGAGTGGCGGCCAGCGCCTCCTCGTCGAGCGCGTAGAGCGACGATCCACCGTGCATCGACGCCGTGACCAGGCCGTGGATCTCGCGCGACGACGCCTCGGTCAGGTCGTGGACGCTGCGCGTGACGACGGGTCGGCCGATGACCTCCGGCGGCCAGTCGCATTCGTGCGTGACGCCGACCAGCTCATCGCCGAGTCCGATGGCGCAGACGATCTCCGTGGCGGAGGGGAGCAACGAGACGATGCGCATGGCGTGGGAAGTGGTCTGGCCACCCTCGATAGAGAACCGACCCTCGCGCCCCGACGCGTGAGGCGACGCCCCCGCGAGGCCATCAGCCCGAGGGTTTAGCCTCGTCGACGGCGGCCCGCGCCGCGGCCTTGTCGGTGTACCAGGTGGCGTCCATCACGGTGAACTTCGCCCACTCCGGTGGCACCGACTCCTCCGGGAAGATCGCGTTCACGGGGCACTCCGGCTCACAGGCGCCGCAGTCGATGCATTCGTTCGGGTCGATGAACAGCTTGCGGTCCACGCCCTCTTCGTAGTGGATGCAGTCGACGGGGCAGACGGAGACACACGAGATGTCGAGCACGTCGATGCACGGCTCGGCGATCACGTACGTCATCCAGGTTCCTCCCACTGCGGCATTCCGAGGCCGACGCACCCTCGTGGATGCAGCGTGAGGGTACCACCGACCGTCGTCACGATGCGATGTCGTCGAGCCAGCGGATGGGGATCCACATGCCCTTCGCCAGGTGGCCGGGGATGTGGCAGCCCACGAACCAGACGGACGGGTCGGTGGGTGGTCCCGAGGCCGGCCGCGCGGAACCCTCGCTCGGGGGCTCCGACGATGCGTCCGCCGGCGGCGACGATGGGACGGTCCAGCGCAGGTCCACCCGCTCCCCCGACGCGACGACGACACGGATGCCGGCGACCTCTGGCGGCACGCTCACGACCGGCGTCGGCCCGGGTGGTGCCCCGACCGTGGCGGCCTCGGCCATCTCCCAGGCGTCCTGGACCGGGCCGTCGCCGATCACGGCTTCGTGGATCTCCAGGCCACCGTTGATGACGTGCAGCAGGACGGTCTCGCCGGGGATCAGGTCGAGCGCCGCGGGCACGAACGAGTAGTCCTTGGCGACCAGGTTCACCTCACGCGGCGCGTCCGGCGTGCCCGCGATCGGCGACGGCGTCGCGACCGGCGTCGACGCATCGCAGGCGATCAGGATGAGCGCGACCAGGGCAGCGAAGGACGGACCGAGCCGGGACACGACCGGAGTCTATCGACGCGCGCTCCGCGATGGGCCTGATGCCGTCTTGACACGCCCTGCGTCGCGCCGCACAGTGCGGCGCAATCGGCTCGTCCGTCCATCCAACCGCCCGAAGCGACGTCGAGGTTCTCTTGGCCCTCCCGCGCATCGATACTGACCCTTCGACTGCGTCGTCGCCAGCGTCCATCGGGACGGCCGTCCGCCTGGAGCGCGTGACCAAGCGCTACGGCGAGACGCGTGCCGTCGACGGCGTCGATCTCGATGTGCGCGACGGCGAGTTCTTCTCGATGCTGGGACCGTCGGGCTCGGGCAAGACGACGACGCTGCGCATGATCGCGGGGTTCGAGCTGCCGACCTCCGGTCGGGTCCTGCTCCACGGCGTGGATGTCACGACGGTCCCACCCTTCGATCGTGACGTGAACACCGTGTTCCAGGACTACGCCCTCTTCCCGCACATGTCAGTCGCGGACAACGTCGCCTACGGGCTGATGGTCAGGAAGGTGCCGAAGAACGAGCGACGGGATCGGGTGACCGAGGCGCTTCGGATGGTGCGTCTCGAAGGGTACGAGGATCGCAAACCGGGGCAGCTCTCGGGGGGTCAGCGCCAGCGGGTGGCCCTCGCACGCGCCCTCATCAATCGACCCCGGGTCCTCCTGCTCGATGAGCCGCTCGGCGCGCTGGATCTCAAGCTCCGCGAGGAGATGCAGATCGAGCTCAAGGCGATCCAGCAGCAGGTCGGGATCACGTTCATCTACGTGACACACGACCAGGAAGAGGCGCTCACGATGAGCGACCGCCTGGCCGTGTTCAATGCCGGCAGGATCGAGCAGGTCGGCTCGCCGGCGGAGGTCTACGAGCGCCCCGGCACACCGTTCGTCGCCGGCTTCGTCGGGACATCGAACCTCCTGACCGGCGATGCGGCAGAGGCCATCCTCGGACGCCGTGGGACGTATACCATCCGGCCTGAGAAGATCCGATTGGCGTCGACCGACGCGCCGGTCGGTCCGGATGAGGTCGGCGCATCGGGGCATATCCGCGATGTCGTCTACCTCGGGCCCGACACTCGGTATTTCGTCGAACTCGACGCGGGCGCGCGTCTCGTCGTGACCCAGCAGAACCTCACGACGACATCGACGGAAGCCCTTGCGCAGCAAGGCGCGGCTGTCCGCCTCGTCTGGAAGCGACAGCACGAATTCGGCATCAGCGAGGATGCCGACCGCTAGCCACGCACGGGCGTGGGAAGGAGGAGGATCCGGATGAAGATCCAGCGGTCCGCGGTGGCCATCGCGACGTTCGCGATCGTCGTCGCCGCATGCGGCACCGGAGGTGGCTCGGCCGCCCCGAGTGGTCCCGCACTGCCGACGGCCGTCGGCGATGGCGAGGGGCAGGTCAAGGTGCTCGCCTGGCCGGGATATGTCGAGGACGGGACGACCAGCCCCGACGTGGACTGGGTCTCCTCGTTCGAGACCGAGACCGGCTGCCAGGTGACGGTCCAGACCTTCGGGACGTCTGACGAAGCCTTCACGCTCTTCCAGACGAACCCGGAGGAGTACGACGTCCTCTCGGCGTCGGGCGACGCGAGCCTCAGGCTCGTCGCCGGCGGCTTCGTGCAGCCGGTCAATGTCGACCTGATCCCGAGCTACGCCGAGATCTTCGAGGATCTCAAGAACAAGGACTACAACACCGTCGACGGCGTGCACTACGGCGTGCCACACGGCCGCGGCGCGAACGTCCTGATGTGGCGAACGGACAGCGTCACCACCGCTCCGACCTCGTGGGCGGAGATGTTCGATCCGGCGTCCCCGTATGCCGGCAAGTTCTCGGTCTATGACGCGCCGATCTACATCGCCGATGCCGCGGTCGTGCTCATGAAGTCACGGCCTGAGCTCGGGATCAAGAACCCGTACTCGCTCGATGACACCCAGTTCCAGGCGGCCATCGACCTGCTGACGGCCCAGAAGCCGGCGGTCGGCGAGTACTGGGGTGACTACACCAAGCAGATCAGCTCGTTCCAGAACGGCAACACCGTCCTCGGCACGACGTGGCAGGTCATCGCCAACGTGCTCCAGGGCTCGGATCCGCCCGTGCCGGTGGAGGTCACGAAGCCGATCGAAGGCGCGACGGGCTGGTCGGACACCTGGATGATCAACTCGAAGACGAAGAACATCAACTGTTCCTACAAGTTCGTGAACCACATCACGTCGGCGCCGATCAACATCCAGATCGCCGAGTACTTCGGCGAGGCGCCGGGCAACTCGAAGTCGTGCGCGCTGGCGGTCAACCCCGACCATTGCGCCATCTACCACGCCGAGGAGACCGCGTACTGGACCGATGTCTGGTACTGGACCACCCCGGTCGCGGACTGCCTCGACGGCCGGACCGATGTGAAGTGCAAGGACTTCGCGGCCTGGGTCGAAGCCTGGACGGCCATCCGCAGCGGATAGCCGTTCGACACGCCTAGAGGAAGACTCGGCCCCGCGGCGGCGAACGCCCCGCGGGGCCACACCATCACCGATGATGCCGTGATGTCGACCAAGCCACGCAGGACCCCGACCCCGGACGCATCGCTCCGGCGGCGGCTGGCGGTCAGCCTCCATCGACGCCCGACGCTCCGCCTCCGACTGCTCCTTGCGAGCCCGTTCGGGTGGCTCGTGGTGGTCTACCTGGGATCTCTGGCGATCTTGTTCGCGAACGCGTTCTTCACACGGGACGCGTTCAGCGGGGCGACGAACTTCACCCCCACCTTGGACAACTTCGCTCGTCTGCTCGATGACCCCTACCCCGGCCTGACGCTCCGGACCCTTCTCATGGCGATCGCGGTGACCGTCACGTGCGCCGTGCTGGCGCTCCCGATCGCGTTCTTCATGGCACGAGTCGTTCCGCCACGGTTCCGCAACGCGATGGTGGCCGCCGTCATCGTGCCGTTGTGGGCCAGCTACCTCATCAAGATCTACTCCTGGCGCCTCATCCTCGCGGAGGAGGGCATCCTCAACGAGCTGCTCGCGCCGTTCGGCCTGCAGGGGCCGGGATTCGGCGACGTCGCCGTCTGGCTGGTGTTCGTCTACCTCTGGCTGCCGTACATGATCCTGCCCGTCTATGCCGGCCTCGACCGCATCCCGGAGTCGTTGCTCGAAGCGTCCGCCGATCTCGGAGGAAAGGCCCGAACCACGTTCCGACGGGTGATCCTCCCCCTCGTCTTCCCGGCGATGATCGCCGGCTCCATCTTCACGTTCTCGCTCACGTTGGGCGACTACATCGCGCCCGCCCAGGTATCGACGACGATCTTCATCGGGAACGCGATCTACGGGAACTTCGGCGCGGGCAATCTTCCCCTCGCCGCGGCGCTGTCCCTCGTACCGCTCGGGATCGTGATCCTCTATCTGCTCGTGGCGCGCCGCCTTGGCGCGTTCAAGGCGCTCTGATGGCCGTCGGTCGGGCGGCGCGGACCGTCCTCACGATCGCCGCCGCGCTGATCCTGCTGTTCATCTACGTGCCGATCGTGCTGATCGCCGTGTACTCGTTCAACTCCGGGACGACACCGGCGTGGCCGCCCGTCGGCCTGACCCTCCACTGGTGGTCCGAGGCGATCCGGAACACCGGCCTGCAGCAGGCGTTCCTGACGTCGATCGCGGCCGCGCTCGGCGCGACCGCGATCGCGATGATCCTCGGCACCCTGGCTTCCATGGCCGTCGCCCGCTATCGATTCTTCGGGCAGGAGTCGATCTCGCTCGTGGTGATCCTGCCGATCGCGCTGCCCGGCATCGTGACCGGCATGGCCCTGAGCACGACGTTCGCGCAGGTGGGGATCCCGCTCGGGTTCTTCGCGATCATCATCGGCCACGCGACGTTCTGCATCGTGATCGTCTACAACAACGCCGTCGCCCGACTCCGGCGCACGTCGCAGTCGCTCGAGGAAGCGTCCGCTGACCTCGGGGCGGACTCGTTCCAGACGTTCCGGTACGTCACGTTCCCGGCGATGCGGTCGGCGCTCCTGGCCGGCGGGCTGCTCGCGTTCGCGCTGTCATTCGACGAAGTCATCGTCACGATCTTCACGGCAGGCGGCGTCAAGACGCTCCCGATCTGGATCTTCCAGAGCTTCCGGCTCGCCAATCAGGTTCCACTCGTGAACGTCGCGGGGATGGTGGCGATCCTGCTGTCCGTGGTCCCGGTGTACCTGGCCACGCGCCTGAGTGCGACGACCGGGTCCGGCCGGGCTTGACCGAGCTCAGAACCGCCACTTGATCCCGACGATCGTGATGATGGGGGCGAGCGTGATCGCGACCGACGTGAGGCGGGACAGCAGCTGGCGCATCGGACACCTCCGCCCGGACCGATCCGGCCCGGGATCTCGGCGCCGGACCCCACGGGTGCCCGGTCCATCGACAGCGCCGGTGGCCAGTGTCGCGACGGGCGCTTAGCTGCGGCTTACGCGGTCATCATCGGCCGCTCACCGGCGCTACATCGACGGGACGTGGTCCGGCGACAGGTACGTGTCGGGGTCGTCCTTGAACTCGAGCAGGCAACCGCGCCCGCAGAACCAGTAGGTGACCCCGTCGTGTTCGTAGGACAGCTGGGAAGTCTCGGTGTCGACCTCCATGCCGCAGACCGGGTCGATCGCGATCGCCATGCGTGACTCCTCGTAGCTGGGTACTCCCCCTGAGTATACCGCGCGGTAGCATCCTCGGTCATGGATCACGTGGATCTCGACGCCGCGCGCCGCGCGCTCCTCGCCGAGCGCGACCGGCTGCTCGCGGAGATCGGCGAGACGATCATCGCGCCCGGCCAGATGACCTACGGATCGCAGGCGGCCGCGGCGAGCCAGGTGTTCGAGCAGCAGCGCGACCTCGCGCTGCGGGACCGCTCGGTGGCGCATCTCGCGCTCGTCGACGAGGCCCTCGCGCGACTCGACGAAGGGTCGTTCGGCGCCTGCCGGCGCTGCGGGCAGTCGATCGCCCCAGCCCGGCTCGAAGCCCTGCCGTGGGCCGCGTTCTGCATCGACTGCCAGCGCCTCGAGGATCGCGGCAGCCGCTGATGGCCTCGCTCGGGGCTGGCGATCTGGTCACGATCGACGCGATCCGGGCCGCGACCCGTCGCCTGGACGGCATCGCCCTTCGGACACCCCTGGTGGCGTTCGGGCCCCCGGCGCGACGGACCTGGCTGAAGGCCGAGTCCCTCCAGCCGATCGGTGCGTTCAAGATCCGTGGCGCGTATGCCCTGATCTCGTCCCTGTCCACGGCGGAGCGCGCGCCGGGCGTCATCACGTACTCGTCCGGCAACCACGCGCAGGGCGTGGCTCGCGCGGCCCGCCTGCTCGGGATCCCGGCGGTGGTGGTCATGCCGTCCGACGCCCCGGCGCTCAAGCGCGATCGGGTGGAGGCCGACGGCGCCGAGGTCGTCATCGTCGGCACGTCGAGCGACGAGCGCCAGCAGGTCGCCGAGGGTCTCGCCGCTGAACGGGGTCTCGCCATCGTGCCGCCCTACGACGACGACCGGATCATCGCCGGGCAGGGATCCATCGGCCTGGAGCTCGTCGAGGACCTGCTCGAGCTCGCGACGGTCCTCGTCCCGATCGGGGGCGGCGGGCTCGCGAGCGGCATCGCGACCGCGATCCGGCACCTGCGACCGGGGGTCCGGGTCTTCGGCGTCGAACCGGAGCTGGCCGCCGACGCCGAGGCGTCCCTGCGGACCGGGTCGATCGTGCGCTGGTCCGCCGAGGATGTCGCCCGCACGATCGCCGACGGGACGCGGACGCAGGCGCTCGGCGAGCGGACGTTCGCCCACCTTCGGGCCTACCTCGATGGGATCGTCCTGGTCTCCGAAGCGGAGATCGCCGCGGCGGTGCGGCTCGCCGCCGAATGGAGCCGCCTGATCGTGGAGCCGTCTGGCGCGCTGGGCATCGCCGCCCTCGCATTCCATGCGAGCGAGCTTGGCCTCACCGCGCCTGGCGGCGACATCGTCGCGGTGGTCAGCGGCGGCAACGTCGATCCCCGTCGCTATCGCGGCTATCTCGAGGCGCCGATCCCGCCCTTCGGGTGAGCGCTGCGCGCCCGACAAGGGGAGGGCCGCCCGGAGCGGGCTAGGGGTGGCGGTCCCCGCGCTCGTCGGCCAGCCGTTCCGCGAGGCGGCGCTCGCGGACACGGATCTCGGCCAGGTCCACCGCGGCGCGCCGGTCCGTCCGGACGGCGTCGCGGACCTCGAACCGCAGCCAGAGGACGACGGTCCCCATGATCGCCCCGATGAAGATCAGGTCGCCGAGCAGCCACATCAGGCCGGCGGCGAGCTGCTGATCCTCGAGGGCGGACGGACCCCAGGCCCGGACGAGCGACGCGTAGTGCGGATAGATGACCGCGCCCGCGTTGAGGAGCACGACCGCGAGGAACGTGTTCTGGGTCATCTGGAGGAACAGGTAGGCGATCCGCACCGGGTGCCGCATGCGCCAGGGCGCCGGGTCGACCCCGAGCGCGGGCCACCAGAACAGGAGCGCACTGCCGAGGAAGAGCGCGTGCTCGAACTCGTGGATGAGCGGGTCCTCGAGCGCGGCATCGAACAACGGGGAGAAGTGGGCGAGCCACATGACGATCGCGAAGGCGAGCCATCCCACGACCGGGAAGGCGATGATCCTGACCGCCCGTGAGTGCAGGACCGGCAGGATCCAGCGCCGCCGCGTCGCCGCGGACGACGAGCGCAGGATCAGCGTGATCGGGGCGGACAGCGCGAGCAGCGGCGCCGCCACGAGCGCCAACAGGATGTGCTGGACCATGTGGACCGAGAAGAGCGTCGTGTCGTAGCGATCGATGCCGGACAGCAGCGCGACGGCGATCGCGGTGAGGCCCAGGGCGAACGCGACCGTCCGTCGGCGGGGGACCGGGTTCGCGGGGTGATTCGCATCGACGCGTCGGGCCGCCCATCGCCACCACAGCGCCGCGGCCACGATCGCGAGCGTCGGGACCGGCTCGAACGTCCAGCCGAGGAGGAGGGTCGCGGCGGACGGCGCATCAGCCGGGACCGGGCCGTGGGCGAACGCCGGCGCAGCCGAAGCGATCCAGACGAGCGCCGGCGGGACCACGGCGGCCCGGCGAAGAAGGTGGGTTCGCGGCCGCATCGTGGAGGCATCGTCGCACGGACGGCGGCCCCATGCTCCGGGTATCATGCCTTCGGTCCGTCCGCGGACCACGCCGCCCCCGAAACCATGCCGACGAGACCCGGGACGTCCTGGCTCGTCGCCTGCTCTGAGGACCCTGGATGTCGAGATCCCCCGGCGCCCCACGCTCCGGCTCCACGTTCGCGCTCGTGGCGACGCTCGTGGTCCTGGGCGTCGGCCTGGCGCTCGCGATCGTGACCGGGGAGGGCGCCAAGTTCGTCGAGGGCCTGTATCCGCCCGTCGCCGTGACCGAGCAGGGCCGCCAGATCCGCGACCTCTACACGATCGTGTTCGTGATCGGCGCAGCCATCTTCCTCCTGGTCGAGGGCCTGATCATCTGGTCCGTGATCCGCTACCGGCGACAGCCGGGTGACGTGGACCTCCCCGCCCAGACCCACGGCAACAACGTCGCGGAGGTCATCTGGACGGTCGTTCCGTCGTTGATCGTGATCTTCCTGTTCGTGGTGTCGTGGCAGACGCTCAGCACGGTCGACGCCGCGTCGGCGAACCCCGAGCTGAAGGTCAGGGCGGTCGCCGGGCAGTTCCAGTGGACCTTCGACTACATGCCCGCCGACTACGACCCGTCCGAGGTCCCCGGTCCCAAACCGCTGTTCCAGCAATTCGTGCCGGTCGGGCCCGACGGCGGCCTGAACCTCCCAACGGGGCGGACCGTCCAGCTCTATCTCGCGAGTCCGGACGTCATCCACGCCTTCTACGTGCCGCAGTTCCTGTTCAAGCGCGACGTCGTCCCGGGCCGGGTCAACCAGTTCGACTTCAAGATCGACGAGGTCAATGCCGGCAGCACGTTCCGTGGCCAGTGCGCGGAGCTGTGCGGGGCCGGCCACCGGATCATGCTCTTCGACGTGCACGCGATGAGTGGCCCCGAGTTCGACGCGTGGCTGGAGGGGAAGATCGGCGACGCGTCTGCGACCCCGACACCCGCGCCCAGCGACTCCGGCCCGCCGCCCAGCGGTCCGCCGGTCGCCGGGACGACGCTCGCCATCGCGGCGAACGGCACCGCCTTCGACAAGACCGACCTGAGCGCGCCGGCGAACAGCCCCATCACGATCGAATTCGACAACCAGGAAGCGCTCCCGCACAACATCAAGATCTTCAAGGACGCCCTCAACGGCGAGACGGTCTATGACGGCAAGATCGTCACGGGACCCATCAAGGAGATCTACGACGTCGGGCCGCTCGCGGCCGGCTCGTACCCCTTCGTCTGCATCGTCCACACCAACATGACCGGCACGCTGACGGTCCAGTAAGGAGTCCGATGGCAACGACGACGTTGACGCCGGCCGCCTCGACCTACCGGAGCGGCCTGTACGAGTGGATCACGACCACCGATCACAAGAAGATCGGGATCCTGTACGTGATCAACTCGTTCCTGTTCTTCTTCATCGGTGGCGTCCTGGCGCTCGCGGTCCGCACCGAGCTGGCCATCCCCGGCCTCCAGTTCCTGACCGACCAGGGCTACAACGAAGCGTTCTCGATGCACGCGACGTTCATGATCTTCCTGTTCGTGATCCCGATGCTGGCGGGCTTCGGCAACTACATCGTGCCGCTCCAGCTCGGGGCGCCGGACATGGCGTTCCCGCGGATCAACGCGCTCTCGTTCTGGATGCTGCCGCTCGGCGGGATCCTCCTGCTGCTGGGCTTCGTGACCGGCGGAACGGCCGCGGCCGGCTGGACGAGCTACCCGCCGCTGTCCGAGGACCGGCCGCTGGCCTCGATCGGCGCCGGGCAGGACCTGTGGATCACCGCGCTCGTCCTGATCGGGACGAGTTCGATCCTGGGCGCGATCAACTTCCTCGTGACGATCTTCAAGATGCGGGCCCCCGGGATGACGCTCTTCCGGATGCCGATCATGGCCTGGACGGTCCTGGTGACGTCGGTCCTCGTGCTGATGGCGACGCCGGTCATCACCAGCGCGCTGATCATGCTCTTCATCGATCGCAACTACGGCGGCGCCTTCTTCGACCCGGCGACCGGCGGCGATCCGATCCTGTACCAGAACGTCTTCTGGTTCTATTCGCATCCGGCCGTCTACGTGATGGTGCTGCCAGCGATGGGGATGATCAGCGAGATCATGCCGGTCTTCTCGCGCAAGCCACTCTTCGGCTACAAGGCGTTCGTCTTCGCGACCGCCGGGATCGGCGCCCTCGGCTTCTCCGTGTGGGCGCACCACATGTTCACCACCGGCGCGGTCTACCTGCCGTTCTTCAGCCTCATGACGTTCTTCATCGCCGTGCCGACCGGCGTGAAGATGTTCAACTGGGTCTTCACGATGTGGCGCGGGCAGCTGATGCTCCGGACGCCGCTGCTCTTCGCGCTCGGCTTCCTGTCCATGTTCCTGCTCGGCGGGATCAACGGGGCATTCAGTGCGGCCGTCCCGGTGGACTTCGCGCTCCACGACACGTACTGGGTGGTGGCGCACCTCCATTACGTGCTGTTCGGCGGGTCCGTGTTCGGGATCATGGGCGGCTTCTACTACTGGTTCCCCAAGATGACCGGGCGGATGCTCGATGAGACCCTAGGTCGGATCCAGTTCGTGTTGATGTTCGTGGGCTTCAACCTCACGTTCTTCCCGATGCACGAACTCGGGCTCGCCGGGATGCCGCGGCGGATCGCCGACTACGCCTCCACCGCCGGCTGGAATGACCTGAACCTGCTCGCGACCGTCGGCGGCTTCACGATCGCCGCGTCGATGGTGCCGTTCCTGTGGAACGTCTTCATCTCGCTGCGGAGCGGGAGACCGGCGGGCGACGACCCGTGGGAAGGCAACACCCTCGAGTGGGCGACGAGTTCGCCGCCACCCGCCTACAACTTCGATCGGCTCCCGGAGATCCGCTCGGAGCGCCCGCTCTTCGACGCGCGTCACGGCGCGGCCGGTCACTGAGTCCAGCGATGACGACCGACTCGCACGCCCTGACCACGACCGAGCACAGCCCGGTGGCCGGGCTGGCACACGACAGCTCCGGCGGGATCAGCAACCCGATCCTGGGGATGCTGCTGTTCATCACCTCGGAGGTGATGTTCTTCTCCGGCCTGTTCGCGGCCTACTTCAACGTCCGGGCCAACGCCCCGGCGTGGCCGCCCACCCCGCCGGAGGGGGTCGAATCGTTCCACCTCGAGATGTTCCCGCTCGTGCTGCCGGCGACGATCCTGCTGATCGCGAGCTCGTTCTCGATGCAGTTCGCCGTCTGGGCGATCCGGCGGAACGACCGGACGGCCTTCCTCCGGAACATGGCCGTCACGGTCGTGATCGGCGTCGTGTTCCTGTTCATGCAGGCGGCCGATTACGCGATCCTCGGCGCGGAGGGGATCACCCTGTCGGCCGGGACGTTCGGGACCACGTACTTCACGCTCACCGGTTTCCACGGGGCGCACGTCTTCGGCGGTGTGATCATGCTGGGTGTCGTGCTCTATCGCGGCCTCGCGGGCCAGTTCTCGGGCAAGCATCACGACGCGGTGGAAGCGGCGTCCCTGTACTGGCACTTCGTCGACGTCGTCTGGATCCTGCTCTTCTCGCTCCTGTACCTGCTGCCAGGAAAGTAGAGGCCGATGCACGCGTTCAAGCATCCCCGTAACGCCGTCATCGTCGGTCTCGTCTTCGTCGTGATCGCGGTCATCTACTGGGCGGTCCCCACGTATGGCGGCTGGCACGTCGACTACGCCGGCACCACGATGCTGCTGGCGCTGGGCGTGGCGATGAGCCTGCTCGCGTACGTCCTCATCGCCGGTTCGCACGAGTGACCCGCGCGCGCGGCGCCGCTCGCGCCTGAGCGGTCCGGCCCCATGCTCGATCAGCTCTGGAACTGGTTCCTCGACCTGACCTCGAAGGTCGTCATCCCCGATTGGGGGGCGCTCGTCGCCCTGCTGCCGGTCGGGATCATGGCCCTCATCGTCCTGTGGCTGCTGGTCACGATCCGCCGGTTCCGGAGCGTGCCGCCGGCGCGTCGCGGCAAGGCCAAGATCGTCCGCCCGACCCCGGCGGGGATCCACATGCCGGGCCCGTCGTTCTCGCCCGTCTTCGCCGCCATCGGCGTGAGCCTGCTGTTCCTGGGCCTGGTGTTCGAGGGACCGCTGCTGTGGCTCGGCGTCCTGGCGCTGGTCCTGACGCTGCTGTACTGGTTCGCCGAGGGCATGCGGGTCTACGACCACGATGTCGAGCCCACGGTGCCCGCCCTGCCCGCCGTGATCCACGATGGGCCCCCGCCGGGCGTCCACATGCCCGGGCCGTCGTTCCGGCCGATCCTGGGCGCCATCGGCACGGGGATGCTGATGCTCGGGCTGGTCTTCGGCGGATGGTTGCTGCTCGCCGGCGTTGGCGCCCTCGTCCTGACCCTCGTCGGCTGGCTCGTCGACGCCGGCGCGGAGTACCGGCGGACGGTGGATGCCGACCGGACCGGACACCTCGACAGCGGCCCGGCCCCGCGGACGCCGGCGCTCCTGCTGAGCGGGCTGGCCGTGCTCCTGGTGGGGGCGACGCTGCTCCAGACCGGGATCCTGCCGCCGAAGTCGGCGACCGGCACCGAGACGCCGGGTGCATCCGGCTCCCCGCTGCCATCCGGATCGGGTGAGCCACCGCCGTCAAGCGGCCCGACGTCGCCGGCCCCAGAGGGCGACGTGACCATCACGGCCCAGGGCGTCAAGTTCCTCGAAGCCTCCATCAGCGCGCCGGCCGAGACGCCGTTCACCATCGTCTTCATCAACCTGGACGCGGCCACCCCGCATGACGTCGCCTTTGACGATGCCGCCGGAGCGAGGGTGTGGAAGGGCGAGACGTTCCCAGGGGTCGAGACGAGGGTCTATGAGGTCCCGGCGCTGCCGGCGGGCACCTATACGTTCGTGTGCACCGTCCACCCGAACATGACGGGGAGCGCGACGCTCCAGTAGAGCGCGAACGCCCGCCTTCGACATGCCACGTCGACCGATCCTCGTGCTCCTCCTCGTGGCCGTCGCGACGACGCTGGGCATCGTGGCCTTCGTCGAGTCGTCGCGCGATCGCGGGCCCCGGGCCGATGTCGGGTCGGTCGCTCCGGAGATCGACGGCCTGACGCTCGATGACGAGGCCTTTCGTCTGACGGCCGCGCGCGGGCACCCGATCGTCGTCAACTTCTGGGGTCCATCGTGCGTCCCGTGTCGCGAGGAGTTCCCGCTCCTCGCGGCCAAACTGTCCGAACACGCGGACGACGGTCTCCTCATCGTCGGCGTCCTCACCGATGATCCGCCGGCGCCGGCGCGGGATTTCGTCGCGGCGTTCGGCGCGACCTGGCCGACGGTCGTCGACCCGGACGAGGCGATCAAGGACCGCTACCGGGTCACGTACCGCCCACAGACCTACTTCATCGATGCCGTCGGCGTGATCCGCTCGATCCAGTACGGCGAGGTCCGCGATGCGGACTTCGAGCGCCACTACGCCCGGATCGCCCCGTGAGCCGGGCGGCGATCGCCGTCGACGGGCTGGTCAAGCGCTACGGGGAGCGGGCGGTCGTCGATGGGGTCTCGCTGAGCGTCGCCGCCGGGGAGATCGTGGCCCTGCTGGGTCCGAATGGCGCCGGCAAGACCACGACCGTCGAGACGATCGAAGGCTATCGGACACCGGATGCCGGGACCGTCCGCGTCCTCGGGGCCGATCCGGTGCGCGGCGGGCCGACGTTCCGTGCCCGGCTCGGGCTGATGCTCCAGGTCGGCGGGATCGACATCCGGGCCCGGCCGCTGGAGACCCTGGTCCAGTTCGGCGCCTTCCACCGGGACGCTCGCGAACCCGCCGAGCTGCTCGAACTGGTGGGGCTGGGCGGCGTGGCGAAGACGCCGTACCGACGGCTCTCCGGCGGGGAGCGTCAGCGTCTGGGGCTGGCACTGGCGCTCATCGGACGGCCCGAGGTCGTGGTCCTCGACGAGCCGACGGCCGGGATGGATCCGGAGGCACGGGCCGTGACTCGCGGTATCGTGACGGGACTCCGCGACGAGGGCGTGGCCGTCCTGCTGACCAGTCACGACCTGACCGACGTGGAGCGCCTGGCCGATCGGGTGGACGTCCTCGTCGGGGGACGGATCGTCGCCTCAGGTCCGGTGTCGGCGTTGACGGCCGGGATCAGCCCGTCGATCCGAATCCGACTGGATCGCGCCCTCTCGCCCGAGGACCGGGACGCGCTGGGGCGATCGGCCGGCGGGCGCGTCGTCGATGGGCACGACGGCGGCTACCGGATCGAGCAGGTCGCCCCGGATCCGGCGGCGGTCGCGGCCGTGACGGCGTGGTGCGCCGACCATGCGTACCTGGTGGCCGACCTGCGGACGAGCGGCGGCTCGCTGGAAGAGGCCTATCTGGACCTGGTTCGCGAGGCATGAGCGTGGCGGCGAGCCTCCCGGCGGCGGTCGCGGCCCAGACGCGCGTGGAGCTGCGGCTCACCGCCCGTCGCGGCGAGAACGTGCTCGCGCTGGTCGGGATCCCTGTCGCGGTCCTGCTGTCCTTCGCGTCCGTGGATGTCGTGCCCGTCCCATCCGGGGGTTCGCGCGTGGAGGTCCTGCTGCCGGGCACCCTGGCCCTCGCGGTGCTCGCCGCGGGTCTCGTGAACCTCGGGATCGCGACCGCCTACGAGCGGGCGTATGGCGTGCTCAAGCGCCTCGGCGGCTCGCCGCTCGGCCGGAGCGGTCTGGTCATCTCGAAGGTCCTGGCGGTCCTCGTCGTGGAGATCCTCGTCGCGGTGCTCCTGGTCATCGTGGCCGTCCTCGTGTTCGGCTGGCGCCCGGGTCCGTCGGCGTCGGTCGTCGGCGCGCTGGCGGCGCTCGTCTTGGGGACCGCGGCGTTCGTCGGGCTCGGGCTGGCGCTGGCAGGCTCGCTTCGGGCCGAGGCGACGCTCGTGCTGGCCAACGTGCTGTTCCTCGCGTCGCTGCTCCTGGGCGGGATCATCCTGCCGGCCGATCAGTTACCCGGGCCGCTCGGCGCGTTGGCCGCGTGGCTGCCGGCCGGGGCGCTGGCGGAGGCCTTCCGCGCGGCCCTGGGCGGCGGGGGCGAGCTCGTCCGGCCGCTGGCGATCGTCGCGACGTGGGCGATCGGTGCGACCGTGGTCGCGGGGCGCACGTTCCGCTGGGACTAGCGCTCCTCGGATCGGCACGTGCGCGGACACGCCAAGAACCGGATGGGCGATCCCGACGCCATACGATATCGAGCACGACCACCGTGGCCGTGTCGCAATCGAGGCGACCGTGGACCAGCGCGGTTTCGTTGAACGAGCGAGGAAGGGCGATCATGACGCCTTCGCCGAACTCGTCCACGGGGCCGTCACGCGGCTGGACCGGGCGGCTCGCCTCATCCTCCGGGACCCCGAGCTGGCTCGGGATGCGGTCCAGGAGGCGTTGATCCGCGCCTGGCGAGATCTGCCGACGTTGCGTGATGTCGACCGGTTCGACGCCTGGCTCCATCGACTCACCGTCAATGCCTGCATCGATCAGACGCGACGTCGACGTCGGCGTCCGATCGAGGTGGACATCCTGCCCATCGACCAGCCCACCAGCCACGACATGGCCGGTGTCGTCGCCGACCGCGAGATCGTCGATGCCGCGATGCGGCGACTCGACGCGGACACGCGCATCGTCGTCGTCCTGCACTACTTCCTGGGGATGCCGCTGACCGATGTGGCCGGCACCCTCCGCATCCCGCTCGGCACCGTCAAGTCGCGTCTGCATCGCGCCCTCGAGGAGATGCGCGGCTCCGTCGCCGCCGAGCCGGGATCCGACCCATCGCGCGTCCGAGGAGGGCAGGTCGCATGACCACGCCGGCGCGCCTCGAGCGCGACCTTCCAGACATCCTCCTCGACCTCGCGATGGGTCCCAACCCCGACTACGTCGATGACGTCCTCGGTCGCACGGCGCGGACGCGCCAGCGGCCGGCCTGGACGTCCCCGGAAAGGTGGATCCCCGTGGCTGACATCACCCAGCGTCCAGCGTTCGTGCCGCGATTGCCTTGGCGCACGATGGGCATCGCGCTCCTGATCATGGCCCTGATCGTGGCCACCCTCGTCGCCTTCGTCGGTTCGAGGCAGACTCGACTTCCGGCGCCGTTCGGGCCGGCGGCCAACGGCCTGCTCGCCTTCGATGCTGACGGCGACATCTTCACCCTGGACCCCGCGACGGAGACCGTGCGACCCATCGTGAGCGGGTCGGAGAACGACCGCGCTCCGACCTTCTCGCCGGACGGCAGACGGATCGCCTTCCTGCGCGACTCTTCGGTGGCCTCCGGCGTCGTCGTGGACATCGTGGTCGTCAACGTCGATGGCGGCGATCCGGTCGTGGTCACGCCGACGCCGATCCCCGGCGGCCCTTCACACCAGATCGAGTGGACACCGGACTCCCGCTCGCTCTTGGTCAACAACGACGATGATTCGCTGCTCTGGCTCTTCGATGCCTCCCTGACCGCGGGACCGCGAGTCATCGCGACGGACGCCAGCCACTTCGTCCGACCCTTCCAGCCGCCGACCGGGTCGTCGATCCTGATCCGTCGCCTGACGCCGTATGTCCCGACCATCGTCAAGCTCGACCTCACCACGCTCGAGGAGACCGTGCTGGCCAGGGCGAGGAAGAGCGACGACCTCGGGTCGGCGCGCTGGTCGCCCGACGGATCGACGGTCGTCTACAACAGCTCCACGGCAGAGGACCCCGACTCGCAACGACTGTTCCTTGTCGACGCCGACGGGAGCGACGCGCGACAGATCACCGGTGCGCCGGGGACGTGGTATGACATCGATGCGACCTGGTCCCCGGATGGCACGAGGATCGCGTTCGTGCGCTATGAGCAGGTCGGCGCGGATTGGCTGGTGCGACCGATCGGCGTCTACAGCCTGGCCGATGGGTCCGCCCGTGGCATCGGACCACTCCCGCGCGAGGTCCGGGCGGCGAACCCGGGGCCCGACGACGCGGCGGCCTCCCTCGGCGAGGGATTCGACCTGGAGTGGGCGCCCGACGGCAGGTTGCTCATCGCCGTCCCAGGTGAAGCCGTGACCCATCCCGTCGTGATCGACCCGCTCGACGGGACGTGGCGCGCGCTCGCCCCGCTCATCCAGCCGGACTCCACCAAGCAGATCTGGCAACGCCTCGCGCCGCCCTGATCGGCCGCCGCTCGTCGGGATCCCGACCGATCCACGGTCCTGCTTCGGTAGAAAGGATGAACCCCGGGTGGTCGGGCCCGGGGTTCAGGAAAAGGCGTTGGTTGCGGGGACTGGATTCGAACCAGTGACCTTCGGGTTATGAGCCCGACGAGCTGCCGCTGCTCCACCCCGCCTGCGGATGGTAGTCGCGGAGCCCGGTTCGGTCAAACGCCAGGTCACCCGCTCGGAGCGGACGCGACGTCGGGACGGCCACGCAGCCGGTGCCCGCCGACGGCCAGGCTCACGCCGAGGCTGATCGTCAGGACGAGGCTGAACACGTAGAACGGCAGGCGGATGTCCAGCTCCGCGAGGACCCCGGCCGCGAGCGACGCGATGATGAAGCCCAGCGTCCCGGCGGCCCCGAACAGCCCCTGCGTCGTGGACGAGCGGCCGGCCGGCGCCGACCGCGCCACGATCGCGTACAGCGCCGGATTGAGGAACGCGAACCCGGTGGCCTCGATCAGGATCAGCGGGACGGACCAGCCCGGCGTATCGATGATCGTGTACAGGATCCCGGTGACCGCCGGGAGGATGGACCCAAGGATCAGGAACGCGAACGAACCGCGCCGGTCGACGATCCGCCCGGCGAGCGGCGAGAAGAGCAGGACGGGCAGGCCGAACATCGCAAACGTCAGGCCGATCAGGGCCAGGTTCGCCCCGAGGCCGTCGAGGAACAGGCTCCAGATGACCTCGTAGGTGCCGCCCGCGTAGTAGCCACCGGCGTTGAGGATCAGGACCGCGATGAGTCCCCGGTTCCACAGGCTCCGAGGCAACGTCGCCGTCGGGGTCACGGCCGTCCCGCGGTCACGGTCCGCGTCGACATCGGCCGCCGCGCGCTCCATCAGCGACGGCGGGTCCGGGGGGTACTCGGTGGCATCGGGCGAGGGCGCCGGATGCGTTCGGACGGCCGGCTCCCGGATCCGCAGCGCCACCGGCACGGCCGCGACGATGGCGGCGATCCCGCTGAAGACGAAGACGAACCCGATCCCGCCGAAGTTCGCAGCCCCGAACGCCCCGATCGCCGGGCCGAGCAACAGGCCGCCCATCTGCGCAGCGCCGTATAGGCCGAAGGCCTCGCCCCGGCGACCGGCCGGCGTGGCATCGGTCAGGAAGCCTCGGGCGGCGGGATCGTAGACGGCGGCGGCCAGTCCGGCGGCCGCACGCAGGAGCAGGAAGGCCAGCGGCGTCGTGAACACCAGCGGGAGGAAGCCGAAGAGCCCGCTCGCGAGCAGCCCGATGACCATCAGCGGGACCCGCGCGGTCCGGTCCGCCAGCCAGCCGAAGACCGGTTCGCTGACCAGCCGGGCGGCGGGCCACGCGGCGATGACCAGGCCGAGCGTCGCCAGATCGAGGCCCTGCTCGACGAAGTACAGCGGCAGGACCGGCAGCAGACCGCCGAACCCGAGCCACACCACGAATTCGGCCAGGAGCAGCGGCAGGATGCCGCCCCAGGTATCGAGCCAGGGGCCAAGGCGTGGGCGGCGGGTCGACGTCACGCCGCGAGCGTAGCGCCCGCGCTCCCGCGCAAGGGCCCCCGGGTGCAGCGCGCAGGACGAGCCCGTATCATCGTCTGCCCGCCAGTCGACGACCGCCCGCTCGAGGGAGTGCCCGTGACCGCCGCCATCACCGCCGAAGGCCTGGTCAAGGTCTATCGGACCCGCAAGACCGAAGTCCGCGCCCTCGACGGCGTCGATCTCACCGTCGAGGAGGGCACGGTCCTGGGGCTGCTCGGTCCGAACGGCGCCGGCAAGACGACCACGGTCCGCATCCTCGCGACCCTCCTGAAGCCGGACGCGGGGACGGCGACGGTGGCCGGGTTCGATGTGGTTCGGCAGGCGCAGCAGCTGCGCCAGGTGATCGGCCTGTCCGGGCAGTACGCGGCCGTGGATGAGAACCTGACGGGTCGCGAGAACCTGTGGATGTTCGGGTGCCTCTACCAGCTGCGAAGCGCCGACTCGCGCGCGCGGGCGAACGACCTGCTGGACCGTTTCGACCTCGCCGATGCCGCCGACCGGACGGTCAAGACCTACTCCGGCGGGATGCGGCGGCGCCTCGACCTCGCGAGCGCGCTCATCGGCCGGCCCAGGCTGCTCTTCCTCGACGAGCCGACGACGGGACTGGACCCGCGCAGCCGACTCGGGATGTGGGACGTCATCCGGTCCCTGGTCCGCGAGGGGGTCACGCTCCTGCTGACGACCCAGTACCTCGAGGAGGCCGACGAGTTGGCCGACACCATCGCCGTCGTCGACCGCGGCAGGATCATCGCCCGCGGCACGGCCGACCAGCTCAAGGCGCAGGTCGGCGGGGAGCGGATCGAGGTCGTGGTCCGCGAGGCGGCGGACATCGAGCGCGCGCGCGACCTCCTCCGACGCGACACGCACGGCGAGACGACGCTCGATGCGCACACCCGCAAGTTGACCGTCCCGGCAAGCGGCGGCGCCGCGACCCTCGTCCAGGTGGTCCGTGACCTCGATGAGGCGGGGATCGCGATCGACGACATCGGCCTTCGCCGGCCGACGCTCGACGACGTCTTCCTGAGCCTGACCGGACACGATGCGACCCCGGACGAAGAGGAGGCGGCATGAGCGAGCGGGCCGTGAGCCGTTCGGCTGGGCAGGTCTCGGCGCTCCGGGACGGGATGCTCGTGACCTGGCGAAACCTCAAGCGGATCCCGCGGATCCCGGAACTGGCGATCTTCGCGATCCTCCAGTCGATCATGTTCGTGCTGTTGTTCGCCTTCGTGTTCGGCGGGGCGATCCTGCTCCCCGGGTACCCGGACCCGAACGCCTTTCGCGAGTACCTGATGCCCGGGATCTTCGCCCAGACCATCGTCTTCGCCTCCGCGACGACCGCGATCGGCATGGCCGACGACGTCAACAAGGGCATCCTCGATCGATTCCGGTCGTTGCCCATGGCGCGGTCCGCGGTCCTCACCGGGCGCACGCTGTCGGACGTCGTCTACAACGGCGGGATCCTGATCGTGCTGATGCTCTCCGGGCTCGTCGTCGGCTGGACGGTCCGGACCGGCCCACTGGAACTGCTCGCGGGTGTCGGGCTGCTCCTCCTGTTCGCGTTCGCGATGTCTTGGCTCGGCGTGTGGCTGGGGCTGTCCGTCCCCACGGTCGAGGTCGCACAGCAGGTGGGGTTCACGGTCCTCTTCCCGATCACGTTCATCTCCAACGTCTTCGTGGCCACGTCAACGCTGCCCACCTGGCTCCAGCCGGTGGCGGAATGGAACCCGACCAGCACGCTCACCGCCTCGCTGCGTCTGCTCTGGGGCAACCCGAACCCGATCGCGTCAACGAGTTTTCCGGCCCAGAACCCGATCCTCGTGACCCTGTTGTGGGTCGTGGGCGTCGTCATCGTGTTCGGCTTCCTCGGCGTTCGCCGCTATCGATCGATGAGCCGCTGAGCGCCGCATGATCGCGCCCTGGGTGCTCGCGGTCGCCCTCGTCCTGGGGCTGATCATCCTGATCCCGGCGAGGCGCCTGCAGCTGGCAGGGGTGAGCCGGCGCGCGGCGTCCATCTACGCCACGCTCCTGTGGCTGGGGGCGATGCTGCTGGCCGTTCGCCCGGTCGGGGCCCGGTTCCTCATCCCGATCCTGCTGATCGCCTATCTCGCCCCGTTCGTCGCGGCTCCCGACACGGTCCGGCGCGTCCTGGCCCGTGGCCGTGCGGGGATGCAGGCGGGCCTCCGTCCGATGAAGGACGTCACGCCACCAGATGCGCCGAACGGCCCTGGCACCACGACCGCCTCCCCCGATACGGCCGACGAGCCCCGGGTCTGACCGGGTGCGGACCGACCTCGGCTGGGGTCTCGACCCGTCCGTCACGTACCTGAACCACGGCTCGTACGGCGCCTGCCCTGCGCCGGTCCTCGCGATCCAGCGCGATTGGCAGGACCGGATGGAGCGAGGCCCGGTCCGATTCCTGGCGCACGAACTGCCCGGGCACCTCGCCGAGGCGCGCGATGCGGTCGGGGCCTTCCTGCACGCCGATCCGGCGGGTCTCGCTTTCGTCCCCAACGCCACGACGGGGGTCAACACCATCCTGCGCAGCCTTCGGTTCGCGCAGGGCGATGAGCTGCTCACCACCGATCTCGAGTACAACGCGACGCTCAACGCCGTGGCGGCAGCGGCGGGTCGCGACGGCGCCAGCGTGGTCATCGCGAGAATCCCGTTCCCGATCCGCGACGCCGACGACGCCTTCGACCCCGTCCTCGCGATGGTCACGCCGCGGACGCGGCTGGCGATCCTGAGCCACATCACGAGCGCGACCGCCGTCGTCCTGCCGATCGAGCGGCTCGTGCCGGCCCTCCTCGAGCGGGGCGTGGAGACGCTCGTGGACGCGGCGCACGCGCCCGGGCAGGTGCCGGTCGACGTCGACGCCCTCGGCGCGGCGTATTGGACCGGCAACGGTCACAAGTGGCTGTGCGGCCCGAAGGGCACCGGGATGCTCTGGGTCCGGGACGACCGACGTGCCGACATCCATCCCCTCGTGACCTCGCACGGGGCCAACAGCCCGCTCGGCGGTTCGACGCGCTACCGCCTGGAAGCGGACTGGACCGGCACGGCCGACCCGAGCGGGTACCTGACGCTCCCCGACGCGATCGCCTGGATGGCCTTGCAGGCGCCCGGCGGGTGGCCGGAGGTGATGGCCGCGAACCACGCGCTCGCGCTCGACGGTCGCGACCGGCTGGTCGCCGCCCTCGACATCGCGGCGCCGGCGCCCGACGGGATGCTCGGTGCGATGGCCGCGGTCCCGCTCGCGGACATCCGCACGGATCAGGCGGCCGCGGACCTCGAGGAGCGGCTCTACGCGGACCACGCCATCGAGGTCCCGGTCAATGGCTGGCCCGTCCGGGCGGCCCGGCCCTCGGCCAGCGACCCCCCACGCGAGGGCGTCCTGCGCATCTCCTCGCAGCGCTACAACGAACCCTCGGACGCGGAGCGGTTGGCCGGCGTCCTTCGCGACGTCATGGTCGCGCTGACCTAGCCCGTGCTCTGGAGCCCCGCGGCGACACCATTGACGGTCAGCTGGACCAGCCGGAGCACGCGCGCCCGGTCGCGGTCGTCGGGGGGAAGGGCGCGCAGCCGCACGAGCAGCCGTACCTGGAGCTCCGAGAGCGAGTCGACGTAGGGATTCCGGAGCGCGATCGAGCGCTGCAGGACCGGCGAGTCGTCGAGCAGGCGGTCCCGTCCCGTGACCCGACGCAGCATCGTCGTCGTGCGGTGGAACTCGGCCTCGATCGCCGCCCAGCGACGGTCGTCCCCCGGCCGGGTGGCGAGCGCGGCGTACAGACGGGCGACGCCCATGTCGGCCTTGGCCAGGCTCATCTCGGCGTTGTCGAGGAGGCTGCGCAGGAACGGCCAGTCCCGCCCGAGGCGGGCGATCGCGGCCAGCCCCGCGTCGCCGTGCTGCACCCCGTACGCCTCCAGCGCCGTCCCGAGCCCGTACCAGCCCGGCAGGTTGATCCGTGCCTGGGTCCACGCGAACGTCCAGGGGATCGCCCGAAGGCTGTCGATCGACGGCGCGTCGCCGACCCGGCCGCGCGCCGCCGGCCGCGATCCGAGGCGAAGGTCGGATAGCTCGGCGATCGGGGTGACGTCCCGGAAGAAGTCGGCGAACGCCGGATCGTCGTGGACGAGCGCGCGGTAGGCCGCGCGCGACGTGGCCGCGAGTTCGGCCATGATCGGGCGGGCGGCCGCGACCGACGCGGTCAGGGCGGCGTCGTGCTCGGGCGTGGACGCCAGCAGGACGGCGGCCGTGACCTGCTCGAGATGGCGCCGCGCGATCGTGGCGTCCGAGTAGTTCGCGGCGATCACCTCACCCTGTTCGGTGAGCTTGAGCCGGCCGTCGACGGACCCCGGCGCCTGCCCCAGGATCGCGCGGTTCGTCGGGCCGCCGCCCCGGCCGATCGCGCCGCCGCGGCCGTGGAACAGCGTCAGTTCGATGCCCTCCGAGCGCGCCACCGCCACGAGTGCCTCCTGCGCCTCGTGGAGCATCCACGCGGCGGCGAGGAACCCCGACTCCTTGTTCGAATCGGAGTACCCGAGCATCACCTCCTGGCGATCGCCGCGCCTCGCGAGGTGGGCTCGATACGCCGGATGGCGGAGTAGGTCGGTGAGGATCGCTCCGGCACCCGTCAACGCCTCGCTGGTCTCGAAGAGGGGCACGACGTCGAGGACCGGCGGTCGGCCGTCGGTCGCGCGCCGGGCCAGCTCGAGGACGTCGAGCACGTCCGACGCAGAGGACGTGAAGCTGACGATCATGCGGTGACACGCCTCCACCCCGGCGTGCGACTGGATCGATGCGACCGCCCGGAACGACCCGATGACCTCGTCGAGGGCGACGCCTGCCGCGACCTCGCTCGAGCCGAGAGCGCCGGCGTCGAGCGCCGCCAGCGCGGCGCGGTGGACGACCGCGTGCTGGCGGATCTCGAGTGACGCCAGGTGGAACCCGAACGTGCCCACCTGCCAGCGCAGGTCGGCGAGCTCGCCCCACGCGACGCGGGCGAGGCCGTCCGCGAGCAACGCCTCCTGCAACTCCTGCAGTTCGGCGTCGAGCTCGGCCGCGTCCGCGTACCGGCCCGTGAGTGGCGCGGCCTCGCCGATGAGCCCGGCCCTCGTCCGCCGCAGGCGCTCGGCGATGAACCCGAACCGCTGCCGGTACGGTTCGTCGGGGAAGCGCCGGCGCAGCTGGCGGTCCACCTCTGGCAGGGCCTCGGCGTCCCGACCGAGTCGCATCGCGAGGGCCCGGGTGATCCGCTCCGGCTGGGCCGCGGCGGCCACCGTCTGCATCAGCCGCGTGGCGACCGCCTCGTAGCCGTGCAGGACGTGGTCGGCGTGGATGCGGACCGTCCGCTCGGTGATGTCCGCGGTCACGCCGGGATTGCCGTCCCGGTCGCCGCCGATCCAGCTCCCCCAGCGCAGGAACGGCGTCACGCGCGGCTGACGCGTCCCGCTCCGCCCGGAATCCCGAGCCGCGCCGATCCCGCGCCGATGGGCCGGCGGGTCGAACGCCCCGTCAAGCGCGCGATAGAGCCGCGGGACGACCGTGAACAGGGTGGCGTCGAAGAAGGCCATCGCCGTCCGGGCCTCGTCGAGCGGGGTCGGGGCGACCGAGCGCAGGTCCGACGTCCGCCACAGCAGGGTGATCTCCTCGCGCAGCCGACGCCGGACCTCGCGATCCTCCGAGGGGGTCAGGCGCGGGTCGTCGAGCCGTTCGAGGAGCCCGGCGCAGCGGCGCAGCGCGACGAGGGCGGTCCGTCGGCGTGCCTCGGTGGGATGGGCGGTCAGGACGAGATGGATCGACAGCCGCCTGACCAGTGATTCGATGGCGTCGTCCGAGTGGCCGGCCGCGCGCAGTCGGGCGACGGCCTCGGTGATCGAGTCGTCGAGCGCCCCGTCGGGCGAGGCGCGTTCGCGTCGGCGGAGCGCCCGGACGCGGCCCCGGGCCTCGACGAGGTTGACGAGCTGGAAGTACAGCCCGAACGCGCCGATGATCCCCTCCGCGTCGCCGAGATCCAGGTCGGCGAGATCCTCATCGAGCTGGCGGCGGACGTCGGGGTCGTCCGCGCGACGAAGGGCGATCGCCCGCCGCCGGATGCGCTCCACGCGCTCGAAGATCTCGGGTCCGGCCTGTTCGGCCAGGACCTGACCAAGGAGCGACCCCATCAGACGGACCTCCGCCGCCAGGGTGTCCGGGGCCCCGGCGGTCCCGATACCGGCCGGTTCGGCCTTCACCGCGATGGTTGCGCGACGGTCCGGGCCGCTCACGCCACGCTCCATCGCGGACCGCAACGCGTCGCAACCTTCCCCTCGTCGCAACCTTTCCGGAGGACGGAGTTCCCTACGCTTGTATCGTGTTGGCGATGACGACGACGGATCGCACCCGGGCGAACGACCTCGGCGGGCTGGAACAGCTCCGGTTCCTTCACCAGGTCCTGCGGCTCGCCACGACCGCGCGCACCTGGGACGAGCTCCTCGAGACCGTGGTGGACGGGACCCGCGATGCGCTTCACGCGGATGTCTGCTCCCTGTACCTGATGGATCGCGATGGAGCGTACCTGACGCTGGCCGCGACCAACGGTCTGGACCGCTTCCAGATCGGGCGGGCACGCGTCCCGTTCGGCGAGGGTGTCACCGGCCGGGTGGCCGCGTCGCAGGAGCCGCTGGTCATCCCCGACGTCAAGGCCGACCCGCGCTTCCTGTGGGTCCGCGGCATCGACCAGCGCCGGTTCGTGGCCTCGATGCTGTCGGTGCCGCTGTCCTGGCATGGCCAGACCGTCGGCGTGCTCAACATCCAGACGGAACAGTCGCGCGACTTCGATCCCTCCGACGTGGACCAGCTCGGGGCGGTCGCGGACCTGCTCGCGGGCATCGTGGAGAAGGGCCGGCAGCAATCCGAGGCCGAGGCCCGGGTCGAATCGCTCAAGGCGATCGACGAGGCCCGAAGCGAGCTCATCGCCCTCGTCACCCACGAGCTCCGAACGCCGCTCGCGGTCGTCCGCGCCTACACGGACCTGCTCGCGGAGGAGCCGCCGCTGTCGGGCCGGCAGTCGCGCGACCTCGCGCGGCGCGAGACGCGGTCCGCCTGGCATCGCGCCACGCTCGAACAGGTGGAGCGCCTGGACCGGCTCGTGGACTCGATCCTCGCATCGGTCCGGGTCGTGCCCGAGGATGCCGCCGACGTCGTCCCGCTGGACGTCGGCGGGGCGGTCGACGAGGTCCTCGCGTCGGTGCGACCGCTCCTCGCCAACCATCGGATCGACGTCCGCCCGGGCCCGGGCCTGCACGTCCTCGCCGACCCGCCCCGGCTGCGACAGATCCTCGAGCACCTCGTCGAGAACGCGGTCAAGTACGCCCCACCGGACACCACGATCACGATCGACTGGGCGCTGGTGGAAGGCGTCGTCCACCTCGGGGTCAGCGACGAGGGTCCCGGGATCCCGGAGGAGTGGCGCGACCGGATCTTCGAGCCCTACGCCCGGCGCGACACGCACACCGCCCGCGGGTCCGGGATCGGCCTGTACGCCGCCAAGCGACTCGGCGAGTCCATGGGCGCGCGCCTGTGGTGCGAGCCCGCGCGCACGAATGGCGCCCGGTTCGTGGTGGCCCTCCCGGCCGCCGTGGCCGTCTGAGCGCGAACGACGAAGGACGTGATGACGATGAGCACCCGACCGCTGCGGATCCTCGTGGTGGATGACGACCCGGCGATGGTGGGTGCCGTCACGGCGCTGGTGGGCACCGAAGGCCATCAGGTCATCACCGCCTACGACGGCCTCACGGCCGTCAAGCGCTTCCGCGAGGAGCATCCGGACCTCGTCCTGCTGGATCTCGCGATGCCCGGACCGGACGGGTTCAGCGTCGCCGGACAGATGCGGGCCGTGGGGCAGGCGCCGATCATGATCGTCTCGGGCGAGAGTGGTGAGGCGGCCAAGGTCCGTGCGCTGGGTCTCGGGGCCGACGACTACCTGACCAAGCCGTTCGGCAAGGCCGAGCTGCTGGCACGGATCGCGGCGATCATGCGCCGCGTGGATCGCTCGAGCATCGGCGGATCCGGGTCGGCCGGACCGCTCGAAGCGGGGGCCCTGGTGCTCGAGCCCGGCCGCCACGAGGCACGCGTCGGCGACGTGTCGCTGACCCTCACGCCGACCGAATTCCGACTGCTGGAGGCGCTGGTCCGCGCCAGCGGCGACATCGTCCCCCACCTCCAGCTGGCGCGCGCCGGCTGGCCGGCCGAGACCGATCCCGACCTGCTGTGGCTCAAGCCCCACCTCGCCCGCCTTCGGGCCAAGGTGGAATCGGCCGGCGGTCCGCACGTCGTCGCGGTCCGCGGGGTGGGCTACCGGGTGGTCGTCGGCGCCTGACGCGCGGCGAGGCGCGGGCCGCCGATCCAGCGCGAGGATGGGGCGGACGGACCGCCGGCGTCAGACCGCGAGCGCGATCGCGCGCCCGTCGGCGTCATGGGCCGCATCGGCGCAGTTGACGCGACAGCCGCGGGCGTCCCGACCGCCGAGCGGGTTGAAGTGGAACCAGGCGTCGCCACTGGCGGTCAGCCGACAACCACACGCCGCGCACGTCACGGGCGCGCGGTGTCCATCACGGATGGCGGCGGGACCGCGGAGTTCGGGGCTAGGCGGATGGATCATGGCGGTCACCTTCGGGCGCGGACGGACTCGGGGTAGGACGCCAGCGTACGAAGGCCGTCGGCCGGCGTCGCTGTCGAGATGGCGTCACTGAGGTTGCGGTCCGGTTACGGCGGCCGCCCGCACGCCGCCGCGCGCTGCCGTCGCGGGCGCCCTGGTCGCCTAGATCGACGGCAGCGACGGTTCGGCGGCCGTTCGGACGACCGGGATGACTGACGGGGCTGCCGCGACACGGATGGGCGCTCCGACCGAGTCGGCGTTCGGGACGGCGTTCGGCTCGACCAGCCAGACCCGCGCCGCGAGATCGGCCTGCTCGAGCACCTGCGCGGCGAGCGCGGATCCGGCCGCTCGGTGGTCGTCGAGCAGGCGGCGAAGTTCCGCGAGACGCGCGGGCCCGTCCTCGCGATCGGCCACGATCGCCGAGAGCCTCGTCCCGTGGACGCTGCCATCAGCGAGCGAGGGGCCGTGGCGACCGCTCGGGTCGTACAGGTAGGCCCGGCCGCCGGTCATCCCGGCACCGAAGTTCGCCCCGACCGGACCCAGGACGACGACGACGCCACCGGTCATGTACTCGCAGCCGTGCGGCCCGATCCCCTCGACCACGGCCTCGGCGCCCGAGTTGCGGACCGCGAACCGCATCCCCGCGCGACCCACGACGTGGAGCCGGCCCCCGGTCGCGCCGTAGAGGACGGTGTTGCCGGCGATCGCCTCGGAGCCGGGCGTGGCCGCCAGATCCGGCTCCGGCACGAGCGTGATGGACCCACCCGACAGCCCCTTGCCGACATAGTCGTTCGCCTGGCCCACGAGCCGCAGCGTGATGCCGGGTCCCGCGAACGCTCCCAGTGACTGGCCCGCGGAGCCCTCGAGATCGAGTCGGACCGGCCCGTCGAGCTCCCCGCGCTCCAGCGCGCCACTCAGCGCGGCGCCGAACGAGCGGTCCGCGGTCGTGACCCTGAGCCCGGCCGCCTGCACGGAACCCTGACCACGGAACGCGGTGACGATGGCGGCTTCGAGTGGCGAGGCCGGCGCGCGCCGGACGTGGCGGTCCGCCGAGGCGGGGTCGGCTCGACGGGCGGCCGACGCGACCCATGAGGGCGCGCCGATCACCGGCGCGAGCTCGCCGCGTGCCGCGGCGACCGGCGTGAGCCAGCGGCGACCCTCACCGACGATCTCCGCGATGGATCGGGCCCCGACCGCCGCCAGCTCCCGTCGCAGATCCTCGGCGATGGCGGTGAAGTAGCGGACCACGTCCTCCGGGGTCCCGGCGAACTTCGCCCGCAGGTCCTCGCGCTGGGTCGCGATGCCCGTGGGGCAGGTGTCCAGGTGGCATTGGCGCGCCATGTCGCAGCCGATGGCCACCAGCGCCGCCGTCCCGAAGGCGTACTCCTCCGCGCCGAGGAGCGCCGCGATGAGCAGGTCCCGGCCCGTCTGCAGCCCGCCGTCCGTCCGGAGCGCGACCCGGTCGCGGAGGTCGTTGCGCAGCAGCACCTGGTGGACCTCGGCGAGGCCCAGTTCCCACGGCGCGCCCACGTGCTTGATCGAGGACAGCGGGGAGGCGCCGGTCCCGCCGGCGTGACCCGAGAGATGGATGTAGGAGGCGCCGGCCTTGGCCACGCCCGCGGCGATCGTGCCGACCCCACGGCTGGCCACGAGCTTGACACCGATGCGGGCGTGCGGATTGACGGCGCGCAGGTCCGCGATGAGCTGCGCGAGATCCTCGATGGAGTAGATGTCGTGGTGCGGCGGCGGGGAGATGTAGCTCTGCCCGGCCTGTCCGCGTCGCAATGCCGCGATGTAGGCGGTGGCCTTGCGACCGGGGAGCTGGCCCCCTTCGCCGGGCTTCGAGCCCTGGGCCACCTTGATCTCGAGCTGGTCCGCGCGGGCCAGGTACTCGGCCGTCACGCCGAACCGCGCCGACGCCACCTGCTTGATCCGCGCGTCCCGCCGGCGGCCGTCCGGATCCGGGGTGTACCAGGCCGGGTCCTCCCCGCCCTCCCCGGTGTTGGCGGCTCCGCCCGCGCGCTGGATCCCGATCGTGAGGGCCTGGTGGGCCTCGGGCGAGAGGGCGCCGACGCTCATCGCGGAGACGACGAACCGGCGCACGATCGAGCGGGCGGCCTCCACGTCCTCCAGCGGGACGGGTGTGCCGCGGCGGAGTCGCAGATCGTCGCGCGGGACGGCCCGGTCGTCCGCACCACGGGTCGCCGACGCGCGATAGCGGACGAGGGCGGCATCGATGCCGGCGGGGTCGTCCGTCGTGGCGAGCGTCGTGATCTCGGTGGCGATCTTCGGCGCGAAGAGATGGGCCTCCCCGTCGGCTCGGAACCGGGCCCAGCCGGGGTCCGGCAAGCGCGCCTCACGCCCCGGCGCTGGCGGAGCGATCGCCGCCGCGGCTGCCGCGCGCCGAAGCTGCCGCTCGGCCAGGTCCGCGAACGTCGTCCGACCGGGCCAGGCCGCGGCCATCGGGAAGCAGCGCGCCACGACGGTCGCGTCGAGGTCGATGGCGTCGATGAGCGCGCCCCCGATGTAGGACGCCACGGCGCTGATCCCCATCCGCGCGAGCGTCTTGCGCAATCCGGCTTCGAACGCCGACAGCAGGTTCGAGATCGCCTCCGCCGCCGTCAGGTCCTCGGCGCCGCGGGTGCCGGCCAGCTCCGCAGCGAGTTCCACCGCGAGCCTGGGGTGCACGGCGGTCGCCCCGACCGCGAGCAGCATCGCCATCCCGTGGACGTCGAGGACGTCCGCGGCATCGGCGACCAGATCCGTGCGGCCCCGGAGGCCGGCCTCGGTCAGCGCGGCGTGCACGGCCCCAACGGCGAGGAGCGATGGGATCGGGAGACGCGATCGGGTGAACGCTCGGTCGGAGATCACGAGGA